>JBCCHB010000048.1:0-101040 GCA_039028975.1 Chloroflexota bacterium
AGCCCGTCCTTTTAGGGCGGGAGGCATCTGGTGTGCCTGAGTCACCGCCCTAAAAGGACGGGCTACAACATCGCCATGTTCCAGGTTCACCCCACAAAAGCTCAAACAACCGATTTTGTTATTTCAGAACAACTCTAATAAGGTTCTACGGTTGACTGGGCAATTCTACCAATAATTGGGTGAATGACCAACTAAGTATAGTTCGCCAGAAATTCCAGTCCGCCAGAAAAGTCCAGGCCCAGTTTTTTTTGTCATTTGAGAGTAAGGCCGCCCATATGTTAGGTGATCTAGGTGGGACCATCGCCAAAATCCTCTTCTATATTTCGCTCTGTCAGATGACAACCGCAAAGCAGCATCGCCTATATTTTAGGCGAAGAGTGTCGCACCAACTTCTATGAACTTCAAGATCTAGTCAACCAGTTGGGTTCTGACGTCTATGAGACCTTTAACGGGAACCACGAGAGGGTATGTAGATTCACCTTTCGGCGCTTACTGATTTGCTCAATGGCATTGGACTCCCTCATAATCATGAATATGGAAGCCAACGTCAACAATCCTCACGATCATTTTTTCCGCTATATCTTCACCAATCCGAAAGAAGCTCGGGCCTTTTTGGCGCATTTTCTACCACCCAAGATGATCCAGCTCTTGGATCTGAACCAGTTGGTACTTGAATCAGGTAGCTACATAGACGAAAAATTACGAGAACACCTAACCGACATCCTTTATACGGTGCCAACTCGCTCTGGAAAGAGAACCAACATCTACTGCCTTTTTGAACATAAGAGCACGCCGGAATCAGCTATTCATCTGCAAATCCTGCGCTACAGTTATGAACGATGGCAGGCAGATACCAAAGCGAAGCAAGAATGGCAGCCCATTGTGGCTATCGTCTTCTATCACGGAAAGGCTACGTGGAAGACACCTCTTAAATTTCAGGACTGTTTCAAGAACGTGGATCCGCTCTTTCTGCGCTATATTCCCAACTTTGAGTACGTTCTGGTCGATACGAGCCAGTATGGTGACGAAATGCTGCGTGAGGTCAAATCTAACTCTTTACAAGCAAGTCTCTTTCTACTAAAATATATCTACGATGAGCACCTCAGCACTCATCTGGACGATGTGATTCAGCCATTGACTCAAGTGTCTCAAGCAGAAGTTCTTGACCTGTTATGGGCTATGTTGACTTACCTGACGTCTGCCGCAGACAATGTGAGCGAGGCAGAGTTACGAATGACGCTGACAGAGGCGTTCCGAGAAACGGAGGAGATTATGATGACAATTGCAGAGAAATGGCGCCTTGAGGGTGAGGAACTCGGGATCAAGAAAGGTGAGGAACTCGGGATCAAAAAGGGAACACAGAATACCATTGTTCAGATTCTTGAATCGCGCTTCGGTTCTGTTTTTGTGGACCTTCAACAGCAGCTTGAGCAATGTAGTCTGGAGCAGCTTGATGAGCTTGTGAATTTAGCACTAGAGGCAGAAACGCTAGATGAATTTGCAGGTAAGCTAGATGAATGGCGGGAATCTGATGCGGAATCTGCAAATGAACTAGATAAAAAGTCCGATAGTGAATAGCTGACTCATACACATTACCTACCTTATTTCTATCCATGTTCCTCCACATCCGTCTTGATTTCCAAACATGTTGTTCACCCCACAATTTCCCAGAGAGCCCGAATAGTTAAGGGACACCAAATCAATGGCTGCACCTCTCTCAGAACGCTCTATGCCCAACTCTAACTGGGCCACTAAGACTCCTTTCTACTATGGCTGGGTGGTAGTGGCCATGGGGGCGCTCACCATGTTCTTCACTACCCCTGGCCAGTCCGATGCATTTGGTATGTTTATGGACTCATTTGTGGAGGATCTGGGGTGGAACAGGGGCTTTGTTTCTTCTATCTACTCAGGGGCTACTCTTCTATCAGGCTTTATGATGTTCTTTGTGGGCCGACTGGTAGATCGTATTGGGGCTAAGTGGGTGGCCATTTTGGCTGCTGCCCTCCTGGGAATTGCGTGCATGGTTCTCAGCTTTGTAGTCTCTCCTATCATGCTCTTTGGCGGATTTTTCTTGGCCCGCTTTTCCGGAAAAGGCTCGATGGATTTGGCAGCCAGTACGTTGGCCCCCCAATGGTTCATTAAGCGCCGGGCCTTTTCTATTATGTTGGTGGGTCTTGGCGGAACCTTGGGCGGGGCTGCCTTTCCTCTCTTCATCAACTTTCTTATCAACACGTACGGATGGCGACAGGCATACCAGATTCTTGCCGGCAGCCTTTGGGTTATCTATATCCCTATTACCCTACTCTTTCTTATCGGCCGACCAGAGGATGTAGGGCTCGTCCCCGATGCATATTTGGTTTCAAAGGAAGAGCAGCCTTCGAGCAAGGCACCTTCAAATGAACAGTCTTCAAATGATTGGTCTTCTGATGAAGGTGCTTCTAGTGAATTGTCTTCCGACGAGACGGCTCTCAATGATGCGGCTGAAACGCACACGGTAGATGAGATCTCCTTTACCCAAGAACAAGCGATTCGGACCAGTGCGTTTTGGATTGTCGCCTTTGCTCTCTTTCAAGCTTCCTTGGTAGGGACCGGCATTGTCCTCCACTTTGTCTCAATATTCAAAGAGCTTGGCTTTACCATGACCTTTGCCGCCCAGATCATGAGCATCAAACCGCTGATTGCCTTTGTTACAGTGGTGGTTGCAGGGCTGAGCTTGGATCGGATCAAACAACAGAATATGGTAGTGACGGTGGCCTGTATGGCCCAAGTGGTTAGCTACATCATGCTAATTTATCTCAGCAGCGTATCTATGGCCTTCATCTATGCGCTAGTAAGCGGAGTCTCCAGCGCACTGTTAATGCTGAGTTTAAATGTGCTCAAGCCCAACCTCTTTGGACGGCGCTATTTGGGTGGCATCCTGGGGGTATTGGTGGCCATCAATGTAGTCGGATCGGCTATTGGTCCCATCGTCTTTGGCACAGCATTTGATTGGCTGGGCGGCTATACGGAGGTTATTCTGGCATGCGCGCTAATGCCATTGATTGCAGGAATTTTGAGTCTGGCTTTGCGGAAGCCCCAACTACAGGTGTAAGAATCATCAAAAATCAGAGAGTTTGACGTGTAAGCGATTTCAGTATATGCTAATTATTCAGTAGTCCGCAGTCGCTTAGTCGTCTGGTCCAGATTCAGCCAGGGCCATGTTGGGTGTTGTGCGAACTACTATACTGCGGTCCGTTTTGAGAACAGGTGTTTTACAAAGCTCTACCAGATTGACCAAACACCCGTTTGCAAACGGAGCTGAATATAATTATTAGCTACCCCGATATATAATATATTCTGAGTACTATTTCAGATAATTCCTGAACATTCGATACACAGCCTATAAGGAGTCTGCGTGGCAGCAACC
The DNA here is from genome assembly GCA_039028975.1 of Chloroflexota bacterium. Classification (GTDB taxonomy): domain Bacteria; phylum Chloroflexota; class Anaerolineae; order Caldilineales; family Caldilineaceae; genus JAHBNG01. The sequence continues at coordinate 3,407 of JBCCHB010000048.1, forward strand.
TCTGATTCCGCAACAGTTATCCAGTCTGGAACTGTTGCGGAGGCTACAACCAACCGTAGATGGTACAATGGCCCAACTTTTCGGCGTAATGCTGAAGGATGGCTCTTTGCATCACCGTGGGTTCTTGGTTTTATCCTGTGGACGGCGGGACCAATGCTGGCCTCGCTGGTTATCGCCTTTACCGATTGGGATCTGGTGGGTGAACTGGAGTGGGTAGGAATGGAAAACCTATCCATCATGTTCAACGATAAATTGATCTGGCAATCACTCAAGGTCACATCAATTTATGCCTTTACCAGCGTACCTCTCCATCTGATCTTTGGTATGGGGTTGGCGCTGTTGCTTAATGCAGACATTAAGGGACTACGCTGGTATCGCACGGCCTTCTATCTGCCTTCGGTTTTGTCGGGTGTGGCAGTGGCGCTGCTCTGGCGTTGGCTTTTTTCGGGCGAATTTGGGCTGCTCAATGCGTTGCTAGATGTGGTGGGGATCGATGGACCAAGTTGGCTGGGCGATCCTGATTGGGCGCTGCGTTCGTTAGTGGTCATGAGTTTATGGGGGGTAGGTGCAGGAGCCATTATCTACTTAGCTGGTTTGCAGGGTATACCCACCGATCTATATGAGGCAGCAGAAGTAGATGGTGCTCGCTTTTGGTCGCGCTTCTGGAATATCACTATTCCTATGATGACGCCAGTGCTCTTCTTTCAGTTGGTCACGGGGCTGATTGCGGCGCTACAGGTCTTTACTCAAGCCTTTATTATGACTAACGGCGGTCCCAATAATTCGACTCTCTTTTTGCTGCTCTATCTTTATCAAAATGCGTTCCAATATTGGAAGATGGGGTATGCGAGTGCGATTGCCTGGGTTCTCTTTACTTATATTCTGATCCTAACGCTGATTCTTCATTTTACGTCTAAGCGCTGGGTATATTATGAAGGTGACGACTGGACAGGATAGGAGTTTATGTCAACAAGTAGCTTATCGCCCACTCAGCCACAGGCCGCAAACACCCTTACAAACAAACAGCGTAGCTTTCTTAGCAAAACGTTTGTCCATTTGGCGCTTTTGGCTGGGGTTATACTCATGTTTATCCCCTTGCTTTGGACTATTTCCACCTCGTTTAAATCACCTGGAGAGGTCTTTCTCTTCCCTCCGCGTTGGATCCCAAGCGTATGGCATCCGGAAAACTATATCGAGGCCACCACGAAGATTCCCTTCTTTCGCTACTTCTGGAACACGGCCTTTATTACTGGCATGGCCATCATTGGCAAGGTGATATCGATTACGCTAGTGGCCTTTGCATTTGCTCGGTTGCGCTGGTGGGGACGCGATGTGATGTTCCTGCTTATGTTGGCAACCATGATGCTACCACCTCATATCACGCTGATTCCTCAGTTTATTCTCTTCCGTAACTTGGGATGGATCAATACATACCTACCACTCATTGTCCCTGACTTCTTCGGTGGGCCATGGCTTACGTTTCTTGTGCGTCAGTACTTTCTAACCTTACCACGAGAGTTGGACGACGCGGCCCGTATTGATGGCTGCTCCAGCTTTGGCGTCTATTCACGCATTATCCTGCCGCTGGCCAAACCAGCTGTCATCATTATTGTTATCTTCGTTTTCAACGGCGTTTGGAACGAATTCCTCTTGCCGCTGATCTATATTCACTCGCCAGAGAAATATACGCTGGCACTAGGTTTGCGCTTCTTCCAGGGCGAAGCCAGCAACGATTGGCACCTACTCATGGCGGCATCCTTGCTCACCATGCTCCCGGTGATTACACTGTTCTTTGCTGCCCAGCGTTACTTTATGCAGGGCATCGTCTTTACAGGGGTCAAAAGCTGAAAAATTGACGCTTGTGGATTGACGGTTGATGATTACGCAGGACTCGTTGTCCTCAGTTTTGTTTGGAATCACTTTCGTTAGCGAGACACTTTCTAAAAGCTCCTGAATCATATGGTTATCGTCAATCTACAATCACAAATCTACAATTCTAAGGAGGAACTATGAAACCGAATCGACATTTGAACCGTCGTGATTTCCTGCGCACCAGTGCGTTGGCCAGTGTTGGCATGATGGGATTGGCTGCGTGTGCTGTCCCAGGTGCTGCACCAACAGGTAGTGGGGATGGTGATGCCTCGCCAAGTGAAGAGAATGTTACCTTGCAGTTTGTGGTAGATATCATCAACGAGGGTCACGTCAGCGTGCGCGATAAATGGTCTCAGGAGTTCATGGAGTTGCATCCCAACGTGACGGTTGAGCACCAACCCACTCCATGGGGGGATTACCATACCAAGATCCAGACCATGCTGGCTGCTGGTACGCCCGCTGATATCTACCGCTACGTGCAGGAAGTAACACCCATTGTTGCCGTACATGAGAAGAAAATCCACATTGCGCTGGATGACTTCATCGAGCGGGACAACTACGATCTCACGGCCTTCAAACCCGAGTCGATTGTGCTTTACCAGTGGGAAGGCAATACCTACGGCCTTCCGCGCGACTACGGCAACCAAAACTTCTACTACAACAAGACCATGTATGAAGAAGCCGGTATCACGCCACCACCTGCCGATTGGGAAGATACTGACTATACCTTTGACGTCTTCCTAGAAGATATGCTGGCCTTGACGAAACGGAGTGGTGACAAGACCGAGCAGTGGGGCTGTACAGTCACCCGGGGCGTACGCCCCATGGCATCTTACCTCTATTGTAACGGTGGTGGATTGATCCACAAAGACGAAAGCGGCATTGCTCGAGAGACTGCTCTGACCGACGAAAACTCGGTCCAGATGCTTCAGTTCCTGCAGGATCTGATGTACGTCCATAATGTTGCGCCCTCACCGGATGTTGAATCGGAGACGGGTGGCCGTGAGCTTTTCAACAGTGGTAAGGTCGCGACCATGCTGACCAATCCTTCTGCGGTCAACACCTTCCGCGCAATTGAGACATTCGAGTGGGATGTGGGTACGCTGCCTATTGGCGACACGGATCGCCGTGGTACAGGCGGTGGTGGAACCGGTTGGGCATCGTTTACGGGTGGTGCTTCACCAGAGTGGTCATGGCAGTTCATCGCCCATATTACCAGCGAGCAGGCCGAGCTGGATGAGGTTTCTGTTGGCGCAACCACACCATCCCGCATTGCTGTCATTGAGTCGGATGCTTTCCTAGCCCCCGATCTGCCGCCTGAGAACGCCCAAATCTTTGGTCAGGCCCAAGGCTATGTTGTGCGCGACCCAGTTCACGTAGACTGGCGCGAGATCCTCCAGCGGGTATATAACCCCAACTTGGATCTTCTCTGGGGCGGCATAGAGGACGCGGAGACGGTAGTCAATTTGATTGCTGAAGAAGCAAATCCCATGTTTGCAAAGTAAACGCGTTTTAATAATTAATTTGTGAATTGTTGAATTTGTAAGTTTTAATGAAGAGCGCTCGGACGTACCAGATGGCTTCACACGAGCAGATCACTTCACTGGCCGAGTTCATTAACTATTCAACAATTCACAAATTCAACAATTAATTATTTTTGTAGCTCCCTTATAACATGCACCCGGAACAATCCAATCGTCCCAATATCATCTGGATCTTTGGCGATCAGATGCGTGCCCAGGCCACTGGCTATATGGGTGATCCCAATGTACATACGCCAAATATTGATCGTTTGGCCCAGGAAGGACTCGCTCTTACAGCAGCAGTCGGTGGATGTCCGCTATGCTGTCCCTACCGCGGCTCATTACTCAGCGGTCGTTATCCCCACAATGCCGTACCGGGCCACGAATATCAGCTTGATCCGACGCTGCCCACCATTGCTGCGCCATTTCAAGATGCTGGTTATCACACGGCTTATTTTGGCAAATGGCACGTTGATGGATTCAAAGAGAGGACTGGGCGCGCGGCCATGCACGTCGTCCCGCCGGAGCGCCGGGGTGGGTTTGACCAATGGCTGGGCTATGAGAACAACAATAGCCAGTGGGATTGCTGGGTTCATGGTGGCCAGGGCGATGATGCCGTTCATTATCGTTTGCCCACTTTCGAGACTGATGCATTGACTGATCTGTTCATCAATTATCTGAAAGAGAGAGAGGGTTTGGATGGAGCAGAAGGGGCAGCCCAGCCTTTTTTTGGTGTTCTCTCGGTGCAGCCTCCTCACGATCCTTATGCGGCACCAGAACAGTGGATGAACCGCCACACACCTGGTGCTTTGCAGTTGCGCGCTAACGTCCCCGCGATTCCACGTATAGAGCAAGATGCCCGCCGGGAGTTGGCTGGTTACTACGCCATGATCGAAAATTTGGATTGGAATCTAGGCCGTATTCGCGCTGCCTTGTCCGAATTGGGCTTAGCCCACAACACCCATATCCTCTTCTTCTCGGATCACGGGGATATGCACGGCTCCCACGGTCAGTTTCGTAAGACCAGCCCTTGGGAGGAGTCAATCCGGGTTCCATTTATTATCGGTGGACACGTGCCTCGTTACGCCAACCGATCGGGCTACTTACCGGTTCCCATCAATCATGTGGATATCGGTCCTACCAGCTTAGGACTCTGTGGTATTGATGTCCCTGGATGGATGGAAGGCACCGACTATTCGGCCTACCGTCTGAACAACAGCCAACAGCAGACGGTTCCTGATGAGCCAGATTCAGCCTTTCTACAGCTTGTGATTCCAACCGGACATGGCCACAGCACCGACCGGGCTTGGCGCGGCGTCGTCACCAGCGATGGCTGGAAGTATGTGGCACTAGAGGGGCAACCGTGGATGCTCTTCAACCTAAACGAGGATCCCTATGAGCTAGCCAATCATGCGCTGAACCGGCGCTATGCCACAGAAAGAGCAGTGCTTCAAGATCGGCTGGCCGCTTGGATCAACGATACAGGTGATTCGTTTTCGCTTCCCAACATTCATTAACAGTTATTTATAGACAACATCACGATATTTATTGTCCGTAGGAACTCTGAGGATCCCTAACCTATTGGATAGGTTACTTTGTACCCTTGACCAGAAGCCAGTCGCTTTCAATGTGACTGGCTTCTCTGAAAAAGCGTTTCAAGTTCGCAACTTCTAACCCTGACCCTTAGAAAATTTTCCCGATGCCTCTATTTGATTGGCTCCCAGATCCGGATGCGCTCGCTAATGATCACTCGGATCGACAATTTGAAACCAATTTCCATCCGGATCGGTGAAGATATAGCATTTGTCTGGCATGGAGTGTAGCTCCACTCCTTTTTCTCGCATGGTTGCCACATCTTGCTCTAGTGCATCAGTATAGATGACCATTCCGATATGTATTTCATCGTATTGTGGGGGACGGATCTGTTGGATACCAGGGCGCAACAGGATTTCTTGCTCTCCTAACTTAAGCCAGACAAACTGGTCGTTCTGAATAGTTGTTACCTCACAGCCAAGGATATTTTCGTAAAAGTCACGTGAATCGAGTGGGTTGCTAACAGAGAGTTCTATGTGACCAAGTTTCATAATGAGATCTCCTATATACAATGGCGGTTATACTTGCGGTGTCCATGGTTGCTGCCTCCAACCAATACGACGTTTGGCTTGGGTTGTTTCAATAGTGGGCATATACCTTTCTATGAGCGCCACAGTTTCAGCAACAAGTGTTTCTAGCTCCATCAATGCTTGGCCCATCTCCTGCTGAAAGATAGCTTCGAGCCGCTTTGCGAAATCGGGTGGTGTGATCTCCATCTGTTCAATAAATCGCCCCATACGTTTGAACTGAAACGTTGTGAAATAGAGTCTATTTAGCCCCGCCAATACACCCATAAGATTGTGGGATGCCTCCAACAAAATCTGGTAGTACCAGAGCGTTGCGTCCCGAGTGGTAAAGTGGTGCTCAAGTCCCCAGATGGGAAAAAAGGCCAAATGCTTTTTCACCATGGCTTCAGCCAATGGCTGGGGGTAGGCGCGGATCTGAGCTTTCCACTCTTCGATCTGTTCATCACCATAGAGCGCTTGACAGGCAAGGGTTCCCTCCAGAGCTTTCTGAATGGGTGTATCACACGTGAGCCGTTCTAGCACTTCTGCCATGGTCTCTTCCCAAACAGCCACAGTGGTGTGACCAATCTGCACCTCAATGCCATCGATCTCATATGCCTCGGCAAACGAATTTTCGGCTCGGTCCCCGATCATCCACTTGCGTTCTGCTGCGCCATGCTCCATGCGAATGGCATGCAACGCCTCCTCAGGTGGCAACTCATCTCGATAGTACATGGTCATGTCCAGATCCGAATAGTAGTCGGATAGCCCCTTGGCCGATGAACCGGTCACCATGGCCGCGCAAATGGTCGGCAATCCGATGTACGGCTTGGTAATTTTATGAGCGAGTGAAACAAGATAGTCGCTTGCGGGGGTCATAAAGAGTTCTCCTTATCGAGTTCAATTTAGGAACGTGAATTAAATAACCTGAGCACTTGATGGGGCTACACCCGATTGAAGTGCGCAAGTTATTTACAACTCAATGTCATTAAGTTAAGGGAAAAGGCAAAAAATAGAGCGAATCGAAATGGCCAAAAGAGTGTTTTCTAAAGAGAAGCCATCAAAGGAAACCCAAGATGAATCTCGAACTAGAAAGAAACTACACTAGATTATTCGAAACGCTACGTAGCCGTTTAGAGTCAGAAGAGTTCCTAAAGCGACACAGAAAAAGCAAGAAAGACTTCAGTCGGAAGCGATGTTTAACATTTGTCTGCATGGTTCTACTGTTGATTAACATGATGAAACGGTCATTGCAAGATGAATTAGACGAATTTTACAAGGCGCTGAACCAGGAAAAAGTAGCCAGCCGGGTAGTGACAAAGAGTGCGTTTAGCCAGGCAAGAAAGAAGCTGAAAGCAAGCGCATTCGTGGAACTGAACGAAGAGCAAGTCACATATTTCTACCAACACTTTAAGCCCAAGAGCTGGTACGGCTATAGGTTAGTGGCAATAGATGGAACTCTTTTAGATATACCAGACAATCCTGAAACCCGGAAGGAATTTGGTGTCTGGGGTTCACGCCATGATGGAAAAGGCAGCCCAAAAGCACGGGCCTCAGAGTTATTCGACGTACTCAATGAGCTAACGATTAATGCCCAGATTGCGCCTAAATGTATCGGTGAGAGAAGGCTTGCCCTACGCCATTTTCCTTGTCTTACCCCAGACGATCTGGTTTTAATCGACCGAGGCTACCCTGCTTTCTGGTTCTTTGCCGCTATCCGCAAACGAAACGCACATTTTTGTGCTCGTCTGGACGGGACAAACTGGGACATCGCCAAAGAGTTCATTAAATCGAAGAAGCGAGAAAAGGAATTTGTGCTTTCTCCATCTGCCGATGCCATAAAAACATGTAAAAGTTACCGTCTTTCTACAGACCCTATGACTCTTCGCCTTGTTCGGGTCGATTTACCCAGTGGCGAGGTCGAAGTTCTTATTACCTCTCTCATTGATTCGGTTGCCTTTCCCGTTTCTCTCTTTGCCAGCCTTTATCATTTGCGATGGCCTGTCGAAGAGGACTATAAGCGTATTCAGTCCCGCTTTGAACTTGAAAACTGGTCCGGCATTTCCCCCGATTCCGTCTATCAGGATTTTCATGCCACCATCTTTACCAAAAATCTAGCCGCCATTCTCGCTCAACCAGCACAACTCCTTGTTGACCAGCTACATCTCGAGCATAAACATGATTACAAGATCAATATGACCAATCTGATCTCCAAACTCAAAGATACCGTCGTCTTTCTGTTCCGGGATCACTCCATTTTGTCTTTGCTTCGACCCCTTTGGGAGCAAATGATTCGTACCACTGAGCCTATTCGTCCCAATCGTTCCTTCCCACGCAACAAAAAGGTCAAGCGCAGGCGCTTTCCTATTAACTATAAGTCTACCCGATGACTTTCTTCGCTAACTTAATGACATTGATTTACAACTCATTCCTTAGTCGCATTCGGCACTTTTGTAGAAGGTCAGTGTTAGCTCATACTGAGGTTCATTACTATCAGCATTTTGTATCCCCAAAGCCGTCACTTCCTGAATTAGCTTGTCGAGCTTGGCATGAAGAGATGTTAACTGGTCTTCAGTTAGCCGGAATGCTTTTTTAGAGAAAAAGGGATGGCGGGGCGGTTCTTCCTCCTCAGTGCCACGACTGGCCAAAGCACGTAGAAATCCTTGAGCTGTTTCTTCCAACATCGCGCTAAATAGAGCACTGGCAGCTTCTGTAGGAAAGGGTTCGTCTGCAATTAGTGGGTTAACCAGCTTGAAGTGACGAGCGGCCACTTGGTAGATCTTCTCTACGATACCTGTCTCTAGGTTATGATCGATCACCTGGATCAACCCATGCTTATGGAGCAGGTTCACATGATAGTAGAGCTTTGTAGGTGGAAGGCCCAGTTCCTTAGCAAGCTCTTTAACCGTTATGGGATCTGCCATCCCTTTTACAATTTTTAGACGTAATGGATCTGCATAAACCTTGATTTTTTCTACATCCCGTAACCAGAGCTCAGGTAAAGGTTCACTATATGGCATAAGTTAACTTGTTTAAAATAATTTGACTGATTCTACTTTTTTTGAATACTGGAAGCATAAAGCTACAGTCAGAATTTGTCAAATTTATTCAATCGGTTTTAATAAATTAGAATGGATGGAGATCAACTGATCACATTACAGTAGGCGCAACCTACAAAAGCATAAACAACAGAAAACCTCCACTGATGGCAGCCAAATCAATGGTTGCCATCAGTGGAGGTCACATAGAATCACAATTTAAGAGTGAGGTTATTTGGAAGCAGTAGTTTCCAATGGAGTTGAGTAGAAGAGATCTCTTTTCTATGAAATTACAGCAGGTGAAGTAATCATTTGAACTTGTTTTTCGTATCCACTATGAGTCACAACCATGACCCGTTCCTCAAGACGGCTTTGCTGCCCAGCAACCATACACGTGCTAAGAACCACTATTGTTGACACTGTACAAAGAATAGAAGCTACTAATACAAAAACCATTTTTAAACCCTCCAAATTAAGTTAATGTTAAGTTGGCTCTATGATACACTGGCTGCGTCTTGCAAATTGGTCGTGCGCCTGTTGGAAAGCTGTCAAAATGCTCGTTTTTAGGCAGAAAACGGGCGGATTACGTCAAATAATGGAGGGGAATTCGTACATTTTTTGTATACATTTCGTATATTTCCCGCATGGCTTTCGCATATCTGCCAGTCGGCTATCGTATAGCTGTCGTGCAACTTCATACAGATTTTACGGCTCTATGTAAAGAGCACTCACAACTGCCCAGGGAACAAACCCTGTGTGGGTCTAGCCATATGTACATTTTATAAAAATACTCAGCAGATCGAAATAACATTTCACAACGTTGTTGCGATCTGCTCTAAAGGACATGGATTCAGATGGATTAGCAGGAGCACATCCGTCCTCTGTGGTGACGTTTGAACCATGAAAACTACTGATACTCTTCTACCTATAGTGAGCTCTGTTTGAAAACAGTAGTTCGTCTTCTCTGATAGAAGCCATAGGAAACCACTGTTTTCAACACAACCGCACTTTATAAAACTTCCTTTAATGTCTCCAGCGCAATGTTGCCACCGCAGATAATGACGACAGAGCGCGCCCCTTTCAGGTTGCGTTGACGTTTTATAAGTGAGGCGACTGCTACGCCAGCGGCCCCTTCGATCATCTGATGACTGTGGGCCATATAGTGGCGCATAGCCGCCCCAATCTCTTCTTCTGTGGCTGTCTCAAATTCGTCTACTAGATCACGGACCAGCGGAAAGGTAATAGAGCCTGGCTCGACGCCACCAGCCGTACCGTCGCTTAACGTTGGGTAGGATGGCAGATCAAAAATTTCTCCTGCTTTTACGGAATCGATCATTTGCTTAGAATTCTCCGGCGAACATCCAATGAGCTGCACCGCGGGCCAAGCAGATTTGAGATAGGTGGCTATGCCGCCGATGAGTCCGCCCCCACCTAGTGCAACAAAGACCACATCCGCAGGCACAGGCATCTGCTGAACCAGTTCAACACCTATCGTACCCTGACCGGCAGCAACCAACGGGTCGTTGTAGGGCGATACAAAGGTCATCCCTTGCTCAGTTGCGTAGCGACGAGCATACGTTTCGGTAATCAGGCCATCGTTGCCGTGGGCACGGATATCTGCTCCGTACTGAGCCATGTTGCTCAACTTGGCTGGTGATGCATTGTCAGGAACAAAGACAATGCCTGAAGCGCCAGCCAGTTGAGCTGCTTTGGCAAAAGCGGCACCGTGGTTGCCTGTAGAGGCCGTCACAAAGCCAGCATTCAGTTCCTCTGTGGGTGCAGCCCGAATCCGGTTAGTGGCCCCTCGGTATTTGAAGGATCCAGTAAGTTGTAAATTTTCTAACTTAAAGTAAACCTCGCCATCGATTAAGCGACCAAATTCAAATGATTGCTCAAGATAGGTTTCTCGGACAAAGGGGCGGATTCGCTTCTCGGCCGCGATAATTTCATCAAAGAGTAGCACTATCTTAATCCCTCCAACGTCGCCTGAATTCGACCAAATGCCTCTTCTAACACCTCTTTCTCCTGACCAAAGGCAATCCGCAAGTGGTGATCCATGCCAAACGAATCACCTGCTCCGACAAAGACGCTGGCTTCTTGACAAAGAACCTCCATTAATTCCGTCGAGTTCACTTCCAGGTGGTAGCGAATAAACGTGATAGCTGACGCCTGAGGGGGCACATAGCTAAAAAGTCCCTCTTGCTCTTCCATCCACCCCTCTAAAATCGGATAACCTTGGCGAATATACTCTCTAGTGCGCTGGATGAGTCTGGGGCGCACGTCAGGGGAAAGTGCATGGGCGGCCAGGTGATTGCTCAACATGGTTGCCGTAATGGTGGTATATTCATGGCGTCGCCAAATTGCGTCGAGCATATCTGTCGGCCCCACAATCCAGCCTACTCGCAGACCAGGTAATCCATACGCTTTGCTCATGCTGCCTAAGGCCAACACCTTGTCATAACGGCCATAAAAAGAAGCAGCCTCCTCCTCCTGAATTCTTTCGGCCCCCCGGTAGACTTCATCAGCCAAAATCCAAGCTCCAACCCGATCCGCCGCGGCTACAATTGCATCCATCTCCTCTTCAGTCATGATATAGCCAGTAGGATTATTGGGATTACAGATGGCGATGATCTGGGTTTGTTCTGATAGATGGTGATTCAGCTCATCTAGGTCCAATGCCCAGCCTGCTTCAGGCAACATGCCAAAGGTCTTGACGGGATGTCCAGCATTGAGGGCCAACCCCCATACCTGTTTGTAGGTTGGTGTTTGGGTAAGAAGCTTCTTGCCTGGTGCCATCAGCGTCTGCATGATGATGTTGTTGGCTTCCGCCGCCCCGACAGTCACCAGAACATTTGTCAGATCGGCTCCATTGTAAAGACGAGCAATGTTTTCCCGCAGTTCAGGATTGCCGTTGACGTGGGGATAGTTGAGCTCTGTCCTAAGCAGTGCATCTAGCGAATGTGGGTTGTCTGCCAGCAGCTCCTCTAATCGCAGTGGGTGGACGCCACTTTCGGTTAAGTTGAAGTCTACAATCTGCTCCCACTTGGACTGGATGGTTTCAAGGTCGAAGGGTGTAAATGGCAAGTGAGTTGTCATCCTGCATGATTCCTCTGATGGTCGGATGGTCTGTTTAATGGTATGATAAATAGGATTTCAGTAGAGCACAACGCTGTCGATGCGGACTAGGCTGACTCCGGACCACGCGACTAAACGACTGCGGACTACTGAATATATTCGATTCTAACACATGTAGGGAACCAAGGAATCATGAGCTACACCATTGATCTACCGCTTGGATCAAGCGGGCGCACAACATACACCTTACAAGAGCCAATCCACCTGCCGCCAACTGGGCAGCCCTTTACCAGCCGTGTTGCGTTGGCTGCCGTCCATGTGGTGGCCGACCCAGATGCTGATCACTCCCAAACAGACAAGCCAGCCCAGATCGATTGGGATGCTACGCTGGCCTATCGTCGCCACCTATGGTCCCTGGGCTTTGCCGTGGCTGAGGCAATGGACACAGCCCAGCGGGGCATGGGACTAGATTGGGCTGCTTCTCAAGAGCTAATCAGGCGTTCTCTACTGGAAGCCAAAGCCCAAGGCGGCCTATCTATCTGTGGGGCAGGAACCGATCATCTGGCACCCGACCCCAATGCATCGATTGAAAGTGTGATTGCAGCCTATGAAGAGCAGGTTGGTTTCGTTGAGTCTCAGGGTGGTCAGATCATTTTGATGGCGAGCCGAGCATTAGCTGCATGTGCCAAGGGCCCAGATGACTATGCTCAAGTCTACGAACACATACTCTCCCAAGTGAAAGAGCCGGTAATCATCCACTGGCTGGGGGATATGTTTGATCCCCAGTTGGCTGGCTACTGGGGAAGTAGTGACCTGTCAGTGGCTATGGAGACCTGCCTGTCTATTCTACAGGACAATGAGTCCAAAATTGATGGGATCAAGCTCTCTCTGCTGGATGACCAAAAAGAGATTGTGATGCGGCGGCAGCTACCCCCCACGATCAAGATGTATACAGGTGATGATTTTAACTATCCGTCGCTCATTTTGGGTGATGAACAGGGCTTTAGCCACGCCCTGTTGGGCATCTTCGATGCTATTGCCCCTGTGGCTGCTGCGGCTTTCCATGCGCTGGACGCAGGGGATGAGGCGCGTTACAACGAGCTATTCGAACCAACAGTTCCACTCTCCCGCCACATCTTCCAAGCGCCAACCTATCAATATAAAACGGGCATCGTCTTCCTGGCCTACCTCAACGGCCATCAAGAACACTTTAAAATGGTCGGCGCGCAAGAGACCGCCCGCTCTATAGAACATTTGGCAGAGCTATTTGTGCTTGCCGATAAGGCTGGGCTGTTGGCGAATCCAGAGTTGGCTGTAGCAAGGATGAGAGAGTTCTTAGGGTGAAAGATTTGGGCATAATACAAAGCATTGGGTTTCTGAATATCGGTAGCAGATTTAGGCAAGTTAGTTAAGGAATAAATCATGACAAATCCGGTTGTAACATTAGAGACGGCGATCCCACTAGACGTTTATGCAACGCTAAAGGCTCAAGGTGTTCACCGCGTACACTTGATAGAAGAGGCCAAGCGGTTACTTGCACTTCGATACTTTCGTGAACATGTCTTGTCGATGGGGCAAGCAGCACGGCTCTCGGGTATGGATTATTGGTCGTTTACCGAATTTATTTCGGCAAATGGTGTACCCGTTGTCGATCTTGATGATGAAGAGCTAGCGGAGGAGTTTGATACGGTGAATCGACTTGCAGCAAGATTACAGGAAAAGCATTAATGGGAATGCTATCCGTCGTTGTCTCTGACGCTACACCGCTGATCGCATTGGCACAAATTGAGCTGCTACACTTTTTGTCGGATTTATTCGCTAAGGTTTACGTACCTCGAGCTGTATACGAAGAAATTACGTTTCACGGAACGGATCGCCCTGGGGCGAGGATAATAGGACAGGCGGAATGGATCGTTGTGGAAGAAGTGGCAGAGCGGTCCAGGGTTGAGTACCTTTTAACTCAGATGGATATTGGCGAAGCCGAAGCAATTGTCCTTGCCGAAGAAATTCAGGCTGAGTTAGTGCTATTAGACGAACGGAAAGGTAGGGCAGTTGCACAACGCCTTGGTTTAGTGATCATCGGAACGGCTGGTCTACTGTTATTGCTCAAAGAGCAAGGCAAGATTGCTCAGATACGACCTTTCTTAGATAAGTTACGTATGCTCAACTTTAGATTGAGTGACAATGTTTATCATCAGGTAATATCCCAGGCAGGTGAAGAGTAAATACGACAATGAATGGTTCTTCAGTGGGTCGGCTGGATATTCCGGTTTATACTCAGATCCGTTTCGATGCAACCGCAATGGGTAAGACAAACTGAAAGTTATATAAATGTATCAAGCTGGTTTAGAAGCATATATAGCAAAAGTAGAGGAAAGCCGTAAGCAACGAGATGCAGAATTGACTGTTGATCTGGGCTGGCTAACACTTGTTGGCCTCTTCTGGCTCCAGGAGGGGGAGAACCGCTTTGGCACTGCAACAGACAATGATCTAATCCTATCAGGAAGTCATGCACCACCATATGGAGGCATATTGCATTTAGATAGCCTTCAGGCAGATGGCAAGGCCGTTACGCTTCGGGTCGAGCCGGGGGTCACCATGTCGGTCATGGATGAGCCGATTACCGAAAGGGTGTTGCAATCAGACGCATCCGGTGCGCCAGATTTTGTCACATTCGGTAGCCTTACCCTGATTGTGATTCAACGAGGTAACCGCGTGGGGATTCGCATCTTTGATACCAATAGTCCAAGGAGAGATGCGTTTGGTGGCCTCTCATGGTTTCCAATTGAAGAAAGTTATCGGATTCCTGGGCGCTTTGAACCACATGATCCACCCAAGCCGATTCAAATTACCAATGTTCTAGGTGATATCCATGAAGCATATAGTCCTGGACGGGTGATCTTTGAGCTGAATGGCCAGAAGCACCAGCTAGACGCCGAAGATCGCGGTACGTCTCTTTTTTTCAATTTTCGTGATGGAACAAATCAGTATGAGACATATCCAGCGGGTCGCTTTCTATACGCTGATTTGCCAGAGGATGGCTATGTAACCCTTGATTTCAATCAGGCCACTAACCCATACTGCGCCTACACAGCATACGCAACCTGCCCACTGCCCCCGCCAGCCAATCACCTGTCAGTGCGAATCGAGGCAGGTGAGAAGCGGTTTAATGAAACCCTGTAGCAGAAGCGTATTGGAAGAACCTAGTTGAGAACGCTTACCTTTAGTTACCGTAAGGTTGCTGTCTCCTACCTGTCACACACAGATTGCCACGGCCCATGCTATACTCTGCTCATGGAACGGACAAACGCAAGATGAATTAACGGACTGTGTTTTGTCAGGGCATACATAAGATGACGACGGATGCGAAAAGCGATGGGGACCCCATCGCTTTTCTGTTTTGCGGGTTTGTACAGATGGTCATCAGATGCAAGTAGAAATCACCCGCTTTGCTCCGGCCTTCAAGAGGGCCTCTTTAACCCGTTCTTCCGCAGTTGGCTCTACCAACGCGATCATGTTTCCGCCTCTACCACCACCGCTTAGTTTTGCCCCTAATGCACCAGCCTCCCGCGCTGTACGGATGAGTTGCTCTAATTTAGGATGGCTGACCTGAAGTTCTTCTAGTAACAGCTGATTCTGGTTGAAGAGACCTCCAAGTTGCTCAACATTTCCAACCTGAATTGCCTGTCGTACTTTCGCAACAATCTCACCAATCTGATCAAAGAGATGTTCATAATGGGCCGGATCCCGCTGCCATGCAAGGCGAACATCACCCACCGATTCCTTAGTCGGTGCCGCAACACCGCTATCGCCAATGAGAATGGACAGAGAAGCCTTTGATTGGAAAGGAATGGGTTGATTCCCTTTGATATACCAGACTGGCTTACCATAGGCAACGACCGTATTGTCTATCCCGCTAGGTGTACCGTGGTGCAACTTTTCGCTCTCATAGATCAGAGCGCTCAGGGTCGCGTCATCGATTGTTTGTCCAGCCTGGAGAAAAATGGCTCGAATTAGCGCTGCGCTAACGGCAGCCCCGCTCCCCAAGCCGCTAGCAATGGGAATCGTACTATGGATATCAATGCGCCATGACGGTAAAGCATATGCTAAATCCAACTCTGTGAGCGCCAGTCGAGCTGCTAAGGCCAATGGATTGTCTTCAGAGTTACCACTCTTGTCAGCCTTGCCACCATCGCTGATATTAATTACTTGCTGAATATCGTGGGCGTGCATTGTAAACGAAGCAGATGACTGCACCGAAATCACAGCAGTTGCCACCGCGTCCCAAACCGGAACCGCAACCGCAGGCCGCCCATAGACAACCGCATGTTCACCGGCCAAAATAATCTTGCCCGGCGCAGTACCTACCTTCCCATTTTCTGGCAAACTTTCCATCCGCTTCATCCATTCTCTAAGGAACGAAAATTTAATAAAACCAAACGAAAGATCTCTCGGGCACTCGAGATGACAGGAGCGAAGTTTCGGGTTTTATTTGATCTTGATTTGATCTTGATTCCTAATCCGCTATCAATCCCCTTAATTCGTTCCTCTGGCCCGCTGGCAACTTTCACACTGCCAACCCACTCATCAGCTGAACCGGCACATCAGATATAATGATCTGTACGCCTAACCCTGCCAATCTACGCGCTTCCTCAGTATCATTGACGGTCCATGTGTTAACCGCAAGATTCCGTTCGTGTGCGAAGTTGATCAATTGTGTTTCAACCAAACGCGAATGGGGATGTAAAGCTTGCGGATCGATAATGGGGCCAAGCCAGGCATTAGATAGATAGTCAGGCAACGGCTCACGATAGATAAGACCAATGGATATCTGCTTATCAAGCCAACGCGTCTTGATTAAGGTCATTGGGTTAAAGCTGGAGATGAGCACTTCATCATAGAGATTCCGTTCCTGGATGAGTGCCAACACCGATTCGACCTCTGGGCCACCGCTCCTGTCTTGGCTTTTGATCTCTATGTTCACGTGGCATTGCCCCTGCAGGCGATCCAAAATTTGAGGCAACGTTGGCACACCAACCCCGGCAAATTCGACACCAAAGTGGCTACCTGCGTCGAGTTGCGCCAGTTCAGAAGCCGTAAAGTCAGAAACCAAGCCGCTACCAGAGGTCGTTTTATCGAGTGTGAAGTCGTGTATTACCATAAGCTGATTGTCTTTACTGCACTGGACATCCAACTCTACGCCATCAACACCCATCTCTAACGCTTTTTCAAAAGCGGGTAACGTATTTTCTGGTGCAGCGCTCTTGGCGCCACGATGAGCAAATATTTTAGGGATCATATAGAGCTTTTCTTGTTGTATAGGAGAGTATAAAAATCGGCCCTGAAAGATGGCCAAATTCTGACTGCTCACGCAGTAGTCGCTCCGACATAGCTGACGGATGATTAGCTGAAAGCTTGTTTATGGGAAAGGACTTATTGAATGAATTGTACGACCTTGTCTATCACGATTTGGGCAACTTCACTTTTGGTCATCAGCGGCAGCTCGACTTCGCTCTCATCACGCTCAAGAAGAAAAACTCGATTGGTGTCGACGCCGAAACCTGCATCGGCAGCGCTAACGTCATTGGCAACGATCATGTCTAAGTTTTTACGCTGGAGTTTGCCTGCAGCGTTCTCTCGTAGATTTTGGGTTTCAGCTGCAAAACCAATGACCACTCGTGGTCGATCTGCCTGCCGACGCTGGTTCGCCACCTGGATCAGAATATCTGGATTACGTACCAAGTCGATACGTAGATCGTCATCACTCTTCTTGATCTTCTGCTCTGCGATTTGGGCAGGACGGTAATCAGCTACTGCCGCGGCCATCAGCAAGACATCCGCTTTCGTTGTCGCGTATAAGACCGCTTCAGCCATCTCTTGCGTACTATTGATTGAGACGACATTGGCTCCTACCGGAGTAGGAAGGGATGAGGTGGTGATAAGGGTTACTTCTGCACCCGCATCCAGGGCCGCTTGAGCCAATGCGTACCCCTGCTTTCCTGATGAATGGTTGGTCAAAAAACGCACCGGGTCCAAGGCCTCTCGGGTGCCTCCCGCTGTGATGACTACCTGAATCCCTTGGAGGGGGCCACTACGCGAGAGGTGATAACGAATTGCCCCCAAGATGGCGGCTGGCTCACTCATTCGTCCCATGGCGACCAACCCAGAGGCTAGATGCCCTTCTTCTGGACCAACAATCTTTGCACCTCGCTCCTCAAGTACGGTGAGGTTGGCCTGGGTGGCTGGGTGAGAATACATGCCACCATCCATGGCTGGGGCCAATAGAAGTGGACACGTAGCCGCCAATGCTGTTACAGAGAGTAGATTGTCTGATTGGCCATGGGCAAGTTTGGCCAGAGAATTAGCCGTGGCAGGTACAATCGCTAGTAAGTCCGCATCGTGAGCCAATCCGACATGGAGCACGTGAGCCTCACTGCCCCACAGATCATCGTCCGTATAGGCACGCCTTCCAGTAACTGATTGAAAGGTAAGAGGGGTCAGAAATTGACGAGCACCTTCGGTCAAAATAACGTCCACGGCTGCCCCCGCTTGACTCAACTTGCTGGCCAGGTCAGCTACTTTATAACAAGCAATGCTGCCTGTAATGCCCAAGACAATGCGTTTACCCTGAATGGGATTGCTCATATTCTGCCCAATTCTTAGTTGATCACAGTAGAATAGGCACGCCTCGAACCGCACATAGGCGTACTTATTGAACGATTATGATCTCCTGATTCTGTTTATTCTGTCATCTCTTCATAGATCATCCGCAAACCATCTAATGTAAGCCACGGATCAATATAATCGATGATATCAGTCTCGTCTGCAATGATAGGTGCCAATCCGCCAGTACCCACAACTTTAGCCTCTTGTCCCAATTCGGCCTGAAAGCGGGTGACCATGCCCTCCACCATACTGACGTAACCAAAGAGTAAGCCTGACTGCATCGCGTGGATGGTGTTGCGTCCAATGGCCGAGGGCGGACGGGCAATATCCACTTTGGGTAGCTGGGCAGCCCGCTGGTAGAGCGCATCTGCCGAAATATTGATGCCCGGCACAATGGCCCCACCCAAGTATTCAGCCTCTGCTGTAACGGCCTCAAATGTGGTAGCGGTGCCAAAATCAACAATACAAAGGGGGCCTCCATATCGCCGAAATGCAGCCACAGCATCGACAATCCGATCCGCCCCTACTGCTTCCGGCTTATCGTAAAGAATTTTCAGCTCGGTCTGCATCGTCGCGCTAACCACCAGTGGCTCTACTTGGAGATAGATGCGGCTGACCTGGCTCCACTTGGATGTCAGCGGCGGCACCCCAGAGGCAATAGCCACACCACTAATCTGATCTGTAGCAATCTGCACGTGTTGAAAAAGGGCCAGCAGTTGCATGGCATATTCATCTGGCATTCGATCATGATCGGTCGTTAAACGCCAGTGGGGGCCGAGTTCATCTCCAGTATAAAGACCGAGCATGGTGTTGGTATTTCCAATGTCAATCGTCAGTAGCATATCCAGCTCCTTGGAATCCATATTGGGTATTCGTATTACACTTGGGAATCTATACGTTCAATCCATCGAGTCCCCTAAATCCTTTGCAATTAAAGGAGCTAAGACATTGGGGCCTCTTCGGCGTACAGCGCGTCCGTGCTTAAGCCCTACATATCCCAAGCGTACATCACGTTGACTCCACGTAAATCGATAGCGTAAAAAGCCAAGAAACTCCCACGCCCACAGTACAGGTACTCCGAGGAGGTAAGGAAGCCAAAATCCAACGAAGACAAATGCCATGTAGTGGCGAGCTGGATTGTCATCGTCTACTAATTCAGACCGAAAGCCATAGGTTCCGACCTGCCGAGGGGGCGCGCTATTGATCTGCTTTAAAAAACGGATCGGGCGTACAAGATCTCTTAACCGAATATAAGAGTACTGTTCGCTCAGCTCAAGGACAAAGCAAATTGCCCCGCGTCTATCTTCACCGCAGGATTCGGCACACCGGGCAACATCTTCGACGAATGCACTGATACCATCCTTCAACTTATCAACCTTTCGACCATCAATACCGCACTTAATTTGCTACAATACGATAGACTGTACCGCCAAATGTAGTTAGGTAAAGCTCCCCCTGTTCATCTTCGCCAAACGAGCTGACACGTTCATTCGCTTTAAGAATTTCCACAGTGTCCCACGTACCCGACGGGCTACCGACCACTGCCCAGATGACACCACTACAATAGTCAGCATATAAATAGATGCCATTTAATGCAGGATAGCTTTCCCCTCGATAAACATATCCTCCTGTAACCGAACAATGGCCGCTATGATCATATTCACTCACTGGAAGGACCAATCCCTCTGATGAGCACGTATCACTTTGAAAACAGAAGCCTGCTTCCATAATGGGCCAACCAAAATTTAATCCTTGAACAGCCCCAGATGCGAGTTGATCGGCACCGACAAAGTTCACCTCTTCATACTGATTTTGGCCTACATCTGCAATCCACAGATCACCCGTAACTCGGTCGAAGCTATAGCGCCAAGGATTACGCAGTCCGACAGAGATCACCTCGTCCAACACGTCAACTGTCTCGCCCGTAGTCGTCGTCCAATCATCTGTTATAAAAGGATTATCAGCGGGAACCAGATATGGTTGGAGCGGATCAGAGGTTACATCCAAGCGGAGCATTTTACCAAGCAAGCTGTTGGGGTTTTGGCCATTTTTAAAGCGGTCATTCGATGCGCCTCCATCCCCCGTACCAATATATAAATAGCCGTCAGGGCCAAAAGCCAACATGCCACCATTGTGATTCTGGGCTGGTTGGGCAATTTGAAGAATGGTGAACTGGCTAGAGGCATCCGCCTGATTTGAGTTGGTATCCGAAACCTGGAAGCGAGAAATCATCGTTGCGCCACTTGCGTCCGTATAATTAACAAAGAAGTGACCCGTCATCCCAAAATTTGGTGGGAAAGCCAATCCCAGCAATCCCTGTTCATTGCTTCGATCGTTGACTTCCTCTCGAATATCCAAAAACGGCTCAGCCACTAGCGCATCATCCTGCCAAATCCAAATGATGCCAGCTTGCTCGACAATAAAGAGGCGGTTGCTTGCATCCGCTGCGTGAGTAAGCCAAAGCGGTCTATTTAGATCGCCTACAAGCGGTTCTAAAGCGATTTCAACAGAGGAGGGGGCAGGCTCTTCCTGGACATTGGGCTCGGCTTCCGTTTGACCAATTCCGCCGACAGGTCGCCTAAGTGTGGGTTCCGTACATGCCCCAAAGACCAAAATCGTCAGACCAATCATCAACCAAAGCAACCAAGACCGGCATCTCATTTTTTGCTCAACCTTAGACATCATCAAAGCTATCCTCAATTTGGGTTGGGCCTGAAATTATAGGGATGAAGAGAGTAGAAAGATCAAAATCTGAGAGAGCTTATAATCTTTGTTCGATTTTCATTCCCTGTGGTGTAGCCCGTTATCTATCTATTTAACCACTGGCAAAATGCCATCAGTAGATCATAATCCGTGGAGCGCAGCATAAGTTATTGTATCATGGTCACTCAGAATTATAAGTAATCTATACTCAGCTCCAATATTGCTGCGCGTTCTTGTGGAGTCAATGTGTTGAGGCGATGAATCGGTAAAGGGTATCGGGTGCATTTTTTATGAATTTGCACATCGTAAAAAGATATGGTCTAATTTAGAAGTACGAAATATTATGCTCAGCTTCGTTTAAAAACCGTTGCTTGGTTTCCCAGTACAGCAATAGAAACGACGGTTTTCAAAACGACCGCAATATAAACCCCAACTGCTGTACAACGTCTAAATAGCAAATCTGAATACCAAGGAGAAAATTGCATCATGGCCCAGCAAATTTCGCGACGACGTTTCTTACAGAGTACAGGCGCAGTGGCATCTCTTGGATTGCTGGCTGCTTGTGCGGCTCCACTGACCACTAGTGACGGTGGAGATGGTGCCAGCGCCGATTCTATCAACCTGATATGGGACACATTTCGCGGTCCTGGTACGGGATGGAATGAGGAGCGCATCGACACCTTTAAAGAGATGCACTCTAATGTTTCGATTGAGTTCCGCCCACTAACCGGCTCCAGCCAGCAGGACAACTATGGTAAGATGTATGCCATGCACGCAGCCGGCGATTTAGGCGACCTTATCGCCTTTGACCCCTCTCACTATCACTTCTGGCGGGCCATCAATGCTGGTATCATCGGACCCATTCAGGAACTAGCCGACGCTGATGATCTGGATCAGAGCCAGTGGTTCGAGCAGTTTATGGTGCTGCAACATTATCAGGGCGAACTATACGGCCTACCAAGCTGGGGCTGGGCTGGACATGATACGCTGATTATTAACAAGGTCCACTTTGACGAAGCAGGCATAGAGCCACCAGATCCAACAGGCCATGATACGAGCATGGATACCTATGCCGAGTGGGCGCGCAGCTTCTACAAAGAAGGGGAGCGCTTTGGCCTGGCTATTCCCTTTGGCGAGAGCAACACGGCCGTCACCTGCCGTATTTGGAACTCGAGCTTACTCAATGAGGATGGTACCCAGTGCATGATTGCCGATGATGAAAATGCACAGGCAGCATTGCGCTGGCTCTATGGTCTAACGGTAGAAGATGGCGTCATTCCTTCACCAGGTGATGTGGAAAATAATAATTCAGCTCAGCTTGAAGGCAAAATCACCATGAACTGGGGCGGCTCGCTCAACGCACGTAATTTTGATCGAGATATCGAAGACGAGAGCATCGCTGTGGCCTGGCAAGGTCTCTTCCCCGAGCGAGAAGATGGCCGCTACCCATGCCAGATTCGTGGCGGCACTTGGAACATGAATGCAGGGACGGCCCACCCGCAAGAATCGTTCGAGTTCCTCAAGCATATTACGAGCTTCGATGGCAGCCTAGGCTTCAATCTAGTTGCCGGTCAGGGTGCCTTGGTGCGTAGCGATGTGGTCGACGAACTGGTGGCGCAGAATCCCATCCATGAATGGTTTATCCCCAACCTGGAAAATGGCATCCCAGCCCACGCACCTGCCAATTCCCGAGGTCGCGAATATACGGATGCGGTCAATCAACGTCTACAGCTCCTGCTCGATGCCAACAACCCCATTGCTTTTGAAGAAGGCGTCATGGACTTACACAACGCAATTCAGGAAGTGCTGGACAAGGATCCAGCATAGAAGATGATGAAGATGAGGGGATGAAGGTGCATTAGAGCCAACTCGCTCATCCTGTCACCTCAATCATCCTGTCATCTTATTCAGGATACCCATATGGCAGCCATAGCAGAGACAATTTCCACCAAACCACAGAGACGGGGCTGGTCGCGCCAGAAGCGACGGGAGAACTTGTGGGGGTATCTCTTCCTCACTCCCTGGTTGATTGGGTTCTTTGGGTTGTTTGTCGGGCCTGGGCTGGCCTCCCTCTACCTAAGCCTAACTGACTTTGATATTATCGGCAGTGCTGAGTTCATTGGTGCGCAGAATTATGTGGAAATGTTGATGGAAGATGATCTCTTCTGGCCATCCCTGGGGCGCACCTTCTACTTTGCCTGTCTGGGTGTGCCGCTGGGCGTCATCGGCTCCATGGCCTTGGCAATCTTGCTCAATCAGCAGTTGAAGGGAGTTGCCGTCTACCGCACCCTCTTCTTTATGCCGTCCCTGGTTCCGCTGGTAGCTGTGGTCGTACTCTGGAAATGGCTTTTAAATACTGAATTTGGTATTGTCAACCAAGCATTAATGGATTTGGGGGTATCTGATCCGCCAGGCTGGTTCACAGATCGATCGTGGGCTATTCCATCCCTGATCCTAATGCGTCTATGGAGCGGGATCGGTGGTACCCAGATGATCATCTTTTTGGCTGGGCTACAAGGCATTCCCGAATCCCTATATGACGCGGCCTCTATCGACGGTGCAGGGACGTGGAACCGCATCCGCCATGTGACGATTCCCATGTTGACGCCTACGATCTTTTTTAATACAGTTTTGGGGATTATCGGCGCACTGCAGACTTTTGCTGCCGCCTTTGTGGCTACAGAAGGGGGGCCAGGCTATGCAACTTGGTTCTTCAGCTTACATATTTGGAAGCACGCATTTGATTACTTCAATTTAGGATATGGTGCGGCGTTGGCTTGGTTCTTTGCCCTGATTATTATAATGTTAACCATCTTTCAGATGCGCATGTCCAAACATTGGGTCTTCTATTACGGGGAATAGAGCGTAAAGAATTGCGGCCAAATAATTCATCGATTTAGGTGAGCGCCACTTCTCAAGTGACCCTCACCTTGATTGACTTATTAAATCGTCCTTTTTAAGGAGTCAATTTGATGGCAACACAGACGGATACAGCCATGACAGGTGGCGTGACCATCGACCGCGAAACATCCGACTCAGTTCGGCAAAAGCAGACTGCCCAGAAAGCTATCACTTACGTTCTGCTCACGTTGGCTGGGTTGATGTTTGCCTTTCCCCTTTATTGGACAGCCTCTAGTTCACTCCAAACGTGGCAGGAGCTGCGTTCGTTTACTCCTCACCTGGTACCATCAACCCCTCAATGGGGTAACTACGTTGATGTCTTTACAGCTGTCCCCTTTGCCCGTTGGCTGGGGAATAGCTTCTTGATTGTTGCCATCACCATTCCAGGGACTATCATCACCGCCACCATGACAGCCTATGCCTTCGCCCGCTTTGACTTTGCAGGCAAAAACACTTGGTTTATCCTTATGTTGGGGACCATGATGATTCCGGCTACGGTCACTCTTATTCCCCAATACCTGCTCTGGTTCAAGCTCAAGATGATCAATACCTATGTGCCGTTGACCATTCTGGCTTGGCTAGGGGGCAGCGCCTTTATGGTCTTCCTGCTCCGTCAATTTATCTTGAGCATTCCCAGAGACTTAGATGAAGCGGCCTATATCGATGGGGCCAATCCCTTTCAGATCCTCTGGCGCATTATCGTGCCACTCATGAAGCCTGCCTTGACGACTGTGGCCATTCTCCAATTTCTTAATGATTGGAACGATTTCTTCGGCCCCTTTATCTACCTCAATCGCCAATCCCTCTACACCGCGGCTATAGGGATGCGGTACTTCCAATATATCCCTATGGAGACCAATGACCCTCGGGATCACCTACTAATGGCAGCCGCCGCCGTGATGACGATTCCGGTGTTGATTCTCTTTGCCGCAGCCCAGAGATACTTTATTTCGGGCGTGGTTTTGAGTGGGTTGAAGCTTTAACGAATCCCCCTCAACCCCTCATTGATCTTTCCGAGCACCTCATCCGTCAATAGATCCGCAGCCATTCCCTGCAACTGGAGTAGCGTAAAGCCCATCATCATCCCCAGTTGGGGAGCATCCATAAAGTCTGGCAGATGTTCTGAGAGCACGGCTTTGGCTTCCTCATGGGCCAGCAGATCTTTCATGGTACTTTCAATGGATAGGGCGATCGGCTCTTTTTCGGGGCCGTCAAAGGATGCACTCTCTTGCAGTTCAAAGGATGCCGTCGCCCGAATATCCTGGGATGACGCGCCGACCCTCACCTCAAATGTCCCAGCCTCAGCAATCCAGCTCATCTCCAAATCGTCAAAGTAGGCGAGCGCAGCCTTGTCTATGGTCATGGTCGCCGTTTGGGTTTCGCCGGGTTCGAGGGTTACTTTAGCAAAGGCTTTTAGTTCTTTTTCAGGTCGTACAAGGGACGAAAGCGGATCGGCAATGTAAAGCTGTACAATTTCCTTACCTGTTACATTACCTGAATTGGTGACGTCGATAGAAACCGTGAGGATCTCATCAGGAGGAATTTTGGTTGTGCTGAGTTGAAGATTGCTGTATTCAAATGTGGTGTAGGAGAGGCCAAATCCAAAAGGAAAGAGGGGTTCGATGAGCTTCTTCTCGTAGTATCGATAGCCGACAAACAGCCCTTCACCATACGTTACTTTTCCATTCTCGCCGGGGTAGTTGATAAAGGCCGGGTTATCTTCCAGTCGCTTGGGAAAGGTCTGGGGCAGTTTGCCGCTAGGTGTCACGTCACCAAAGAGAACGTCTGTGATGGCGTTGCCACATTCCTGGCCAGGGAACCATGCTTGGAGCACCGCGGCAACCTTATCGATCCATGGCATGGTAATTGGCGCTCCAGTGTTGAGAATCACGACTGTATTGGGGTTGACCGCAGCCACGGCCTCCACTAAATCATTTTGCTCGCAGACCAGCTCCATATCAGGTCGGTCATGTCCCTCTGTTTCCCACTCGCCGCTGTGGCCTACATAAACCAAGGCGATGTCGGACTGAGCTGCCAGAGCCACTGCTTCGCCAATGGTATCTTCTACCATGGGTGGCAAGCAGCCGACTCTAAAGATGGAGAGGGGCATGGTGCCCGATTTACTATATTCGATAACTAATTCAACTTCTTGGCCAGCCTGTAGATCAACTTCATAGGTAACCTCTGCTGAACCCATGCCGAAGAAGAAGTCACCTGGCTGCTGCTCGTCCCAGTTATCGATGACCTGCTGGCCATCGAGCAGGAGGCGAGTTAATCCTACGCTGATCAAGCTGAAGGTATACCGTCCACTCTCGGGCGCGGTTATGGTACCGGTAAAGCGAGCGGAAAAAGAATTGATATCTACATCAGGCGAGAATTCACCAAACCACATGCGCTCAGATGACTGGATCGCTTCTTGAAAGACTGGCGAACCTGCCAGATCCAGGTTGTCGTAGTATTCCCCTGCAAAACCGCCCTGTCCCCCCTGAGTTGCGAGCCAAGCAGCTTCTAAAACAGGTAAGCTCTTGTGATTGGTGGTGCCAATGGCATAGGCTACCTCCATCTCCTCGCCTACTTTGGCGAGTAACGACTCATAAGGGGAGACTCGGTAGTGGGTGTTGACCTGAGCACTGCCTCCCCCCATGATCTGGGCCGTGCGGGCGTTGGGGCCAATGACGGCGACTGTTTCACTCTTTGCGGGATCGATGGGAAGGATCTCCCCTTCATTCTTTAGCAGAACAATGCCTTCCGCCGCGGCTTGACGAATGAGCATTCGATGGGCCGGGTTATCAATGGCCTGCTCTGGTGAATCGGTAGGATCCTCAAAGGCCCCCGCTCGTTGAATCGTGTATAGCATGCGTCGAGCGCTATCGGTGATAGCCTCTTCCTTGGCCTCTCCAGCTTGGGCTGCCGCCAGCAACTTTCCCCCACGCCACGCTGGTGGACCCGGCATCTCCAGATCTTGACCGCCGTTGACGGATGCAGCCGTACTCTTGGTGCCAAACCAATCAGACATGACAATGCCTTCAAAGCCCCACTCGTCGCGCAGAATATCGAGCAGCGTGTAAGGATTCTCGCTGGCGTAGATGCCGTTCACTTTGTTGTACGCAGACATGATGCCCCACGTATCCGCCTCTTGCACAGCAGCTTTAAATGGCGGCAGATAGATCTCACGCAGTGCCCGCTCTCCCACAATCGAATCGATGGTGTTGCGCTCAAATTCAGAGTCATTACAGACGTAGTGCTTGATGCAAGCCCCAACGTGCTGACTCTGCAATCCACGGATGTAAGCGACGGCCATCCGTGCCGATAGAAAAGGATCTTCGGAGTAGCATTCAAAGTTGCGTCCGTTGAGGGGCGAGCGGTGAATGTTGGCCGTAGGGCCAAGGAGTATATGTGCCCCTTTGGTTTTGGCCTCTTCGCCAATGGCTGCGCCAATCTGATGAACGATATCCACGTTCCATGTCGCCGCCAGGGAGATTCCACAGGGAAAGCAGGCGGCCGTTGTGCTACCTGCAAAGCCGCCACTACCACGAGCACCATTTGGCCCGTCACTGACTTTGATGGCTGGTATATTTAATCGCTCAACGGGCGTTGTATGCCACATGGCAGAACCGGCCAAGAGAGAGGCTTTTTCTTCTAAGGTAAGTTGTTCAAGGAGCTGTTCGATATCAATGGTCATGCCGCTGGTCATGCTGATTTCCCTCTGTTATGGGGTGGATTAGTGACTTTGCCAAGAAGTATATCACCTCTACATCCAATAAAAAGAACGCCCATCGGCAAAGGATGGGCGTTCTCTTCACAAATGGGGGATGTGCGGTTCAGCGAGCGTCTTACTCAGCAGGAATGATTACGGCATCGATGACGTGGATGACGCCGTTGCTGGTTTCAATGTCTGTAGTGACGACATTTGCACCGTCAACCATAACGCTATCACCATCAACTGTGATGGTGAAGGAGCTTCCACCAACTGTTTCAACCATGGCGCCATCCATGCCCACCACGTCGGCAGCCATTACTTTGCCAGAGACCACATGGTAGAGAAGAATGTTTGTCAAGTCGCCAGTGGGATCCTCAAGTAGGGTTTCTACAGTACCTTCGGGCAGAGCCGCAAAAGCATCATCCGTGGGGGCAAAGACGGTGAAGGGACCTTCACCTTTGAGTGTATCGACCAAGCCAGCGGCCTCTACTGCGGCCACCAGGGTGCCAAAGCTACCAGCTCCTACAGCTGTGTCTACAATATCAGCCATCATATCCTCTTCCATGGCTTCTTCTTCTGCAGCCTCTTCCTCACCAGCTTCCTCTTCCATAGCCTCTTCTTCATCAGCCGCAGGAATGATTACGGCATCAATGACGTGGATGACGCCGTTGCTAGTTTCAATGTCTGTAGTGACGACATTTGCACCGTCAACCATAACGCTATCACCATCAACTGTGATGGTAAAGGAGCTTCCACCAACTGTTTCAACCATGGCACCATCCATGCCAACCACATCAGCAGCCATTACTTTGCCAGAGACCACATGGTAGAGAAGAATGTTTGTCAAGTCGCCAGTGGGATCCTCAAGTAGGGTTTCTACAGTACCTTCGGGCAGAGCCGCAAAGGCATCATCCGTGGGGGCAAAGACGGTGAATGGACCTTCACCTTTGAGTGTATCAACCAAGCCAGCGGCCTCTACTGCGGCTACCAGGGTGCCAAAGCTACCGGCAGCAACGGCTGTATCAACAATGTCAGCCATCATCTCCTCTTCCATCGCTTCTTCTTCAGGGGCTTCTTCTTCAGGAGCTTCTGTTGGTTCAGCCATCTCTTCGGCAGGAGCTTCTGATGGTGGAGCTGCGGGTACACAGGCTGCGAGACCCAAAGCCAAAATTATCAAAATTGAGAGAAATGGTAGTTTGCGCATTTTTTTTCCTTTGTGATAGAAAGATTTGTAATCCAAACAATCGGTAATCAACTATAGGACAGGGGACAAAATGGAACTTTTCATATGCATATCGTATAAAACAGCCTTGTCAAAACATTGACAAAGGATTGCATAACCTTATTCCGCCCTCATTGTATGCGCAAAGGGTGGACAAACGCGTTGCATACCTTCCATTCTCATTTTGCTCTCATAAACCTTTTAACTTCACTAAAGATAACGGCTCAGCATATGATAACAACAGAGCGACAAAGAAAAACCGCGATATCCGGAAGAGGCAGATGAATCAACTACACCCCAAAAAGCTCTTAGATTCGAAATGGACCGCCGTACATCCAAAAAATAGCGAAAAGCACTTTGTGGTTACCCGCTGCACGTACAGTTCACCGGGCGTTGTTGATCTAGTTGAATTGGAAGCGGTCTATACTGGTCAGTGCTATGAGATGCCCTGGCGAGATTTGAAAGACGACACGCGTTGGCTTATTGGCTGGAAGTGACGAGGTGATGATTGGTTGCTGGTAATTGGTTGCTGGTGGTTCGTTTCCGTTAGTAAACGACTGTTCTTCGATTAGTGATTTGTGCCCATGATAGTATGCCCATATAATGCGGTTTCTGTTGTGGTTTACTGGGCAGAGGATGGCTTTATTTTGTCAATCGCAATGCCTGCCTTGCTCTACCTATTTGTCATCTACTGATACCGTAAACAACCTGTATAGATGGCCAGGAAAGTTCTGCTCTCCCTTCTTGAAATTTCCCACAGTGGATCGGCCAAGAACCAGGACAAGATTTTTCTGGTGGACTATAGGAAGGAACCTATGGCTGGAAATCTGACTTTTGACCAACTCACCCAAGCTGTCGAGGCAGGTGAGATTGACACCGTATTGGTCTGCATTGTAGATATGTTTGGTCGAATCGTCGGCAAGCGATTTCAGGCTGAGTATTTTGTGGATTCTGCCTATGAAGAGACCCACGGTTGTGACTATCTTTTAGCCAACGACATCGATATGGAGCCGGTGCCTGGCTACGCAGCCTCAAGCTGGCAGAAAGGGTATGGTGACTTTGTCATGAAGCCCGATCTGACAACGTTACGCCTGATTCCTTGGTTGGAAGGGACGGCCCTGGTTCTCTGTGATATCATTGATCATCACCATTACGCCCCGTTGCCTCATAGCCCGCGAGCCATTCTAAAAAAGCAGATAGAGCGGCTAGAGAGCCAAGGAATGAGCGCCTATTTCGCATCTGAACTAGAATTCTATCTCTTTGATGACTCTTATCGAAGCGCTCATGACAAAGGCTATAGGAATCTAACCACGGCTGGTTACTACATAGAGGATTATCACATCTTACAGACGACCAAGGAGGAGGGCGTTATGCGGGCCATTCGTAAGGGCTTGCAGGGTGCCGGGATTCCAGTTGAAAATTCTAAGGGGGAATGGGGGCCGGGTCAAGAAGAGATCAACGTGCGTTATGCAGATGCTTTGACCATGGCGGACAATCACGTGATCCTCAAAAACGGTATTAAAGAGATGGCTACTCTTCAAGGGAAAGCCATCACCTTTATGGCCAAATGGCACTACGATCTGGCTGGCTCCTCCTGTCACATCCACTCCTCTCTCTGGGATTTGGCTGGGGCAACGCCCCTCTTTCAGGATTCCAACGACTCCTTAGGTATGTCTCCATTGATGAAGCAGTATATGGCTGGGCAACTCAAATATGCCAGGGAGATTACCTACTTCTTGGCTCCTTTCATCAACTCCTACAAGCGCTTTCAGGTCGGCACCTTTGCACCGACTAAAGCTGTCTGGAGTCGAGATAATCGCACGGCCGGTTTCCGGCTCTGTGGAGAAAGGAGTAAAGCCGTGCGCACAGAGTGTCGCATTGGGGGTGCCGATCTGAACCCACATCTGGCATTTGCGGCACTTCTGGCAGCCGGGCTGGCTGGTATTGAAGAGGAATTAGAATTGGACAAACCTTATTCGGGTGATGCTTACGCAAATGAGGGACTGATTGATGTACCCCAAACGCTACGCCAGGCGACCGAATTCCTTGACCAATCAACCATGCTACGAACAGCCCTGGGGGATGATGTCATCGATCATTATGTCCATACGGCCCATTGGGAGCAATTTGAGTATGATCGACGAGTAACCGATTGGGAACTTCAACGCGGATTTGAGAAGGGTTAAAAATAAAACAGCTTTCAGCTATTCAGCCGTCAGCATTCAGCCAGAATCTGACCATATTTCAGGGTCAATTTTTACACTCTCTTACACTATGAAAAAACAACAAGCCAATTGGAGCTTCCCCACCACCATACGCTTTGGCGTGGGACGCATCACAGAACTGCCCGCAGCCTGTCAAGAAGTCGGAATGCAGCGCCCTCTTTTCGTCACGGATGCTGGGTTGGCCAATTTAGAGATGACAGATCAAGTGCTCTCTCTTTGTCGAGCTGAGGGCTTAGGGATAGGTCTCTTCACAGATGTTCAGCCTAATCCGGTTGAGGAGAATCTCAATAGGGGTATTGCCATCTTTCGTGAGGGGCAACACGACGGCATTATTGCGTTTGGTGGTGGCTCTGCCCTGGATTGTGGTAAGCTCATACCATTTATGGCCCAGCAGAGCCGACCCGTCTGGGATTTTGAAGACATCGGCGACTGGTGGACTCGAGCCAATCCTGAGGGCATCGCCCCCATTATCGCCATTCCTACGACAGCCGGAACTGGCTCGGAAGTAGGTCGCGCCGGGGTGGTGACCCATATAGAGAGCCGTACCAAGAAGGTCATCTTTCACCCCAAGATGTTGCCAGCCATCGTCATCGCCGATCCCCAACTGACGGTAGGGATGCCACTCGCAATTACGGTAGGGACTGGTATGGATGCACTGGCCCACTGCTTGGAAGCCTACTGCTCACCCTCCTACCACCCTATGGCTGAGGGAATTGCCGTTGAAGGTGTGCGGCTGGCACTGGAGAATCTGCCCAAGGTCGTTGCCGATGGAGGTGACTTGGAGGCTCGGGGCAATATGATGAGTGCAGCCGCCATGGGGGCCGTCGCCTTTCAAAAAGGGTTGGGAGCCATTCACTCCCTCTCCCATCCCATCGGCTCTCTCTACAATACCCACCACGGCATGACCAATGCCGTCTTTATGCCCTACGTGCTCGACTTCAATCGCTCTGCCATTGAGGCAAAGATAGCCAGGCTGGCTCGCTACATAGGTATCGAGGGCGGTTTTGATGGTTTTCAAGAGGCAATTTTGGCACTACGAGCAGAATGTCAAGTGCCCACCACGCTGAGTGAATTTGTGAAGGTTGATCTGGCCCACCGCGATCTGATTGCCGAGATGGCCATTGTAGACCCGACTGCTGCAGGGAATCCGGTTCCGTTGACCGTAGATGGCGCGAAGGCGATCTTTGATGCGGCTCAATGATACGTAGTGCGTGATGCTTGATTTGCGTACTGGTCGAGATAGTTGTTTGGGTAAATCGATCTAAAACCATAAGCGAAGGAATCAGGATCAAATAAACCCAAAACTTCGGACCTGTCATCTCGAGTACCCGAGAGATCTTCCATTCGTTTTATTGAATTCTCGATCCTAAATATCCACGCTCTCCTCAGGACTCATCCATGCTCTCCACCTATTTGAGGACATTTCGCGGGTTTCATCGTGATGTGTACCTTCACTTTCTGGCCATTAGCGTCATCGGTTTTACCGTCGACGGCGGCGTCTTTTCGGCTATCTTCAACCTCTTTCTGCTGCGGCTTGGGTATGAGCCAGATTTTATCGGTCAGGTCTTGTCATCGGGGCTGCTCGTCTTTGCCATTTGCAGTCTGCCAGCCGGGGCCATTGGGAATTGGCTAGGCAATCGGCGAACCATGATTGTTGGGCTGAGCATCATGCTGGTGAGCAATGTGGGCATGTTGCTGGTCGAATTTCTTCCCCCGCTCATGCAGGGTCGCTGGCTCTTTGTTACCTATAGCGCTTCATTTGCTGGTGTCTCCCTCTACTTTGTCAATACAGCTCCTTTCCTCATGGCATCGATTACAGAGACCCAGCGCAGCCATGCCTTTTCGATTCAATCGGCCATGATATCCCTAGCTGCGTTTGCTGGCAGCATATTGGGCGGGTTGCTACCGGGCGTATTCGCTAGGATTCTGGCTCTAAACCTAGAGTCACCGATCCCCTATCGCTACCCGCTACTAATTGCCTCACTAACCATCTCTGTCGGAATCTTGGCCCTCATGCGCGTCCAAGATAAGGAGCCACGCCCGGTACGCCCCATGCCGCCTTGGCCCAAACGAAGTTACATGACCCACTTTCGAGTGCCCCGCCTACGTCAGATTGATTGGCGGGTCATCGGTGCTAGCTTTGTGGTCCTCATGCTCTTTATCTCCGTAATTCGGATTCTACAGATTTCGGGGATGGCGGTTGTGATGAGTTTTTTCAACGTCTACATGGATGATGGCTTAGGCGCATCGACCACCCAAGTGGGCCTCTTGAGCGGCCTGGCCAGATTGCTCTCCGTTCCCATTGTGTTGTCCATGCCCCTCATGTCTGCTCGCTGGAGCAACCAACAGCTCGTTATATGGTCCACGTTAAGCGCCTTTCTCTTTATGCTGCCCCTGGCTTTGATTGCCCAACCGTGGGCCGCCGGCGTGGGGTACATGGGCGTCATGGCCGGATCCTCTATTCGCTACACGGCCTTTATGGTCTTTGCCATGGAATTGGTCAAGCCGGAACAGCGATCCATTCTATCGGGCGTGAGCGAAATGACCGCGGGCCTCAGCTTTGCGGCCATGGCCTTTATCGGCGGGTACATCATCGTCTCTCAGGGCTATACGTACCTATTTCTGCTGGGTGCCATATTGACGTTGGTGGGAACGGCGATTTTTTGGCTCTATTTTGGCGTAAAGCCGAAGGGGAAGGGGAAGATAAAGCTGAAGGGAGGGGTGCAGCCGGTGATTCAGTAAAGTATGACAGAGCGATACTGCGGTCGTTTTGAAAACAGGTGTTTTCCAAAGCTCTACCAGAGAGCTCCAACACCAGTTTTCAAACGGAGCTGAGAATAAGTATGAAAAGTGAGTAATATAATGCGTTATGGCTTACCCCTCTTCTTGTTGCTACTCGGTCTAATTTCTGTCTCTAATGCCCATTTGTGGATTGCTCGATTCGGTGCAACAGCTTCTGCACAAGCTGATTTTGATTGCGCTACCGTGACCGCAATTTCTCAACAGGAATGTCAAGCGTTGATTGCAATTTATAACAGCACAGATGCACCCGCTCATCCAGACACGACTTCATGGCTACACAACAATAGCCCATGCAGTTGGGAAGGCATTACCTGCTCAAATGGCAGAGTCACGCGACTCGACTTGAATTCGAGCCTGGTTGATATTAGCCCTGCACTACCATCACTAGACTTCTTACCGGCAGAGATAGGCAACCTGCCTTACCTTGAAACACTTCTTTTGGCAGGCAACCAACTAACAACTTTACCCCAAGAAATTGGCAGCCTTTCTTCTCTAGAAGTCCTTCACATATACAGTAATCAGTTAATCTCTTTGCCAGAGGGAATAGGTAACCTTTCTTCTCTTCAACAGCTTTTTCTGCGATACAATCAGCTGAACTCTTTGCCAGAGGAAATAGGCAATCTCTCATCTCTTGACAGGCTTGATTTGAATGATAACCAGCTTGTGGCTCTACCATCTACGATTGGCAACCTCTCAATTCTCCAGAAACTTTATCTACACAATAATCATCTCATGTCGGTACCCCAGGAGCTTGGTAACCTCTCCTCCCTTCGGGAACTTGGCCTGCATAATAACCGGCTAACCTCCTTGCCAGAAGCGATTGGGAATCTATCTTCTCTCCAACTGCTGGATCTCCACAGCAACCCACTGACGTCGTTACCAGAGGGAATTGGGGATCTATCTTCTCTCATTAATCTTTTGTTGAACGACAATCGGCTAACGGATCTCCCGGTAGGGATAGGAAACCTCTCATTGCTTCAAGCACTGAACTTAGATAGCAATCAGCTTACATCTTTACCGGAAGAGATTGGCGCTCTCTCGTCGATTAGCACACTTTCACTGAATGCTAATCGACTCAGCACACTCCCAGCGGAGATAGGAAATCTCTCATCGCTTCACGTACTCAACTTAGCACAGAATCAAATGCTCTCCTTGCCCTTGGAAATTGGGAATCTATCATCTTTGCGAACACTGATTCTAAGTGGCAATCAATTGAGCGTTCTATCAACAGGCATTGGCAACCTAACCACCCTCTATAAGCTAAATTTATCGGACAATCAATTAACATCTCTACCATCCGAGATTGGCAACCTGAACGACCTTGATGAACTTGTTCTAAGTCACAATCAGCTGCTCTTGCTACCACCAGAGATCGGCAATCTCCCTGTCCTCCAAACACTCAATCTAGAAGGTAACCAGCTGCCCTCTCTGCCAGAGGAAATCGGAACGCTCAAAGGACTTCACTGGCTTTATCTTAAAGACAATCAAATCACCGCTTTACCCACTGGAATCGGCGGCCTCTCTTCCCTCCAATTACTAAATTTGAGCAATAACAAACTCACATCTCTACCAACAGAGATAGCTGATCTTCAAAACCTCCAGTGGCTTGATTTGCAAAAGAACCAGCTATCCAGCCTTCCACCGGAGATTGGCCTTCTCTCCTTTGTACAACAGCTCGACATTAGCCAAAATACACTGATATCTTTACCGGACGAGATCCAGCAAATTTCCCCCATGAGGCAGCTTTACCTAAGTGGAAATCCACTGACATCTTTGCCGTTTGGAATCGCTACATTTAGTGATCTCCAGTGGATCGAACTCGACAACCCGCTTTTTTTGGCTTTATCCCCTGAGCTGGACGAGACGACGGTTGCTGACATGGTGATTACAACCGTCAAAGGTCATGGAACGATCGAAAAGAAAGTATCTGGCCCCAATTTATATGTGCTTACGGCAATACCAGATGAAGGATGGCATTTTGTTGATTGGGAAAGCACAAATGGGTCAGAAGATCAGGCGATACAACGCACCACTACAATAGATCTATCGAGAGGAGGAACCTATACAGCTTGTTTCAAGCCTAACATAACATCTGCAATAGACAACTTGTTTGACCAGCCAACCTACTTGCCACTTATACAAGGTGTTCCAGAAATGTGCGATTGACAATCGCTCTCTTCAGGCAGCAACTTTACTTGTACAGTCAATCAACTTGTGCAGCTAGCCAACCCTCAACATCCTCAACCGATTCAACGCTGCGGCCAACTCATGCTTGCGAAACCGGGCCAGATTGCCAACCTTGCGCGAATCTAACACGTCCAGCCCGTCTCTCTCCACATCCTCACAGACTTGCTGAAAAACCTCTTCCAGGGTCCGTTGTCCATCGAAATAGTGCTGGCCAGCATACCAGATGGCTTCCCCAATAGCTCGGGTCTGCCCCCAAGCCACGAGCTGCTCGACCGCGTTCAAATCGATATTTTCCTGGCCAAATTGAATTCGTTGTAGCCCTCGGGTTTTGATGTCCACGGCTCGTTTCCCCCGGCTGGGATCGATGGAATGGGGAATAGGACGGCGATTCAGCGACTCAGGCAATGGTGCGACAGCCTCACTTTGGCGTTGGGTGGGCTGCTGCTGAGCTACGGATTGGGCTTGAGCGGTTACATCCGTAGGAGCGAAGTTGTGCATAGCCAGGACTGTATCGGCCACATCCAAATAGTCACCGCTACCGCCGATGACCAAAATAGAACTTACCCCGCGTTCTGTGTAGAGCTGACGCACCCGATCAATCAGGGGCGTGATCGGCTCATGTTCTTTAGGGACCAGCTTCTGCATTCGGGCATCTCGGATCATAAAGTTGGTCGCCGCTGTATCTTCATCAATCAGTAAACCGATGGCACCGACCTCTAACGCTTCCATAATGGCCGCGGCTTGGCTGGTTGAACCGCTGGCATTGGCTGTGCTGAAGTTGGTCGTCGATTGGCCCAGAGGCAGGTCGTTGATAAAGGGGGAAATGTTCA
Source organism: Chloroflexota bacterium (assembly GCA_039028975.1). Taxonomy (GTDB): domain Bacteria; phylum Chloroflexota; class Anaerolineae; order Caldilineales; family Caldilineaceae; genus JAHBNG01. Next base: position 40,250 of record JBCCHB010000048.1, read on the forward strand.
CGCCGACCACCGAGCGCCCATCCTCAGCCCGAATCTTGACCAGATCGGCTTGGCTGACGACCAACTCTCGCCCGTCGCCTGGGCAGTGGTTGTAAACGCCCCGCTCTATGGCCCTCAGGAGTGTACTTTTGCCATGATAGCCGCCGCCCACAATAAGGATTACACCTTCTGGAATGGCTAGACCGCTAATCTTGCCAGCATGGGGTAGCTCCACCTCTTGCCGTAGCGAATCAGGAGATGCAAAAGGGATCGCTTCATTTCCAGGCAAGGGGCGATCATCGATACCGCTGCGTCTAGGCAATATAGCACCATCGGCCACAAACGCGATCCAGTTGCACTGGGATATGGTGGTGCGCAAGGCATCTGCATCTTCGTTGGTTGCGACATGTTGCCAGAGCTGTTTCGGCGGGTACGCCTCCGATAGTAATGAGGCAGAGACGATAGCAGGAAGATCATCTAATAGTAAAGCCGCTGCCTGTTGCCCCAATACTGTGCGCCCCCTGGCCGGCAATCCAACCGTAAAGCGGGCCTCGACTGCTCCATCGGCATGGATCAGGGTAGCTGTCTGGACCAGCACCTCTTGGCCCGGCGCTTCCATTTGAATTTTCCCACTTTTGCCTGAGCCACGGAAATCAGACCGATGATGAGCCTCTTCCCCAAAACGGTGCGCCAACAACCAACAGATTCCCGTTGTTCGAGACAACGTGCTGTATAGCGCTGGCTCAAACCGAGCCACCTCAGCAGATATCAGTACCCTTACTCGGCTGGGTGCGGCAAAGGGATCTCCCTGAACATGATCAATATGGAGCGTAAAGGTTGGAAAATCCCAGCGGCCAGCAATCTCTCGGTAGGCTTTGTAGCCACGCCCATCAATCTGCTGTAGTTTGGCCTTTATCGATTCAAAAGAACGATTCATGGGTAGCTCTTATCCTCACATTGTCTTTATTGTCAGTAGTTAAGGAATGAGTTGTAAATAACTTGCGCGTTTCAATCGGATGTAGCCCCTTCAAGTGCTCAAGTTATTTAATTCCCGTTCCTAAACATGCAACAGGCTGCACCACAGGGGATGAAAATCAACAAAAATTACACAGATTGCGCAGATTTTGTTCCCTATTCATCTGTGAAATCTTCAAATCCCTGTTCTTTTCAGAGCAGACCGCAATAGGAACGGCATCGACCAAACGACGACGGTCGACTGATTGTTGGAAAACTGTTAGATAAGTGGCGGCATGACCAGTATATACTCATATCCGTGTAATGATATATGGCTCTTAGTACACTGTACTAGTGAGCTGAAGGTTTCTGTTGTGTTGAAAGTATAGGTACCCTTATGAAAATCTCCCGCCCACTTATTGCATGCTGCACGGCGCTCTTTTGCATAGCGCTATTGTATACGGTTGCTCTGCAGGCCCAAAGCGAAGATTCCCCACCAGTAGACTCATTGCCTATTATCCATCATGAACTACCTGAACCATCGGAGGATAGCAAACCAGGGTTAAGTCGTGGACATGCAGTAGAAGAAGTGATCCAAGCACCTCAATTATCGCCAAAACAGCTCTATCAGCAGCAGACCGTTCGTGCAGCCAATGCACCGGCAGCACCATCCATTACCCTTTTCTATGGCGACGATCTCTATTTTGGCCATATTGGCAACGCTCAACGCTGGGCCAACGTCATGGGCAATGTTTCATTCAGTGGTGAATTGGCAGCCCTGGAATATAGTCTCAACGGTGGTCCACTCTCAAGTACCACCATCGGGCCAGACAAGCGCCGCTTGGCGCTCAAAGGCGACTTCAACATTGAGTTGGACCACACCTCTCTCAACGATGGTCCCAATCAGTTGCTCATTACAGCTCAAGAGAGTTCGGGTGCCTCCACATCCGTTACGGTAACGGTGAACTACGAAGCTGGCAACCAGTGGCCTATGCCCTACACAGCCGATTGGAGCAGCGCCAGTCAGATTTCTGATGTTGCCCAGGTTGTCGATGGTCTGTGGGAGCTAACCGGCACTGGCATTCGACCCGTGGTTCACCGCTACGATCGACTCGTTGGCATGGGAGATAGCAGTTGGGAAAATTATGAAGTGGAAGTACCCATTACGGTTGCAGGCATTGATGTTCCCCGAGGTTACTGGCATCCTAGTGTAGGACCAGGCGTGGGCCTAATTATGGGATGGGCTGGCCACTTTCAACAGAGCACCGAAGTGCCGACCACTGGCTGGCAAAATTTTGGCGCAATCGCTTGGTATCGATGGACCAGGCAAGGAGAGGTTGAGAGCGCGGGACTACAGATGCTCACCTACTACGGCAAGGAAAGTGCTACTGATCCCACTTTTGACTTGGCTTACAACACGCCCTACATCATGAAAATGCGCACAGAGACCGATATGGATGGGATTGTGACTTATAGCCTAAAAATTTGGCCTAGTAATGAATCCGAACCCACCGCATGGCAGATGGTGGCAGAGGGGGATCCCAACGGTCCTAAGCAAGGGCGGATGCTGCTGGTCGCACACCATGTTGACGTGGAATATGGCACGGTCTCCATTCGATCCTTGGTTGAGCCACCTCCAACAGAGACCCCCACAGAGACACCAACTGACATACCCACAGCGACGCCAACCGAAACACCAACTGAAACAGCCACGCCAGAGCCAACCCCAACGCCGACTCTGACGCCTACCCAAATCGTGGTAGAGACACCTACCCTGACACCCACTTCTGTGGTATCTACAACCCCAACAGATAACCCAGGCAACGCAACTTGCTGGACACTCAATCTGGTCATCGTGGGTGAAGGAAATTCTGTCAGCCCATCTCCCAATCAGTCAACAGGGTGCGCCGCCAATCAATACGTAGCAGGCGAATCCATCACTCTTACTAGCCAGCCGGCCTTAGGATGGGCCATTGATGGATGGACTGGTGTAGACCCATCCGGCAGCACCCAATCCACGGTGACAATGACCATGCCTGACAACAATCATTGGGTGGGTGTGACCTTTGTACTGCGCTGCTTTGAGCTGATGCTTCAAGTGGAAGGAAACGGCCCGGCGCCCGTAACCGCTCCAGCCAACTCGTCAATCTGCCAGCTAGGCACCTATGTGATGGGTGAAGTCATCACCTTACAAGCCAATCCTGATTTATCCCAAAAGATAGTTGGATGGCGAGGCACCCAACAGGACAACAGCCAAGAAAGCACCAATCGTCTTACCATGCCGGCGTCCAACCATAGCGTGACAATTCGCTACGATGCAATCGACGAAACAGGGACAAGCACACCAACGCAGACGCCAACCGCACCTGTAGCCCCAACAGTGACTCCAACTGCGGGTGCAACGGCAACGATGACACCAACACCTACGCCTACAGTCCCCCCATTCTTCACGCCGCTGCCAACATCCACGCCAACGCCGATTACGCCAACAGCCCCTGCGCCAATACTCGTTACACCAACGCCGGATATGGGTGGTTGCGTCCCGTTGACGTTAGCCGTTACGGGTGATGGTTCACTCGTCCCCTCTCCGCCTAACTCAGAGGGGTGCCCAGAAGGCACTTATCTGCCAGGTGAGGTCATTGTACTTGTTGCGGCACCAGTCATAGGGCAAGCCGTGAGTCAATGGGATGGTACCACAGATGATACGAGCACTACCGCAACCAATTACGTAACCATGCCAGAGTCTGCCCACAAGATTACAGTGGCTTATAATGAGAACAGGCTCTATCTGCCACTGATGAGGTAAAGGATACGAGCCTGAGAATAGGAAGCAAAATTAGGTGTTTACCGAATTCATTCGGTAGACACCCGTCCACCCTTCTATCGGTTGCTATACTGCGGTCGATTTGAAAACCGTAGTTTTCCTTAGCTCTACCAGAGTAACCAAACTATGGTTTTCAAACGGAACTGAGTATAGGTAAAAAGAGCGCCAGAAACAAGGATTCCAATCCATTTTTCTCACTCCACATCCTGCACCCAGATCCAGTAGATAAATAGACAGAGGATTGTTACAATGCCTGAGAGGGTTGCCAGCCCGCTTACCCCATACTGTTGGTATATCCACGGCCCAGAGATACCTGCCGTTGCGCTGCCCAATAAGTTGAACGCCCCGGCCAATGTAAAGACCTTTCCTCTCTGTTCAGGCACTTGCTCTGACAACAGGGAAATATTGCTAACAATGCCAAATTCAAATGTGCTTCGGGCAAAGAAGAGGCTCGCCACCGCAGCATAGGCGCTACTATTAAGAGAGGGCATGAGTATATAACCCAGTAAGGCACCGACTGCCCCTACGATTACGCTGCGACGCTTGCCAAGGCGATCGGCAAATAAGCTAACACTCACACTTCCACAGAGATCGGCTAGCCCCATAATCAATGCCACTGTCCCTAGCTGGATTGCCCCAAAGCCGTACTCTGTGCGTAGCCACAGGCCGTGGGTGATCATCAGTTGTACAGCACCAAAGAATAAGAAGGTCGAACCAATCATTGTGGCATAAGCCGAGATCTGATTGCTGCCCAGATCAAAAAAGCGCTTCAACCGTTCGATAAACGATTCCGAAACTGGCTCTGACTGGATGTTCGATTCTATTCCGCTGCTTTGTGACCTACCCGGTGAGATGGACCGAGGCGTGCGATCCAGAGGAGAAAAGAAGCGCCAAACCACAATGCTGAAAAGCAGCATCAAAGTACCCAGCACAAAGAAAGGCGCTCGCCAACCTTGCCAATCGATGAGGAAACCGATCAAGTACAACCCCACAATTCCCGCCAAGGCCCACGAATATTCTAGAATGCCAATGCCTCTTGCCCTTTGCGCATAGGGCAATCTGGCGCTGACATATGCATGAAGTGATGGAGTAAAGGCTGCCATCCCAACTCCCCATACCACCATGGCCAGAACCGTCAACCACCATGAGCTGCTCAACCCAACCACTATGGAGCCGATACCTGCCAGCACTAAGCCGAGAGACATGACCAGTCGATAGCTCCGTCGATCTGCTAACGCACCAAAGTAGGGACCGATAAGACCTGTAAGATTTCGCAAGCCCACCAGCGAGCCTAAAGCTACTTCGGATATTTGGAGCCCAGTGGCAATTAGGGGCAAAAAGGGATTAAAGAGTTGAACACCCGAATCAAAGATGAGCCGAATTCCAATGCTGACGCCCAAAAGCTTAGGAACACTCTCTTCTTGGGTGGGTGATTCATTATCCGGTGCAAACGAAGAGTCAGCCATCGATCGATCCGATGCCTTCTGTTTATCAGCCATAGTTGCTCCATGGGTGGGTAGATGGTATGTATACTTCGCCAGAAAAGTCTTACCCCGATTCTCATCCAATCTACTCTGGACAATTCCGAACAGGGAGGACAGCACTGTTCTGTCAAACTAATAGGGCCTGTATATGTGCATTGGAAGATGCAACCATACCATACCCCTTGGATATGCCCTATTGCTTGGTCGGGCAGCTATCTAAGGTCTTCGCCTGGACCCGCACTCGCACCCACAAGATCAAGACGGAAGATACGGTGCAGGCTATGTTCGAGTGACCCACTGGCGCAATGGGTTCGAGCCACACCAGCCAGCACAGCCTAAACAGGCACGCCATTTTTCTTTGAGATTACTGGAATAGGAGGGGGCTTACGTTGGACCCACAATGGGCTGACCTTCCATGAATTTGAGTCCGACGTACGCACCCACATAATGAAGAGTGAGGAGATATTCGGGGCACCCAAGAGCCAAAAGGTCGAGGTAACGATGCCTGATAGCACGGCATATCGTTTGGCCGGTTACCAAAACTTTCACAATGCGATCCTCGACGAAACGCCCATTAAAGGATAATAATAAATACGTAAAAAGAGGAGGTGACCCACCTAATAAAGATGGCATCACCTTTGGATCTCTTTGCCGAAAAAGATATAGATGACCAGAAAAGCGCTGTCCTCCCTTCTATACTCAGCTCCGTTTGAAAACCCGAGTTTTCTGCAGCTCCTACAGGAGAAACCAAACTCGGGTTTTCAAAGCGATCGCGGTATAAGAATATCCTAAAGTCGGATGGTCAAGAGCCTGGACAAGTCTTTTCTGGCGATGTATGCACTAGAAACTCATCTATGCCAGTTGTGCCGCTGCCTGATTTTTGCGAGCCATATGGGCCTTAGCAATTTCAACACTCACTGCGGCATCGCGACCATATGCATCGGCACCGACTTCTTTGGCAAAGTTCTCGGTTACAGGCGCACCACCAACCATGATATAGACATCATCCCGCATCCCTTCCTCGCCCAGCGTATCGACTACGACCTTCATGTAGGGCATGGTCGTGGTTAGCAGAGCGCTCATGCCAATGATATCTGGTTTGTGTTCGTTGATGGCTTCCATAAACTTATCAGCATCACAATTGATCCCGAGATTAATCACCTCAAAGCCAGCACCTTCCATCATCATGGCAACCAAGTTTTTGCCAATGTCGTGGATATCCCCTTTTACTGTGCCAACAACCATGGTTCCTACCCTGGGCGCACCCGTTTCGGTAAGCAATGGACGCAAAATCTCCATGCCAGCCTTCATGGCATTGGCAGCCATCAGTACCTCCGGCACAAAAAGAATACCATCACGGAAGTCAACACCCACAATGTCCATTCCCGCAACCAGGCCATCATCCAAAATCTCCTGAGGTGTCTTCCCTCGGGATAGGCACTCTTGTACCTGAAGCGGAATCTCCTCCTTCAACCCATCATACAGATCATCCTGCATTTGCAGGTATAGTTCTTCCAAGTCTAGTTCAGCATATTCACTCATACTGTTGTCTCCATGATGATCATCATTAATCGGTCAATTATGCTCAAATAAGTTACCAAAGAGTAAGTTACCAAAGATGATATATAAAATTAAGCTGTTGAATCACAAAAGTGTATCAAACAAAGACACGAATTGGGTTTCAATTCCCTGACTAAACTGTCGCTGTCCGTCTATGACAGAGCTGAGTATAAACGATTGTATATGGATCACTGAGTCTTGTACTGCAAACCAGTTCATCCTTCTACGCCCAGTTATATTCACTAAATGGTTGGTTGTGTAAATATACAAGTTCAATAATGGCTCGTATGTAAGGGATGGTGTTCTCAGGTACGGCATCTTTGGAAAACCAGCTTAGATCGCTACACTTTTGTGGCTCCATGTTGCGCACTTGGCCACTCCATTCGGTAGCCTTAAAGAAAAAATCATAGTAGATGGCATCACTGGCTCTGTGGCACACATGAGCAAAACTCAGTGCTTGAGGCAATAGAGTGATGCCAGCCTCTTCTGTGGCCTCTCGTATCATAGCGTTTGTAGCCGATTCGCCCGCTTCCACGTGACCTGCCACAAAGCTGTAGTAGCCATCCATGTATCCTGTGTTGCAGCGCTCCAGCATCAAAATCTCGTCACCGCGTTCGAGGAGTAAATAGACAGCACTTTTTTGAGCGATTCTTTCAACCATTTGTTGTGCACCCATCGCATTGCGGCAAAATAGTGCCCTTTCCACGTACCATCTGCCACCTTCAATCACTAGGCCTGGCTTCGCTGTTGATAGCGCCGCGGTCGCCCATCTGATTCTAGCCGATGCGGGACTTTGCGTGGCAAGAGAGCTGCCCGATGAACAATCTCGGCTACGGTTTTCTCCTGGCGATAGGCCATTATATGAACCCCATGAACTCCCTCAATTTCCCGCACTTGCTGGATAATCTCGATGCAGATCTGTTTCCCCTCTTCCACCTTTTTCCCTTTGGGCGTTTTGGCCAGACGATCCACCACTTCATTTGGAATCCAGACCCCAGGGACTTTGGTGCGCATAAATTCAGCCGCTTTTTCGGAGCGCAGGGGTCCCACACCAACCAGAATGTAGACCCTTTCATGGAGTCCCAGGTCGCGTACATGCCTCATAAAGTCCACCAGACGAGGTACATCATAGCAGTATTGGGTCTGAATAAAATCGGCACCGGCTTCCACCTTTTTGGCCATTCGTAGAGGCCGCCAATCAAAGGGCGGTACAAAAGGATTGGCCGCAGCACCTAAGAAGAAGCGAGGCGCTTTTTCCAATTTACGGCCACTCAGAAAGATGCCCTTATCGCGCATGATACGGGCCGTACGCAGCAGGTGCATACAATCAAAGTCAAAGACTCGCTTGGCCTCAGGCTGATCACCAGCCGTAACGTCGTCCCCGGTTAAGCAGAGCACGTTCTGAACACCCAATGCCGCAGCACCCAATAGATCTCCTTGCATGGCAATGCGGTTACGATCCCGACAGCCCATCTGAAAGATCGGTTCATATCCGGCTTGAACCATGAGGGTGGAACAGGCTAAGCTACTCATGTGGCAGTTGGCCCCAGATCCATCTGTGGCGTTGATCCCGTCGCAGACTTCAGAGAGGACGAGCGCATTCTTGTACAGATCGGCTGGGTCTGCGCTGTCCGGTGCGTGGATTTCCGCGGTTACGGCAAAACGCCCAGAGCTTAGAACCCGCTCCAGACGGCTATTGGCCCGCAGTGGCCGTTCACCGTTGCCAGCTACTTCAGATATCGGTGATGAGATTTTTGTTGTATCGGAAAGCTGGAAGCCATTGAGATTATTTGCCATAGCGTAAATGTTATTCCGCTGCATCGCCGCGCGAGCGACGGGCAGCCCGTCGTGCCTCGCGAGCCGCACGGCGATCCTCGCCCCCTGGTGTGCTAGCCTTGCTGCCAGCCGAGTCTTGCTGGCGCATAGCAGTCAGGTAGCGCATGGTGTCATCATCGTGGCCCATTAACACATCAGCAGCATAGACAGCATTACGAATCGCCTTCTCCATGGGATTGGTAATGGCACACGTCATGCCCGAGGTAATCGCCATGGCAATGAAGGTCGCATTGAGCAGGTGACGATTGGGCATACCAAAACTAATGTTGCTCGCGCCACAGACTGTGTTGCAGCCCAACTCCTCTCGCACGATTCGTACGATGTTAAAAAGATCGGCTCCAGCCGTCTTAACAGCACCGATAGGCATGGCCAATGGATCAATGATTATATCCTCTGGTTTGATACCATAAGTGGCTGCTCGCTCCACAATCTTCTTGGCCACCTGGAAACGCACGTTGGGATCATAGCTAATACCACTCTCGTCATTGCTAATAGCAATCACTGGCACATCATATTCTGCAACCACAGGTAAAATAGTCTCCAGCCGATCCTCCTCACCTGTGACGCTATTAACGATGGGGCGACCTTTGGCCGCTTTAATGCCTGCAATCAGCGCTGGGACAACGCTGCTATCGATGCAAAGTGGAACGTCGGTGATGTTCTGAATCAATTCGATACATTGGATCATCAGGTCCGGTTCGGTTTTGTGGGGTTCTACGCTGGTTACGCCTACATTCACATCCAAAATATGGGCACCGGCAGCAATTTGGGACTTAGCATCTCGTTCCACCCGGCTTAAATCGCCTGCCATCATTTCGGCTTCTAGTTTCTTTCGCCCGGTTGGGTTGATGCGTTCGCCGATGATAACGAAAGGTTGCTCGGGACCGATAATGATTTCTTGCGTAGGAGATTTGACAATGGTATTCATAAATAATTTCCTTTTTACTATCAGCTGCTCATTTTCAGCTAACCAATCACCAGCTACCAGCAATTACTTCTCCAATTCGCTCAATGGTACCCAGCCAACCTGATGCGCTTGATCGGTGCCTTCAAGAAGATTGATCCATGAAGAAGAATCTTTGAGTTGGCGATTGAGCGGTGGTTGGAGAAGCTGAATCTCATCTTTGTACTCGGTCATGGATTGGCTACGTTCCCATGCTTGAACCCAAATGCAAGGCATCTCTGGGATGACCTCACAATGGCCGTTGGCCCGTACGCCTCCACAAGGGCCATTGCGCAGATTCTTGGGACAGTTCATGGGACAAGTCATACCCGTGCTGTGAAGGATACACTGACCACACATCTGGCAATTGAAAAGATATCCCTTTAGCACCTCTTCGCTCCAAATCATATACTTCTCGCCAGTCTTGGGGGCAAGGCGCTTGAGTAAAGGGTACAGCATCTTAATCAACGCCTTGGATAGATCATAGACGAGTTCCAAAAAACGAGGGTGATCTTTCAGCCACTCACTACCCGGTCGGCGTCGGGCTTCGGCCATGGGTATTGACATGTAATTTCTTTCCAATTGATTGAATTTGTCGACTCACGACAGTACAGGTATCGACAACTAGCTGGGTAATTCGGTGTTTCTTTCCTTCTGGCGGAAAGCGAAAAACGGGCCCACAGACGTAAATTGATGCAACCAGCTCATTGTTGCTATCAAAGATTGGGGCAGAGACCACGCAAAGCCCCTCGGTAAATTCCTCAATTGACCAATCATAGCCATGGTTGCGTACCTGATCGATCCTGTGGAGCAACTTGTGTCGGTTAACAATGGTATTCGGGGCCTGTTTTTCCAAAGGCGTACGAGAGAGATAGTCGGCCAGCTCATTGCCTTTTGAATAGGCTAAAAAGAGCTTTCCGGAAGAGACGGCATTGAGCGGTAGGCGTTCACCAGTCCAATTGCGAATTTGCACAGCATGTTGGCTGGCAATCTGATCAACAAAGTAGGCCATATCCCCATCTGGAACGCAGAGACCTACCGTCTCTTCCGTTGCATCAGCAAGTTGGGTCAGATATGGACGTACAAATGTCTGTAAAGAGGATGGGGTAAGAGTTGATGAGAGTAGCTTGGCGATGCCGTTACCGATGAGCAATGAACCGTTGTCTCGCTCAATGGCGCGTTCCTTTTCTAGCGCGATGATTAACCGAGAAACCGTGCTCTTGTGTAGATCCGTATAGCGGGCCAACTCAGTAACGCTAACCCCATCAGGATGTTCGGCTATGGCGCGTAGCAGCGCAAACGCTCGCTCGATTGACTGAACACTCATTGTCCAAAGTCGTTTCCAGTTGACCCTAAATTGTCCCATATTATGAGACTAGCTTACTTTGCGGAACAGATTTAGCCATCTTATAAGATTCAGCGGGAAAAGTCAATCAGGGAAACCTTAAAATTTATGTGATCGATTCGGGCATATTACCTTTGCCTAACAAATGATCTACTCTGTCAGAGATGATCCAATGCCCCAAACTTGTCATCTAACCGAAAGATATGTTGCCGCCATGTTCCGATAAAGTAACAGGTAACTATCCCAGTGGTCGTGCTAAATCAACACCGCTACGGGAAAAAGTTGTTAAAATAGTGGAACCAGAGTGTATGGCAGAAAAAATGGTGGATAAAGCCTTAGAACGTTTAAAAACCCAGTTGCCCTATTTCCCAAAAGTTTTTGCCCTCGTATGGGAAGCGGCTCAAGGTTGGACACTGGCTTGGATTGTGCTACTCATTGGGCAAGGGCTCCTACCCGTAGCGACTGTCACCCTAACGCGCTCGCTTGTAGACAGCCTAGTGAAGACAATGAATACAGCCGGGAGTGAGCCAGTAAGTAGAGGGCTCTCGACCTTTGGGCAACCTATGCTGTTGCTGCTCTTGATGGCCTTGCTGTTGATTTTGTCCGAAGTGCTGCGCAGCGTTACGGGCTGGGTGCGCACGGCTCAGTCAGAGCTGGTCCAAGATCATCTTAGTGGATTGATTCACGATCAAGCAACTGTGCTGGATATGACCTATTACGAGAATCCGGCCTACTATAATTTGCTTCATCAAGCCCGTTTCCAGGCGATTTCGCGCCCACTTAGCCTGCTAGAGAACCTGGGCACCCTGGCCCAAAATATGTTGACCTTCCTGGCCATGACAGCCATTTTGGTGACGTATGCCTGGTGGCTGCCTGGGATTTTGCTGATAAGCGCCATACCTGGACTTATGATTGTGGTTCGCTTCGCCATGACAGAAAATCGATGGCGATTGCGTAACACGGCCAGCGAACGACGTACTCGTTACTACGAAATGCTCTTAACTGATCGGGAATCCGTTGCCGAAATCAGGCTCTTTGGCTTGGGGGATCACTTTAAGCAAGCCTATCGAACCATCCGTCAGAGGCTGCGCACGGAACGGATAGACTTATCTCGTTCTCAAGCAATTGCCGAGCTATCCGCCAGAGGATTTAGCTTGGCGACCGTTGGACTTGTTCTGGCTTGGATGGTCTTGCAGATAGTGAGAGGATTATTTAGCTTGGGCGATCTGGCCATGTTCTACCAAGTCTTCAATCAGGGACAAAAGCTAATGGGCACCCTGACAAGTAGCGCTCGCCAAATCTATACAAACCTACTCTTCTTGGAGAACCTTTTCCAATTTTTGGCTTTAGACTCACAGATCGAGGATCCTAATGAACCTAAACCCCTACCTCAGCCCCTCACCAGTAGTATCCGCTTCCAGAACATTACGTTCCGGTATCCAGAGAGTGAGCGGACCGCTCTGAAACAGTTCGATTTGACCATTCCGGCGGGAAAGATTGTGGCCATTGTTGGGGAAAATGGTGCAGGCAAAAGTACGTTGTTCAAACTGCTCTGCCGCTTTTATGATCCACAAGAGGGTAGAGTCACTATAGACGATCTAGATATTCGCGAGATGGCCCAAGCCGAGCTACGACGCAACATTACGGTCCTCTTTCAGCAGCCGGTTCACTACCACGCTTCAGCAGCCCAGAATATTGAATTGGGTGATATCGACAATAGCCCTGAACACCATCATATTCAACAAGCTGCTATAGCGGCTGGCGCGGATGGACCTATTGAACGGTTGCCCGAGGTCTATGAGACCTTGTTGGGGAAGTGGTTTGGCGGGGCAGAATTGAGCGGTGGCGAATGGCAGCGAGTGGCCTTGGCTCGGGCCTTTTTACGTCAAGCACCCATCATCGCTTTGGATGAGCCAACCAGCGCCATGGACTCATGGGCCGAAGCGGACTGGATGGAGCGCTTTCGAGCACTGGCTGCGGGGCGGACCGCACTCCTGATCACTCACCGCTTCACCACAGCCATGCAGGCGGATATCATTCATGTGATGGTGGAGGGGAAGCTGATTGAGTCGGGGAGCCACGAGGAGTTGCTGACGCTGGAGGGGCACTATGCAGATTCATGGCGCAAGCAGATGAGCCTCAACAATGAGACCGACATAGACAAAACTCATCAATCCTACTGTAGAGCCACTGCTGTCATCTAGCTATGAAGCGGCCCGGTCTGAACACCATTGCGCTATCTATCGTGTACTAATTGGGGTATGGCTCGGTTACGGCCGCAAAGCGGCACAAAGAATCTCATGATTATTTGACCGAAAAACGCAGATTCTTCAATCGCTCCGCTCTAGGTTGCTTTACAACTGTAACCAAACAGCTATTACCAGGCTGCCAAGCGACACAACAGAAGAAGTCACGTTGACATTGTGATCGACTCATACAGTGCTGAACATGCCACTACCGAGATGCTCGTTGCGTCCTTTTCACCCCAAAGAACAACTCGAGTTCTACCTCTGGTCCAACGATGAGTGCGGCTGAGTAGGCTCCGCTACGGGATGTTGCTTGGAGCCGATCTCCCTCTGCCGCGCCAACGATGACTATCCTTCCGTCTCGATCTGTGAACCCTTGGTCGATAGTCTGTCCACGACTTGTAAAGAGCGTCACAAACGCATTTTGATGAGCCTGCTCAGGAGCGCTAACCGTTAGCTGGCGAACCGGAACAGATGAGGAACCTGTATCGGCTATGGAAACGCGCGGCCATTGGGGCCAGTAAGTAGGCAACTCGGTTGGCCCTGGCAAGACAGATTGTCGATCAATGGGTGTGACGATCCTCCATCGGGCCGGATCGTTCGTGTCTGCATACATACGAGCGAGCGTCTCCCAGGTTGATTCGCCCTGTCCTGTCAGCTCCTCAGTTACCTGCCAGTGAAGGGTCTCTTCGCAACTTGTGCGTCCCTGGGAGTGCCATAGCCCTGGGATGTTACGAGCACTCAATTCCGTAGTTGTGTATTGCCAATACATGATGCTGCCATTAACCTCTTCATTTCTCGACGTTAGGAGCGCTCTTGCTTTGGGGCATATTGCCTTTGCCTTGCTAATTAGATTGCCACTTTCGTCGTAGATATAGAACAAATATTCATCATATAGATGTAATCCATAGTGGCCAAATTCATGGATGATGGTCCGGTAGCCATCAGGTTGGTCCCAGCCGCCGACACCACCCCGCCGATCCCATTGACGCCCCAAATGAATCGCTCGGGTTGTATCTTGAGAGAGGATTCCGCCAACATATGCATGGGGGCGGAATCGATTTTTGGCAAAGATGCGTATGTCTGCGTAGGGCCACTGCTCGGCATTGTCAAAAATCGACACGTGCTGAATGGCCATCTGCCCATCTGTAACATCGAACAGATACTTAGAGGCTTGCTCGAAGGCTTGTTTAATCTCCTCCATATAGGCGGTATTGGCATTCCACTCAATTGAAACAACCAAATTAAAGAGAATTAGGGGTTCTTCCTTTTGGGTTGTGAGCAGCTGTTCGCCAGTCGGCGTCGATTCAATAGTGCTTGTTTTCAATAGCGTTCGGTAGGCCCATCCATCATGTTCAAGACGGGTGGTGGATTGGCGTGCTACTTCTTTTAGGGCAGCCAGTTGGGTGGTTAGTGGTTCGCTACCTGGGTTGAGCAGACCGGCATCATTGGTTGTGCCAATATCCTGTTGCGCAGCGTAAACCACAGCGTTGGGGACTGGATCCAAGTCCTGATCCAGTACGCGGATATATTGTTGGGGTGCAACGCGGAATGATGGGCTAACGTTGCCAGACTTTGGCCAGTAGATGGGGCTGTGCTGCTGCAAAGAGGCGATTTGAATCCGAAAGGTTACGTTATCACTCTTGACATCCTCTTGCATATCATCAAGGCCATTCCAGAGGAAGTCGGATTGGTTTTGGGCTGCCCCATCTATGATCTGCCGCTCCGGGTTCGAGCGAACCGAATGGTTGGCCCTGATCCAGCCCTCATCCTTGGTGCTCTTGTATTGGGGCCAGATGAAATAAGGGCGTTCGAGGGGGGCAATCAATCGATAGGGAATGGAGATGGTTGCCGAGTGAAGGATTTTGGGAGCTGAATAGAAGCCGGCAGCGGCACTTTGGCCAGGTCGTTCAAGAGTGAGCGCTGGCTGGGTAGGAAATCGTGAGACTGGGGTGTGGCGGAGATTCAGGTAGATATAATTGGGGGCTGAGCTTTTGGCCGTTGAGAGATCCAGATCGCCATCGCCATCAAAATCGGCCCAAGCGACACCAAAGGTATGGTCCTTCTCTTGGCTGGCCCAGATGGCTGCTTCGGTTAGGGTGCCGCCATCATTGCGGTAGATGCGGTCAGCGTTGTTCCAGGTGCCAGTGGCCAGATCCAGATCGCCATCTCCATCCATATCTCCCACCGCCAAGCTAGTCGTATTGTCTTCTTCCAGGGATACCCAGGAAGGCGTACGCTCTAAGCGGCCATCCACATTGGTGTAGACCCCATTTTTCTGGGAATCATGTCCCGCAATCAGGTCTAGATCGCCATCATTGTCCAGATCGGCCAGAGCAACAGCATGGGTATTTCGATTTAGGGAGGAATTCCAGTAGCCGCCGATGATAAAGGTGCCGTTGACATTCTTATAGAGTCGATCCATCTGCCCCCAATTGCCCACCACCACATCCAAGTCGGCATCGCCATCCACATCTCCCCAGGCGAGGCTGCGGGAGTCGTTGGCATCTACCGATTCCCAGACAGGGAGAGCAGTCAGCGTACCATTGTCATTGCGATAAAACTCGTTCTTTTCATACCCGTTGCCAACAGCCAGATCCAAATCGCCATCATTATCCATATCTCCCCAGGAGACATGCCATGTGTTGCGGGCTACGCTAGATGACCAATCTGCGGTGGTAGATAGTTGACCATCTTGGTTACGGTAAAGGCGATTGGGCTGTCCCATATTGCCGACAATCAGATCCAGATCCCCATCATTGTCCACATCCCCCCAAGCGACGGAGAAGGTTTCATCTGCTTCGGCTGAATGCCACAGGGGAGATGTGGAAAGGCTACCGTTCTCGTTTGCGTAGAGGACGTTCGGCGTGCCCTGATTGCCGACAATCAGATCCAGATCCCCATCATCATCCACATCCCCCCAAGCAACTGTTTTCGTGACATCTATCCTGCCATCGACAGTGGTTGACGCCCAAACAGGCTCTTGGGCAACAAAGGATGCCACATTTCGCAGCACTGTTTCAGATTGAAAGAGATTGGCTGTGGCCAGATCCAGTAGGCCATCATTGTTCACATCTGCCCAGGCCAGATCGTTTGTCTTGTCTTCGATGGTGGACGTCCAGGTCGCTGTCGTTACGATGGCTGTGGCGGCGATTTGGGTGCCGGTATTGACATAGTAGCGATTGGGGCGACTGACATTGTCGGCGTGGTTCCCCACCATGAGATCCAAGTCTCCATCTCCGTCGGCATCGGCCAGGGCCAGACTGGTAGTCCGGTCGCTTTCGGTGGTTTGCCAGACACTTGCGCTGGTTAGCTGGCCATTGTCGTTGCGGTAGAGGCGGTTGGGCTGTCCATCATTGCCGGCCAGTAGATCGAGATCGCCATCATTGTCGATATCTCCCCATATCACTCGCTTGGTACTGTCTAACTCGGCCGACTGCCAACTGCTGGTGCTGCTTAAGATGCCATCATTATTGAGGTAAAGCCGATTGGGTTGATCTTGGTTGCCCACGGCCAGATCCAGATCCCCATCATCATCCACGTCGGCCCAGGCTACGCTATAGGTGTCGTCTGCCAGGTCTGAAGCCCAGACACCTGTCGTCGTTAAGGTGCCATTATCGTTGCGATAGATGCGATTGGGTTGGCCCACATTGCCCACCGCTAGGTCCGGATCGCCATCGTTATCTACATCGGCCCAGGCCACGCTATAGGTGACGTCTCGATCGTTGGAACTCCATGATGCGTCGTTTACGAGACCACTACCGCTATTCATATAAACTCGATTTGGATCGCCATTGTTGCCCACCGCCAGATCGAGTTCACCATCGCCATCTATATCTGCCCAAGCGACGCTCCTGGTACGATCCCACTCTGCTGACTCCCAACCAAAAGTGGGATTGAGGGTACCATTTGTATTGAAGTAGATATAGTTGGGTGCGACATCGTTGCCCACGACCAGATCCAGATCGCCATCGTTGTTGGCATCGCCCCACGCCAGCGCGTGGGAGCGACTGTCCTCTTGGGAGGCCCATAAACGCTCCAGGGTTGGTTCTATATTGCGGTCGCTTTGAAAACCTGAGTTTTCCGCAGCCTCTACAGAAGAGATAAAACTCGGGTTTTCAAACGGAGCTGAGTATAGTTCTTGGGCCAATACTGTAGCTGGAATCTGATTGAGAGGCCAAATGAATAGACACAACACGGCTAATACAGAGCGTACGGCTCGCTGCGCCCAACAACCTGGTTGCCCCCAACTACCCGGCTGACGCCAACTACCCAGTGGAAATCGTCTTACTGTTAAGCAAACCAAAGAGTGCATAGCTCTTTTCCTTCTGTTGAGCATCAAACAAACTACCTGGATATTTGCCAAGGGTCAAGAATTTAATAAAACGTAATGGAAGATCTCTCGGGTACTCGAGATGACAGGACCGACGTTTTGGGTTTTATTTGATCTTGATTCCTGAGTAGCAGTTTCTCTTTATGTGAAATATTTTTACTGAACTATAATAGGTAAAAATAGAGAGGAGCCATCACCAGATTCATCCACTGCTTCGGTTGCATCTGGAGCGTCTGCCCCGATAGGTGTTGATGTGGCAGTCGATATGGCAGTAGACTCTGCGGCGGGTGTAGCAGTAGGTATCATTGTGGGTGTCGTAGTGGGTTCTGTCGTTGTCGTTGACGTAGCAGTTGGTACCGATGTGGCAGTCGATGTAGCGGTCGATGTGGCAGTAGATTCCATCGTCGAAGTAGCAGTAGGTATCATTGTAGGTGTCGTAGTGGGTTCTGTCGTTACGGTTGGCGTAGTCGTTGGCTCCGTTGTGGCAGTCGATGTGGCAGTCGATGTGGCGGTAGGTTCCAAGGTTGGTGTTACAGTTGGTGTTATGGTGGGTGTAACCGTGGGTGTTACAGTTGACGTTGGTTCTTCTGGTATCCAGCTAAGCTGCCATTGATTGAGGATGGGACGCTGGCTGGCGAGTGTAGTGGATAGATTGACCCGTAGCTTAAGGGCAGGATGTTCTATGGGTGAAATATCGACCAGTGACGTGCCGCTCATCACATTGGTCTTGAGCACAACATTGTCAAGTGCCAGTATGTCAACCGATAGAGTGGTAGTGGGTGGATTGATGGTCGTGCGCAAGCCAATGGAACCCCAGGCCGATATGGCAGTAGTCGGTGAAATGGGGAGAGAGACAGCATAAGCGGTGTTCAGGAATGTGTTATCGAGGAGCAAGCCCCGATCCAGCGGGGGACCGCCAATGTCAATGTTATCAAACGCCTCACCAGCAACATCCAGACCGCTTGTGTCGTCAAACTCATCAACCCAAGAAGACGCGGTCATGAGAGCGTAGGTTGTAAATCGATTGACGGGTGCAAAGAGGTGGGTATCATCGATGAAGAGCCGCTCTCCCTCCAATCGTTCCCAACGAACATTGAATGGATCCCAGGCAAATAGCCCCAACATATGAGGATCGACACCAGTGGGTAACAGTTGGTCATAGGAGATTTCGAGGCTGAGATTGCGTTCAACCGAGGGGAGCCCATTGGCCGCGCGTACACTATAGGTTTCACCCACAAAACAGTGGCCTAGTGGTGCTGGCCCTGGTGGATTGATGGTGCTAACGATGGCAATATAGGTGCCACTGCTTGGGAATGTATCAGGAGAAACGATGGATAGCTTTAGTGCCTCGCCGTCAAAGATTATATTCGGACGGGTGGCAGCGGGAATGTACTCACGTATCAATGCAACACTTCTCATTCTCTCTTCCACAGTTATGATCAGCGAACCGGACAGCGTAATGTCCGGTTTTAGGCCCGTAACTGGTTCTGTAATTGGCACTGTTGGATCTTCGGGTGCCCATGAAAATTCGT
This sequence comes from Chloroflexota bacterium, assembly GCA_039028975.1. GTDB lineage: Bacteria > Chloroflexota > Anaerolineae > Caldilineales > Caldilineaceae > JAHBNG01. The sequence goes on from JBCCHB010000048.1 coordinate 59,286, forward strand.
GATCGGTTCCGCTTGAATCATCACTTGAATTTAGCTCAACGTTCACCTTTGCTTCTGAGCTGCTACCTACTGAATCATACATTTCTACAATCAACTCGGTTCCACTTAAGCTGGGAATCACCGAAATCGTAGGGAAGAATGTGTCCGTTGACAAGCCACATTCGGGCGCAGTAAATTGGGGTGCAGTAAGCTGGGGTGCAATTAGTGGCGCAATCAAATCCCGTTTGTTGACTTTTTCAGAAATTTCTATCGCAACCACTGAGTGGGTGGCAGACTTAGAAAGAGAGGGCAGTCTTCCCGAATTCAGTAGAAATAACAATCCGAGTACACTACTTATGGTACCGATTGTTGCACAGAGGAGTAAGCCGGCTTTTAAGAGAAATGGTTTGGTAGTTAAACGATCAATCATCTTATCGTCTCCATCTGAATTTGGCTCTATAAGGGATCCAAGAAGCTACTCTTCCTGATAACCGTTCCTGAAAGGTCCCCAGAGGAATGGCTGGATTTTTGAACCTGCTCCTTGAAGTGCCTACAGAGTCTTGAATTTATGCTATTCTATGAAACAAAATTTACAAGAATTCGCTCAAAAATTTGTCAGTGCTTTAAATCAAAATGATTTGGCCACCTGCTATGAGATGCTCCAGCAATTAGAGGGAGAGCCGACGCTCAGGCATTGGTTCCTATATTTTAAAAGCATTATGGACTACGAGACTGAGCATGATTCCAGTGCGACACAAAAGGCGCTGCTCAATTTATCAACCAAGAAGCATGCCCCCTTTTTTAATGGCAAGGTACTGATCGCTCTTGCTCGAATTTCATTTGATCAAGGTGACTGGATGGAAGCTATCAAGCACTGCGAAGATAGCCTAGCCTACTTTGTCGATAGCCCTGGTGAGCTAGCTAGGGTGTACCGAAACATTGCGCATGTGTACCTAAAAGGATTCAATCAAGGTGACTTGGGCTACGATGCCCTATTGCGCGCCCAAAAGTTGGGAGAGGATGCGCAAGACTTATTTGGTTCAATCGCAAATTTATCAGAGGCAGATCCCCAACTTGAGTCATTTATTCTGACAACATTGGGTACAGTCCATATGAATCTTAATCTGCTGGATGATGCGCTTGACTACTACCGCGCGAATCTGAGAATAAAAGAACAAATCAACAGCGATTTAGGGATGGGAAGCGCATTTCTTAATATCGGTGAAGTGTATGAGAGGCAAGAAAATTATAGCGATGCGCTGCAACAGTACCAGAAAGCACTTGCCAAGTTTGAAACGGCACCAAACCAGTTAGCGAGAATTGCTGATGTGTTAGCCAATCTTGGGCATCTTTATCATGCTATGGGTCAAAAAAATGAAGCTTTGACCCATTACCGAAAAGCTGTCACTCAAATCGAAACACTACGGGCCAGGAATGAGTCAGAAGCGACGCGGGTAGGATTTTTTTCCACGGTATCGGACATCTATGCCCACTTAATCGCATTGTGTATAGACGAAGGGTATCTTGCCGAAGCTTTCGGCTATGTAGAACGATCCCAGGCTCGCACTTTTCTGGATATGCTCAATATAAGAGTCCCAGAGATGCCTCTTAATGATGAAGCCATGCCGCTGACGTTATCTCAAGTGCAGTTTGGCTTACCTCATGATAGTATCCTACTTGAGTACTATTCGGCAGGGCTAGTTGAGCATGGGTTACAGGACATGCCAAAGCGCGTTGATGCCCACCATCACCGTTTCCCAAAGGAAAAAATTTGGCTATTTGCTATTACGCGCCAATCTATCCAAGTATTTGATACCGAGCTATCGCCAAACCTTCTCTTGCAGCAGCGTAGTGGCGCACTAGAAAGGCGTAACTTCTGGCGTCCCAAAATGCGTCGCGTCCTCTATCAAAAACTCGTTTCTCCCGCCGCTCATCTTCTTGAAGGCAAATCGACTATTTTTATTGCACCCCACGGACCACTTCACTACATCTCGTTTCAATCACTGCTGGTATCACCTCAAAAAACCTTCTTCGAGGAGTGGGAAGCACAGATGGTCTATACACCGAGCGCATCTGTGTTATTTCAAAATAGTCAAACCCACAAAGTTGTGGAAGTCCCAACACGATCCACTCTGGCGATTGGGTTTAATGGCAGCGATGGCCAAAGATTACCCTTTGCCGAAGGGGAGGCTCGCCAAATTGCCAACCAAGCAGCCGGGCACGCCCTCCAGGGTGCTGATGCCAATGTGGAGGCGATTACCAAGTTGGCCCCCCAGTTTCACCGACTGCACTTTGCGTGTCATGGCTCCTTCAACCCAGAATCCCCATTGGATTCATTTCTGATGATTGGTGAGGATGAGAGCCTATCGGGGCTAGACATTATGCACAATCTCCAACTCAAGTGTGAGCTTGTTACTTTGAGCGCCTGCGAAAGTGGTATCAATCAGATCCGGCGTGGCGATGAGCTGATTGGACTCACCCGCGCGTTTCTTCATGCGGGAGCCAAGTCACTCATCGCTTCTCTATGGCGGGTCAATGGGCCGTCCACTCGAATTCTCATGGAAAAACTTTATCAAGAGATCGATAGAGGCAAAGCCGCTGCGGAAGCACTTACCGTAGCCCAACACTATCTGATGAGGTTGACCTACGACGAAGGGCATGAGATTCTGGTCCGCTTTTTTCGCGAAGAGCAGTTGGCGGCCAATGACGATGACCTGGGTCAACAAGCGACAGCCCTACTTGAAGAGATGAACACTGGGCAAGCGTCAGAACGGCATCAGGCAGAGCCACTGGAGCAGGCTCCTCGGAAACTGGGGGAGAGGCTTATTTTCGCTTCCCCCTACTATTGGGCACCCTTTATCTTGATCAGCGCTGATTCTAAGCATTAGGTACTCTGATATGCCAAAGACTTTACAAATGAGTCAAGCTTTCGTCGACGAGTCATTGGTCATTCCTCCCTTCTCACCGGGCATCCCCGGTACACCCCGTGCGGCTTGTGTCCAGTGGTGACTGACACGAAGCGTGCCTACTGGACTGAGCTGAGCATTTATTTTTCTGGAATGGCCTTAAGTATTAGGAGTGGAGATAGAGCGGTTCTTTCAGCTCAATATCCACCTGAAGCTGCTCTAGGTATTGGGTCTCGATATTCTCAAAAATGGCCTGGCCAAAGGCATCCGTCTCTTGGTTGCCGACCGTCGTCTCTTGGCAAGTTAGGGTAACGGATCGGCCTTCCCAATCGATCCAGCCGTCGTCTTCAGGTGTATCGATTTCGACAATGATGGTGCAGTGCTCCGGTCTTTCCACCTTATCTTCTCGCCGAATAATGGCCTCCAGGCGCTTTCCCTCGGCCTCAACACTAAAGCGGAAATCCGAATCAGAAGACTCTAGACCAAAAGCCAAATCGCCAGTTCGTTCACCAGGCTGATCAGTTGCCTCGTTGGCGGAACGTTCAGTTGAGCGGACGGCAACCGTTGCGTATGACAAAGGCTTTCTAGGCTGTAAAAGCTCAGTGGTAAATTTGATGATCAAGTGTCCAAACTGGTGTAGGATACTTGGTGCCGCCGCTTTCTCTGGTTCTTTCTCCTGTGCTGAATCTAAAAAAGAGAGGTCAAACTTGGGCCGACTTGAGGGGACATCAATCACGGTTGTTGCCAAATCGGACACGGCCAAAAGCTGCTCGTATACGTTTGCGCAATTGGGACACTGCTCGATATGAATTTTCATCTGTTGGTAATCTTTTGGATCGATGGTGTTATGTTCTGGATCGAGTCGAGCCTCAATATAGGCATCCATCTGCTGGTTGCACTCCTCACACGTCAGTTTATCTTCATTATCTGAAAGGATAGCTCTGGCGAACTCTTTCATGATATCTATTCCTTGTTACGCTCTTTTTACTATGCTATGCACATACCGACTTCTGACTAATGCGCACCTCTGCTACGTCTATTCATTACGTCTATATCATTACGTCTATTCATTCGGTAGCGGAGGTTAACACGCAAAACTAATACTACCTAGTTTCACAAATCGTCCAGAAGCTGCCTCAATTCAGGGTCATCACGTAGCCGTTTTTTCGCCCGGGAAATAAGGACATAGATTTGATCCGGTGATTTCTTTAACCGGACTGCGATTTGTTCAATCGGTATTCCATATAAGTGGCGAAGAACAAATGCTTTAATCTGTTCTTTAGAACGGGGGTTTTCCTCGACAATTCTATTCATTGCGTCAAGGACTTTCTGTGCTCGTTCTGCTTGGATGACATCCGCCGTTACCGGATCAAAAGGTCCGCTGGTCACGTCGCCTTCGTCTTCATTCGGCAGCTCTAACGACAGCATACGTTCTTCGTTCCTTACAATTTTCCTCACCGCATCGCGCAGCTTTTGGCGGGCAAAACTCAGAAATGCTGCTGGCGTTGTAACTTTATCAATGGTCCTGTGCAGTTCGATAATCGCATCATGAGCCGCATCTTCTGCATTCTGTGGTGGCAAAAAGTAGACCATACGATCGTATAGATAGTAAGCAACCTCTTCGAATCCTTGCTTACGGATCCCATCGCCTCGCACCCCCTTACAGGCAGGGTATAACCCATATTCACAATAGATTGCAATGCAGAGGGTTTGCAGCTTACTCTCTGCATCTGCCCCGCGCTGCAAATCAATTCGATCAGGGTAGTGCTTTAGAACATGTGCAAGCCACTCATCCTCAGACAGAAGAGTCCATCCCTGTTTTTCGATGAGATGCCGGATGTGTCTCCTACACGCCTCTTCAAGCTGATTTGATCCAGCCATCTTGTACCTTTCTGTTCGTTGATTAGAGCGTTTTGTTTGGTATTGACCGAAGGAGCTCTCTCTAAATCGTAAGTACTGAATTCTATGGCTTTTTTGGGTGCCTCTTCCGGCCTCTATCCATATAAAGGAAGATGCCGGTTCAAATCTTGCACTTCAGCATACCCAGTATTCCATATTCCTTGAAATGCAAGAAATTTGTAGACTGCTTCCTTAAATGAGTAGCCCAAGGCTACGGGAATCTGCATGTTCTATATGACTATCTTATGATCAGGTTGATTACGATCTACTGACTATTCATAAGTGCAAGATATTTGGTTAAGTCTTCCTTATAACAGTAGGTGTCTTTGTGCAGTGTAAACGCCAACTATCAACAACCAACCCATAAATCATGACGAGAGAAGGATACTATGCAACGCTGTAGAAGATTGAATACTCACTTTATGAACCCCCAAGATTTACTCAGGTCTGGACTAGCCATCTTACTTTTGAGCGTGGCATGGATGCCTCAACCAGCCATCGCTCAATCCACCTGCGGCCCCTTGGATGTCGCCATCCTTATCGATACAACAGGAAGTATGCTGGGAGCCATTGATAATGTCAAAGCTGAGGCAAATAATCTGGTGGACAAAATTGTAGCGGCCTCAGGTGGCGATTACCAGCTAGCCCTTGTCACCTTTCAAGATTCAATTGTTGTCTTGACGGATCTACAGCCAGGGACAGCCGATGGGATCAAAGCCCAGATCGGCGGGCTTCAGGCAAGCGCGGGTAATTCGGTGGCAGAAGCGTCAGACGAAGCGCTGAACACGGTGATCAATCGCCTATCCACTTCAGCAGGGCGGCCTCAAAGTGGCAACTTCTCCGGTATTTGGCGCGCTGGCGACGTGACCAAGATCATTATCCTCATCACCGATGCGCCTCCAGGTGGATTTGACGATCTCTACGAGTGGGGCGTAGATGATTTGAGTGCCGCCATCCGTACCCAGGAAGCCAATGCCAATGATCTGCTTATCACGGCGGTCTATGTTCCCACTGCGGAAGGTTTAGTTGTTGGGGCCAATCTCCCCTCGGCCCCCTCTGCCATCAATATCGTCAACGATGAAAATGCGGCCATCGCCGAGCAGCTCATGCGTAACTATGCAACGGGGACGGGCGGCGGCTTCGTCAAAACGGCTCAAGATGGACAGGGAACGGCACGGGCCATTGAAATCTCCATTACCGAATGTGGCCGCACCTTTGACGTAAACACGGACCCGGGAGGAGATGGGGATTTGAACGAGCCAGTTTCGGTGCCGGAACCGATTACGGTTGTGTTATTTGGGGCCGGATTGGCCGGGGTAGCTGGGGTTGTGCGGAGGAGGCGTAAGGAACAATGACAAATGTATAACTCCAGATCCATTTTTCAATTTGCCGATGCACTCAACGGACGAGCCAATCTGATTGTCGGAACCTATACTGTCTTGGGGTTATTGATCGGTGCCTTTTTGGGTTCCCAGTATGGTGATTTGACCTATTCACAACGGGGTGAGATTTGGACCATCTTGGGCGTGGTTATAGGCGGCTTTGTGATGAGAGGCATTTGGTGTCCGCCCGAGGCTAAAGCCATCGGGCTAACAAACAACGCCCACTAAACTGGGCTTGCTGGCCCACGATTTAGCCTCATTGATGAGGCGTGGTTCTGTAGCCCAGCGGTTTTAACCCTGGGGGGCATCACAGACCCAACGAGAACTATTGACCGCGAGTCACTAACTCGCCTAGTTCCTAACCTGGACAAGCCAGAATTGTGAATGGTAAATGGTGAATTATGAATGGTGAACGAGTTCGCTTCCAATACACCGACATTCACCATGCTCGCAAGCGACTACTTCGCAAAATGCAATTCACCATTAGAAATTTTCTTGCCCAAAGTGTAAGAAATGCTTTGGTTAGATACTAAATTCGTTTACACAGAACGTTACTGATTCTACCTCAGTGAAGTCACACAAATTTAATCAGCCATATTAATACCATAGAAAAGGAATTATCCTCATCATGAAAAATTTTCAACCCATGCCCAAGCTAACAATTGTTCTGGGCATCGCCGTAATATTGTTGACTGCCAACTTGTTTATGAGCAATCAATCTCTCTTCTCTACAGATCTTCTCTCAAGCCCCGGCATTGCGCTACAGATACCCGCATTTGCCCAATCCGCCCAAGCGGCAGGACTGCAGCAGACAGACTGGGAGTTCATTTTGGAGGAGGCCGGCATCACAGCCTATACCAAAGTCGATCAACAGCTCGACTTGCAGTTTCTGCCCACAAACTTCAAGAGCATCCGCAAGCAGACTGATGATTACATTATGGGCATCGTCTATGCACCGGGCTATGCCAATTTACCCGAGTTCGATGAAAAGGGTGAAGTCCAGGTTTTGATCCATAAGGATGGTTGGTTGGTTGCTTACCTGACCCGATGGCAGACAGGGGCAGAGTTGTTCGATTGGGTCCATTATGATTCGCAACGGCTCAATGGGACGCTGTTGGAGAATACCTTGAGATTTCTCGCTGGAGAGTTGGAATTGGCGGATACGAATATTTCTTTCTACGACTTCCGTAACCCAAATGCCACGGATCTAATTCTTGTTGCAGACCGAGCAGACGGCATAACCACAACGGATTCATTTTCTGTTAACGTGCCTCGCGAGGTTCAAATTACGGAAAGTACGTGGGCTGCAGCACAGTTTGACTTAGAAGGTCGTGATTGCATAAACTGTGGTGGAATACGTCCTGGTACTTGTAATTTGGACGGGGGCCAGTTGGCATCACTAAAACCACCTTACGGGAAATGGCGTTTGTATTTGGGAGTCCTCAATGAAGAAAATTTTCCCCAAGGGAAAGATCATACAATCTCAGTAGGAGGCCGAGGCAAAAGAGCATACTGTGGTATTTCAGTGATTTACAGTGAGTCCACCCAATGAGAATGCCAAAACAGCCCACCGCATTTCGGCATCTATTCCTGATTGGAATCACAGCCGCGATAACGCTTGTTCTGCCTCTCTCGGCCTTCACTCGGGGGGGATCTCAAGCAATCATCACAGATGGCGAAGACAGCATGTTAACCCGATCGCTGTCACAACCTACGAACCTTTTGCTCCATTTGGGCATTTCAACCGATGAAGTGGCAAACGAACTTGCCGACCGCCCACGAGTTATTGTTCAGCGCGCCGGCTTCGCTCACAATATAGAAGTCGAGCAACTACTTACCGAAGACTCAACCGTTCTTCAAAGTCTGGGCATCGCATTGGATCGTGCCAAAGCGCGCCTACAGGTCCGTCCTCGCATCGAGGTTCGGGGAGCGGGGTATGTACGCGGCGTACGCTCGTTACCATTCACCAATTTTCGCCAAAAAGTCCAATTGATTCTCGTGAAGGGTGCAGGATTTGCGCGAGGTGTTGGATTGTCATCTATGCCCACCATTGAACCAACACCGACGATTCCGCCTACTCATACACCTACCAATACACCAGTGCCAACCAACACACCAGTGCCAACCAACACACCAGTACCAACCAATACACCAACCACTCCCCCAACACCTACATCCACCCCCGACGCTCTCCCCATCATCACAACCATCAACCCCAACCAGGGTGTGGCCGACATCCCCAACGACCTCACCATCCAGGGCAACAACTTCGCCAGCGGTGCGCAAGTCATGCTAAACGACACGACCCTGTCCAACATCACCTTCGTCAGCCCCCAGCAGTTGCGAGCAGTCGTTTCCGCGGATATGGCCCCAGGCACCTACAACGTCACCGTCCGCAACCCAGATGGCGGGGAAGTGACCCTCAACGCAGGCTACACCATCTTTGCGGCCACCGATGATGATCTGACGGGAAATGCTGACGAACTCTGGGTCGATCCCAAGGCACCTCACGCCCAGCAGGCAGTTGAGCTTGGCCTTATCGTCCATCGCACGGGCGGCAAGGATCCCCTACCCAATGTCTCGGTGCGTTTCTATCTGGGCGATCCCAACAGTGGGGGGACGCTGATTGGCGATGGAACGATTCCTTTCTTGTCACCACGAGCAAGCGAGAGTACGAATCCTGTGGTGTGGACACCACCCGCAGCTGGTGACTATGAGATTTATGCCATCATCGACCCGGATAATGCAATCGACGAGACGCTGGAAAATAACAATACGGTCCGCCGCACCATAACCGTCCTGCCGCCACTGCCCGACCAGGATGCTCCTCATGTGGATGACTTCTCCATCAACGACGGAGCAGCCTCGACCGATCAGCAGGCGATTCTGCTCGACACAACAGCGTCTGATCCCCAGCCAGGTAGTGGCGTGGCCAAGCTGCGCTTTATCGAGTTTGAGTACAGTCAAGGAGCCGAACGCTGGATTCACGTCAACGACTCCGAGTGGATGGATTACCATGCCAACCGGAACGATTACTCATGGACGTTGCTGCCTTCCGTGGGCGTCAAGATTCTGCAAGCTTGGGCCGCAGACCGGGATGGCAATATCTCCGCCTTCCCCTACAAAGCCAGCATCAACTACGTGCCACCCACAGACAAAGTCCTGCGTGACCAGGGACGAGTCTATCGCTATCCGGTCCAGCCTGGGCAGCAAATGACCGTCCGCGTAGAACCAGTCAGCGGGGATCCAGATCTCTACGTCTGGCCGCCCGACCATGAGACCCGTCCGCCGTGGGTCAGCAATCAAGAAACGGGCGTAGATGAAGTGAGTTTCACGGCACCTGTTAGCGGCACCTATCAGGTTGAAGTCTATGGCTATACGGACGCAGAATACCGATTGCGGGTAGACATTGGCGATGGCGTGGCAAGTGCCGCATCCGCAACAGTCATTAGCCAGGTCAAGCTGGTGCGTAACCGACCGCTGGTTCCCGTTAACAGCGAGCCGGGCGCGGATGTAGCGATTCCGGCAGCGGGGCAGTCGGCGCGGGAGGTTTTCTTGCCGTTGGTGCAGCGGTAGTAGAGACATGGTGCGTGGTACGCAACTGACTACTACAACGGATGGGGACAGAAACGGATTTGCCGCTAAGTATTTAGGAATCAGGCAAGGATCGTACCCATTCACAGGTCAGAAGGTGGCAGATTTGTCTGCTTTCTTAATAGCGAATGGACCCATCCGCTCCTGTGACTACTACAACAGATTGGGACAGAAACGGATTTGCCGCTAAGTATTCAGGAATCAGACAAGGAGCGTACCCATTCACAGGTCAGAAGATGGCAGATTTGTCTGCTCTATTCATTGGCGAATGGATCCATACGCTCCTGTCTGAAGTCGCTGAGCTATTACACCTTTGAAGAGAGCTTGTTTGCCATATTCCAACCACACTGGATATTGTCATCCCTTCGGCTTCGCTCAGGGCATGCTCTGAGCCACTGATGACGAAAGTAGGCCATAGTCACGGATGCGTCCACAAGTGACTGTCACTTGGAACGGCCTAATTTGGAAAAATTCGCTGCATATCAACAAAACAATAAGGTACCAAGGAAGTGTTCGATGTCTATGTATGTCCGGTTTTGTTTGTTAACTGGGGTATTTTGTCTGATGGGTTTTCTATTGTCCCCCTCTCCCCCAATGGTTCTAGGTCAACAAGATAGCACATTGTATCTGCCTATCATAGGGGGAGCCAATTCTGCGCAGTCCGTTTTATCTGAAGAATTGCCTCATTTGCAGACCGATTCGCCCACAGGTCTAGAATCTCTCCATATAGATTTCGGACCATTTGCCGAGGAAGTTGAGCTAAGAGAGGAAATCACTCAGATTTTGCAAAGGAAACCACACGATTTGTTGAAAGGTGCTCAGTTTTTATTGACATCAGAAAATAGAGAAAAGGAATGGAGCCTCATCTCTGTTGTATCACTTGATGGACCCAATTCATCAAAGCAATATGTTGGAACTAGAGATTCCAGCAGCTTACTATTGCTCACGAAGCAACAAGGCAACTGGACAGGAGCGCTTGCAGGCACAGCACAGTTTTCGAACTTTATACAAAGTGCACCAGATAGTTTTATTGATGCTCGAAGCAAATATCATCTTGATCCTCTCAAAATTCGTTCAGCCGATGTTAGCACTGTTGAATACAAGTTTCCATGGCCAACTGGTGACTGGCAATATAGGATAGGATGGCACGCATCGGCCTTGGACATTGGAACACATACCAATGATAAACGAATCCTTGCTTCTGCTGATGGAACTGTTTCTATGATTTGTGCAGTTGGTTTGCTTAGCAGAAATGTCAAGGTAACTCACGCTGACGGAGTTACGCTTGAGTACTTCCATATTGATAAAGATCACCTTTATGTGCATGTGGGTCAATCAGTTACTCGTGGTCAAGTTCTAGGCGTCCTTAGGGCTGGTACCTGGAGTGATAGCTGTGGCTATACAGAAAATCAATTCCCATATAGTGCTCATGTACACTGGGTATTGCCTACAGATCGCTTATTTACAGTGGACGGTTGGACAATCCAACATGCAGATAATACCTTTAGAAGGGGTAATGGTGAAACCAGGAGTCCAGGAAGTAACCTTACTTCGACGAATGTGCCTAACAATGGTGATCCATGCTCCGGCCCCACGCTCAACAGCCCTGCCGAAGGCCAAACCCTAACCAGCCGCAGCGTTGCCTTTAGTTGGCAAGCTCCCGAAGACTGTTCTTTTGAGGGCTATACATTCCGTGTCAAAGATACCAACAATATGGATAGCGGCGGAACCACAATTGTCGATACTGGAAAGGGTGAGTCGTCCCATACGGAAACATTTTCAAGCCAGTGGGATAACCGTGACCTTTACTGGGGCGTAAGGGCTGCAAACACCTCGTCAGCAAGTTGGTCTGTTCGTCGCTTCCGAATTGATCCCTCTGGCGGTTCATCCTGCAGCAACCCAGGTAGCGATGAAGTCGTCATCTATTCCGATAGCAACTATGGTGGCAATAATTGTAAAAAACTGAATATCGGCAATTATCCCAATCCGAGCTACTTTAGTCCGGTTGGGAATGATGATATTGAATCGATTAAGGTCGGTAGTAACGTCAAGGCAACACTCTGCCAACACGATAATTATGGTGGCAGCTGTAGCGAATTCACGAACGATGACTCTGATCTTGGAGACAAAAGTGTTGGAAACAACTCTGCCTCCTCTGCCAAAGTCGAGGATATTTCCAGCTCATCCAACAATTGGAGCGCCAAATATTACGATAATCATGACTGCTGGTGGGATCCAAACTGCACCAGATCCCCCAACTGTGAAGAATCGGTCAATGGACCAACCCTTGATGAGAACTGGGGGATTGATGCACCTTGTGGCATGGATGGAGATGATTGGGTTGGTGATTTTTCTGCAAATATTCATTTTTCATCTGGGAATTATGTTTTTCTTTTTGACCATGATGATGGGGGGCGCATATGGCTAAATGGCCAGGGGATCGCAGATCGAGGTGGCGTCAATGATGATCCTGTTTGTCCAGCACAATATCTGAATGGGCTAGAAGAGCTTAGAGTTTTGTTCCGTGAAAATGGGGGCGACGCGAGAATCAAGTTGACGTGGACTACAGACACAAGCATCTGTGAACCCGATATTCCACCATCACCGACTCAAAATTCACCAGCCAATAATAGTACATTTGCCCATCAAGACAACATAACATTGCAGTGGCATAGTAGCGCAGATGCGACAAGTTATCGTGCTGAATATGATCGCACGGATGGCGGCTATATTCGCTATACAGATACAGGCAACCTGAGTTGGAATCTCGGGAGCGAACAACTGCCTGTTGGTAGTTATCGATGGCAAGTTAACGCATCAAATAGCAGTGGATGGAGCGACTGGAGTGGGAATTGGCATTTCACAGTTGTGCCTAATTCACCCACAGGTTTCTTTGCGCAACCAGTCACCGAATCTCAAATTGCTTTGGGGTGGAACAATCCAGGAGGTGAGCTAGATGGGTTCCGTATCTATCGAACCGGCTCCCCAGCCCCGCTCATTGCGACAGTCGGTTCAGGAAGCACAACGTATACCTTTAGCGGTGCTACCTGCGGCGTCAATTATGCGTTTTATGTTAAAGCCTATAAGGGCAGCTATGAATCTGCATCCAGCGCTACAGATAGCGCGTTCATTGAGTGTCCCGCCGCAACGACGGATGTTCATGTGAAGTTTGAGGGTCGAGACAACAGTGGTGAGCGTGAGCACAACGTACCCATTACTCTTTCCATATGGGATATGGATGGTTCTTCCTTGCGCTATGAATCGCCGGATTGGCAGTCGGTGACGCCTCACAGCAGCGGAAGTTATGGGATTGCGCAAATTGACCTGACGGCAGTCAACCTAATCGACGGGGAATCGTACCAATTTCTAGTGACTGGTGCCATGCATTTGACCAGGCGGTACATTGCAAATTTCGATTCTAATACTGCCATAGATCTCACAGAGCCAGAACTTGCCGCTGGTGACGTTATGCCTGATAACACCGTAAACCTATTAGACCACAACAGTCTGAGCAGTAACTTTGGTCAGACATATAGTGGACCGGCCGACCCAAACGCTGAGATATATCGTGCCGATCTAAATGGGGACGGAATAGTCAACATTGTTGATTTTTCGTTGTTGAGCAGCAACTTCGGTCAAATTGGGGAGCCTATCTTGCTTCCGCCTGAAAAAGCTGTACTTTTAGCGCCACTAGGTGCCATTAGCCAACCTTCCCCAACATTTACATGGGACGAGGTGGATACGGCCAATAGATATCAGCTGGTTATCTATGATTCCCAAAATGCTCAGATCGTATTTACAGAGTCATACACGGCAAGTATTTGCACAAATAGCACTTGTTCGATCCAGCCCGCTGGCTTGTTGCTTACATCGGGAGAATATCGTTGGTTGGTTCAGGCGAGCAATGAAGCAGGTTCAGGTGAGTGGAGCATATATGAGCCAGGGCAGTGATGCCTGAGCATCGAGTAAATAAAGGGTAGCACGGATTGCCCCATGAGTTTTACGTGAAGAGCGCAGGGCAGTCCATACTTGTCACATTAGCAACTAAAACAGGAGACAACTTTATGGATTTTCGTAACGCTAACTCGAACTACACGATTCCCAATCTTCCTACACCACCGCCACCACCTACACCTCTAGAGCGAATTGCCAATGCACTTGAACGAATTGCTGTAGCCTTGGAGGATGCAAACCGCTGGAATCATCCCGATGCTTATGAACAGAAAATGCAGCGAGAGAGGGAAAGGGTACTTGCGGAACAGATGCTATACGATATGGGCAATTGGCGAAGTCCGAGGGTTTAATGCGCTGAGATTCCGAAACCATCCCTTTCTAGAAGGCTTGAATATGAAAAATATCTCTGAAAATATCATCGCAATTAATTCTGCATTCCTTATCGCCATCTTATTTCTGTTCGCCAACCCATTTAGTAGGTGGGGAGACGCGATTGAGATTGCTTCAAGCGCACCCCTTCAACAGAATCCATACCCCGCGCCCATCAATCCTGTAATCAGTCGCATTGAGATCACCCAAGTCACTCAGGATCCAGGCAACAGTGTGCCGCTGATTGTGGGAAAACCAACTTTTAGCCGTGTCTATATTGACTGTGGGGAGATCAACTGTCAATCTCTACCGAATGTCCAAACGACTCTTCTCGTAACCAACCAAGCCGGGCAACTCATTACACCAGTACTCCGTCCGTTCCGCTCGCAAGAACAATTTCTGGGACGAATTGAAGACTTTGTGTTGCCCATAGTCAATGAAGCAGAGACACTTACGGTTAGGGCTGAATTTCATAACGCTTCCGATTCGGAGACTGTCAACTTTCATGAGTCCCGTCGGCCAACGATCTTTTCAGTTCCCATTGACTTTGATGGCAATGAACCCACAAGCCGTATCAACAATGCTTTTGCATTGGCACAACAACTCTTTCCAGCGGATCGCATCAATTATATCCTCTTGTCACCCCAGCCATGGTCTAACCCAATATGTAATTTTCGATATCATGCCGAAGTTCGCCAAGCATGCCGAAGCAGGAGCGTTCACACATGGTTAGAGGGTTTACATGTTGATCTCTTGAGTAGCGGCTACTTCAATGCAAGTGCCAACACATATATATTTGGTTGGTTAGCGGAAGAGAATCGCGATAAGTTTCCCTATGACGGCGTCACCTATCCACCTTCAATGGCTGCTTGGGGTTCGATTATGGTGCTGATTCTCAATACCTCCCATTCGAAAGTCCCAGAATTTTTGTCCATGAAATTGGTCACCTGATGGGTCGAGGACATGCAAATACGGTTGTGAACTTGCTGGATCCAAATTGTCCACGCTACCCTGACGGGGAAACGCCTGAGGAGCAAGCCAGAGTAGACGATGATCCAGAGTGGCAATTTGACACGGCCAAAATTCAAGAATCTGGTATTGATAGCATGACTTTACGCTTCAAAGATCCAGAAACCACTTACGACTACATGTCATACTGTGGTAGCCTGTCCGATAATAATGTTTGGACCTCACCGTGGACCTATAGCCATATCTATTCGGAAACATTACAGCTTGGGATAAATACCTCAGCAGTTCAGACTGCATCAGGTCAGCAACCCCATGTCTTTGTTAGCGGTTTGGTCTTTACGGATACCACCGCAGTCTTGGATCCGCTTTGGGTATATCAACGTGCGGTACCCCACAACAATCCCGAATCGGGTGAAGCGTATTGCCTGGATAGCGTTGCCGATGACGGTGCCGTGCTAGACACTTTTTGCTTTGACCTTGGCTTTGAAGATGGAGAAACGGGCAGGGCAACGAGTGTAGATAGCTTTACCCTACTTCTCCCTTATGTGAATCAGACGGCTAAATTCGTCTTTAGGCAAGGGGAATCGCAATTAGCGGAGCAAAGGATAAGCGCCAACGCACCAAGCGTAACGATAACTTCGCCGAATGGTGGAGAAAACTGGAACAACGACAATTCTGCGCTTATATCCTGGGATGCTACAGATGAGGACGGTGATCCATTGACCTTTAAGGTTGCCTATAGCCAGGATGGTCTAACCTGGTTGCCCCTGGCGACGGCCATTACCGAACCCCAGTTAATCGTTGATTCGATGATGTTGGCCGGAGGGGATCAGGCCAAAATACGCGTGACGGCATCTGATGGTATTAATACGAGTTTCGACGATTCAGACCGTGTCTTCTCAATCGATGCCAAGAGCCCCCAGGTCCATATTCTGTCTCCTGGTAGAGCAACGGTTTTGCAACATCAGATGCCGATCATCCTGCAAGGCCATGCCTATGATCCAGAAGATGGTATTTTAAACGGAACAAACCTAAACTGGCGGTCAAGCAGAGATGGTGACATAGGTACTGGTGAAACGATCCAGTATGAACCTTCTTCAGGCAACCATATTGTCACATTGACAGCAACCGATGATAGCGGGAACAGCTCAACAACAGAGATAAACATTTTTGTTGGGGCACAGACTTATGTACCAGCAGTTGCGAATCCCTAAACATGATTCATCGCACCCGTCAAAATAGAATTAGTGTAGGAATTCAATAGTTCTATCGCCCTTATCTGTGGTTAAATATTTTGGCAGAGTAACAAGATATTGACCTCAACTAACCCAAGAATTCTCTCAAATGAGGAAAGCCGCGCATCTTTAGTTGGGAAAACGGCGCGATTGACGTTCGGCAACCGGTCGCCTTCTGGGCACTGACTTGCTCGATGTCAAACCAAACTCCATCAATGGGGCACTAGTTCTATAGCCCAGTGGATTTATCCCTAGGCGGGCATCACACATTCTTCGTACATATACTTGACCCACAAAAATATGGAGTATGAGATTCAATGACCACTATGAATTACCGCAGATGGTTTTCACTTTTTTTGACTCTTCTGTTGATGATATTGACGGGCGTGAGCGTAAAGGCAGCACAACCGTCTGCCCGTTCTTTTTCTGAGCGTTCTACGGCTCTATTTATAGAAAATGTTGGCCAGTTTCACGAAGATCTGCGCTTCGTGACCTTGGGTGGGGATAGGACCTTCGCACTATTCGATGATAGTATCTGGATCTCACTGGCGACGCCAAACCTACGCACAGCGCATGTTAAACTTTCATTTGAAAACGCCAACCCTACTCCTCAGCTTGTTCCTTTCGAAGTTGGTGATGCTGAAGGTGCATTTTTTCGGGGAAAAGATGCCTCAAACTGGTATCGAGACGTACCTACATGGAGAGGGGTTCGCTATGTTGAACTCTACCCAAATATAGACTTGGAGTTTTATGAGAACTTAGGACAAATCTCATATCGTCTTGTTGTACATGAAGGTGGCGATCTGCGCGATGTGGTTATGCAAATTGACAATGTTGAGCGGATTTCTGTTGCAGGTGATCAAATTGAGCTATCTATTCTGTTGGAAAAGTACTATCACTTCGATGCGGAACGTTTCACCTACGCAATCCCTTTATTAGACCTCCACACCGACAAAGGAACCTTGACCGTACAGAACATAGCCCCTATAGTCGATGGGGTCCGAATTGTATCGCCTGTGGCGGTTATCGAAGACGATTTGAACGCGGGCGATAGCAACTCCACAGAAGATTCTCAACTCGCTCAGGCTGAGCACATCCCACATTTCACCAGGCTGTTTGGTGGTATTAGTCAAGATTTTGGTGATAGTGTCGTTGTGGATCGAACGGGTGATGTTTATGTCTATGGAAGTTTTTTAGCTGGTGATTTTCTTCCTTCTCGATTTACAACCACACAAGATTTTTCTAGTGAGCTAGATACTGGAATCATCTCCCAGATGCTAAGGAACCACCTTATATCCTACGGGTATGAAATCGAAACCGATGCCTATATTGCCGACAAAAAGGCCGGTGCATGGTGGAAGATCGAAGACCAAGAGCATGTCGTCTGGGTTGAAAAGATAGGCAGCACGACATTCATATCGCCATCCAGACTCACGGCAGGCTACGGCACAATTGCAGCCAAGTTGGATGGGCGCACAGGCAATCTTATGTATGCATCGTTCTTGACTGGTATTAGCTCCTCATCATTTACAAAAGTTTCCGTCGACAATAACGGATATTTATACATTACGGGTAAGGGTGGCGTAAGTTTACCTACAACACCTGACGCGTATGATACCACCTTTTACCAGGGTGGCGATGCCTTTGCGTTAAAGCTGGACAAAGATGGCCAAGATATCGTCTATGGCACATACTTAGGCAATGGGGAAAACGATGATAAAGGACAGGCGATTGCCGTTGACGCAGATGGAAATGCCTACATCACAGGAGGAGGAGGAAATGGCTATACAAACACCCCAGGCAGCTATAGCTATGGCAGCGGAACATTCATAATCAAACTCAATAGCGATGGTAGTGATATCGTCTATCACGCAACAGTTGGTGGCGGCTGGGCACGCGACATAGCGGTTGATCCCCTAGGCAATGTTTATATCGCCGGACTCGCTTCAAAAAGCAACATCCCGACAACGGCTCAGGCATATGACCGAAATGGCCTTTCGCCCCAAAGTGATGGAAAAGCATACGTACTCAAACTAAGTTCAGATGGCTCGACGCTTCTATATGGGACTTACTTAGGTGGAACCAGTTCGCTTGGGGATGGTGCATTTGCAATTAGCGTTGATGACGAGGGAAATGCCTATGTTGCTGGCGACACAGCCTCCTCTGATTTTCCCATAACAAGCGGTGCCTACGACAACACTCTATCCGGCGTCACCGGATATATCACAAAACTTAGCCTCGACGGCAGTCACTTGATTTACAGCACGTTGATTGGTTCAAGCAACGTGCGAGATCTAGCCATAGATTCTGCCGGAAACGCCTATGTAGTTGGTATGACCCAATCCGAACTCTATCCGACAACTGAAGATGGGATTGACCGAACCTTCAATGGAAACATGGATACCTTTGTAACCGTGATCAATTCAGATGGTTCAGATCTTCTGTATAGCACATACCTAGGAAGCGGGAAACAGAGCAACTTCTTTGACGATGGCAGAGAATTGGGCTATGGGATTGATGTTGGCCCATGCGGCCACATATTTGCTACTGGCTATACTGGGTCCTTTGAATTTACCGCAACGGATGTACTCAATTCAAAGATGGGCGGTAATTCAGATATCTTTGTGACCAAGCTATCCCCAAAGGGCGTCGAAGATGATTGTACAGGGCAAGCTAATTTAGGTGCTAATTCGGATAGTTTAAACGAGCAGACACGTATATCTGATGAAACTGATACGATCTTGAAAGATGCCAATATCCTAGCAAATATGTACAGAGAGGGGTTAGATGGTGGAACGAACATTACGGTAATATATAGAGAAACCTTTGTGCAGGACAACCAAACCAAACTCTTCATCATCACCCAAATCACGCCGCCCGGCGATTTCACCTGCCGCCTCTGCTATCCTGAAGTAGGTGCAGCCGTCTTTGCTAAATTAGGCAACAGTTGGCAATTGGAAGCGGCTGCCCCCAACATGGGTCAGTTCGGCATGTGGGGAACGATTTACAAGGGGGAGTTGGTTGAAATTGGTCGCGAACGCTACGGCATGCTCTTTGAAACCTACTTTGGTGGTGGGGCTATGAGTTTCCTCACCAGCGGTCGTGCATTGATGTATCCTGCGGACGGAACCATCTCTTTTGTCTTTAACGAGCTAACCGCAGAGTCCACCGGCCCCTTTTGCGAGCAGGGCGAAATAAGCTGCTACGATTGGTCTGCTGAGTTTGAGATTGTCCCCAATTCCTCGCGTCGATTTCATGATATTGTCATGAAGAGCCAGGGAACCCGGCCCGTAGCCGAATCTGATGAGATTGAATCATTTGAAGAAGATGTAGTCTATCGCTTTAATGGAATCGAGTACGCGCTTGATGAACGGCAAGGAAATGTTAGCAGACCGACCGACGACATATCGCTGTCAGAGCTGTTACAGGATGGCGATTTTTCTGAAATCGTCAAGCTTCTTTCGGATGCCTCCCGTCAAAAGAACCGTGAGTTGCTGGACCAATTGCTCTCTAACAACCGCATTTGGGCCGCACCCTATGCAACTGGTCTGGGGGATATCGATGAGGCTGCTACCGCAAAGGCAAAGCGCGTTCTCGTCAATGCGCTTCTCCAAAACGAAGTGGGCTGTGCTGGATATCGTACCGAACCAGGAACTGAGAATTGGGTGTGGGGACGTATACTTGTGAATAGGTTAACTATCGACTGGAAAAAGGAGTTTGGGTGGGGCAATGCTGCAAACCCGGAAGAATACACCATACTCAACTTCGGTATTCGAGATGATGGGTGGCGGTTTCATGGTTATAGCCCTGTGGCTGAGCATTTTATCCAAAGTCGGTTCAGCGATCTGGCTCCCTGTCCAGTGCTAGCATCAGATTCGGACAGCAATTTACTGGTTGAGAGCCAAATCATCTCAGTGACGCCAACTGCTGAGCCACGCCCAACCTCCACCCCTCAACCACCTCAACTTGTTGTCCTCGTCAGCGCGCTCAACGTGCGCGAAGGTCCTGGGACCAGCTACACACCCGTCGGCCAGGTCACCAACGGCGAGCTACTGGAGGTACTCGGTCGCAATCAAGATGGCTCATGGTGGAACGTCTGCTGCGTTGATGGAAAATCAGGTTGGGTGATCAACAATACCGCCTATGTGCGTCTCCAATTTTCAAGCGCGGCATCCCAGGTTCAGTCCGTTGCAACACCAACACTGCCTGCTTTGGGTCGTAACTGTGCCTCAAGTGCCGATTTTATCTTTGCGCCGCTCTGGCAACAACATCGCTCCCTGATTGGCTGCCCCACCTCCGGTCGATTTGTCATCCCAACGATTGCCGAAGAGCTATTCCAAGGCGGTCACATGTTCTGGCGCAGCGACCGGGATGAGATCTACGCCATCTATGACCGCAACAAGGCAAACGGGGCCAATCTCGTCTCCGGTCGGTGGCAGACTAACGCTGCCTGGAAATGGGATGGTTCTGCCCCAGATGGCATTGGCCTTTCACCACCAAGTGGTATGGTCGAACCGAAGCGAGGCTTTGGTTTTGTGTGGCGCAATTATCTGAATCGGGAAAGTGGGCCTTTAGGCTGGGCGTTGGATCGGGAATATGGCTTTGATCGAGTCGGTCAGATACAGCTCTTTGAAAAAGGTCTAATGTTTAGGGGTAGTGATCCCAAGGTCTATTTGCTGCTGTACGACGGGCGTTTCTTTGCTCGTTAAAACCTATCTGGGCGCGCTCGAAGCAGATCCTGACGGGACACAAACCAAACCAGACGTGCTCACTCGACGGCATCCCAAATACTTTGCAAACTTGCCGCCAAACCAGTTCGACTCGCCTACCAGTCCTATTGATCGGGTGGACATCACTCATTCGCAATTCACCATTTGCAATTCAGCTAGATCAGTTGTCATTTAGAAAAGAGTATCTCATCATGAATCCTATCTTCTCCAAATCCTGGGCCACGCCGACCCTATGCCTGCTCCTGTTCATCATCAGTTCCTTCGTGATATCCCACGGCGACACGCCAATCACTCGGGATGCCTCGGCCCAAACGGCGACCGTCCCATCCACTAGTCCTGTCGAGATCCTCAATCAGGAAAGCTATCACTTCCTCAAGATCGATCTCACTGATCCTCGGGTTCGCCTACAGACAGCATTAGCCAACAGCGATGCTGGCGGATTGCAGCCCTTAAACAGCATCAAAACCCGCTTCGAGAATCAGGGATATGCCGAGTGGGCGCTCATCAACGGCGATCTCTTTAGCCCCAACTGTCCAGCGAATGAGAATTGTGGGCAAGGTTTGACTTACATTGATGGCGAGCATAAAGCCAACTGGTCTGCCTATGGACTCACGTGGATGGTCCGCGGGACGATCGGCTTAGATGCCGAAAAGCAGCCCGAAATTGTCGTAGGCGACGCGCAATCCAAGCGCCACATGGCCATTGGCGGGGGGCCAAGAATCGTGATAGATGGCGGTGATCCAACGTGTAGTGGGGCATTGGCTATGGTTGATGGGGCCATCAAGACCCACTTTGAAATCTCTAATGAATGGTTCGATGGAGACGTAACGGGTTGGTGTACGGATATACAAGGCATCACGCTTGTTGGCTACAGCGCAGACAAGAATGATTTCTACATGGGTGTCTCCACCGGTGGCAAAACCGTTCTACAGGTGGCCCAATGGCTGAAAGAGCAAGGTGCGCACCAAGTTCTGCGCATGGATAGTGGCGGTTCAGCTGGCATGATCCACAACAACCAGACAGTGGGACTAGATGATCGGGCCATTGCCAATGCCCTAACGCTTATTGTTGAACAAGATGAGAACCCAGACCCAACCCCAACAGATACACCGATGCCGGGCGTTCTGCTGCCCCCGACTCTGCAAGAGCCAAGCGACAATGCCAGCGTCATCAGTAATGATGTAACCTTCCGCTGGAATCCATCGCCATCATCCGATGTGGATGTCTACACCATTCGGGTAGTCGATTCACCTGGGAAGATCGATTCGGGACCGTGGATCTCCGACGGGGGCGTGGACGCGCACATCACAGAAAAGACGATTAACCTGACCAATGGCACCTACTTTTGGGCAGTCTGGGCCTGTGTAGGATGCCAAACGGGCAATCCCCGATTTAGCGAGCGTGCCGGGCCATGGGGCGTAACGGTCGGTGGTGATGGTACCCCCCAGGTCAACTGGATCGTCAAATACTACGACAACCATGACTGCTGGTGGAACCTCAACTGCGATAAATCACCCAACTGCGAAGAGAGCGTTCCTGGTCCCACTTTGGACGTACATTGGGGCAGCGGCGCGGCCTGTGGCATGGATGGCGATGAGTGGGTGGCTGATTTTCGCGCCACCATCAATTTTGATCCAGGCGACTATGTCTTCCGCCTAGAGCATGACGACGGGGGACGTATGTGGCTGAATGACCAGAGTATTTCAGACCGGGGCGGCAGCAGCACAAAATTCGTCTGTCCGGCCCGCGCGCTAGATGGAGATGAGCAACTGCGCTTTCTCCTCAAAGAAGATACGGGCGATGCTTATGTCAAACTCACTTGGGATACCGATGCCAGCGTCTGTCTTCCTGCCGCGCCAGTGCTAACTTCGCCCGAAGATGGTATAACCTTTGCCCATCAGGATATCATTACACTCGCCTGGGATGAGGTTTCCAAGGCCGATGAATATCAGATTGAATACGATTGGGTGGAAGGCGGCTATCTTCGAGAAGAGAAGACCACTGAGCAGAGCTGGGCGCTGGGGGCTGGGCAGCTCCCCGTAGGCGACTATCGGTGGCAGGTCTATGCTATCAACGAGACCGGGAAGGGCGAAGGGAGCGGCAACTGGCACTTTACGGTAATTCCCAATGCGCCTCTCAACCTCTCTGCCACGCCGGTCAGCGTCAACCAGATCAACTTGGCATGGGCGAACCCTGGTGGTGATTTAGATGGATTCAGACTCTATCGTAGCGATGACGTAGCGCCAATAGCGATCTTGGATGCGACCAGCACCACCTACGCATTCGTTGGCGCGACCTGTGATGTGGACTACGCCTTCACGATTCGCGCCTACAAAGGCAGCCATGAATCCCAACCAGGCAACAGTGCTCCCGCAAGCATCGCCTGTCCAGTGGCCACCCATACGCCAACCGATATGCCAACCGATATGCCAACCGATATGCCAACCGATATGCCAACCGATATGCCAACCCCAACTCAGGTGCCGACATTTACCGCAATGCCAGAAGCGACGCCAACCCAAATCCCGACATTTACAGCGATGCCAACTCCGACGGATGTGCCAACAGATAGCCCAACGGATACACCCGCTAGCACCCCTACACTGATTCCGGTAGATACGCCGACAGCCACATCGCTACCGCTAACAGAAGCAACGCCAATGCCAACTGTATCCATAACAGCGACTTTTACCCCCACACAAGAGCCAACGGATACCCCGACTGAGACACCGACTAACATCACCCCAACAGCCACCACATCACCCGACCCATCACCCGACCCATCACCCGACCCGTCACCCGATCCATCACCCACCCCCACTCAAAACTCAGCCTCCCTGGACCCGATCATCACGCTCATTGAGCCAGGGCAAGGACAGGTCAATATACCAAACCAAGTGATGATCCAGGGGCAAAACTTTGCTCAGAATGCTGAAGTTTTTCTGAATTCCGCCCCATCAAATTCAATTGCCTTAACCCAAACTAGCTTCATCGATCCACAAAGGCTCCAGGCCATCGTGCCAGCTAGCCTCTCCCCCGGCATCTATGATGTGATGGTTCAGAATGCCAACGGACGTCATGACACCTTCCACCAAGGGTACGTGCTCTATGGTGCCGGTGATGATGATCTATACAGCATCGCCAACCAACTCTGGATCCAGCCCAAAGCACCCCGTGCCCTTAGCTCAACCCAAATTGGATTGAGCATACATCGCCCAGGTGGCAAACGTCCCCTAACCGATGTCAACGTACGTTTTTATTTGGGCGATCCCACAGGGACTGATTCAGACAGTTCCACACTGATTAGCGAGGCGACCATTCCTATTCTTTCGCCGCGCAGCATCCAAAGCACCAATGGCGCGTCGTGGACCCCTCCCTCAGCGGGCGACTATGAGATTTATGCCGTTATCGACCCGGATAACAGAATCACCGAGACGTTGGAAGAGAACAATACCGTCTACCGTACCATAACCGTTCTGCTCCTGTCGCCAGATCAGGACGCGCCTCATGTTGATGACTTCTCCATCAACGACGGCGCGGCCTCAACCGAGCAACAGGCTGTCCTGCTCAATACCACGGCCAGCGATCCGGAGCCGGGCAGCGGCGTGGCCAAACTCCGCTTTATTGAGTTTGAGTACAGCCAAGGTGCCGAACGGTGGATATACGCCAACGCCTCCGAGTGGTTGGACTACGAAACCAGTCGCACCGATTATCCGTGGAAGCTGTCGCCTTCTGTCGGCGTCAAAATTTTGCAGGCTTGGGCCGCGGACCGAGATGGCAACATTTCTACATTCCCCTATCAGGCCGGCATCAACTACATCCCACCAACGGATATGATTCTGCGCAATCAGGGAAGAATTTACCGCTATTCAGTCGTGACGGGCCAACAGGTGACCGTCCACATGGAATCCGTCAGTGGCGATCCCGACCTCTATGTCTGGCCACCCGATCATGAGACCCGACCGCCATGGGTCAGCAACCGGGAGACCGGCGCGGATGAGGTCAGCTTTGACGCACCAGTGAGCGGTACCTATCAGGTGGAGGTGTACGGCTTTACAGATGCTGAATATCGATTGCGGGTGGATATTTCCGATGGGGTCAACGCTGCAACTGCAACCGTAATCAGCCAGGAGAAGCCGATCCGAAGCCAGCCGCTCGTACCCATCAACAGCCTGCCTAGAACAGATGTAGCGATTCCGGCAGCAGGGCAGTCGACCCAGGAGATTTTCTTGCCGCTGGTGCAGCGGTAGGGAAGGAGGATGCGTGGTGCGTAAGACGCAACTGGCTACTGCCCTGAAAATAAGCTCGCCCACTCGAATGGATGGTTGACCGATTTTCATCCCTCCGTGGTGCAACTTGTTGCATGGCTAACAACAATGGAGCGGATCCCCGATTACCACCTTCGGGCAGAAACGGATTTGCCGCTAAGTATTCAGGAATCTGACAAGGAATCGTACCCGTTCACAGGGTAGAAGATGGAATATTTTATTGCTTTTTCATGAATAAATCAGGCAATATGCTCCTGCCTCGATCCGTTGTTGTGCTTGTCAACCTCGAAAAATTTGTCGAAATTAGATGATGTGCTGGCTTGACCAAGGTCTAGCCAAATAAGAATCAGCCAAGAACAGTGGATGTTGTTATCCCTAACAGAAGTGATAGAATGCTTCGAATCCGAAGTCGGGATAGCATTCTGCATCGACTGACGGGATCAATGCATTTCGTACTAACGATGTACGGTGCTAGAATTATCCGGCCGGATTCAATTCGTAACAAGTTCATAAGGCACTCGGCCATCATATCGAAAAAGACTTGGGGCTCCATCAATCCCCAGATGTCTTACAAGGAGACAACCCATGGGACAAAAACCAACAATTTATGTAGGAACCATCGGCCAAAGTATTTGGCGCAGCGCAGACGGCGGAGAGTCCTGGGAGCGAGCCACCCAAGGCCTCTTTCCCGAATCCGATATTCGCGCAATAGCCATCAATCCCCAAAATCCAGCGATTCTTTTCGCTGGCTCTGGCGCAGGAATCTACCGCTCCCAAGATGGTGCAGATAGCTGGTCTCTGATCGATTCACCCATGAATGATCGGCAGATCTGGTCCTTGGCTATCAACCCAAAGAACCCGGATATTCTCTACGCGGGTACTTGTCCATCTGCGCTATTCCGTTCGGATGATGGTGGTGATACGTGGAAGCAGTTAAACGTAGAGCTGGCCCCCGACTGCGGTCCGGGCATCCCCGTTATCCCCCGGGTTACGACCATTACAATCGATCCAGAAGATGAACAGATTATCTATGCGGGCATCGAAATCGATGGCATGCGCATCAGCCACGACGGAGGCGAAACCTGGACAGAGGGAAGCGAAGGATTGTCCAGCTTAGACATTCACGGATTGGCTGTTATTCCAGGGGCCCCGAAAACCCTAGTGGCAGCCACCAACAATGATGTCTGTATCACAACCGATATGAAGAACTGGACACCACTAAGTGTTAAGGACCATTACCCTTGGCCCTACTGCCGTAACCTGCTCTATTTGTCCGATAATGGCTCCAGTCGACTGTATGTTGGCGCAGGAAATGGACCTCCTGGTGATGAAGGGGGTTTATTCTACACAACTGACTTGGGAGATACGCCGGGGTCCTCCTGGTCACGGGTTGATTTAGGCGGCAATGCCAACAGTACGATCTGGGCATTGGCCCACAATCCTGCTACTCCTGAGTGGATATTCGCATATAGCGTTCATGGCCAGCTCTATCGCAGCACGGACAGTGGCCACTCATGGACGAAGTTGGCTCGAGAGTTTGGTGAAGTTCGGGCGATGATATTATAGATTTGTTTGTCTTAAGATAAGGAGAGCAATCATGGAACATCGTAACTTTGGCAACACCGACCTCTCTTGCTCCGCAGTGGGCTTTGGCACTTGGGAAATGGGAACCACTCAATATGGCGAAATCGATATTCAGGACGCGGTCCAAGCTGTGCAGATGGCTGTTGATCATGGCATTACCCTTTTTGATACGGCTGAAGTCTATGGTCCATTCACCTCAGAAGAGCTATTGGCACAAGGGTTGGGCAATCGGCGCAAGGATGTGGTGGTGGTGACCAAGGTTGGCTTTACCTATCACGACGATCCTTCCATCCGTGGCAATGCAGCCATCTCGGGACGGAACGCATCGGCGGCTTATATTACAGAACGTACAGAAGGCTGCCTTACGCGAATGAATACCGACTATATCGATCTGATGCTCATTCATTGGCCCGATCATACCACACCCCACGAAGAGACCATTAGCGGATTGGAGGCACTCAAGGCGGCTGGGAAAATTCGCCACTATGGTGTCTCCAACTACACTGCCTCAATGATGGCAGAGTGCGAGAAGCATGGCCATTTGACAGCCAATCAAGTGGGCTATAATCTCTTTGACAGGCGCATGGAAGCCGAGGTTCTCCCTTACTGTTTGGCCAACGGTATTGGCTATATGGCTTATGGTAGTCTTGGCTTTGGTCTGTTAACAGGTGCCTTCACACCCGACACGACCTTTGTTGAATGGGACTGGCGTAGCTCGGGCAAAGCGTTTGGTCTGCCTCTATTTGAACAGGAGAATTTTCTTAAGGAATTACGCGTCGTGGAACGGCTGAAAGAATTGGCTGGAGGCTACGGCAAGTCAGTCCCTCAGCTGGCTATCGCTTGGCTTTTGGGCAATCCAGCAGTCACAGTTGGCCTAGTTGGCATGAGGAATGAGCATGAACTTAAGGAGAACGTGGCCGCAGCCGATTGGCGCTTAACCGAAGCAGATCGGGCTGAGATTGACCGAATCTTTGCTGAGGAAGGCTTACCGACCCACGTTGATTCAGAGCAAGCTGTTTGATGAAGCATAGGTAGCCTAGTACTTCGTCAAGGTTTAATTTTCGGGTCCAGTAGGCACGCCCCGTGCCGGTCACCGCATGAGGGCGTGCTCACTGAACTGATACCAACCCGAATTCTTAATGTTGATGATGCACTAGCCGAATCCGCACCAGCATGGTCCCCACCACAGCCGACGATTCAACCGTCGGCTAGGCTCTACATTCTATACCCAGCCACCCGCCACAACACCAAACAGATCGCCCCGATCAGTGGCGGAATCAGCAGCAGTTCAAGTCCTGTTGCCAGCGATGAACGATCCGCTACGTACCCCGTAAATGACGCCCCCAATCCTCCAGGTGCCCATCCAATGCCAATGATCAGCCCAGAGGCGACGCCCGCTCGCTGCACCCAGCAATCTTGGGCCATAAGGATAAAGATGGGGTAGGTATTGCCTATACAGAAGCCGAGCAGTGCCAAGGGCAGGAATTGATAGAGGCCAACGCTATGCAGGAATAGCCAGTAGGCCGGTGCCATCAGTGCAAAGCTGATGAAGACAATGATCCAGCGCCCAACCTTGTCGGAAGCTGTGCCACCGAACATGCTGCCAGCCCCAATAGAGAAGGCAAAGACCGAGAGCATTTGGCTGGCTTGGGTAAGCGTTCCACCACCGGAATCGATCCATACAGGAAGATAGGTCATAAAAGAGACTTGAAACCAAGCCCGGGTCATGGATGCGATAAGTAGCAGAAGCAGCCCAGCCCACAAAACAGGTAACTCACCCGTCGCAGTACCCACCGCCGTACTCACAGTAGGGTTGGGCGAATGACTTGGCTGGGTCACCGTCAATTTTGTCTGTCGAGTCAACAGAATACTGACCACCAAGGCCACGGGCAATATGCTTAAGCTGGCATTGAACCCAAACCAGGGAACCAAAGCGGCGATCAATACTGGGCTTAGAGCCGCCCCCAGATTCCCACCTACCGAGAAGATGGACATGCCCATGCCCCGTTGGGCTTTGCTATTGGCCGAAGCTAGAACGGCCCCTGCTGGGTGATAGGCTGCGGACCCCAAGCTGGCCAAGCCAACAACGATAGCAAAGCTCAGGTAGTTAGGAGCCAACCCGACCACACTCATCAGTACACCCAGCCACAGAATACTCATTCCGCTGACCTGATAGGCCCCAAAGCGGTCGCTTAGAAACCCAAGGAAAGGTTGGGGTACTGAAGTGAGCAAACCCACTATCAACGCGATGATGCCGATCTGCTGGTAGGAGAGATCCATGCTCACAATCAACAGTGGATAGAGAACCGGTAGAAAGTTATGGCATAGCTCAAGCGAAAAATGGCTGAGACTAGTCAGAGCAAGACCATACGTGCTATTGGCCTGTTCTGCAGAGGACAAGGTCGTTGCAGTGGTACTCATCGAGATAGATTTCCAGATCTGTGTCGAAGTAGAGTTAAGGGTCGAAGAAGAGTTAAGGAATGGGTCACAAAAAACTTGCGCATTTCGCTCGGGTGCAAGCCTCTAAGGCTCTTACATCGACAGAAAATTGTCGATGTTGAATCCGACACTTTGTTATGGCTGAAGGCCCCTGATTTCGCCAGAGCCTTTTCGGGCCGCCGTCCCGATCTACCGGTGAATGCGAAATCGAGTTTGCCCCATCAGATCACCAAGTTATCTCATTCTCGTTCCTAAATGCCTTCCTACATTTTTATTTACGGTGGTAGTATACCATAATAAGACCATATGCAGGAGGCAACCATTTTTAAACAGTGGCGCAACAAACAACATGGACAGACAATGACCAACGCAAAACCATTCAACTTCAACCAATGGATCAATGACAACCGCCATTTGCTCAGGCCGCCGGTAGGTGCCAAGACTGTCTTTGAAGCATCCGATACCTACATGATCTTCGTCGTCGGTGGCCCCAACAGCCGCCGCGATTACCACTACAACGAGACAGAAGAGTTCTTTTACCAACTTGAGGGCGATATGGTCCTCCGCATCCGAGATGACCATGGAACGGTGACCGAGCTACCCATTCGTGAAGGCGAAATTTTTCTACTACCTGCCAAAACCCTCCACTCTCCCCAACGAGGAGCTAACACGGTAGGGCTTGTGGTTGAGGTTAAGAGACCAGGAACAAAGGATGCGGTCTACTGGTTTTGCGAAGCGTGTGGCAATGAATTGCATCGCGCTGTCTATCAATTTGACCAGATTGGTACCGAATTAACCCCCGTTTTAGAGACTGTCCACGCCAGCGAATCATTGCGAACGTGTGAGGAGTGTGGAGCCGTATTGCAGATTGGTACTGAGTAGCACGAATCACTGTTCACGCATCACAGAAAGTCCAAACCAGCCATGATTATGACAGAACCTACATCAACAATTCAAACCACAAACCACCTGCCCACAGGAGCAACGTTTCTCGATTCACTAGATGATGGGCGAGAAATCTGGTTTGAAGGCCAGCGGGTTCAAAACATTACAACCCACCCAGCCTTCTGTAATGCGGCTCGCAGCGTCGCCCACCTGTACGATGCCCTTCACAATCCGTCAACCCAAGACGATCTAACGACGGTTGACAAATTTGGCATCCAGACCCATACCTTTTTTGCCCCTGCTTACTCAGCAGATGATCTGGTGGCCGCGCGCAAGTCCATCGCCATCTGGCAGCGCCTCTCTTATGGATGGATGGGGCGCACCCCAGACTACAAGGCGGCCTTTATGGCCCAGTTGGCAGAGGGACATGGCTTTTACGAGCCGTATGGAGCCAATGCCCTGGCATGGTACAAACGATGCGCCAGCCAGGCCCTATTCATTAACCATGTGCTCATCGATCCGCCAATGGACCGCAACAAGGCCCGGGTGGATGTGCGAGACGTTTATCTTTCCGTTGACCGAGATGATGATAAGGGGATCTACGTCAGCGGTGCCAAAATGGTCGCCACTGGTTCAGCATTAACCCACGCCACATTTGTGGCCGTCAATAGCGGCACTGCAGCCCGCATGGAAGAGGGCCGAGATGAAGATATGGCACTCGTCTTTTTGATCGATATGAACGCGCCTGGCCTCAAATTGATCACCCGTCCCTCCTATGAATACAACGCGACCAGCCCTTTTGATGCGCCCCTGGCCAGCCGTTTTGACGAAAATGATGCAGTGATGGTCTTTGAAAATGCCTTTATTCCGTGGGAGAACGTGCTCGTCTACCGAGATGTCAACAAGACGAAGGGATTCTATGCCACATCTGGCTTCTTCAACCGCTTCAACTTGCAATCCGCGGTCCGCTTGGCCACCAAATTAGAGTTCTGCATTGGCTTACTCATGAAGGGGACCGATGCTTCCGGTACATCCAGCTTTCGTGGCGTGCAGGCGGCCATTGGCGAACTCATCTCCATGCGGGAACTGATCTGGTCGTTAACCACGGCCATGGTCTATGAACCCGAAGAAGGGATTGGCGGAACTGTGGTGCCACGCATTCAAACCGCGGCTGCATCCCGGGTCTACACCACCCGTAGCTGGCATCGGGTGCGCGAAATCTTTGAAAGCGTCTTGGCTGGTGCGCCCATCTATACTGTCTCCAGCCACATTGACATGCAAACTCCTGAGTTGCAGGGCATCATTGACCAATACTACCAGGGAACAGACATGGCCGGGCCAGAACGGGTGAAACTCTTTAAGCTGATCTGGGATGCCCTCTACTCTGAATTTGCCGGACGCCACGCCCTCTATGAACGCAACTATGCTGGCAATCAGGAACAGCACTACCTAGATACGCTGCGTTGGTCTCAGGTACGAGGAGATGCAGAGCGCTACTGTGGCTTTGTGGATGACTGTTTGGCTGATTATAATCTGGACGGGTGGTCAACAGAGTCTATTTACAGATAGTAGAGGCAAGAATAAGGTCGATTTCTGAGCGCTATCTTCCCGTTTATTATTCCTTGTGTCACCCTCGCCAGGGGGCCTTTTATGAAGTGCTCTATGGAATGAAGTAAACAGACTTTTGGCGTTGAGAGACCTGTTGTATAATTAGCTGATTACACGCAAACGAGTCACAGGTAGACGCAAAGGGAAGTTGCATTAGGTACGCTGGGTGCGGCGACGAAATTTTGAGATGATTGATAATTTTGTTGTGGAAAATGTTATGGAAAAATCTTATGAGACAATAAAGTTGTTTACTATGCGTGGGAGAGTGATTCTAGCGGTCTCTTTGGTTGTGAGCGTGTTGGCACTAGGTGCTTCTTGGCCGGTGGTTCCAGCAATGTGGAAGGTACACTTTGAGGATGGTACTACTCTCGAGCAAGCTGCCTTAGCTGTAGAGGAAATCGACGGTGTCGAATATTTTGCTTACTGGTGGAGTCAGGGAGATTGGTCAGGAGGAGTTGATTACAAAGAGGATATCATTTCAGTGCGCAGTGAGTATTGGAGAAAGTACTATGGGTTAGTTCTCTCGAGCATAAGAATTAGTGAACAGATGCTTACTGATCCAGATCTGCCATCTGGTCCGAATACGCAAGCGCTTCATGATCGGTCGGTAGCAGAGAAGGATCGTTTGGATGCAGAAATTGCAGGTTGTTGGGAAGTGGGAACGTGCCCCTCTGTCCTTGTGGATCGGCTTGACATTGAAGCCGATGCATCTTTGGTTGAAGCGATTTCAGGAATAGAAGTGGTATCCAGCGTAGAACGTGCTCCTGATGAACCAAACTTTTTTTTCGACTGGCTCAGAATTATCTCATGCGCCTAGCAATGTGGATAGAGTAATGCAAGATGAGACTGAGCAGTTCTCAGTATTGGGCCGTTTGGGTGATGCGAGATCGGAGAAACGTTTTGGCGTATCTATTGCTTCGCTAGAGATTATACAAGAAAATTTCCCCTATAGGATTATTTGGGAAACACCACCAGGGGATGCATTGCAAGATAATGGCAACATAGAGATGTATTTAGGTGGATTCAACTGGATTGAATGCAGTGCTTACAGAGTTCCTTGGGGAATTCAGTTGATACCCGGCAGAGATGAGATGATTAAGCCTTATGAGTATTGTTTCACTCCCAAACAACTCTACATGCCAATCGTAAACTGGTTTGGCTCCTTTTTTGAAGAAGAAGAGTGATTGAAAAGCGACCTGCCCAGAGCAGATCGCTTTTTATCGCTATTCCGACCTGGTTAATCGTTACTCCTTAGCTGAACAATTTTTGCCACCGAAGGCAGACCCTCTTCATTGAGAATGAATAGCATGTAGTGGCCTGGCTGAGCTAGATTGGGATCGGAGGGAGTTGTAATGGTTAAGCTGCCTGCTGATTGCTCAAATGCTAACCGGTTGATCCGCTGGCTCTGATTAAAGGCGTGAGTCACCGCAGAGAGGCGAATCCAATTCACCTTTGAGATTGTGGATGGTGCATCAGCCTGAATAGCGAATTGTTCCCCATAGCTGACGGACTCCGGCGCGGCCTGGATCACTGGCCGCGGCCCCTTGAATAGATAAGGGGGCGAGTAGATCTCGAAGTTATATTGGGCACCACGTTGAGGATTGGGATGGCCACCACCACCGGTAATGACGCGACCGTCTGGCAGCAGCATGGCCGTTGAATGGTAGCCACGGTAACGAGCCTGGGGTGCCAAGAGCATCCACTCATCTAACTCAGGATTCCACAGCTCGGCTTCTAGTACGGCCCCCGCCTCAACATCGAAACCCGGCGCGCTGCTGCCCCCTGTTACCAAGACAGTGCCGTCTGGCAATAAGGTCGAATTGAGTTGGCGACGTCCTCTATGCATTGGGGCGGCCTCCTGCCATGTTGGGCTATCGTCCGAGAGGTCGATTATTTCCACCGAGGCACTTGGTAGAATTGTTGGAGTGGTATTCAGTTCAGGATCCCGCGGGTTGCCACCGGCGATTAGAATTTTGTTATCATCGAACATAACCGATGTGCCATAGTCTCGGTATTCTAACTGACTGGATGTGATATCAGACCAAGTACCACTCTCATTCGTATCCAAATAGCGGGACATCTGTTGTGGTCCTGCCACAAAGACTTGACCGTTGGCTGCAGCGTAGGTGAAGGGATAATAGTCGGCATGGTCTGGATAGTAGTCGAAGGGATACCTGCTTGGTTGGTCGGCAAAATCGCCATATTTAGCATCCATAAGATTGCGCCAATTTCCCCCATTTACAGGCCAGACTTGAGGCAACGAGTTTAACACAATACGGTCAGCCCCATCAATACTCTGTTCAAAGGTCCCAGCTAGCACCAACGTTCCTCCATCTGCCAAAGTCACCTGGGACGGATACCAGCGACCCGCGTTCATGTCAGGCAGTCGCTCCCAAGAATCGGTATATGGATTGTAGATACTGGCCTTGTCCTCTCCCACCGAGTCCTTTACATGACCGCCAGCAACCAACATCCGTCCATCTTCCATGAATGAGTGGCCACTGCAAAAGAGATCATAGGTGACAGTTGCGGCCTTGGTGATCTGGAGCGTGGCTGGGTCCATCAAACGTGGATTTCCATCTAAGCCAAGAGCTCTATCATGCCTATCCCAGTACATTATTTTGCCGGTGGGCAGCATCATGAGCTGGATGGGAACCACTTGCGAGGGGATAAGCGCTCCCCAATGTCCTTCCACCCGGGCCGTCTCATCGTCGATAAGGGTTACTTTGACCGTAGATGGTCCGCTGAATCGCCCCTCACCCTGTAGATTGTTGAGGGTAACGAGAAAACTTTCGCCCATTTCATCAGCAAAGTCATCGTCCCTAATCGAAACCGATAGACTCTTGGATCTTTCGCCTGGGCCAAATGTGACGGTGCCGGATGCAGAGTCGTAATCTGCGCCTGCTGTCGCCGTATGCTCCAATGTGGTATATCCTACCGAGACTGAATCACTCAGGTTGCCCATTCGAGTCAGATCCAGAGAAATTTGGCCAGCCCGCTCATCAACCGAGGCACAGCCTGTGTTGAAACCAATCAATGCTGTTTCTGCATCCAAAAAACTGACGTGAACATTATCGATATCCTGATCCGCGGTTAGTCCTCCGGAGCGAGCGGCAAAATACGCCCGACCTTCATAGGGTAGTAAATCTGGGATAGGGAACTGATCCACAACGGTCACTGGTGGGCGACCACATTGGGTAAGAATGACCGATACAGACGGTGATTCCCCACCGGCATTCATGACAATCTGCGCGTGAATCCACTCCCCCTCTGCAATATCCAAGAAAGGACGTAGATCAATCTCAGCTCGACGCGAGCCATAATGAATCGAGAGGTGATTGTTATTGATCTCCTCTATATCGGGCGATTGGTAGATGTCGAACCCAATACCAAGCGAATCAGCAAAGTTTGGCTCTTCTGCCACGCCCACAGGGGGGACGACACCGCTGGTGCTATAGGTAGTTGTGTTGAGCAAGGCATAGCCAAAGCCGTCGGCACGGCCCGTCTCTGGCCGCACGAGAAAATCAAAATCAGCAATGACCAGATTGTGGGAGCCAGGATCGGTGAGATCGAAAGCGATACTGTTGTGGGTCTTATCAGTGCCATAGGCCAATCGTAACTTTGCTCCGGCACCTGTTGGACCACCATCCAATCGAGCAGGACCTGGACTGCTTGGTAAATGGGTGCCAGGAGTGTAGATCGTTCCCTGGTCCACCATGTCAAAGGTTTGATGGGTACCTGGCCCAGCCGGTTCTGGTGTTGGCTCTACTCCGCAATCTAGCTCAACGGGTCCAGGTATTTGAGAAGCTAGCAGGCTCTGAATGACAATATTATCAAAATCATGTTCCGCACTCTCACCACCAGAACGGGCCGCTATATAGAGTCGGCCTTCGTACGGCGTGAATCCAGGGATTGGCACTTCGTCCATCACGGTCACCGTGGGCTGATCGCAGCGAGAGAGTTCTACCGACAGAACCGATTGGCCGCTAACCGTTTTGGCAACGATGCGTGCATGGCTCCACTCTCCACTGGCCAGATCAAAGGGCGATGCATCCACCTCTTGCAACAGCAAGCCAAAGTGGAACGAAAGATGATTGTTGTTGATCTCGTCTCTAGCATCACCACCTACATCCGCCTCATGAATATCAAAACCGATGCCCAGGGAATCGACAAAATTGGGTTCCTCCCCGGCATAGTGGGGGGCTTGAGGTTCAGAGGGACCGGTTGCACCATAGTTCGATGTATGCAGAAAGGCGACCCCAAAGCCATCCGCCTGACCCGTGCCGGGACTCAGTCGGAAGTCAAAATCGAAGACCATCTGCTCGAACGCGCCTGACTCGGCCACGTCAAAAGCCATGCTGTTGTGGCTAGGAATATCGGTTGCAAAAGCAAGGCGAATAAATTGACCTCGGGTAGTGGAACTACTGGAAAATAACTGAGATGGCCTCCCACCAGCCGTATGGTTAGACGTAGTATAGAGAAGACCCATTGCTGTTTGGTTGAAGTTTTGTTCTTGGATGGATGGCTGTGTTGGTGTAAAGGTCGGTGTGAATGTCGGTGTCAGCGTGAATGTTGGAGTGAGTGTCGGTGTCGGTGTGAATGTTGATGTGAATGTCGGTGTGTTAGTCCTGGTAGGTGTATCAGTTGGTGAGGGTGTTGGTGTAATCGTCGGTGAACCTGTCGGTGTATTCGTCGGCGAAAGAGTTGGCGTATTCGTCGAAGTGGGAGATTTAGTCCCTGTCGGCGTAGGAGATTCTGTTAACGTCAATGGTGGTGTCTCAGTAGATGTCTCAGTAGATGTCTCAATAGGTGTCTCAGTGGGAGATGAAGTGGGTGAAATAGTCAACCGTGGCAGTGGTGTTGACGTCGCCGATGAATCCGTCGTCCCACTTACTACATGCGTGCCTTGGATGATCGGTATATAAAGCACACTTTCGCTAAACTGACTAACACCCAGTTGAAATGATTGTCTCTGACGGGCCCATTGAATTATATAGGTACCGTCTACCAAAGGTTCGATCTCGACAGAGAAGCTCCACGGTGTAATCACTTGGGGACAGGAGATGGTCAGATCTGGGGCTGTTGATGCAATAGAGATGGTACTGCCAATTAGGGTGTGGGATTCGTAGGTCGGTACGCAGCTATCGCTGGATTCGCCCGAGATGGTGATGGTTATCGAGTTATCTGAGTGCAATTCTACGAATATGTTGCCATCATCGCCAAATTGCTGATTGGCCAGAGAGTGGGCGCGCAGCGGTACAAGCATAAGGAATAGTAAGCTTAGGCAGAGTGCGGATAGTCGAATATCTTGTTCCAAGAAAGACTTTATATGGGTATTTGGGGATTTCTTCATTGGGTTTCTCCACTCCTCACCTCCCAACCGTTGTCCACCGTTGAGAGATGAGAGGTTTGGGCTGAGGATTGATTAATTTGGGTAAATATGGATGGGAAATTGCGCCTCATGAAGAACGAATAGGAGGAGATAGCATCCTCAGATGTGGGTTATGTCTATCAACTGACCTAGTCAGAACCATACCTAAGGATGCTCCGTCCGCCAAGTCACTATTCGAGTGACCTCTCGGCTAAGACCGGCTTCTTAGTGAATTGATATGGGTACAAAGAGTTGAATAGTACGTCCCCTGGTTGAATTTTCTTCGTCTAGATCGTTTAGAGCATACGGATTCGATGTCGAGGGAAAATCATCACCTGCCTCGTCTGTATGGTCTTCCTCATGATTAAGCGCGACGCTGGCTGACGACGTACC
Organism: Chloroflexota bacterium; assembly: GCA_039028975.1. Classification (GTDB taxonomy): domain Bacteria; phylum Chloroflexota; class Anaerolineae; order Caldilineales; family Caldilineaceae; genus JAHBNG01. The sequence goes on from JBCCHB010000048.1 coordinate 96,851, forward strand.
CTCACAATTGGCAATTGTGTCAGAGCCAGGACCGCCCTTACACAAATCCGTATCGGCCCCGCCATCTATATCGTCGTTACCGCCATTGCCAAAGAGGTCATCATCACCATCATTTCCTGCAATCGTATCGTTACCGGCACCACCAAACGCTGTGTCGGGTCCATTGCCGCCATCGATAGTGTCGGCCTGCTGATTGCCTTCCATGTAATCTTGGTTGTCGCCACCAAAGATTGTGTCGGGACCCAACCCGCCCAAAAGAACGTCGTAGCCCTGATCACCATATAGAGTATCCTGACCACCATTTCCTTCCAGATCATCCCAACCTGGGCCACCGTGTAATATGTCGTTCCCAGCACCACCGATTAGCCAGTCAGCCTTTTCGTCACCGTAGAGTACGTCATCCCCTGCCTGACCCAAAATAATGTCCTTGCCTGGACCGCCACAAATTACGTCGTCCCCCTGTTTGCCATAGATATCATCCGGACCCTGCAAACCTAAAATCAGATCTGCTGCGGCCGTCCCATGGATGATATCCGGGCCGCTGGTACCCATAATCAGGTTTCCTGGGAAAGATGGTGCAACAAAACCGCTCCCAGAGTCAAGCACATCAAAGCCACCACACGTCGCCACTGCCTGAGAGAGATCGTCATTGGTAATGGTACAAGACTTCACGTCGCCAGGGTTGAGGGTGATCGAGCCAGTGGCTGCACAATCGCCAGAGAATGTCGCTGCATACCCTGCATCCAGGGTTTCGCTAACGATGTATGTTCCAACAATATAGCTGTTCTGAACGCCAGAAGTAACTGGCGTTCCGCTCACAAAGAGTTCAAAATCACTGACGACCTTGGTGCCACCATCGTCGTTAATCACAACTTTGGTGACGGTAAGCAGAGGTGCAATATCATCGTTGGTAATGGTACAGGACTTGACATCACCAAGAGCCAGTGTGATGGTGCCATCGACAGCACAGTCCCCGCTGATGGTAGCCTCATAGCCAGGATCGATTGTTTCACTAGCTGTGTAGACACCCGCCGCCAGAACATTCAGCTCCCCAGAGTTGACTGGCGCACCATTCACAAAGAGTGGGAAGTCCGCAACGATCTTGGTGCCGCCATCGTCATTGATAACGATTTTGGTGACGGTCAAGGAGGGGGCAATATCGTCATTGGTTATCGTGCAGGATTTGACATCACCCAGGGCCAGCGTAATGGTGCCGTCCGCAGCGCAGTCACCACTAATGGTAGCGCCATAGCCAGGGTCGATTGTTTCACTGACCGTGTAGACCCCCACCGCAAAGGTGTTTAGCTCCCCGGAATTGACTAACGTGCCGTTAACAAAGAGGGGGAAGTCAGCAATAACTTTGGTGCCGCCATTATCATTGATGACGATTTTGGTCACAGTCAAGGAAGGCGCAATATCGTCATTGGTAATGGTGCAGGACTTAACATCGCCCAGGGCTAGCGTAATGGTCCCATCCGTGGCGCAGTCGCCACTGAATGTGGTTGAATAGTCCGGATCAGTGGTTTCGTTGACGATATATGTTCCTGCTGCAAAGCTGTTTTGTACCCCAGAACTGACCGAGGCAGCGTCAACAAATAGGTCAAAGTCCGCAACGACCTTGGTTCCTCCATCATCATTGATGATCACTTTGGTGACAGTGAGCAGAGGGGCGATATCATCGTTGGTGATGGTACAAGACTTGGCATCGCCTAAGGCAAGCGTAATCGTGCCGTCCGCAGCGCAGTCACCACTAATGGTAGTCCCATAGTCAGGGTCGATTGTTTCACTGACCGTGTAGGCCCCCACCGCGAGAACGTTCACATCCCCGGAGTTGACCGATGTACTATTGACAAAGAGCGGGAAGTCTGCAACCACTTTGGTGCCACCATCGTCGTTGATTACTACTTTGGTGACGGTCAACGTTGGCGGAGGCAATACCTCAACGCAGGCCGAAAATTCGGATGTGTTATTATCTGGGTCAGTGGCCGTGGCTGTAATAAACTGTCCGCTTGGTACAGACGTTGGCAGCGTCACCGCAATAGCTCCATTGCCGCTACCATCTGTCGCAATAGTGGCTGTGCCGATGCTCACTTCACCCTCACCATACCCGGATGGGTCACATGATGAGCTGGCGAAAAATTCTACTTCGAAGGTCAGGTTTGGCGTACTGTTGAGGTTGCCCGCGATGGTTGTGCTGCTCGCATCGCTGGTGGCCGAACTAAGGTCTGGGAAGTTTTGTAGATTGTTGCCACCTGTGTCCGAATCATTGGGATCGTTGGCTGTTACTGCATCAACAAAGCCAAATGGCGCGGGCAACAGGTTAATGCCAAGACCACTATTGCTATGAATTGAATTGTTGCGAATCAGATTAGACTGATGGCCATCTGCCGTTAGAGAGACTGGGAAACGGTAGTCTGGCACATCACGGATGCCATCGCCCCCATTAAATGCGATCACATTGTTCTCGATAACGTTGCGCGGATCACCTGCACAGACTAATTGTATTCCGATTTCCCCGTTTGGGAGCGGATTTGTGCCGTTGATGTCTGTGCCTATGCGGTTGTTCCTGATCTGGGTTTGGGCACTGTCGCACAAAACGATACCGTCTCTCAAATTGCCCGACACCAGATTGTTTTGGACAATGTTATCTGTTGCTTGAGCAGATGGTGAACCAAATCCTTGTACGACAATACCATCGAACTGATTTGGCACTGCTATGGTGCCAGTTGAATCGGTTCCCACATAATTATTGTGGATCTCATTTCGTGAAGGCGTTTGGTCCGCACTGGCATAAAGAACATAGATGCCAAAGCCAAAGCCATTGACAACGATATCATTCACCCCATTATCGTCCCCGTGGATTAGGACACCTATGTCAGTTGGAGCAAGGCTCCCATCCAATACAATTTCTGGCCCAGCCGAATTGGTGTCGCCCGCAAAGGCAGCCTGGGAAGCCCCATCGATGGTGGTTGCATCCGTTACAGTTGGTAGAGCAGTGGCCGGCGTAATGGTAAAGGCGCTCCCGTCAAAGCCAGGGTCGCTGGTTGGGATGTTGAACGTGATGATATCTGCGCCAGATGTAGTGACGGCGCAGTTGATGGCTTCACGCAGGGAGCCTGGGCCGCTGTCGGTGGTATTGGTGACGACCAGGCTACAGGCACTGCTGATCTTTGAGACACTATTTCCTTGGGAAACAATATAAGCATCACCGACTGAATCGACGGCAATCCCTTGGCTGATCCCGCCATTGACATAGGTCGAATAGACGAGTGCGGAGCCGGTTGGATCAACTTTGGTTACAAAGCCACTGCCAGAGGTAACGCCAGGCAATGGATCAACGGTGGGGAAACTCGACCCTGCCTGCCCCGTGACGTAGACATGATTTGTGCCATCGAGAGCAATGCCAAGCCCTCGATCTTGGGGACTGCCTGAACCCCCAAGGTAGGATGAGTAGAGTAGAGATGCCGCGCCGCTTTGGGTGGGATCGATTTTGCTAACAAATGCATCCAGCGAACTACCGCCAAATGTTGATTGGAAAGCAGCCGCTACAGGGAAATCCGTGGAGCCTGTCTGGCCTGCAATGTAGGCATTCCCTGACGAATCGACTACAATATCATTCCCCTGATCCGCGACGCTACCACCCAAGTAGGTGGAATAATCAATGGTTGTACCAGATGCATTGATCTTGGTAATAAAGGCATCGATAAAGGCACTGCTTAAGGTAGATTGAAAGGCGTTGACGACCGGGAAGTTGGTTGATTGTGTGCTACCTGTGACATAGGCGGCACCGCCAGAATCCACCGCAATACCTATCCCACCATCAAAGACACTACCACCGAGAAATGTGGAATATACCAGAGCAGTTCCAGTGGCATTAATTTTTGTCACGAAGCCGCTAAAAGCAGAACTGGGGGCCGTAGCCTGAATCGGATTGACCGTAGGAAAATTGTTAGATGCTGCGACGATATTACCAGTGGAACCGGTAATGTATGCATTCCCACTGGCATCAAGCGCAATATCTTGCCCTCGATCATCACCGGCGCCCCCAACGAAGGTGGAATAATCAATGGACGAGCCAGCCGCATTGAGCTTGGTCACAAAGGCGTCACCAAAGTTCGGACCACCCGCTTGCGCGGTCTGGAAGGAACCGGCTGTAATAGGAAAGTCGGTCGATTTGGTGTTTCCTGTTA
>JBCCHB010000049.1:0-99978 GCA_039028975.1 Chloroflexota bacterium
AGGCCGTGAGCCAAGTCGAGCTGCACGCACCTGAGATTCCCTACATCTCCAACCTCACCGGAGGCTGGATTCGCGATGAAGAAGCCACCGACCCAGCCTATTGGGTCCAGCATGTACGACAGGCTGTTCGCTTTAGCCAAGGGCTGGAAACGATGCTCGAAGCGCTGGCGGATCCCAAAGCGATCCTGCTTGAGGTCGGTCCGGGGCGTTCCTTGAGTACGTTGGCTCGCCAGCATCCACAAGTGGGTACAGGAGAGCTACTTCTCTCTTCCTTACGCCATCCTCAAGACAAGCAATCCGATGTAGCATTTCTGCTCACCAGCCTGGGGCGACTCTGGTTGGCGGGTGTTGACATTGACTGGCAGGGCTTCTCTGAACATGAGCGACGCCATCGCTTGCCTCTGCCGACCTATCCCTTTGAGCGACGGCGTTTCTGGATTGAGCCACCGACAGACTCAAAAGGCGCTCTATTCAATGGCACCTATGGCAACGGTATTCATTCTAACGATACTCATGCCGACCGTGAGCTTATTAATGGGATGCCAGAACGTATGGTTCTCCCACCCAGGAAACCTGATGTAGCCGACTGGTTTTATGTGCCAACCTGGAAGAGTACCATGGTGTCGCCCCAAGAAGAGGCGCAAACGCTGTTGGACGGAACGACGCTCTTCTTTTTGGACGAATATGGTTTGGGAGAAGCAGTGGCCCAACAACTGCAATATCAAGGGCGAGGCATCATTACCGTACAGATTGGCACTCACTTCGCTAAGTTGGATACTCAGGCTTATATGCTCAACCCAAGAGAGCCAGGGAACTATATTGCCCTATTCGATGAATTGAGAAGGTTGGATGACTTACCCGACCAGATCGTCCATCTGTGGACCGTCACTTCCGATCAGCCATCAGATGCTCCGCTTGTATGGGCCGAAGAGATGCAATATCGCGGGTTTTACAGCCTGCTCTATTTGTCTCAAGCTTTAGGCAGACAAAACCTAGCCGCAACCTGCTCTTTGACTGTCGTCTCCACCAACATGCAAGAGGTTGCTGGCGAATCCTTACTACATCCTGAGAAAGCCACCATTCTAGGAGCTGTTAGGGTCATTCCTCAGGAATACCCAACGATTCGCTGTCGTACGGTGGATATCATTCTGCCTTCACAAGGATGTATTCAACCGGGTTGCACTGGGTTATCTGGCCGTGATTTTCAAGACAATATTCAAGTCGCTATTCAAGACAGTAGTCAAGACAATAGTCAAGACAATAAAAGAAGGTATAGGGAAAAGCGGCTCATCGAACAACTGCTGTCTGAGTTGAAAACAGAGCCTTTCGACTTTACGAATGCGGTCATTGCCTATCGTGGCAACCATCGTTGGCAGCAGACCTACACACCTGTCCAACTGACTCAACCCAGTCAAGGCTATAAAAATAGTCAAGAGGCTGGCCAATTACACTCAGCTCCGTTTCAAAACAGAGGTTTGGTCTCTCAAGTAGCGGATAAGGAAAACGCCTGTTTTGGAAACGACCGCAGAATAGATAGTCACCTACGGACAGGAGGAGTCTATCTCATTACGGGTGGCTTGGGCGGTATTGGCCTCACGTTAGCAGCACACCTAGCTCGTCATTGCCAGCCCAAACTCATCTTGGTAGGTCGCTCGCCGCTACCGGATCGAAGAGAATGGAATAAATGGCTAGGCAACCACGATGCAGAAGAAAACATCAGTCGTACGCTGCGTGAGGTGCAGAAATTAGAAGAGCTGGGTGCAGAGGTGCTTCTCCTCAGCGGGGATGTAGCCAACCTAGAGCAGATGGAAAGCATCATAGAGCAAGCTCAGGAGCATTTTGGCCCGATCAACGGCGTGATTCATGCGGCTGGAGTGGCTGGTGGTGGCATCATCCAGCACAAAACCCATGGCGAAGCCGAAAGAATCCTGGCACCGAAAGTGCGGGGAACGCTGGTCCTCAATTCTGTCCTGAAAGATATCGACTTAGATTTTTGGGTACTCTGTTCATCAACGGCTGCCATTCAAGGGATCATAGGGCAGGTAGATTACGCCGCGGCCAATGCGTTTTTGGATGCCTTTGCCCACTATAAAACAGCTCAAGATGGTCTATTCACCGTCTCCATAAACTGGGATACTTGGCGAGAAGTTGGCATGGCAGTTGGCACAATGGGTGACACTGGGGTCAATGGTGGAGCGAATACTGGGGGACTGTCTGAACTTCAGAAATGGCGGTCGGAAGCACTGCAACAAGGTATCGTACCTGCTGAAGGTGCCGATTCGTTCGAGCGAATTCTAAATGGCACCCAGCCTCAAGTTGTAGTATCACCCCGCGATTTTCTAAAGTTACTCGAGTATGCAACGACGTTCAACGCCAATGCAATCATAGATAGGGTTGAACAAAGCCAATCATCTGCACTGGCCCATCCAAGTCTGGCCCATCCACGCCCGGCTATGGGTAACCCTTATGTAGCACCGAGAAACGAGACAGAAGAAACATTGGTTACGCTTTGGCAAGAGTTGCTTGGCATTGAGCAGATAGGCATCTACGACAACTTCTTTGAATTAGGTGGCCATTCACTGCTGGCCAGCCAGCTCACCTCACGTATAAACGAAAAACTTCAAACAGACTTGAGTATGAGTATCTTATTTGAAGAGCCGACTGTGGATTGCCTAACCAAATATATTCGTAAACTTTATCAGACAGTGAAGCAACTACAAATCCCTTCCCGTACTCTCCATCAAGAGAGAGAGGAGATAACACTATGAAACCCCTCGAAATATTCTTATCTGAACTGGCTGACCTGGATATTAAACTCTGGGTGGAAGGGGAACGCCTACGTTGCAACGCACCGAATGGAACGCTGACCCCAGAGTTACAAGGTGAATTGGCGGCACGTAAGGCAGATATTCTGGCCTTCTTACAACAAACAGAAATGAGTGCGAACGTCGCGTCAGCAGGCATTCAGCCCACTCCACGAGACGGAAATCTACCACTCTCTTTTGCTCAACAGCGGTTGTGGTTTCTACACCAGATAGAGGGTGAAAAGGCGACCACCAATATACCGATGGTCCTTCGGCTCAGTGGGCCACTGGATATTGCCCTGTTAGAACAATCTGTAGCCGAAATTGTCCGTCGTCACGAAACCTTACGCACGACCTTTGCACTGGTAGATGGTGAACCGGTTCAGGTAATTGATCCTGATGCAACCGTTACACCAGAACGAATCGATCTGCAGCATCTACCCAAGGAGCAGCAGTCTGCGGAAGTCTATCGATTGGCGAGCCAAGAGGTACAGTATCACTTTGACCTGACCACTGGCCCGCTGTTGCGCGTCATTGTGATAGAGCTGGGTAAGCAAGAGTTTGTTGTGGCCGTAACCATGCACCACATCATTTCCGATGCTTGGTCGATTGGCGTTTTTACTAATGAGCTACTCACATTCTACCAAGGCTTTTCCAAAGGACAACCAGCGCTTCTGCCGGACTTGCCGATCCAGTATGCTGACTTCGCTCTATGGCAGCGGAAGTGGCTTAGTGGCAATGTCAAGCAACAACAACTTGAGTATTGGAAGAAGCAGTTAGCCGGTGCACCACCGCTGCTAGAGCTGCCCATTGATAGACCACGACCTGCTATACAGACCTTCTGTGGCAGCACTGAAGTCTTTCACGTCAATACAACGCTCATGCAGCGATTGCAGGCGCTAAGCGAACAATCTGGTGCCACAATGTACATGACGATATTAACAGCCTTTGTGCTTTTACTAGCCCGTTATAGTGGACAAGAAGATGTTGTCATTGGTACACCCATTGCCAACCGCAATCGACGCGAGACCGAACCCTTGATCGGCTTTTTTGTCAATACGCTTGTATTGCGCGGCGATCTATCAGGCAATCCGACTTTTTATGAATTACTAAGCCGGGTGCAACAGGTGTCCTTAGAAGCCTATAGCCATCAGGATGTACCCTTTGAGCAAGTCGTAGATGCCTTGCAGCCGGAACGGACTCTGAGCCATCCCCCTCTGTTCCAGGTGATGTTCGACTTGCAGAATACACCTACCGAAACTACAGAGGAAACAGAGCTAACGCCAATACCTTTAGGTATGGAACTAAAGGAGGTCAAAGCACAATTTGAATTGACCCTGTCTATGAATGAGAGTGCCCAGGGAATGAAGGGCATACTGGAATACAACACAGATCTATTTGATAAATCGACCATCCAGCGGATGGTGAAACACTTCCAGGCTCTACTGACCGCGATAGCTACGCACCCAGATCAATCTGTCTGGACGCTCCCCTTGATCACAGAAGGGGAACAGCAGAAGATACTGGTCAAGTGGAATGAAACGCAGAGAGATTATGAACAAGAAAGCTGTATCCACCAGTTGTTCGAGGCCCAAGTAGAACAGACGCCGGACGCCCTGGCTGTGGTCTTTGCAGAATCCGAGGGAACGAACAGCTTAGAAGATAAATCGTCATCCCTCTTAACTTACCGCGAGCTAAACGAACGCGCCAACCAATTAGCCCGCTACCTCCAAACCCTTGGCGTAGGTCCGAATGTCCTAGTGGGATTGTGCGTCGAACGCTCAGTGGAGATGGTTGTAGGGTTGTTGGGCATCCTCAAAGCTGGTGGGGCCTATCTGCCTCTAGACCCCAGCTATCCCCAAGCCCGCTTGGATACGATGATGGAGGATGCGCAGACACCTGTTCTGTTGACGCAATCCAAGTTGGTGGACCAAATCGTGAAACCCCAATCAGCAGTCAAGAACGGAGCTGCCTTTGTTTCCGCTGTGGTTTGCCTGGATACGGATTGGGAGACCATAGGCCAAGGTTCCAAGGGGAATCCTGCCAGCCATGCCACCGCCGACGATCTGGCTTATGTCATCTACACATCCGGATCCACCGGCCAACCCAAAGGCGTTCAACTCGCTCACCAGGGACTCTGTAATCTGATTCAGGCCCAGATCAGCAACTTTGAGGTAGGGCCAAAGAGCCGCATTCCCCAACTGGCCTCCTTGAGTTTTGACGGGGCCTTGTTCGAGATGATGCTCACCCTCTGTGCCGGGGCGCGGCTCTGCCTAGGTGAGAAAGAGATGCTTCTGCCTGGCCCTCAGCTCAAGCAATTCTTGCAGGAACAATCCATCACTCATCTGTGGCTCCCGCCCTCTGCCTTGGCCGTGTTGACACCTGGTGACCTGCCCGCTCTTACCGTTGTGGTTGCCGTTGGCGAAGCCTGTCCTCCCGATCTGGTTTCGCGCTGGGGGCAGGAGCATCGTTTATTCAATGGCTACGGCCCTACCGAGGCCACCATTGCCACCACCATGGCCGAATGCACAGATGTTAGCCGCAAGCCCTCTATCGGCGGCCCGCTGGCCAACATGCAGGTCTACATTCTGGATCGTCATCTCCAGCCCACGCCTATTGGCGTGCCGGGTGAATTGCACATTGGTGGTGTGGGGCTGGCCAAGGGCTATCTTAACCGCCCCGATATGACAGAAGAGAAGTTCATCCTCAATCCGTATAGCCATCAACCCGGCAGTCGGCTCTATAAGACTGGCGATCTGGCCCGCTACCTGCCCGATGGTACCATTGATTTTATGGGTCGTATCGATAACCAAGTGAAGGTAAGGGGCTACCGTATCGAATTGGGTGAAGTGGAGGCCATTCTGACTCAGCATCCCGCCATTCAGGAGGCTGTGGTCATTGTTCGGGAAGACAACCCCAGTGATAAACGACTAACGGCCTACGTGACGCCAGCAACTGGGCTTGCTGAGACGGGGACTTTGGAGACAGGGACTTTGGAGACGGGGACTTTGGAGGCAGGGCAGCCCATCGATGCAAGTGCGCTGCGTCACTTTGTACAGGAACGATTGCCCGATTACATGGTCCCTACAGCTCTGGTTCCGCTGAAGGAGATGCCGCTGACGCCTAATGGCAAGATCGACCGGAACGGGTTGCCTGCCCCCCAAGGCGTTGAGCGCCATGCCAAGAGCACCTATATTTCGCCCCGTACCCAGACAGAACGTCGTATTGCCAGCATTTGGCAGGAAGCGCTTCAGATTGAAAAGGTGGGCACCAACGACAACTTCTTTGAACTGGGTGGTCATTCCTTGCTGATGGTTCAGGTTCACACCCAGTTGCAAGAAGCTTTCGACCAAGAACATGAGATTGCCATCATCGATCTGTTCCGCTATCCGACTATCAAGAGCCTGGCTCATCATCTGGATCAAAATCAGAAGACAAGCGAGAAATTGCCTAATTCTCAAATTCATGAGCAAGCCCAGAGAAGATTGGAAGCCTTGAGACGTAGTGGCGACGAGGAAGTAGAATCCATCGCCATCATCGGCGTTGCGGGTCGTTTTCCCGGTGCCAAAAATGTCCAAGAGTTCTGGAAAAACTTGCAGAATGGAGTGGAGTCCATGACCTTCCACAGCCATGAGGATCTACTGGCCTCGGGCATGGAGCAAGGCATGGTCAACCACCCCAACTTTGTCAATGCCAGTTCGGCGCTGACAGATGTGGCCATGTTCGATGCCGATTTCTTCGGCTTTAGCCCGCAGGAAGCCGAAATAACCGATCCTCAACAGCGTCTCTTCTTGGAGTGTGCATGGGAAGCGCTGGAAAATGCTGGCTACACCACCCATTCAGAGTCGCGCATCGGCGTCTATGCCGGTGCAAGCCTCAGCACTTATTTGCTGAAAAATCTGGTTACCAATCCAGCCTTTACCGAGTCGGCCAATGGCTTTCAGGTCTCAATCGGCAACGATAAGGATTTCTTAGCCACGCAGACCTCCTACAAGCTGAATCTACGGGGGCCAAGTGTCAACGTCAATACGGCCTGTTCTACCTCTCTGGTGGCTATCCAGATGGGTTGCCAAAGCCTCTTAAATTATCAGAGCAATATTGTGTTGGCGGGTGGTGTTTCGGCCAATACTGAGGAGAAGACTGGCTATGTCTACCAAGAGGGCATGATCCTCTCGCCCGATGGACATTGCCGAGCCTTTGATGCCAATGCCCAAGGTACAGTCAGCGGTAGCGGTGTGGCCATTGTGGTGCTGAAACGATTGTCAGAAGCCATGGCCGATGGTGACACCATCCATGCCGTCATTAAAGGCTCAGCCATAAACAACGACGGGAACCTGAAGGTTGGCTACACAGCACCCAGCATAGATGGACAGGCCGAGGTGATCGCCGAAGCCCTAGCCATGGCTGATGTTGCCCCTGAAACGGTCAGATATGTAGAGGCCCACGGTACCGGAACGGTCTTGGGTGACCCGATTGAAGTGGCAGCATTGACGGAAGCATTCCACGGTTTGGGCGCAAAGGAAAAGGGCTTCTGTGCCATCGGCTCGGTGAAGACAAATGTAGGGCATCTGGACGCTGCGGCTGGCGCTACCGGCCTGATCAAGACGGTCTTGGCCTTGAAGAATCAGCAGATTCCACCCAGCCTGCACTTTGAAAACCCCAATCCCAAGATCGACTTTGCGAACAGTCCCTTCTACGTCAACACAGACTTGACACCGTGGCCCCGCAATGGCGTACCCCGACGAGCTGGTGTCAGTTCCTTTGGCATCGGCGGCACCAATGCCCATACTCTACTGGAAGAAGCTCCTGAGCAAAATCCATCTGGCGACTCTAGGCCGTGGCAGTTGCTCCTTATTTCCGCCCGTACCGATACAGCGTTGGAGAGTGCAACAACAAATTTAGCTCAGCACTTGCTGAATCATGGTGCTCAGCAGCCCGAGCAGAAGTTGGCCGATGTGGCCTACACTTTGCAGGTGGGCCGCCAAGCCTTTAGCCAGAGACGGATGGTCGTCTGTCAGGATTTGGGCGATGCAGCGGCCATGCTAGAGAACCGAGATGCCCAGCATCTATTAAGTGGTATGGCAACCGATACGGCTCCATCCGTCCTCTTTATGTTCTCTGGCCAAGGTGCTCAGTACATCAACATGGGGCGGGAACTCTACGAGACTGAGCCGCTCTTCCGCTCCCAAGTTGACCATTGTGCTGATCTGCTCCAAGAGAAGCTGGGGCTGGATGTGCGTCAAGTTCTCTATCCAGAAGCAGACAACGTAGAGAGGGCCACAGAGCAACTAAAGCAGACTGCCCTAGCCCAACCGGCCCTCTTTGTGATTGAGTATGCCCTGGCTCAGTTGTGGATCGCTTGGGGGGTGCAACCGCAAGCAATGATTGGCCACAGCATCGGTGAATATGTGGCGGCCTGTTTAGCCGGCGTCTTGAGCTTGGAGGATGCCCTCAAACTAGTATGCCTGCGCGGACAACTGATGCAGCAGATGCCCGTCGGTTCTATGTTGACCGTCTCCTTGCCCGAGGAAGACGTGTTGCCCTTGTTAGGTGATCAGCTCTCCTTGGCGGCTGTCAACGGGCCATCCATCTGCGTGGTAGCCGGAGAGAGCGAGGCTATCGATCATTTTGCCCGCCAACAAGAAGAGCAAGGCATAGCCTGCCGCAAATTACATACCTCCCACGCTTTCCACTCGAAGATGATGGAACCGATGCTGGCACCTTTCCTGGAGACTGTGAGCCAAGTTGAGCTACACTCGCCCAGGTTGCCTTACATCTCCAACGTGAGCGGAGATTGGATCACGGATGAACAAGCCACTGACCCAGCCTATTGGGTTCAGCATGTGCGACAGACAGTCCGCTTTAACCAAGGGTTAAATAAAGTGCTTAAGGCCCTCACAGAGGAATCGACGCCCATCTTACTAGAGGTAGGGCCAGGCCGTTCGCTGAATATGTTGGCTCGCCAACACCCAGCTATTCGCCCAGGAGAACTGATTCTCTCATCGTTGCGCCATCCTCAAGATAAGCAATCGGACGTAGCCTTTTTGCTTACCACCCTAGGTCGGCTTTGGTTGGCTGGTGTTGAGGTGGATTGGGTCGGATTCTCTGCCCATGAACGGCGATACCGAGTGCCTCTACCCACCTATCCGTTTGAGCGGCGACGCTACTGGATTGAGCCAGCCCCTCAGATGAACAGTGCTCCTGCCAATGGTTTCCACCCTGAAAGCGCATCTGCCAATGGCGCCTCTGCAAGTGGAATGGCTGTCAATGGGACATCGGCCACAGACCCATCGACCCACTATCCAGGAGAGATGCCAACACTGCCCCCAAGAAAACCTGATGTGGCCGACTGGTTCTATATCCCAACATGGAAGCGGGCTATCGATACAATTGACCCCTCAAGTACACACTCTTCAGAGACCAACTGGCTTCTCTTTACCGATGGGGAGCTGGGCAATGTCTTGGCAGAGCGGCTGGCCGGTCAAGAGCAGAATGTGACTACCATACAGATAGGGACCCAATTTGCCAAAGTAGATGAGCAAACTTACACCGTCAACCCGCAGCGGCCAGATGATTATGTGGCTCTGCTAAACGAACTGGTAGCACTTGGAAAGGTGCCTGATCAGATTGTCCACTTGTGGACGGTCACGCCGGAGCGCCAGGAGAATGAAGAGCCATTCACGTCACTTGAGTGGAATGAGCAGATGCAGGACCAGGGCTTCTACAGCTTGCTCTATCTGGCTCAGGCCATTGGGAAACAGACTGTATCCACAACATTCTCTGTCACGGTAATTTCTAACAACATGCAGGAAGTGGCCGGTGAATCTGTTCTGCACCCAGAGAAGGCCACCATTCTAGGGGCCGTTAAGGTCATCCCGCAGGAGTATCCCAACATCCGCTGCCGCAGTATTGATATTGCCAGGGATAACAAGGGCTGGACAAACACGGGTTGGGAGAAGGAGCCTGTTACAGAACAGCTGATGATGGAGTTGCAGGGAGGGGTGTTTGATGAGCATATCACCGTGGCCTATCGAGGCAATCAACGTTGGTTGCCCATCTTCGAACCCGTTCAGCTCCCCGAGTATGGTGAACGTCCCAGCCGTCTACGTCAAGGCGGTGTCTATCTGATTACCGGTGGCTTAGGTGGTATTGGATTGACCCTAGCGGAACACTTGGCGGCGAAGTTCCAAGCCAAACTCATCTTGGTCGGGCTATCAGCCATTCCAGCTCGGGATGAGTGGGACTCATGGTTAAATGAGCATAGCGAAGATGATAGCCTTAGTGGCAAGTTGCGCAAGGTTCAGGAATTAGAAGCGTTGGGGGCGGAAGTGCTTGTTGCTAGCGCAGACGTGACCAGCCTGGAACAGATGGAGGCTATTGTGGCCCAGGGGCAAGAACGGTTTGGCCCCATCAACGGCGTCATTCACTGCGCTGGTGCTGTTGATTATGCTGGCATGATTCAACGCAGAAGCCGCGAAACAACCGCAATAGCCTTTGCTCCCAAATTGAGGGGAACCCTCGTTTTGGATACCGTCCTACAGGGGAGAAAACTTGATTTCTTTCTCCTCAGCTCGTCCCTGAGAGCAACCCTTTACAAGGCGAAGTTTGGCCAAGTGGGTTACTGCGCCGCCAGCGATTTTATGGATGCTTTTGCACTTCAAAAGACGTTGAGGGATGGCACATTTACAACGACGATTGACTGGGATGATTGGGAAGATGTGGGTTTGACAGTCAAGGCAAAAGCGCAAATGCCGCAGATACCTCCTACCTCTAATGCATCAGGGGAACAGCCGTTCAATGGTGCAGTTGAGGGCGTTGCGGAAGGAGGCCCGGGGACTGAGCTAGACGGCCTGCTGCCTGCACAAGGGGTTGACATTTTCCGGCGTGTCTTGGAATACTCATTCCCTCGAGTCACCATTTCGACTCGGGATCTCATGGAGTTGCTCGAACGGCACAATGCCATGGTAATGCCGGGCATGGGGGATGATTTTGAAGCGTTTAACGCCTCTAGGCCCAAACATCCGCGACCGCCTTTGAGCAATGCGTATGTTGCAGCCAGAAATGAAACCGAGGAGATTCTGGCCGATACCTGGCAAAACTTATTGCGTATTGAAGAAGTTGGGATCTACGATAACTTCTTCGAACTGGGTGGACACTCACTGCTTGCGACCCAGCTCGTCTCTCGGATGCGAGAGACACTCCAAGTCGATCTGCCCTTAAGCATTCTGTTTGAAGCCCCTACGGTGGCGGCTCTGGCTGGCTACATTGAGACAATTCAAAAAATCTCTCAGGACGAATTGATGATGCAAGAATGCATCGGTGATGATGAAGAGGAGGGTATCCTATAATGACAGTCGCAGACTTGATCTCCCAACTACACAACTTAGATATTAAACTCTGGCTTGAGGGTGACCAACTACGCTACAGAGCACCCAAGAATGCTTTGACGCCAGCGTTGCGGTCTCAATTAAAGGAGCGAAAAGGTGAAGTGCTGGCATTTTTACAGCGGGCAAAGCGAGCCACAAGCGCTGGGCTTTCGCCAATCTTACCTGTGAAACGAGACGGAAATATTCCTCTCTCATTTGCTCAACAGAGGCTGTGGTTCTTGGACAAGCTTGAAGGCAGCAATTCGTCCTACAACATGCCTATGGCATTTCGCTTTACGGGGCCGTTGGACATTCCTGCATTGGAGGAAAGCTTTAACGAAATCCGGCGTCGACATGAATCACTGCGGACAAACTTTGTTACGGTAACTGGGGAGCCTGTCCAGTTGATTGATGCTGATTACGCCCTTGAGCTACCTGTGATGGATCTTCAAACGTTTTCAGGTTCAGATCGTGAGCGGCTGCAAGAGGCAGAACGTCTGGTACAAATGGCAACACAACAACCTTTTGATTTAGCAAAAGATGACCTCATACGGGTTGGTCTGTTGCGGCTGGGCGAGGCCGACCATATTCTATTGATCACCATGCATCACATCATCTCTGATGGCTGGTCCATGGGGGTGTTCCTCAACGAATTGACTGTGCTCTACCAGGCCTTCTCCATGAACCGACCCTCTCCCTTACCGAAGCTAACGATTCAGTATGCAGATTTTGCCAACTGGCAGCGTCAGTCGTTGAGTAAGGCGGATTTGGATGCCCAGCTTGATTACTGGCGGCAACAGTTGGCTGGGGTTCCACCACTGTTGGAGCTACCCACTGACAATCCACGTCCACCACGACAGACGTTTAACGGAAACAACCAATATTTTCAGATTGACAAAGCCTTGTTAGAGCAGCTTCAGACAGTGAGCGATGAGTTGGGTGCGACGCTCTTTATGACGTTGTTGGCGGCGTATGCGGCGCTGTTGGCCCGCTACAGTGGCCAGGACGATATCGTTATCGGCTCACCCATTGCCAACCGCAACCGCTACGAAATTGAGCCGCTCATTGGCTTTTTTGTCAACACGCTCATCTTTCGCACTGATTTATCGGAAGGTGGCTCGAAGAATGGCCCAGAAAATGGCCCAGAAAATGGCCCAGAGAAGTCTCCGGAGAATTCCCCAGAGGCCCTCACCTTTCGGAAGCTATTACAACAGGTACAGCAGACCTCTTTGGATGCCTTCAACCATCAAGACGTACCCTTTGAACAGGTGGTGGAAGCGCTACAGCCGGAACGTACCCTAAGCCATTCGCCCATTTTTCAGGTCTTATTTGCATTACAGAACGTTCCAATGGAGGAACAAGGAGAGCAAGAACAGTCAGCATCGCCTCTCTCTATCTCGCCATTCCAAATCAAGGAGGAGTCAACTCAGTTTGATCTATCTCTCTCTTTGGCCGAAGGCAAAGACGGATTGACCGGGATAATGGTTTACAATTCGGATCTCTTTGAGGCTTCCACAATCCAGCGTATGGTCGAACACTTCCGGCGCATCTTAGAGATAATGGTCTCCGATCTAGACCAATCCGTCTGGACGCTGCCCCTAAGTACCGAGATGGAGCAACAGAAGGTTCTGGTTGAATGGAATGCAACCCAAGACGAGTATGCCCACAATCTTTGTATCCATCAACTCTTTGAAGCCCAGGCAGAACAAACGCCTGATGCCATCGCCGTACTCTTTGCAGAAGACCAAAATGCCAAGACGCAAGAGGCGAACCATACAACCTTAACATACCGCGAACTTAACGAGCGTGCCAATCAACTGGCTCATCATCTTCAAACAGTAGGGGTGGGACCAGATGTGATGGTCGGGCTATGCGTCGAACGCTCGGTTGAAATGGTTGTGGGGTTGCTAGGCATCCTCAAGGCAGGAGGGGCCTATTTGCCTCTAGACCCTGCTTATCCTCAAGAGCGATTGGATTTTATGATGCAAGATGCCCAGATGCCGGTGCTGGTCACCCAATCCACTTTAGTAGACAAAGTGGCTACTTGGCAATTGCCCGTTGATGATGCCACTTCTGTTTCTCAAGATGGCGCTTCCTCGGATGTTGTTAGCCCACTCGTGGTCTGCTTGGATACAGAGTGGGAGGCCATCGCCCACTCATCTACGCAGAATCCCACCAGCAAGGCAACTGCTGACGCGCTGGCCTATGTCATCTACACGTCAGGATCCACGGGGCAGCCCAAGGGCGTCCAACTGGCCCACCGAGGACTCTGTAATCTGATTCAGGCTCAGATCCGAAACTTTGAGGTAGGGCCAGGAAGTCGCATTCCCCAGTTGGCATCCTTGAGTTTCGATGGGGCCTTATTCGAGATGAGCATGGCTCTCTCTTCTGGTGCCCGGCTTTGCATGGGTGAACGAGATTCACTGCTGCCTGGTCCCGAACTGAAAGCCTTTTTGCAGAAGCAAGCCATCACGCATCTTTGGCTACCTCCCTCAGCATTGGCTGTTTTACCCACTGGCGATCTACCCGACCTCCAAGTCGTCGCGGCAGTGGGGGAAGCCTGCCCACCAGACATTGTTGCCCGCTGGGGCAAAGCGCATCGTTTCTTCAATGGCTATGGCCCCACTGAAGCCACCATTGCCACAACCATGGCTGAATGTGCAGATGCCAGCCGCAAACCACCTATCGGTCGGCCATTGTCGAATATGCAGGTCTATATTCTGGATCGTCACCTGCAGCCGACGCCCATTGGTGTGCCGGGTGAGCTACATATTGGCGGTGCAGGGCTGGCCCGAGGATATCTCAATCGACCAGAACTGACCAATGAAAAATTCATTCCGAATCCCTTTCATAGCGCTCCAAGCAGCCGACTTTACAGAACAGGTGACTTGGCCCGCTATCGCCCCGATGGAAATATCGAATTTATGGGACGTATCGATAGCCAGGTCAAAGTGCGTGGTTTCCGTATTGAGTTGAGTGAGATCGAAGCTGTTCTAAGCCAGCACCCTGATGTCCAGGAATCAGTAGTCATTACACATGACGAGCGGCCCAGCGGGGTAAAGGTCATTGCATACGTTGTTCCAAATGAAAATGTAATGGCTAATCAATCTCACAACATGGATGACCAGAGCGATGAATCCGGACAAAATGGCCAAAAAGCTAGCCTGGATAGACTCCGCGCTTTCCTCAAAGAGAGGCTACCGGATTATATGATTCCGGCTGCTTTTATGTGGATTGAAGAGATTCCTCGAACGCCCAATGGCAAAATTGATCGCAATGCGTTGCCCTCGCTGGAGGGCTCTGCTCAATACCGATCTGAGAATTTTGTGGCACCGCAAACCGATACAGAGAAGAGGCTTGCAGCTATTTGGGCGGACATATTGGAAATGAAGCAGCTAAGCATTCATGATAGTTTCTTTGAGTTGGGCGGGCACTCGTTATTGATTAGCCAATTACTTTTCCAGATTCACAAGGTCTTTTCTGTTGAAATCTCTTTTCGTTCGTTCTTTGACTCGCCAACGTTGGCTGGGGTTGCAGAAGCCATTGACAACACCCTCCGCTTTGGTGGTGAACTGATGGAGGGGCCGTTTACAGATTCTACTGTAGATTTCAATGCCGAGGCTGTTCTAGATTCATCGATTCAGCTTGGGGAGCGCACGTTCGATTGGCCAACCCGCGTTGATTCGATCTTCTTGACCGGTGCCACAGGTTTTGTCGGTTCCTTCTTGCTTGAAGAGCTGCTACAAAAAACTCGGGCGGATATATATTGCCTCGTTCGGGCCGCCGATCCGGAAGCTGGAAAAAGCAAACTTCAAGAGAAACTGGTCTCCTTTGGCCTCTGGCGAGAGGAGTACAGAACCAGAATTATTCCCATCGTAGGCGATCTCTCTCAACCACTCTTGGGGCTTTCGGAGGAACAATTTGGTGACCTGGCTGAAGAAATTGACATCATCTATCATGCCGGTGCTTGGGTGAACCTCTTCTACCCATACCCAATTCTAAAGCCTACCAATGTCGTAGGCACCCATGAAGTACTCAGATTTGCGAGCCAGACAAAAGTAAAACCTTTACACTTTCTTTCAACCCTCTCGATCTTTTCTAGAGCGACCTATTCCCAAGATGAAGTCATTCGCGAAAATACGCCGCTCAATTCAAACATGATGCTAGCCAGTGGCTATGAACAGAGTAAGTGGGTTGCCGAGAAGCTGGTTATGGAAGCTGGTCAGCGAGGACTGCCCGTATCGACCTATCGTCTTGGCGGTGTGACGGGCCATAGCCAATCTGGTGCTTTCGACACGAGCGGCTTTGTTTGGAACCTGCTCAAAACATCTATTCAACTTGGTGCGGCACCAGAAGTAGATATGACAATCACCTTGACGCCTGTTGACTACGTTAGTCAAACATTGGTTCATATATCCCTTCAAAAAAACTCGCTGGGGAATGTATATCACCTGGGCCGTACATATCTGCCCTGGTCTGGGTTGCTTGATAGAGCACGCGCCAGAGGGTACCAATTGGCGTCCATGCCCCTTAGTATGTGGCAAAGTCAACTAATGAGCCAGATGGAAAATGGCTCGTCAAATTCTTTGCAGACATTTCTGCCGATGATGCCCGAAGAATCCGGCGATATACCAAAGCCTCTAAACTTTGATTGTGCGAACACATTGGAGCACCTTGCCGGCACAGATATTACCTGTCCAACGGATAGCTCCAAACTGATTGACACCTACATTTCATATGTGATCAAAACGGGTTTCTTAGATGCTCCGTATCCTACCCAAAACCATAATGGAGATCAGGGTGGAAATAAGAGTGGAAATCACTATGAAACCCAGCTAGGCAATCAGCACGAGCGTGAGAACGGAAATGGTTTTGGAGAAACGCCTCTAAACCTAACGGAGCCGGAACGGGCCTTAGCGTAACATAGAGGCATAAAGAGGAAATAATTATGATTCACTCTAAACGTGGAATGGGTATTTTTAGCATTCTTTGGATAGGACAGGTCGTGTCCGTCATCGGCTCTAGCTTAACGGGTTTCGCGCTAGGTGTTTGGGTCTATCAGCAGAGCGGCTCGATAACCCAGTTTACCCTAATTTCATTAGCGGCCATGGTGCCAGGTATTCTGGTCTCTCCCATTGCAGGCGCGCTGGTGGATCGTTGGAATCGGCGCTGGACTATGATTCTAAGCGACGCTTGCTCCGCACTGGTGACACTTTCGGTTTTCTTGCTGCTGCGTGCGAATCAGCTGGCTCTGTGGCATTTGGGTATTGCGGCGGCGCTTATTTCGATCTTCAACGCCTTTCAAATGCCGGCTTATCATGCCGCCACGACTATGCTGGTTCCGAAGCAGCAATTAGGGAAAGCCAGTGGAATGACCCAAGCTGGCCAAGCGTTGGGTCAACTCGTGGCACCTGCCCTGGCCGGAGCATTACTCGTCAATGTTCAGTTAGTCGGTGTTGTGCTGGTTGATTTTGCAACGTTCTTTGTAGCACTGATCACCATGTTCGCCATTCGTATTCCCGAAGTAGATGATGCAAAGGCAGCCGTAGAAGCAGGTGCAGGTGCAAATGCAGAAGAGAGGGCAAGAGAAAGTACAGAAGAAAGCACAGATACGAAGACGTCTCTGTTTGGGGACATTCTCTTCGGCTGGCGCTATCTATATGAACGTCGAGGGCTTCTGGCATTGTTGGGATTCTTTGCTGTGGGAAGTTTCTTGGTCGGATTTGTTGGCATTCTCATTACGCCGCTGGTGCTTTCCTTTGAATCGGCCGATACGTTAGGGCTAATTATGACGATTGGTGGGCTTGGTATGCTAGTGGGCAGTATTGGCTTGGGTGCCTTTGATGGCTCTTCAAATCGAATCCGCTTGATTCTTGGCTTTGCCTTGGCTTCTAGTCTATTTGTGATGATGCTAGGCTCCTCTACTTGGCCCGTCCTTTTAACCATATCGGCCTTCTTCTATCTCTTCTGCTCAGCAATGATCAGCGGCAATAGTCGTGTGATTATGCAGAAGAAGGTTGCCCCAGAGGTCCAAGGCCGGGTCTTTGCGTTAGCTACCGCCGTTCCTCAAGCAACGACACCTCTGGCCTATCTACTAGCCGGCCCACTGGCTGATTATGTCTTTGAACCGCTGATGGCTGTAGACGGGCCGTTGGCCAATAGCGCGGGGCAGCTCATAGGGGTAGGCACAGGTCGCGGGATTGGATTACTCATGATATTGATAGGCATACTCATGGTTCTTTTTGTTGCTATTGCCTACCGCAATCCACGATTACGCAATTTGGAAGAAGAATTGCCCGATGTCGAAATTTTTGAGGAACCATCTCAGCGCGGCGACGTGGAGCAGGTTGTGAAACCAGGCGTGGTTCTTGATGTAGAACGCCAGGGACCACAGCCAATGATACCAGTTGTTCCGAATTAGTTTTCCATGTTTAAGCAACACTATGTTTAAGCAATATTATGGAGAATGAAAAAATCCGCGTTCATCCATGTTCATCTGCGTCCGATTTTTCCGGGCAGCATCACTTCTCTGTATGTAAGGAAGATACGTATCATGCAAATCAGTTCACGTTGGCACAAGGTGCTACATGATCTCTGGGAATATAAAGTACGAACATGGCTTGTGATTCTGTCGGTAGCCACAGCTATCTTTGCATTGGGTACAATTCAGCACCTGCAAACGGTCATACTGGGAGAAATGCAGCAGACCTATCAAGACGCCAATGCAGCCAATGCCATGATTTTTGCCAGCGGAATGGATGATGAACTGGTACAGGCGATACGCAAGTTACCCAATGTCACGGCGGCGGAAGGACGGAACTCACTCAAAATCAATATCCAGATCTTGTCAGTTGATGGTCAGGTCGAGTGGAAACCATTAACCCTAACGGCTATTCCCAATTTTGCGGACATTCGAATCAATAAGCTGCTGCCCCATGACGAGACAGGCAGCACAACAGCCTTAGACAATCCTCTGGAAAATAAATCTGGCTTGCAATTACCCAAAGATGGTGAACTGATACTGGAACGCTCGTCATTAACAGGTGGAGGGCTAACGCCAGCAGATCTTCAGATTGGGGATAGCGTGGTGGTGGAAACGAGCACAAACCGACGGAAAACGTTGCAGGTTGTTGACCTAGTCTATGATCCCACAACTGTTCCTGCTGCGTTAATGGGCAACGCCATCGGCTATGTTACGCCAGAGACAATGGAATGGCTTGGGGGAGCGCCTGGCTATGGTCAGTTGAATCTGTCTTTTACCGGAAACACCAAAGACAGAGAAAATAATGTAGCCATTGCCAAAGAGGTGGAAAAGAAGATCCAAAAGAGCGGCCGCACTGTCTTTTATTCATTTGTGCCAGAACCCGAGCAACTGCCATTGCAAGATGTCTTTGAATCGTTGGGGGAGATGTTGGTCCCTCTTAGCGTGATTATGCTCTTGTTGAGCGCCATTCTGGTTGTCAACATCATTTCGGCGCTCTTATCCCAACAGATCCGCCAGATCGGCGTGATGAAAGCCATCGGTGCTCGGACGAATCAAGTACTTGGCATGTATATCAGTACCGTGCTGATCTGTGGTCTATTGGCTTTCTTGGTGGCAGCGCCATTGAGTGCAGTTGTGGCGAACCTAATCATTCATCAATTGGCCGAGTTGATCAACATTAGCGTCCCTAGATTTAGCCTGCCGCCTCAGGTACTCATTACAGAGGTGGCGCTCGCTGCCCTTGCTCCCTTGCTTGCCTCTCTTTACCCGCTCTGGAAAGGAACGCGCATTACCGTGCGTGAAGCCATGTCGGATTATGGCATTGGGAATCAAGCCTTGGGGAGTACATGGAGCGATCGGCTGTTGGGTCAGATTCGCGGGATTTCGCGCCCGCTGCTTATTTCTTTTCGTAACACATTTCGGCGGGGCGGGCGGTTAACGCTAACGCTCTTGGTTTTGATTCTGGGTGGGATCATCTTTATCACGGTTAGCAGCATACGCCTTTCCTTGTCCAACACGTTGGAAGATGCTCTGCAATATTGGCAATTTGACATTAAGGTCGACTTTACCCGAGCGTATCGAATTTCAAACATTGAAGAGATCGCGGGAACCGTGCCCGGCGTGATCGATATCGAAAGCTGGGGCATTCAAGAAGCGCGTCGCATCCGTACAGACGATACCGAGAGTGATAGCATTTCCATCTCAGCGCCTCCTGCTGATACCCAAATGATCAACCCACGTATTCTGGCTGGGCGTTGGCTGGTACCGGAGGATGAAAATGCGATTGTCATTAGTCAGAATGTGCTGAAGAATGAACCTGACCTTGAGATCGGGAGCCGAGTTACTTTACTCCTAAACAATCAGGAAACAATTTGGCGCGTCGTCGGTGTAACGCAAGTGATTGGTCAAGAGCAGAGTGCCTACATCAATTACCCTTACTTTTCCCAGACATTGGGTATGTCGCGCCAGGCAAGTAACGTTCAAATTACTGTGGCACAGACAGATACAGAAGATGTATTGGCGGTGGCCCAGCAGTTGAAAGCGGCTTTTGAAGAGAAGGACATACACGTCTCTTCCGTCCAAACCGTGTTGGAGCTACGCCAGCAAAATGAGTCTAGCTTTGATATCGTTGCTTCCATCCTATTTGTGATTAGCATTCTGATTGCCAGCATTGGGGCATTGGGATTGATGGGGACTATGAGCATAAATGTTCTAGAGCGGACGAGAGAAGTCGGTGTCATGCGTTCCATTGGGGCAACGACACAGGATATCTTGCGCATTATTCTCAGTGAAGGGGTGGTGATTGGAAGCGTTAGCTGGTTAGTGGCAGCAATTCTGGCTTATCCAGCCGGGGCTTGGTTAAGCAACACAGTCGGTATGACGCTCTTCCAGACCCCACTTAGCTATATATTTGCCATACGCGGGCTCATTGCTTGGCTGGCCATTGTGATCATTCTGTCTATCGTCGCCAGCTTTCTACCGGCATGGAATGCATCACGCCTAACGGTCCGTGAGGTGTTGGCATATGAATAAATATGAACGTCTTCTATCAATTCTGGCAGTTCTGTAAAAGTCACACACAAGGGCAGAACCGCACGGGGCGTGCTACCTGAACGGGCTATGTGTGACTTTTACGCTACTGCCAATTCTGATAGTAAGTTGATGAATAGTGATAGAAATTTCAATTGATTTATACCTTTTCCACGTGTTACAGTCAGTTAACCTATTAAAAGTGATGTTAAGACTCTAGTGCATTGTTCGATAAGTTATACGACATTAAAAGGTTGTGTCGTAGGCGCTGTTTTCAACTGCGCAAGCGTGGCCACCCCTCATTTTCAAGAGAAGAGACGGGATTTTCGATGCTTGTGCGGAGCCGTACCTACGATGGTTGTCTCTAAAGTTGAAAAACTTAGGATACAGTGAACTAGACATCATGATAAGTGCTCCCTGAATACGTGACGCCAAGATTAAACTAAGTGGTGAATAAAATGAAACGTGTGAACCTAATTTTTTTTGTCATATGTCTGATGACCTTTTTTGGATACACTGTATTTGCCCACCGGGAAAGTGACTCCGAACCGGGTTCAACCGCTGAGATTTTGCCCCCGAGCAAGGCGAATGGTGCCATCATCAGCGAGGCCGTTGTCGTCCCGATGCAGAGTGCATCGTTAAGTATGGCTGCAGCCGGTGTTGTTGGCGAAGTGCTTATTCAGGAGAATGATATTGTCACAGAGGGTCAACTCTTAATCCGTCTGGAAGATTCCCAACAGCGTGCATCAATTGCCCAAGCGGAGGCCAAATTGCTTGGTGCACGGGCAAGGCTAGAGGAACTAATGGGGGGGAATCGCCCCCAGGAAATCGTAGCGGCTGAAGCAGCGCTAAATGCAGCCAAGGCCAACCTTTTGCAGCTTTCAGAAGGTGTATCAGCAGAAGATATGCGGATCGCAGAAGCGACATTAGCCGAGTCTCAACAGGTGCTTCAAGAATTAGATAAAGGGCCTAACGATGCAGAGATTATCGATGCTCAGGTTAGACTTAAAAATGCAGAGGCAGAATTACAGCGTGCCCAGTCCGCATACAATCAGGTAAAATGGCGCAATGATGTTGGTGCTTTACCAGAATCGGCAGCACTGCAAAAGGCCACAAATGATTACGAAGCGGCCAAGGCAAATTATGATGTCGTTCTAAATGGTGCCAGTCAAACTGAGCGAGCGCAAGCCGTGGCAAATGTTCAGAAAGCGCAAGCAAATCTAGATAAGCTTTTGGCACCGCCCAGCGAAAATTCGATTGCGGCAGCCAGGGCAGAGGTGGCGCGGCTTCAAGCAGAGTTGGAATTGATCCAGGCAGGCTCCCGTGTAGAAAAAATTCAATCTGCAGCGTCGGAAGTCTTCGCCGCCGAGGCCGCGTTAGAAGAGGCCAAATCATCCCTGGCCAAGACCGAATTACGAGCACCGTTTGCAGGTACGATTGCTTCACTTGACCTAGCAGTGGGCGAGTATGTATCTCCGGGGCGAACCGTTCTACAATTGGCGGATTTTACTGAATGGTATTTGGAGACCGAAGATTTAACCGAAGTGAGTGTCGTTAATGTAAAAAGAGATACGCCCGTTACCGTTACCATGGATGCCATTCCCGACTTACAGTTGACGGGTCACGTTGTCCGCATTAAACCACTAGGTGAAAACAAACAAGGGGATGTCATCTACACAGCCTTAGTCCAACTCGACGAGCAGGACGGCCGCCTCCGTTGGAATATGACGGCAGAAGTTCGTATCGGGGCTGACCCAAGCGAGCAAAACTAGGTATCGCCCTTTATAAACACCCATTTTGGCAGTAAATGGCAGTGTTTGTCGTAGACCTGGCAGCCGCCAAGCCGCTATGCTGTGGGTGAATCTGTCACAGATTCAACGATTCACAAATCATTTTAGGAACGAGAATAAAATAACGTGGTCATTCGACGGGATCCCCTTCCCCGAATGAATCATTCAAGTTATTTAGGGCTCATTCCTTAAGCAAAAGGATCTGAAACATGACAACAACTCACATACCATCTGTAGAGTCTTCTATCCCGTCGGCTGGCAAATCGATTGTTAAACAAAGTAGCTTTCTCCGCCGTGTCGTGCAGGTTGATGCTGGCGTTATCACCCTTTTGGGCATCGAGCTTATCTTGGCCGCACAACCTGTGTCTGAATTCATGGGAGTTGGCCAACCCTCCCTCTACGTGATCTTGGGCATACTGGCCTTGCTCTATGATGGAGGACGATTTCTCTGGTCGTTGATGGGAAAGACAATTAATAAACGGCTGGTGCGCATTTCACTGATCGCCAATGCTGTTTGGGCAGTTGCCAGCATCCCCTTGTTGGTGGGTGAATTTATTCCCTTTTCTGACGCTGGTTGGTGGGCTATGGCATTTCTAGCCGATTGGGCGGTCGTCTTTGCTGTACTTCAGTGGATTGGCCTGCGAAGAAGTTAGGCGCTCCGGCGTCAATGTTCATCCCATTGGCTCCATCTTTAATGCGTCGATGAGGAAAGTCCAAATATCAGCGGATTCTTCAATCAGCATAGAGGTAGGTTTTCCAGCCCCATGCCCGGCTCGGGTTGTAATCCGAATTAGGTTTGGGGCATCGCCCCTGGTCGCGTGCTGTAATGCTGCTGCAAACTTAAAACTATGGGCTGGGAAGACTCGGTCATCATGATCGCCCGTGGTAATCAAGGTGGCTGGGTAAGCCATTCCCTGCGTAAGATTGTGATAAGGCGAGTAGGTCAACAGGTTGTGAAAGTCGCTTGGCTCATCTGGCGAACCGTAGTCTGATATCCACCCCCAACCTACAGTAAAGAGGTGAAAACGCAACATATCAAGCACACCGACTGCTGCCCAACAAGCACCAAATAGATCGGGCCGCTGCGTCATACAGGCACCAACCAGCAGCCCACCATTAGAGCCACCACCGATGGCAAGTTTGTCGGTGGTAGTCGCACCACACCGAATCAGATGTTCAGCAGCCGCAATGAAATCATCAAAAACGTTCTGTTTCTGTTCTTTGGTACCATCCTTGTACCATTGTTTACCATACTCACCACCGCCTCGTAAGTTGGCCTGTACAAAAATTCCCCCCATCTCCATCCAAACTAGGTTTCGAGCTGAAAAGTTAGGCGTAAGCGGAATATTGAATCCGCCATATCCGTAGAGAAAGGTAGGCTGCGGCTGATTTCGATCGGTTCCTCTTTTATAAGAGAGGAACATGGGTACTTGGGTCCCATCTTTACTCTTGTAGAAGATCTGCTCTGTAATAAACTCACCGGGGTCGAAATCTACTTCGGGTTGATGAAAGAGGTGATTTTCGCCCGTTTCCACATTGACACGGTAGATCGCACCCGGCTGACTGAAGCTACTAAATTGAAAAAATGTTTCACGACATTCACGCTGACCATGGAAGCCCGAAACTGTACCAATGCCAGGAAGGTCCACAGAACGAATCGCCTGGCCATTGAGATCGTAAATTTCGACTCGGCTATGGGCATTGTGGAGATAGCGTACAACAAGCTGAGAGCCATTTAACAGAGACACCTGTTCTATAGTGTCACTGCACTCGGGCACAATGGTTCGCCACGCTTCTGATTGAGGGGTGTTAATATCAACAGCCACAATCCGCCCTCGGGGTGCACTATGGTTTGTATGAATGTAGAACGTTGGCCCGTCATTACCCACCAGTGAATAAGCAGCATCAAATTGGTTGAAGAGTTCTATCGTAAGAGCGCCAACAGCGTCTGAAGACTCTCTGTTAGCAGAATCAGCATTGGCCACGTCAGGGCTGGTTTGATGGAGATCCTGATAGAATAATCCATTCTCACGGCTCGTTCCTTCAGATGCTCGAATGATCAGGTAGCGACCATCCTCAGTTACATACCCGCTGAGATACCAATCCCGATGGTCAGGACGGTGATAGATCAGAATATCGTCCGATTGAGGTGTCCCTTTACGGTGATAGTATATTTTTTGAAAAAAGTTAGCTGATTTATACTCTTCACCTTTGGGCGGTTTATCAAAGCGGCTGTAATAGAAGCCTTCTCCCTCCCGATCCCACCCGACAGACCAAGTCTTTGCCCACTCAATTTGCTCATCCAGATCACGGCCTGCCTTCACATCTCGGATGTGCCACTCCTGCCAGTCTGAGCCAGCAGTAGCTAACCCATAGGCCAAAAATTGCCCATCATCGCTCGGGCTATATCCAATGAGAGCGACTGTCCCATCGACAGACAGCTCATTAGGGTCAAGCAATACATTCGGTTTCCCATCTAATGAATCCATCCAGTAGAGTATATTTTGATTCTGTAAGCCATCATTGCGGGTAAAAAAGTAGCGGCCACTTCTTTCTTCCGGGATCCCCATTCGAGTATAATTCCATACCTCTTCCAAGCGTTCCCGAATCTGCTCGCGTAGTGGTAGTTTGGCCAAGTAGGAGTCGGTCAACTGGTTTTGTCGTTCAACCCAGCAACGAGTTTCATCTGTATCCAGATCTTCCAACCAGCGATATGGGTCTGCTACATCAGTACCATGTAATGTTTCTACAAAATTATCTCGTCTGGAAACAGGATAGTTGAGCATGGAGTAATCCTTTGACTGGGAAGTTTGTGTATCTGCAACATATTGGTTTTGTAGCAGATCCAGGGGGCATTGATAAAAAAGCCTTCAGCTAATCAGTCGTCAGCTAGGTCGGAGCGACCACTGCGTGAGCAGCCAGAATTTGACCAAATTTCCTGGTTGTTCTTTATACTTTTCTATGCCAGAACAAATTTGAGCCAATATCAGTAGCTTGCGACGTCAGTGGGAGATTCTTCGGTTCCTCAGAATGACGCTGCGATCTACTGAATATAGCCGGTGCATTATTGCTCACCAGCCCGCGAACGCAAGAATAATTCCTCAGGTTTCCATAGAGCGTAGCGACCACTGCCAAATTGAATGACCCAACAGAGTGCAAGCAAAAAAAGTACGGTCAATGGTTGAAGACCAACGGTTAGCAATTCCGTCAGAGCAACCGCAAGGAGAAGAATCGCAGAGACTCGCCCCAGATAGCCTACTACAAAGGCTATCAAAAAAAGCGGAGCACTATAAAGTAGGCTTAGCCAAAATCCGCGGACAATGGGTACCTGGATCTGCTCAAGGAGTCCATTCCATGAGTGCATATCAGGCCATTCACGCCACAAAAGCCATCCACAGATTCCCGCGCCAAGGAGGCGGCAGAGAACTGGTCCCCAGTCAGCAATGATTGCTCTAGCCCAACGATGGAGAGCTACGTAGCCTAACGTACCAGGACGAAGCTGCCCACTAACCACAAGCCAATCTCGGCCAAAGCTGGCAGCTAAAGGGATAGAGAAGAGGATACAAGCGATTGTTGTTGCCGGAGGAGCGAGAATTGGCCAAAGAATGACGGAGATAAAACCCATTTGGATCCCCGCGATAATGCGTCGATTGTTACTTGGCATCATCTCGTAGACAGGCAGCCCAAACTGTTGGCGTACCCAAATACC
Organism: Chloroflexota bacterium; assembly: GCA_039028975.1. GTDB lineage: Bacteria > Chloroflexota > Anaerolineae > Caldilineales > Caldilineaceae > JAHBNG01. The sequence goes on from JBCCHB010000049.1 coordinate 25,683, forward strand.
AAAAATGAAGAGTTGACGCCCGAATCCAAGTACCAAGTACCAAATAGGAAGCTGCCGATAGTAGATCCCGACGGCAATGGCAACCAAGAGCCCCAAGCCATCAAACTCCATATCAAGCAGTTCACCCAACAGCGTACTGTGGTTGGTAATCCGCGCTACGTACCCATCTAAATAGTCAAGTAAGCTGGAAAGTAAGTAGAGAAGAGAGGGAATCCAAGCGAGTCCAGATTGAGGCTCAGGTATAAAGAGAAAACCGGCTAAAAGTGAAATCAACAGCCCGCGCGTAAGGGTGATGGTATTACCATACCCTAAGGTCGGTAAGATGGCTTGCTCATGCCGACGATAGTTTCTATCCAACCCCCACCATAAAATGCCTAAATGTATTGTAAGCCCCAACAAGCCACCTGTAAGCCAGCGTATACCGTAGTTAGCATACTGACTCGTAAACAAGAGTTGGGAACTGCTCATTAGCACGACTAAGTGTAGCAAACACACGACTAACCAGCGTAGCCTTAAATTACCTAATGGAGAGAGCTTATCGAGCATTCAAGATCGTTACGGGGCTTCGAAGTAGGGTAAGTAGATGGCCATTCCGCTTCCTTTAATAAGCATTGTAATGGTGAGCGGTGCAAGAGCTGCATACCGCTGATCGTTGCTTTGGGCAGCCAAAGCAATCACACCTTCACTACTACCAATCGTTTTTGATTCTTCCATTACGGTTACAGTGACAGGCTGAGGCTGCTCCCAGTTTGTCGAATCAAAGACTAATTCAGACGGTGCTATCGCTAAACGCTCATCGATATCTATAGTCAGGGTTACTGTATCATTTGGACGAGCGTTCAGTGCAATCATATAACGCTCGTTTTGCTTACCTTCAGGCGTTGTTAATTCTTCTGTTGATACATGGAGGATATCGGGAATTTCAGGAGGGAGAATTTGTGCAGATATAGGCGCTGGCCCAAGTGTAGCATATACTTTGTCTGTACTCTCGGTTATCGTGTGGTTAACCTCAAATACGTTCGGATCTGGCAGCTGTCGCTCATCCATTGTATATGCCACCACACGTTGAGCAACAGACCAATCAGCAGGTGTGAAGTACAGCTTATCGGGAGAGAATTGAAGAGAGGGTTCACTTGGCGTTATCTGTACCGTCACGTTGTTGGTTGGTTGACTCTGTAAAGTGACAGAGTAGGCGCTCTTTGCTAAATTCTCAGGTACTCCCGCCACGACCTTCAGGTGCGCAGCAGAGACCACAATACCTGCTCGATCATCGTCTACAATTCCTGCGCCGATGGATTTGACAACGATATCATTATACATCTTGTCTGCACTATGCACGCGATGATTAATGATACCTGGATGAACGCCTTCTGCCACGGAATCGTCGAAAGCGAATGCCTTGACAACTTGAGGTGTATTCCACGATTCCAGGGTAAATGTCAGTACATTTGGCTCTACTGCGATCTGAGGTAATGATAAAACCTCGACCATAACAGGTTCAATTGGTCGAGAATCGAGGGAAATCGTATACTCCGCAGACCGACCGTCCTCTGAAAGGTTTAAGTATTGGGGACCAACATTGATGCCCGAAACGTCATTGTCTTCCACAACAACCGTCATTGTACTACGTGATGAAAGTTTGGCCCCAACAGGATTACTCAGCACAATCTGAAAGCTTTCCGTCCCTTCGCTTACGGAATCTTCAAATAAAGTGATGGAGATGCTATTCGTATTTTGAATGGCAGCATCAAATGAGATCGTACCACTAATTGCTTGGTAATCGATGGGATTGCCAGATGCAAAACCTTGTAATAGAGATTGGGTTGAATAATCTACAGATGTTGAACCGTATGGATTCACTGGCTCTAACTGAATGTTAACCGTTAGGGTCGGCCGATCTTCGCTAAGACGAATTTCAGACTTTTCAAAAGCCACTTCTGGCACAATTAAGTTGAGAGGCAGGAGGCTTGTATTGTTTTGGGAGATGGTATCTAAGGGATGCAGGGACATCAGTGTATTGGTAATCACCATATCTTCATTCTGCCTGGGGCTAACCACACCCACAATGTACAAAGCGGCCCTCTTTTGCGGTCCCAGGTTGTCAATCTGCCATGAGTATGTGGGATAACCACCTAAACTTGTGATCTGCGAACCGTTGCTGGTACTCAAAATGCTAGTCGATTCAATTTGAGAAGGAACAACATCAGTTACGATGATATTTGAGACAGTAATGGCACTAGAGTTTGTGATAAAGAGGCTATAAACAACGGGTTGCGTAGGTAAAACAGGTTCATCTGGGTAAACAACTTGACCAACCGATATATCGATAATGTCCAAATTGTTTGAGATGGTAACTGTAGATACACCATCAACTAGACCATCGGTTAATGTAACAAAGCTGGGTTTAAGTAAGTCGAGTTGAGTTGCTTCTGAGGGCTGGATGGATACTTGCAGCCCGATGAGTAGGAGCATACAAGTAAATAGTGGAATAAGTCCTAATAGGTACCACGAAAGGGATCTAGATGTGAACATGGCTGTATGATAATGAATCAGGTTTATGATAAAATTGTCAATAAGTTCAAAAATTTAAAAGGTAAAAATGCAGTTCTGTAAAAGTCACACACAAGGGCAGAACCGCACGGGGCGTGCTACCTGAACGGGCTATGTGTGACTTTTACGCTACTGCGTAAAAATATAAAATAACAGCAATAGTATCTTAGGCTCTCTGACGCAATTTGCTTGCCTCGTGAAGAACATCCTCAATATCTGCAGCATTGACTTGACTCATATTGAGCGTCATTGAATTAGGTGACCTCGTCAAGAGCACAAGAAATTCGATATTGCCCGCTGGACCTAGTATAGGGGAAGGAATCAGATTTGTCGCAACCAATCCCATGCTAGTGGCTGACGCCAAGGTATCTCTTAAGACATCTCGATGAACCTTTTCGCTACGGACAACCCCTCCTTTGCCCACTTTTCCTTTACCAGCCTCAAACTGAGGTTTGATAAGCGCCACAATTTGAGCATCTTGTTTGATTAATTTCAACACAGATGGCAATACTAAATTCAGACTGATAAAACTGACATCAATTACGGCCATATCCACTAATGGGGCTGGTGTTCCGGGCAATTGGGTTAGATGTCGGATATTCGTTCGTTCAATGACTACTACTCTTGGGTCAATCCGTAACTTCCATGCAAGCTGTCCATATCCAACATCGATAGCATAAACCTGAGTGGCACCATGCTGCAATAAGCAGTCGGTAAAACCACCTGTCGATGCACCAATATCTGCGACCACCGTACCGGAGACATCTATTGCGAGCCGCTCTAAAGCAGCCGCAAGTTTTATGCCGCCCCGGCTTGCATATTTCGGAGTTTCGCGTAAGCGGATACTTGCGTCAACGGGAACTCGCTTTCCTGGCTTATCATGAACTTCCTCATCGATGAAAACTTCACCGGCCATAATCAACCGACGGGCTTTTTCCCTAGAGTCGGTTAGACCACGCTCTAATAGAAGAAGATCAAGACGTTGAGAAGGAATTTTTGAGTATACTGGCACGCGACAAATTGATATTCAGGTTGGTCATCTCAACTTCTGGGAAAGAAGAAGGACGTGTAATATAAGTAGCTGCTCTCAGCTCAGAACAAAAGGATGACTGGTCCGGTTAACCTTCCTAGTAAAACATAAGCAAAGGAGAACCATGGTGCTTAAAGCAAGCGTAGTATGGGTAAGATTTGTCTTCCGTTTTCACTGTATAGTAAGAATGATGAAATAAGAGCAATGAAGTAAGATTAATACAGCAAAACGGTGCAAGAAAGTCGACGACGAATAAGGTCAAGACGAAATTTTACTAGCAAACAGTAATAACATCAATCGTTGACATACCAATATTAATGCAGAATTATCGGAGCAACAGGATGACAAAATTGAGGCTTACACAGCTTTTGGGTAAAATTGACATCTGTCCCTCGTGGGCCTGAGTCAATCTCATTTCGATACCAATACAAGTAACGATCCACTTGGGATACTTGGTTCCCAAGAACTTCAGGCTGTGAGGAGTGATTTTCGAGATCCTACAAAGTCTCGATTAACATTACTAGGATAGACCATGTCGCCTGATTTGTCAAGAAATATTTTCACACCCAATTCGCTTTCATTGACAAATTCCATCGGCTATGTTAGCCTCACTCAGTCTTTGTTCCATTCACAAAAAACGAATTCGATGAATGCATAAATAGAGTCCCCCTAAACATCCGCCCCTATTCAAATTGCGATGTTCTTCTGAACTGATCTATAGATGGCCAGAAAAAGCATGTCCCTATGACGATGGGGATGTCCTTCCTTTTTTGGAAATATCCAGAGTAGATGGGATGCGAGTCGGGACAAGACTTTTCTGGTGAGGTATACCGAACGTTAAGGAATGAGTCGTAAATAACTTGCGCGCTTCTCTCAAAAGCCGTCTGAAAAGGGTACGATCGTGTCATTCTGCTTGGTTACAGTTGCAAAGCAACCCTAGAGCGGAGTGACTGAAGAATCTCGATTTTGCAGTTAAATAATCGTTAGGTTCTTCGTGCCGCTTTGCGGCCGTAACCGAGCTGCTGGCTTCTCAGGTGTAGCCTCATCAAATGACCAAGTTATTTAATTTCACTTCCAAACCACTGTTTCTGCAGTAGGCGTCATAAAGTATGAGAAAGGAGAAATCATGAGTGAACGTATTGGATTTATTGGTTTAGGCATTATGGGCCAGGGCATGACCCGCAATTTGCTCAAAGCCGGTTTTGCGGTCAGAGTGTGGAATCGTACCGCGTCCCGCATGGATGATCTAGTAAAAGAAGGTGCTGTCGCAGGAAGCAGCCCAGCTGACGTTGCGGCTAACTCAGACATTGTCATAATCTGCGTAAGTGACACCCCAGATGTTGAAGCCGTAATATTGGGCGACAGTGGCATCATGGAGGGTATCCAATCGGGTTCTCTGGTGGTAGACTGCAGCACTATTAGCCCTCAGGCCACGAAGGAATTTGCCGAAGCCTTAGGCCAAAAGGGCGTCACAATGCTCGATGCACCAATAAGCGGCGGCAGCGAAGGTGCGGCAAAGGGTACCCTAAGCATTATGATCGGTGGTGCGGCATCGGATGTTGAACGAGCTATGCCTGCCTTTGAGGCCATGGGGAGTTCCATAACCCACGTTGGTGACACGGGTTCCGGACAGATGGTCAAATTAGTTAATCAGGTTTTGGTTGTAGGGAACTGCCTAGCCATGTGCGAAGCACTCATTTTAGCAGAAGCGGGCGGCCTAGATTTAATGAAGACGTACAGTGCAGTGAAGGATGGTGCCGCTGGAAGTTGGATGTTTACCAATCGGGCCAATCAGATCATCGAACGAGATTGGCGTCCAGGCTTTATGATCGACTTACAGCAGAAAGATCTACGACTTGTGTTAGAGGCTGCGGACCAACTCGGTGCGCCCCTGCCAGGGACATCATTGATCTACCAGTTCTACCGTACACTTCAGCGAATGGACTTAGGCGCCGAAGGCAACCATGGTTTGGTTAAGGCATTAGAGAATCTAGCGGGCTTTGAGGTTGGGGCAGAAGGTTAGGAATCAGAATTAAGTACAGCTCCGGTTTTGAATCGACCCCACGAACGGATTGAACAGATTATACTGGGGTCGCTTTGAAAACCGGAGTTTTTCGCAGCCTCTACAGGAGAGGGCCAACTCTGGTTCTCAAACGGATCTGAGTATAAAAAGGAAAATCTGTTCAATTTTTACAATCGCTTGAGGAAAATTTTTTATGAAAGACTACATCTATTGATTGTAGTCTATGGATCACCCTCACCCTCATCATCATCCCCGCTGCCTGCCCCCATGAACCATAGAACAACCAACAATAGAGGAATGAAGGCCACTCCGGCTACAAGCCAGATGTTTTCTGTAACCCATGGTGGAATGGCTAAGGAATCGTTTGTCGTTTCTGGCGAGCTACCATTGTCTGGTAGCGGTGTAGGCATAGCGGTTGCAGGAGCAGGAGTAATCGTAATTTGCTGAGGTACGACAGCTGTTAATGCACTGTTATTCTTGCCTGGATCCGGGTAGGCAGCATCTGCTGGATCCGGGTAGGCAGCATCGGCCGGGTCCGGATAGGCACTTGACTCTACTGTACCTGATGGTGAAATCAATGGTATATCTACAGAACCCGTTTCTGTCACTGAAGCAGATGTGGAGGGTATTGCTGTGGAGGTAGCCAACCCTTCTGCAACTTGTTGAGCTACTGCGGTGGCCGTTTGGGCAATCAGATCACCCTGTAAAGGGGTTGGGCGTGGTTCACTGGCATCTTGCTCTCTAACATCGACGGTAAAAAAAATGTCTACAGGATCGGACGGACCCTCAATGGCAAACTTACCCTTCCACTTGCCTTCGCGCAGCAGCAACACAATGTTCGAATAATCACCGGGATAGAGAACGGGATCGACAAGGAGTGGCAGTGGACCTAGCACACCGTCGCCCTGGCAGCATGGCTCCGGGCTATCAGGGGGCGCTAAATGCATAGATGCCGCAATGCCATTGATTGGAGCATAGGTTTCCACATCGTAAACAACAATGCTCAAAACTGTCTCGCCGGGCGTAATTGGAAACGGACTAGCCATGGCAATCCACTCATATTGATCTGTAAATCCACCATCTATGATAACGCCCCCATGAGCGTATAGAGACTTTACGTTTCCCGCACAAGCAACCAATACAAATAAAATAAGTAGAGAGATCTTCCTCATTACTCTTCCTCAGTCGCCAATTGTTGTAGCAGACTATCCAGATCATCATCGCTGTAAAAGTGAACAACCAATCGCCCTGTACCATCATCATTCCGGTTCAATGATACTCGAGTGCCTAACGCGTTGCGAAATCGATCTTCCAAACTACGCCAGTGGCCAGCCATTGGATCAGGGGGCGGAGGTGGCTCTTCCAAACCTGCCATAGTGGGTTCAGCTAACTTTTTAACAAGAACCTCAGTCTGACGGACGCTGAGTTCCCCTTCGATGATTAGGGGTAGTGCTTTGTTGATCGTGTCTTCGTCGTTAAGCGAAAGGAGCGCACGAGCATGGCCAGAGGAGATTTCTTGAGCAAGCAAAGCTGCCTGCCCATCCGGTGGAAGCTGCAAGAGGCGGACAATGTTGGCCACTGCCGATCGGCTCTTACCAACTCTACCGGCCACTTCTGCCTGAGTTAGATTGTATTCATCCATTAGGGATTGATAGGCAGCAGCTTCCTCCAATGGATTTAAATCCTCGCGCTGAATATTCTCTACTAAAGCCAATTCCATCAGTTGGCGAGCCGATGCCTCTCGGACAATAACAGGAACGTGAGACAGTTGCGCAAGTTGAGCCGCACGCCAACGGCGCTCTCCTGCAACAAGCCAATAGCGATCAATTTCTTCAGCATCTACGGCTTTTGTCACAATAAGCGGCTGAATAATACCATGTTCGTTGACGGACGCAGCCAACTCCTCAAGTGCTGCGGTGTCGAAGCGGGTACGTGGCTGGTGTGGATTTGGCACGATGGTATCAATCGGAATGGTTTTTATACCATCCGTTGCCTCTCGAGGCTCTGAAGAGGTCACAGCACCATCAATATCAGTCTTCGTAATTAGAGCACCCAAACCACGCCCCAATCCACTGCGTTTGCCAGAGCCGGTACTTGTAGACATTTCGGTTACTTTCCTTTTATAGGATCACAATGATTCTATGTCTTAACCTGAGGAGTAGAATTTGCTATTTTTTCAGCCCGTTGAATAAACTCCTGTGCCAGGGCCTGATATGCCCTAGCACCGGCACTATCAGGCGCATAACTTAATATGGATTGCCCATAGCTAGGTGCCTCACTCAAGCGTACGTTGCGTGGAATGATAGTACGAAAGACCTCCTCAGGAAAAAAGTTTCTCACTTCATCAACTACCTGTTGTCCCAAATTGGTTCGCCCATCATACATGGTAAGGAGGACACCTGCAATACGCAATCTAGCATTGAGGACATCTCGCACTTGTTGAATTGTTTGTAACAGAAAGCTCAATCCTTCCAATGCCAGATATTCACACTGTACAGGAATCACGACCCCATGTGTTGCTGCGGTTAGACCATTAATCGTTAATAATCCCAAACTAGGTGGATCGTCAATGAAGATATAGTCATATTTGTTCATTACAGGGGCCAATGCGCGAGTGAGCAGCTGTTCGCGCGCCATCTGCTGAGCCATCTCTACCTCGGCCCCAGCCAGATCAGCCGTTGCAGGAATTAGATCCAACCCAAGCAGATCAGTCAGTGTCAACACCTCTTGGATAGATGAATGACCAATGAGTACATCATATAGGCTAGCCGTCAGGGTACGGGGATCAATGCCAAGGCTGGTAGATGCATTACCCTGAGGATCGATATCAACGAGTAATACCTTTCGCCCACTTGCAGCCAGATAGGCCCCCAAGTTAACGATACTGGTCGTCTTGGCCACACCGCCCTTTTGATTGGCAAATGCATAGATTTTCGCTGTCATTTTACTCAATTGCGTTCGCGAAACGGATGTTTATTTAAGTAATCCAGTACTTGCTGTCGAGAGGGTATTCCTGATATACCAATAGCTTCTACGCCGAATGAAGCTGTTACATTAGCAAAACGAGCAGAATGAATCGGATCGCCCGTTTCTTGATATCGAATAATAAAGGCTGTGGCAAAGACATCACCGGCTCCCGTTGGATCAACCTCAAGTGCGGGGCGAGGTGGGATCTTGATTCTCTGAATCTCTCCAGATTCCGTTCGGCGATAGATGGTACTACCGTCTCTGTACTCTGTTAGGACAACAATCGGTACCGTTTTAAACGCACTTTCTAAACGGCTCAGATCGCTATCAACATCTTCTTCGGAAAGAACCAATATATCGAGATAGGGCAGAATCGCAGCCTCCGTCTCCCAGGGAATGCTGTAAACGCGGCCTGTTTCATCCCAGCGCCGCATCCATCCTTGAGGAACTGCTGCAGTTAAGGTTTGGGCACCAAATAGCGAAGCCACGTCAGGGTGAATCTCATTGACTAAAGGCCCGAGCAGAACAATATTAGGTGTTTGCATCTGTCGTGGTACATCCGCAGCTTGAATGGGCAATGCCTGGGCAAAGCAGTATTGCGTCCGCCCCTCATCAGAGTATACATTGGCAAAGGTGGTTGTTTCCGGGCTAGGTAGAACAGTTAAGTCAACATCGTCAGGTAATTCATCCCAGCGGGTATGAGGGGCAGCTCTAGTCAGAATAGTTGGTTTACGCTCCAATCGAAGCGCAGTGATGGCAGCGAAGCTTACGGTGCCACCCAGACGATAATCACTTTCGGGTGTTGGGTCGAGTAAATCTTGTGTTACGTGGCCAATCAGAAGCAGATCCGGTGATGAATTTTCCACATCTATACTCAGCTCCGTTTCAAAACTATCGCTTGGCCTCTCTGGTAGCGCTAGGGAAACCGAGCATGTTAAAATCGACCGCAGCATAGTTCTGTAGGTAAGTGTCTTTGCGTCACGTTCTCGGATTTTAGCACGCCTCTCGATTAGCGGCAAAGGAAAAAGGGTGTGATGATGGCTGTCTACCTAAAGTAAAAACCCCGCACGAGAGCGGGGATAGTAGATGGGGTTTGTGGACTCGTTATACTCGGCAGATCGAAATGCGTTCTGAATTGTTTACAGAAGACTCTTTGGCAAAATATGCACTTTTCGACGATCACTATCCCCAGAACTCTCAGTATATACCTCAGGATGATCTCGCAGAGCCAAATGAACAAGCCTACGTTCATTGGCAGGCATGGGCTCTAAAGAGAGTGCGCGACCGCTTTCAATAACCTGCTCGGCCATGCGTAAAGCAATCTGGTTTAGCTGTTGGCCGCGTTTTGCTTTATAGCCATTAACGTCAACCACAATATTACGCCAGGCACGAATCTTCTGGTTAATCATCAAACGCAGCAGGTATTGTAGACTGTTTATCGTATCACCATTGCGAAGGCGATCCAAGTCATCTCCATACACGTCCAAAAGCAAACAGGCATCAACCTCATCAGGCTCAGGCTCTTGCCAAGTTGCCTCTACATCACAATCATAACCCATCAAATGCAGAATCTCATCCACATAATAGACAGCCATTTTGGTGACTTCGCGGTCAACTTCATCCAACTCCTCATAGAAATTGCCCCACTCTCCCGATTCATCCTCGATGTCATTTTGAAGCCCATCCACATCTTCTAAATTAACTGAAGGGGATTCAACAGGGTCCGTCCCAGAAGGATCCAAATCGGAGTGGGATTCCTGCTCAACTGGATCAGCAAACTCAGTCCTGTCATTGACTTCGTCCAGTGGCTCTACTTCAGCAGGAGCCGGGGGTAAGGTTGTTGGAGCAAAAGTAGCCGAATCCGTCGCAACGTTCTCACTTTTCGTCGCCCCATCATCGACTGGGCCACTCTCCACCTCTTCGGAAACAGAATGAGGAACAAGTTGAACGATTGCAGATTCACTGCCAATACCAAAGAGGCCGCGGCTTCCTTTACGAACCACGTTAATCGTCACCAGTTCCCTGCTCAGCCCAAGTTCAATTAGCCCCCTCGCTACTGCATCATCAACTGTTTTTCCTTCAAACTCATAATGATCGCTCACAATGATTTCGCCTCTTTTCAAAGACTGACAAAATTGAGAATAAATCGGATTCGTGGGTTATCTAAGTTTTCAGATAATCATTTTCTGAAAGACTATCTATACTCCATATCGCGCTAATCTTGAGTTATTTTCCTATCGTTTGCGTTTGCTGCGTCTCTTACCCGATTTCTTCTTGCCACTATTGTTCTTTGTCTTCGCGTTTACTGATGAATTATTTTGTTGAGTGGTCCCCGCCTCGCCTGAGTTGCTCCCGGAACCATTGACCGAAATGGCAGCTACATCCGTTGCATTTATGGCGTTTGCCCCATCCGTAGCCTCAGCAACATATTGGCCACCAATTCCTTTAGATTCTGCCATTCGGCGAGTAATAAATACCTGCTGAGCAACTTGAATTAAGTTGCTAGTCACCCAATATAAGCTAAGCCCTGCAGGAACTTGCAACGTGAAGAAACCAAACATAAAGGTCATCATCGTTCCAACCTGACGCATCATAGCGGCCTGGTCCGTGCCACCATCTGCTGGCGGAGGTGTAGCAGGCGTCATCCACTTTTGCATGGCGTACTGGGAGGCAACTAGCACAATCGGTAAGACAAGATAAGCAGCCAAATGTCCATACTGACCGCCATTGAAATCATCCATTATCCAGTTCAACCCCTCTGTATAACGAGGGAAGCCAAGATCTGGAATCCAGAAAAATCGTGAATTCTCAATGGTGGGGCCAAGGGCAACCAGGGCAGAATAGAGCCCGAAGAGAATAGGCATCTGTACAAGAAGGGGCAAACAACCACTCAAAGGGTTCACCCCAGCCTCTCTATAAAGCTTCATCTGCTCTTGGGCCAACTTTTCCCGGTCATTACCAAACTTTTTCTGAAGCGCCTGAACTTTGGGCTGGATATCCTTCTGTGCCTGCATCCCCCGAATTTGAGTGAGGGTCAGCGGAAAGGTTAAGGCCTTGACAATCAGGGTAAAGACAATGATAGCAAATCCCCAGTGATAAGGAATGTCATAACTCTGAAGGAATCCATCTAGTGCTATCAAAGATCTGGCTAAGGGCCAGACCGCTATGGTCTGCCATAATCCCTCTGGATCCTGGGTAGCTATATCTACCCCATCAGCAGGAACACCACACCCTGACAAAAGAGTCATGGTTACGAGCAAAAGGAGAAATAGCAAAGTCCGATTTCGGATTTTCACACTTAATAGCCTCATAGTAAAGTCGTCTTAATCGAAAAATCTTAATTTTTAAACGCTGTCTGAAAAGGGTAATAGCGTGTCATTCTGCTTGGTTACAGTTGCGAAGCAACCTAGAGCGAAGCGACTAAGAATCTACATTTTGGATTGAAATAACCGCAAGATCCTTCGTGCCGTTTTGCGGCCGTGGCCGAGCTGCACGCTCCTCTGGATGACCTTCCAGACAGCTTCTTGGATCGATACCTGAGCAGTCCTGTATGGAGGTCAGAAAAGCTCCGTCCTTTCTTCCCGAACCTCCTCAAAGTGGACTGCTCTAGGGTCGGGACAAAACTTTTCTGGCGAAGTCTAACGTCTTGCGTCCAGAGATGCTCACGACACGCAATAGGTTAATGACACTTGTTCATATTAGGGAACTGGGTCATATCCACCTGGCGACCATGGGTGACATCGTAAAATACGTCGTCCGCCCATTAGCGTTCCGCGCAATACGCCATATTTTTCTATGGCCTCATAAGTATAGTGGGAACAGGAAGGGTGAAAACGACAGGTGCTCCCAAGGAGCGGCGACAAAAATCGTTGATAAAACCGAATCAAACCCAGGCTTATCATTTTCACACAGATCTTATTCCTTGCAATCTAAAGTCAGCTCACTGAAAACTGGTAATTGTTTTCTCCGGTGGGGTCCGTGAAAACGCCTGTATTCAGTGGAACCACAATCTTCTCACAATAAATTCGCCCGCCGAAGTAGGCGGGCGCAGGCAGCATCCATCTCATGATAGGTAGCACTGCTTATAGGATACCGAGCAATGAATACGATATCCCATCCGGGTCGAATCTGCTCCATGCGTAGTCTAGTAGATTCACGCACTCTGCGCTTAATTCGATTCCGAACAACAGCATTTCCAACTCGACGACTAACAGAAAATCCAAATCGACTATAGTCACGCTCATTCTCAAGCATACAAAGAACAAGAAGCCTATTGTTGAATGACTGTCCGTGCCGACGAACTTTTTGAAATCGTTCGTTCTTCTGGATCCGATACTGTCTTTTCACCAAAATACTCAGCTCTGGCACAGACTAAAAAACGCGCTCTAGCCGTCTAATGCTAGTCTATGCTCAAATTGAGATAACTAGTAAATGGATTTGCGCTTGGTGACGGTGACTGCAATTTGAGTCCGGCCTTTTCGGCGGCGCCGCTTTAGTACATTCCGCCCACCAGGTGAACTCATACGCTTACGGAAACCATGGGTCTTTAGCCGTTTACGTACCTTGGGTTGCCATGTTCTTTTCGCCATTTTGTCCTCTTTAGTCAGTCAATTATCTTTCGGTCTTTAGGAATAAGTATATCAGTCTATATAATTTACACTGAGCAAACAATACTGTGACCTAAAGCACTAAGAATACGTCTCGCCATTCGTTAACGAGAGCGTCTAAGTATCTCATCAATACTATATTCAACTCCATTTTAAAACCGTAGTTGACCTCTCTAATGAAACTACAGTAATGAAAACGAGCACAGCATAATATCTGGTGAATCCCGACAGGGAATTATATGTTTTTCCAGCAATGGCTGTCAAATTACTCATGGTACTTGATAACAAATTTTGGGCCTTATCGGCATTTCGCCGTTTTCCTCCTTAAAAACCGCTTTGACGCTCTAAAATAGCAAGTTTCCGAAACTGAGCCTGAATCTATAGTCCGCCCGAAAAGTTTGTCCTGCACTCTTGTCTGGTGACTATACTTCAGCCAGAAAAGTCTTGTCTCGGCTCCTGAGCAATTCACTTTGAGAAAATCCGAGAAGGGAGGACAGAACTTTTCTGGCCATCCATACGGGAAAGCTCGACAAGAGGGGACAAGGTTTTCCTAGCCGTCTATAACTAACAGCACTCATCCAACCGTCCGCTACCCGCCATCTTATGCAATCTTGACTGCCGGTTCCACCTGAGCAGCCGCATCAGCATAGTAGATTTCCAGGGCTTCCCGGAAAGAGACCAGCCTTTCCTGGTTTTCGTCCCAAAGAGCCAATGAGGTAGTCTTTAAGCTGCTCCAAAGCGTCAATTTTGGGGCTTGCTGAAAGAGGACGTTTTCCTCGTGACAGCGCTGTAACTTGTAGTTGGGAATGCGCGGGCTAAGGTGATGGATGTGGTGAAAGCCAATATTGCCAGTAAACCATTGCAATACCAACGGCAATTCGTAATAGGAACTTCCCTCTAGTGCGGCCAGGGTAAAGTCCCAATCAGGAGTATGTTCCCAGTATGTCTCTTCAAACTGATGTTGTACATAGAACAAAAATGTACCAAATCCACTAGCGAAAAAAACGACAGGCAAGACGATCCCTACTGTTGCGCTCAGACCAATTAGTGCAACGGCCGCAGCTAGCCAGCCTGCAATCGCCAAATTGGTTCCATGAACGGATATCCTTTCTGCTCTTTTTGCCCAATCCACCCCATATGTGAACCGAGACAAGATGGCAAAGTTAATGGTGGGAGCGATAATAAAGAGAAAAAACGGATTGCGGAAGACCCGATAGGCAATGCGTTTCCAGCGGGCCGACTGAATATACTCATCAATGGTTAACGTCCAGATATCACCCGTCCCTCGTTCCTCAAGCTCTGCATGGTTGGAATGATGAATGGCGTGGCTACGGCGCCAGAATCGATAAGGAATCAACGTAAGTGTGCCGCAGATCGTCCCTACAATATCGTTTGCCTGGCGAGATTTGAAGAACGAGCCATGACCACAATCATGCTGGATAATAAATATCCGCATCAAAAAACCAGCCGTAGGAATCGAGAGGAGCAGTGTGAGCCAATAGCCAACGCTCAAGCTAAAGTACATCAGGGATAGACCGGCAAAATAGCCACCATATGAATTAATAACCTGCCAGATACTTGTACGGATATCTGGTTTTTGGTATTCGGAGACGACTTTTTGCCAACCTGCATACAAGTTATTTGAGAATTGATTTCCACTAGTCATTCAGATTTTTATTTTCCTGTTATAAGTCACTTGGCATTATCAATTGAATCTGCCAAGTGATAGGCGTTCGATAGGTGATACTCGGTGAATGTTCTCAGATCGACGTATATACAATCCAGCCAAATAGCATATAAGCAAGACCATTGCGTACACGTTTGACCAATCGAAAACTTTCGTTAGTATACTTCGCCAGAAAAATCTTGTCCCGCCTCTTGTCCAATCTGCTCTGGAACATTCCGTACAGAGAAGACAGACCTTTTCTGGCCATCTATAATAGGCGCAAATTGCTTTAGGGGATTCTCTCATACCTGTGTAGATAGCCAGATACAATTCTTGCCCCAGTGAAGGAGATATTCCCATGCGGTCGGGGTATTCTACGTTTTCAGAATATTCCAGGCTTATACGGATAGAACTGGGACTAAATTTACTAGCGGGCTACATAAAAGGCATGATTTCAGAGACATGCAAAGAAGTTAGGCTTGCCCTCCAATCACGGCAGAGAGGCTCAACCATAAACTGCGGTGATGATCTACCATATCATGGCCAAGCGAGACTGGCAAATGACCGATACATAAAAAGAATCACTCAAAAGGGCTAGATGCAGATTGAACGTTTGGCATCCACACCTAGATGCGGGTAAGCTGAGTAATTCCTTTGTAGGAGACAACAAATAATTTACAATACACAGGTTGTAACAATCAGTAAGTAGACCTGTCATTTCAGCAGCTTCACCAATGTCAGTCATCACAGCGCATGCAGGATGCCTTCATCTCTCTATTACATGTAACACCCAATTCGGCCAGACGTTGCGATCTTGCTAAAAATCAGCGTGAGTCAAACAAGGAAACCTTTGTTTCGCTCTGCTCGACTGACAGTATATTGTAATGTATACCCTGCAATAGATGATAAGGAACTGATATACTTATACTGATGCACGCTCTCAAGAACTATACTGCGGTCGTTTTGATAAAATCAGAAATGAGGTAAGATATGCTTGGAAGCCAGAACACACATCCCGAGACAGAATTCCCTCTGAATCTAGAACAGCTATTTGAAACGCACCTGGCCGCAAAGACCAACCTCGATCACTTTAATGCAGCCAACCTCTTTGCTTTTCACATTATGGGAAATCCAGGTGCCGGCAAGACAACGCTTATAGAACGTACCCTTGAAAAGCTTTCTGACCGGGCAAAATCGGTTGTGATCCAAGGACAAATAGTAACGGAATTGGACACTGACCGGCTTCGCCTAAACGGTACACCGACCGTCTCCATCGTCACGGAAAGTAGCAACCAATTGAGCGCGGAGATGGTCTCCAATATCTTGCCCCAGATTCAGCTTGAAGAATTTGACCTGCTGTGGATTGAAAACGTAGGTAATTTGCTCACACCTGCCCAGTTTCCCTTGGGAACCCACAAGAATATTCTGCTGGTTAGCGTGACCGATGGCGAGGAGTTGCCCCTCAAGTATCCGTCACTCTTCCAAGAAGCAGATTGCGTTCTGTTGACCAAAGTTGATCTGTTACCCCATCTTCACTTCAAATTGGGGCGGCTCATTGATCATATTGAAGAAATACAACCTGGCGTGCCTATCATTGATCTATCTGCTGAGAGTGGTGACGGTATGGACCAATGGCTACAGTGGATCATAGAAGAAACACGTCTTTTTGCGGATGAAGAGGTCGATACGACGTATGAAAAGCCCATCGACGTACCGTTTATTGGTTAGCAACCAGGAGATAATTATACTCAGCTCCGTTTGAATACAGATGTTTGGTCTCTCTAGTAGAGCTTTGGAAAACCTGTTTTCAAAACGACCCCAGTAGAGATAGGCAATGTGCAGGAGGATCGAATGAAATCATATTCCCTATATGGGCCAGAATTTAAAGCCAATCCCTTTCCCACCTATGCAGAGATGCGCCAGAACTCGCCCGTCTGTTATCACCCTGGCATTGATGGTGAGAATAAAATCTGGTTTGTAACAGGGGCGAAAGAGGTTGAAACGGTCTTGCGAGATCATAAGCGTTTTGTCAAGAATTGGCGCAACACTTTGACGCCTGAAGAGCTGGCTGAGCAAGGCGAACCATCAGAGCTGGTCAAATTGCTTGATCAGCATATGCTCAACTTGGATAGTGGGGATCATGCCCGCTTGAGAGGCCTAATCAATAAAGCCTTCACACCTCGTATGGTCAACCAGATGCAGGGACGGGTTCAAAGCATTGCGGATAGCCTATTAGATGAGTTTGCCCACCTTGGTCAAGCCGATCTCATCGACACCTATGCATTCCCCTTACCTATTGTTGTGATTATGGAGATGCTCGGTATCCCTGTAGAAGATAGGCAGCAGTTCCGTATTTGGTCCCATGCATTTATTGCACCGACCATCAATGATGAGGAGTGGCAGAATGCGAGGCAGTTGCTGACTGACTTCACCAACTTTCTACGAGACGTTTTTGATGAAAGACGTCGCGCTCCCCAGGACGATCTCATTTCCGGTCTAATCGAAGCTGAAGAGGCTGGAGACAAACTCAGTGAAGCAGAACTCTTCGGTATGGTGATTCTGCTTATCGTGGCTGGGCATGAGACCACCACGAATCTTATTGGAAATGGGGTTCTGGCCTTGTTACAGTATCCTGACCAGTTGGCAAAACTCATGCAGGATCCAACGCTCATTGATAGCGCCATTGAAGAGATGCTGCGCTATGATGGTCCAGTCGAACGAGCCACCATGCGCTTTGCTGCAGAAGATATTGAGCTTGGTGGACAGTGCATTCAACGGAAGGATGCTGTTTCCGTTGCCCTGAGCAGTGCGAATCGCGATGACAAGCGTTTTGACGCTCCTAATGCCTTTGATATTACGAGACAAAACAACAAGCATTTGGGATTTGGGTACGGTGTTCACTACTGTGTAGGTGCTCAACTCGCCCGTATGGAAGGGGCCATTGCTATTAAGAGTCTTTTTCAACGTTTGCCCCACCTTCGGCTCGACGTTCCTGTTGAATCTTTGACTTGGGATACGGTTCCTATCATCCGTGGCATGAAGGAGATGCCAATGGCTTGGGATCTTTAGGAACGAGATTTAGATAACTTGGTCATTTTACAGGGTCACCCTCGAACGGAAGGCGCAAGCTATCTGGCCAACCAACCCATCATAATTCGCAAAAAAAGCACGATCGTATCATTCTGAACGAGCGGAGCGAATGAAGAATCTCCGCTTCTCGGTGAAACAACCTTGAGATCCTTCCCGCTTTGCGGCCGTAACCGATCTGCAGGCTTCTCGGGATGACTTTCCAGACAGCTTCTTAAGGATCAAGAATTGAATAAAACGTAATGGAAGATCTCCCGGGTACTCGAGATGACAGGACCGAACTTTAGGGTTTTATTTGATCTTGATTCCTAAGGTCGTTTCACAAGCAAGATTAGGCCGTGAGCAAAATGTATGAAGTTCATTAAGCACGCTCCATGCAGCTTGTGTTCGCGAAATCCGTACAGGGCGTGCTTACTGCTCGGTTTACTGACTTTGCTTACCTCCAAATAGTTACACGTGATATACTCTGATCTGAGGCCCCACTTTAGCGATGGCTGCACATCCAGAAAAATTTGCCGAACTCCTAACTGAAGCCGTTCACCGAGTCCGTATTCGGGAATCTAAATCTGTGCAAATTGTACAGGATGAGTTGGGGTACGCCTTAGGAAGGGAAGGCGGTTCTGCTGTTGAGTATTGGCGTAAAGGGCATATTCCCCCCAAATTGAGTGATGTAGAACGATTGGCACGTGAGCTGGTTCAACGAGGACAGTTAGAGCAACATTGGTTGCAAGCATTTCTACAGTGTGCAGAGCATCCGGCACCTCATCTGCTCCGTGATGAACTATTTGAAGAGGTAACAGTTTCAGAACTGAGACGGGCTGCTCCCAAGAGTGAATTGCCTTCAATTGATTCATACGCGCCCTTCATTGTGGGTCCACCGATTGTTCATCCCGGGAAGTTTTTTGGGCGTGCAGCCCAAATCAAGCGCATATTTGGTGCTTGGCAACAATATCCCCTACAGAACGTTGCAATCGTTGGTCCTAAACGGAGCGGGAAATCTTCCCTCTTGCACTACACCAAAAATATCTTTCAGGTGGACCCAACTCAACTCCGCCCTAGCCAATCTGCTCCTGATCGTTCTGGATTGCTTACTAAGCCGACTCAGCTTTCGTGGGTTTACGTTGACTTTCAAGACATCCGTATGTGGTCCCAGGAACGTCTGCTTAGGCACGTTCTGGAGACTCTATCCCTACCTGTCCCCAATCCCTGTGACTTAAGCAGGTTTATGGATACCATGATCGATCATCTACATACCCCCACAATCATTCTCATGGATGAAATTGGAGCCGCCCTGGAAGCGCCTGAACTGGATATGCCTTTTTGGTGGAGCCTGCGTTCGCTAGGAACCAGCCTAACAGACGGTAATTTGGGCTATCTTATCGCCTCACATCAGCCGCCTATTGAATTAGCCGCGGATCGAGGAAAACCATCGCCCTTTTTCAACATTTTCGGCCACGTGCTCAACCTTGGCCCGCTTGAGGATGAGGCCGCTCATGAGCTAATCACCGCCGCACCCATCGCGCTCACCAGTGAAGATGCTGATTGGATCCTAAAAGAGAGCCAAGGGTGGCCTCTCCTTTTGCAGATTTTATGCCACTCATATGCCGTAAGCCGAGAAGATGATAGAGAACAAGGGCAAGATGTGGGGAAAGATGATAGTGCATGGAAAGAAGATGGGCTATCTAGAATAGAGCCGTATGGATATCTTTTAAGATAAATCAGGCTCTTTGGGAATTTAGTAGGACTCGTAAGGCGCAAACTTTCTTGCCCCGACAAGAACAATGTTACCCCCTTTAGATCCTGAAGATTCACAAATCGAAAGGTTAATTTTGAGTAAGCTGTTTGACAATCCGCTACGCGCTGCAAGCCAATTATTGCTTTGGATCCTGCTGCTGCCTTCGGCATGGCGAACGTATATCAGCCAGCACGCGCCACACCTAAAGCCGGACTTTACCTTAACTCAACTGTCAATGAGCGAGTTGCAGAGTGCTCCGTTTCGACGGATGTTGGGGTTAATCTATCTTGTGTGGCCACTCTGTATTGGCGGAATCATTGCCCTTATCCTCTTGATTACTGGCACCCAACCAACTATCGTACTTTTGGCCAGCCTCTTTGGTATGAGCCTGGGGTTAGCCAGTGGATTGGTGACTGGTGCTGCCGTGAGTGTCGCCGGTGGGTTGGCTGCAATTGTAGCTGTAGGCATCAGTATGGGGTTAGGAGTTGGTTGGTTTGGGCTGATGTTAGAGTTGCCTGCTCAAACAGTTGTCATTGGACGAGGCAATGAAAATAGCATTGCCATAACTGGTGGTTTTGGCTTTATTGCTCTAGGGCTTATCGGGGCCGTTATTGCTAGCATTCGCGAGCCAGAGCAATCCTACCCCTTTGTTCGCCGTACAGGGGCCATTTTGGTCGGTATACTGATCAGCGGGGTTGTTGTAGGTGTCGCTATCGGTATGCAGGATTTGGCGTTGAGTCTGGGCAATCTAGAGTTTTATGGTCAGATTTATGGGCTATTGGGTGGAATCGTCCTGGGACTTATTTTCGCATTGACCGTTGCACTACGCACCTGGCGTATTCCTGCAGCGCTTATCTCTGGGGTGATTTTAGCCTTGGTGGTCATTTTTCTCCGTTCTGTGATGTATGGACCCATTGCCCCTGTGCTCACTCAACCTGTAGCTGGCTCGGTAGGTCTTAAGCTTTTGTATGGTGGCAGCGGTATAATTATGGGACCACTTCTAGGCATCCTCTTTGGGACGGTAATTGTATTGCCGTTCGTTTTGGTCGAACGGGTGGCAGGTGGCTGGGCAGGCGCGCTGGCAGGGGCATTGGGTGGGGGCGGGATGTCTGTCGTCTTTTCATATCGCCCGGGAAATACACTCTGGATCATTCTGTCTTTGGGACTTCTATGCATTGTTATTGGCCTTAGCTATTCGCTCTGGCTTCCTGCGCTTCTGTACCCATTTGAGCAGGTTTGGAACTCCCTGCTCTATCGATTGGATAAACGACGTACCGCCGAAAGTCAGCCATTTTTACATTTCCACTCTGCCTTCTGGGATGAACATCAACGGTTGCCTCTTTCTGATCTTGATCGCTATCTGGTCCTAGCCATTGAGCGCACACCTGCCATTGGTGAATCTGCCTTAGCAACAATTAGTGCGAGCCACCAAAAATGGGCGGCACGTTCTGCCCAAATCGAATTGGACGCTCGCCTGCTCGAGTCTTCTCAATCGGTCAATGAAATTGTGGCCGCTACCTACAAAATTGCAGCCGGTGAACTGTCAGGCCCCGCCAGTTCACTGTTACGCAGCTTTAGCCGCATTGGTGATGATTTGTCCGCGGCCATAGCACAGGAAAGCATCTATAACCAGCGGCTATCCCTCAGCGCACTTGAAGATCGGCTAGATGGGTTGCTCCGTGAATTGACCCGCAGTAACGAAACTTACTCATCCCGCTTTCGCCCAATTGCCACCCACTGGCGTCAAGTCATCGCCCGCCATGCCCAAGCCCTAGCAGCAGATGTCGAATTGAGACAGGAGATCGACTCTCCCTACATTATTGGCGTTCCCCTAACAGCACAGCAGGAGATCTTTGTTGGTCGCACCGAAGTTAGTTCACGCATTGAACAATTACTTTTGGACCGCCGACATCCGCCGCTGCTTCTCTATGGGCAGCGACGTATGGGCAAAACGTCTTTGCTCAATAACCTAGGGCGGTTGTTGCCAAGCACCATCATTCCCATGTTTGTGGATCTGCAGGGGCCAACTTCCCTGGCTAGTGATTATAGCGGGTTTCTCTACAACTTGGCTCGGGGTATGATCACCTCTGCTCGTCGACAACGGGAACTTGATCTACCAGCCATCGCTCGCTCCTCGTTGGAGAGCGATCCCTTTACGGCCTTTGATGAGTGGTTGGATTTAGTGGAAGAATCCCTTGGTGAGCGAACGGCCCTGCTGGCGCTGGATGAGTTCGAGGCACTGGAAGAAGCCATTGCGAGCGGACGGTACGAAGCAGAAGCGGTCTTGGGAACACTCCGGCATATCATTCAACACCGTCCCCAGTTTAAAATTCTCTTAACAGGCTCCCATGTGGTGGAAGAGCTACAGAATTGGGCTAGTTATCTGGTCAATGTACAGGTTGTACGGATTGGCTACTTAAAAGAGAATGAAGTGCGTCAATTGATTGAACGACCGACACCCGATTTTGCCCTACAATATGAAACTGACGCCAGCCAGCGAGTAATCGATCTGACTCGAGGGCATCCAGCCCTCACTCAGTTACTCTGCTATGAAATCGTTGCCTTAAAGAATGATGGGCTTCCATCTACCCGGCGTTTGGCCACATTAACAGATGTAGATGAAGCCATCCCCAGTGCATTAGAGAGCGGAAGCTTTTTCTTTACAGAGATGGCCAATCAAGTCGGTCAGAGTGGGAAGGCACTCCTACAGTTTCTCTCTCACCAAGGTGAAGAGGCCATTGTCGAGGAATTGGTCCTGAGAAGATACTACAAGACGTTGGATTTAGCAGAAAACACCAGTCGCGAGGGCGCATTTGACACCTTGCTTACCCGCTTACTGCGACGAGACCTAATTGAAGCAGTTCAAACGGGTTCCAGCGGCAATGAAGAGCAAATCGGCTATCGTTTTCAGGTAGAGCTATTCCGCCGCTGGTTTGTGGATGGGTAGGCTCACTCAATATTCGCGTTTCATCATGCCCACAGGAACTTCGATCACGGTGGGTCCGTCTGCGTCAATCGACTCGCTCAGAATACGGTGTAGCTCATTCGCATCGGTGGCCAGGGTTCCACGAGCACCGTAGGTTTGTGCCAACTGCACAAAGTCAGGGTTGTGAAGTTGGGTTCCCAGCACATGGCCATCAAATTCCTCCATCTGTGCCCGCAGAACGTTGCCGTACGCGTTGTCATTAAAGACAATCACCACTACATTGATTCCATATTGAACCGCAGTTGCTAATTCTTGAGCACAATACAGAAAGCCACCATCTCCAGAGAGGGCGACCACGGCTTGGTCTGGTTTGGCAACTTTAGCCCCAAGAGCCAAGGGGAAAGCGCAGCCCAGCGTGCCATGGGACGAGCTTGTCAGGTAGGTGCTAGGGGCCGATGCGGCAAAGTAATTGCGGCTGTAGTACCCCATTTGATTCATTCCCTGGACTAAGATTCCATCTTTCGGCAGTGCATTGCGAATTGCATTCATGAAATCCCACTGGGGTTGAAGCTGGTTTACCGGGTTGAACCGGGCAGCCTTCAGGGCCTGCACCTCTGCATAAACGGCGTCATCCTTATGCGGATTTGTGAGTCCATCCGTCTTAACAGAACCTGTCCTCTCAATAAACTCTATTAGAGCTTCCACACCCCAGCAGGCATTGGCATGAATATTGAGAATATGATCAGCTTGGCCCAACTCTACTTCATCCACGTCAATCTTGATAATCTGTTGGGTTGCCTGGGTGAAATCACGACTGGTTCCAATCGCTAGGATCAGATCGCGCTCTTCAAGCCAGGTACCCAAAGGTACATATCGGGTTTCGGCCATCCCCAGGCAAAGTGGGTGCGTTTCTGGCAATGTCCCTTTTCCTTGGCGCGTAGTCACCACGGGGATTTGTAGCGCTTCTGCCAATTGTTGTGTGGCTGCGGCAGCATCGGCACGCATGATGCCACCTCCTGCCCAGATAACTGGTCGTTTGGCCTCAATGAGTCTTTGTGCCGCCTCTTCTATGCCCTCTGGTTCAACGGTCCCTGATTCACCTTCCCTTAACTTATCGGTCTGAACAGGGGATACTTTAGGCCGGAGAAGTTGAACATCCTCTACCGCTGCAAAAACCGCCGAAGAGATCTCAAGCGCTACTGGTCTTGGCCTCCCCGTCCGGAGTTGCCTGATAGCTTCCTGGACAAGGTGAGGAATGTCACCGGGCTGATTGGCGCGACCGACCCATTTGGTGAGTCCCTGAAGCCAAGGCGAGTCATCATAGGCAACCCCCTTCTGCCGATGATGACTGACGCCCGTTATCAGCAGCAGCGGAGTGGAGGTTGCGTAGGCCGTTGCAACACCCGATAATGCATTAAAGAGACCTGGACCTGGCACGACCAAGGCCGCGGCAATGTCTCCACTGACGCGTGCATACCCGTCGGCCATATAGGTGGTCGCCTGCTCGTGACGAACAGAAATATAGCGAATACGAGGTTCGGTGTAGAGCGCATCTATTCCTTCATATTGGCCTGCCCCAGGCAACCCAAAGACCGTGGTAATATCTCCCTGGACAAGGGATTGGATGAGCGCTTGCCCGCCATTCATTATCGACATTGCTGATCTCCTTGGTATTTGACTTATCCTACCCACATATTTAGGTTCGCAAGTGAATCGATTGCGATTCGTGGCTCCGTCACGCCAGAAGCCTATATTACGATCAATTTGAAAACCTTAGGTTTCCACAACTCTAGCGGATTAACCAAAGTACGGCTATCAAACGGATCTGAATATAGTTGCCCGAACACACCTGTTACTACATCCGCCCATAGTATTCACTTCTGAAGGTAGAAAGTTAGGTAACTGGACGAAATTTCTCTCATGAAAAGTTTGTCTATGGCTTTTTTCAAACATGGTATCTGGCATCAAAGTGCCATAATTCCATTGATAATGAAAAAACCTATCTACTGCCGACCTACTCCCCAATGCCCTGGGAAAAGGCTAAAAAATCTTGACATATAATTGTAAGATGAGTCGCGTTGTTTTTTTGGTAAATCTTAAGAATTGTATGTTACTTTATTAAGAATTACGTAAGTGAGTATATGAGGACTTAGGGTCAGTTGTTACCGTCTCCTCCCCTACATATTGTCAAATCCAAACTGGGGTTATCGACTCTTAAGAAAAGGGACGATATTCTGCCGATTGCTTATACTCAACGGAACGCAACCCAATAGGCTGGTTAACATCTACGTGCCGTGCGATGCGAAGGCATGCTCATCGTAAGGTTACGTTAGGTTACAGATGCATAGCATCCTCTACTACTCGAATGATTCATTTTGGAGATACCATGAAGGCACTTTCCCACCTGTTCTTACTGATTCTCATGTTATCTATCTTTTGGATTCCGGCTTCTTCGGCGATTTTACCAGAAGCTATAGACAATTGGGAGATACAGGATTCTCCACATGAGGAACGCATGTCCGTTATTGTATCGGGTACTAGTTTGGCCCAAGCCAAAGCCATTGTCTTACATATGGGGGGGCAGATCAGTTCAGAATTGTGGTTGATTGATGCGGTTGCCGCTCAGATAGATCGCACTCAGTTTCAAGCATTAAGGGAACACCCAGAAATCTTATATGTCACACACAATGAGACTGTCCGAACTGCATCTACCATAGAGGCTCTCCCAAGCACAAAAAATTGGGAAAGCGACAATCCTATTGCTATTGATATTGGTGCCAATCTGGTTCACGAGCAAGCTCTGGCTGACGGCAGCGCAATTACAGGCAAAGGCGTGACCGTTGCCATCGTGGATAGTGGCGTCTTTTTTGATGAAAAGAAGGTCAAAAAAGTACTAGGCAAAGAGCTGAAGACACAGTTTATCCATCAGGTTGATTTCGTTGGTGATGGGATCTGTACACGATATAACCATGAGTATATTCAGTTCCTAGATTACTGTCAAACGAATCAAAAATCGAGTGACGACCGATACGGGCATGGTACCCACGTGGCTGGCATCGTTTGGAATCGCCTGAAGGATAAAGATACGGGGGTGAGCCTTGGCATTGCACCAGAAGCCAATATTGTTAGCCTACGTGTATTGGATGAATCTGGTTTTGGCACCTATGAGGATGTGATTGAGGGGATTCAGTATGCTGTGGAGCATAAGGATACGCTTAATATTCGAGTGATGAATTTGAGTCTGTTAGCCAATGCATCCACACCTTATTTTGTTGATCCCGTCAACCGGGCGGTAGAAGCGGCTTGGAAACAAGGCATCGTTGTTGTGGCAGCAGCTGGAAATACGGGTCCGGCCGCGGAGACGATTACCGTCCCTGGCAATGACCCCTACATAATCACCGTGGGTGCGCTCGATACCCGTAACACACCAGGGGATTGGCGCGACGATATCATTCCATCGTGGTCTGGTACGGGACCTACACTAGATGGTTTTATCAAACCAGATGTACTTGCTCCAGGGGCCAATGTGGTCTCATATATGTATACTGACGACAAAAAGCGCTCTAACTCCTCCAAGTTGGTTCAGAATCACCCAGATTATGATGCGAAGGTCAGTTTATATCGGTTGAATGGAACAAGCATGGCAACAGCCGTTACATCAGGCGTGGTTGCGTTAATGCTTCAGGCTAAGCCTTATCTAACCCCTGATGAAGTAAAGTTCCGTCTTATGTACTCAGCCAAATCAGTCAATAATGATGATCAAAGTCTAACTTATGGTCCGCTCCAGCAAGGAAGTGGACGAATTTGGGTACCAGATGCGGTTCTAGACAATTCTATTCCGGCGGAACGGGCCAACAAAGGGCTTGTTGCATTAGAGCATAATCCAGTGCCTGGACCATCCGGTTCAGGCTCTTCGGCCTGCGGAATCCATGTGTCGCAAACCTGCCGGGTCATTTATCCTTCTAACCAAGAGTCGGCATGTGAGGGAAAACTGCGCTCGATTTCTCTGCGATATACAGGACAGACCCAACACAATGCAACAGTTATGGTCGAAGGGAAAGACGCTGAGCGTATATATGCCAATGTTGATCTGATCTCAGGCCTCACTGTTTTGACTGATGAGAGCGGATTTACATTAGATGCCAGTCCCAAAGATTTAGGAGACACTCTTTCTGTTGTCATCAATGGGTTGGAAGAGAAGATTTCACTCAAGTGCTCGGATGGTTTAAGCGTCGGACAACTTGCACCTCTCAAAAAGCCAAAGGATTCACATTCAACCCAATGGATTATTCAAAGTTATGTTGACAAATATGGTAACTTTGCCACGGCTGAAACCGCCTCGACTTCAGAATCGGCATCTGCTTGTTACCTTGACCTTTCGTCCAGACCAACCTGCACAAAAAAAGATAAGATCCGGAGCCTTACATTTCGATACACAGGTGGCGGATGTTCTGCCAGTACCAACGATACCACTGCACATAAATCGTGCCATGGTTCCATTGATGATGAAAGCCCGATATCAATTCGTGCTGGTGAGAAAGATCTAAAAAAGTTATATTCTGTTGCCCCCGGGTCTGTTGAACCAGAGGATGAATTCACCATCAGCGCAGATAAGCTGAAGAAAGACATAATCATCCAGCTCAGTAATTCAGGTGGCACTGAAGCCCATGCGCTTAATATGAAGGAAGATTGTGAGGATTACGTTCATGTCGGCACCCACTTCGGCAGCCTGAAGCTCGTGGCAATGAATGGCAAGCGTGCCGGTAACAATGTACTTTATGAGTATACTATCTCTAATATGGGGACAGAGCGTCTTGCCTATGTGGCTGCATTTGATGATGTATTAGGCCCTGTAGCAGCTCCTTCACCTCTATCGCTGGATCCAGGTACACAGCTTAAGTTATATGCGTCGCACTTTGCGCATATGGACGGCATGAATAGTTTGATGGCTGTAGGCGAATCTGTTTCAGGCACTCAATGCGTTGATACAAGCCTTACTCATCTTACCACTGATCAGATGGCAAATTTCGATGAAGATGCAAAGCCTGTCTATTTTGCCGGACCTGTTGAACGAATTGTTAGCGACGACAAAGAATTCTACCTCTACTACATTGAAGATCCCGACAATGGTACGATCTATGTGGTAGGTGCTGCCGATACGGATAGCAAAATGTGGTTGGCTCAGGCTGATATGTCTGAGTGGATAACCAAATTTGATAGCGAACACCTTCCAGTAGGTGACAGAATTGTGATTGCGGGTATCCGCTTTTGGTCAGGGACATACTTCGGTTCGGGTATACGTTTCTGGTCCGGTATACGCTTTTGGTCTGGCAATGGAGGATGGAGCCATGACATAGAGATGGAAAGTGCAGGGTTTTCTCCCTTTTATCCACCAGGAACCTCTTCCAATCATTCAGTTGATGGTGCCGCAGCCGATCTCAATTCTGTGGCTGCCTATCCTCTATTCGTTCAGAATCCAATAAATGGGGACTCAGCCGCAACCGGTGCGGGTGAAGCCATTGAGGAGTATATCAACTACCTGCCTATGATCTCTGTAGAGTAAATATGACAGTCAATCGTTCCCATTCCTCTATTATGCTAAATCTAAACCGAGCTGCGCCTTATATTCTCTATTTGAATTTAATCATTGTGATTGGCGCAGCCTTGTTGGTTTGGAGCGTCGCCCAAATTCCAACGATTGAGCCAAAATTGAATCTGGCTCTTCTGCTCATCTTAACGGCCCTCTCGGCTATCGTTACAACATCGGTCGCTGTCTCTGACCAAGCAGGGATTACCTACCAGACGGGACCGGTGATCAGCATGGCAGCAATTCCCTTTTTGGGGCCCGAGGCAGCTATTCTTATCAGTACCCTTCTCAATGTGACCCTATGGCTCATTAAACCGACAGATCAAACCACGTGGAAAAAGAGCTGGTCTCAATTGGCGTTCAACAATGGCATGCACAGTATTGCATTAGTCGGCGCAAGTGCAGTTCTATTTTTGTTGCGTAGCTGGCTGGATGGGGAGACAATTTGGGGGCAGACCATTCCGTGGTTTGGCGCGGCCATTCTCTATGAAGAGATCAATCTATGGTTGCTAATTGGTGTTCTTCGTCTTCAACACGGCCCTGAGATTAAGATACTGGAAGTATGGCGGGAGGATCGATGGGCATCACAGATGGGTATTCTGGTTCTTGCGATGGGAGGGGCTACGTTAGGCTTCGCTATCCAAAATTATAATAGTATAGGTATCATCATCTTTTTCCTACCTATTTTTCTATCTGCGTACGCGTTTCGTCTATATGTAGGCCAGATGCAGGAGCATTTGGATCAACTTGAACAAATTGTGCAAGAACGAACTGAAGATCTAGAGGAGCTGCATAAGCAGAAGGATGCGCTTCTGGCCATTCTAACCCACGATATGATCACACCCCTGACTAGTATTCAGCTTTATGCGGAAGAGTTAAAGCGAAGTCCAGAATCTATCTTAGCCAATCCCCAGTTAGCTGATCTAATGTTGCATAGCCACAAAACCATCTATGGGCTTGTGCGAAATATGCTGGATATTGAAAAGCTCCAATCAGGCGAAACGCTCTCCGCTCAAAAAGAAGTAACTGATTTACCTCAGCTGATTGCCCAGATCATTGACATTATGTTGCCAGAGGCACGCCGAAAAAAGATTGACCTCATTTTAAACAGCCAGGAAGATCACCTTGACGTCAATGTCGATAGACTTCAAATGGAGCGAATACTACACAACTTACTCTCTAACGCCATTAAATATACTCAATGGGGCGGAAAGGTCCAGGTTGACGCATATACACAGAAGGGGAACTTCGTGATTCGAGTGTGTGATACCGGATATGGCATACCCGATGAGGAGATTCCTTATATTTTTGAACGATATAAGCGGGTGGAAATTTTGAAGGATAAGGCAACTGGAACAGGACTCGGGTTAGCCATTACCAAGGCTCTTGTAGAAGAACATGATGGCCAAATTGAAGTGGAAAGTACTGTAGGAAAGGGAAGCATATTTACCATTGTGTTACCTGTTTTGTAACGAGTTGGCTCTTTTGGAGTAGATAGTGTTTGCCGCGCACATAGTGATCTGTTGATAGTCAGTAAGTCCGCAGTCACTTGGTCGCCTAATCCAAAGTCGATCTGGCAGGCATCAGGTACATTGCGATCTACTGACAGTGAATGTTCATAGGATTCATAATGAAGAACAAGAAAATATTAGTCATAGATGATGATATCAATCTCTGCCAGATGATGGAATTTGTTCTCAAGGGTGAGGGCGCAGAGATCTATACCGCCCTAGATGGGAAGGAGGGTCTTCAGCTATTTTATGACCATCGCCCAGATTTGGTCATTCTCGATGTGCGAATGCCGGGTATCAATGGATGGGAAACATGTCGACAGATTCGTACAATGACAAGTGTTCCCGTTATTATGCTGACGACATTGGATAAGGATGAGGACATCATTAAGGGGTTAGATAGTGGTGCTGACGACTTTGTCTCTAAGCCTTTTAGCCGGGAGGTCCTAATGGCGCGAGTTCGAGCGGCCCTAAGACGCTCAGAACTACCCGTACCCAACGACAAGGCTTCTATTTATGGTGATGATTATTTGACCATTGACCTCAATAAGTGTCAAGTGACTGCCATGGGCCAATCCATCGATCTGACAGCCACAGAATTCCAGCTACTCTCCTATCTTTTGCAGAACGCTGGTCATGCGCTTACCTATCGCTCAATTTTAGAAAATGTATGGGGGTGGGAGTACCAAAATAATATTGATTATGTCCACGTCTACATGTCAAATTTACGTCGCAAAATCGAGATGGACCCGCGTAATCCAAACTACTTTCGCACGGTGAGAGGGATCGGCTACCGCTTTGAAAAGAAGAAGATATCTTCAACGCCCGCCGAAGTCCCTGTACCCTAGTGAACGCCACCAAATAGTCTGCCTCACCGCGTCGCTCTAACATCAGTTTGTCAATTACAGGGTATTCCAGGCTAAATTGACGCAAGTCATCAAAAAGCTCTCAGCGAATCAGC
This sequence comes from Chloroflexota bacterium, assembly GCA_039028975.1. GTDB lineage: Bacteria > Chloroflexota > Anaerolineae > Caldilineales > Caldilineaceae > JAHBNG01. The sequence continues at coordinate 56,333 of JBCCHB010000049.1, forward strand.
CATCAGCTAGGTCGTAACGCCCACTGCGTGAATAGTCAGAATTTGGCCATCTTGCGGGTTGATTTCTATACTTACCTAACTAGGACAAAGTTAATCCGGCAAACTATATGCCCATTATGAATAAGGTCAGGTCTCTCTGAGACTTGGCCTTATTTTTTACCTTTAGATGGTCAGATAAGTTGTGCCCTCTTCAAATTTTTACTGAGTAGTTTGGGCAGAAGTCGGGACAAGCTATTTCTGGCAAAGTATCCAACATGAGTCTACAACAGGAACGAATGATGAAGGCAAAATTGTTACGGGAACAGGGCAATTTTACCTTATTGATTGAGTAGATTTGGGTCTAGCGGGTCGCCTTGGAATGGGCCATAATATGACCAGCAACTCATAAGTAGTGCATGAGCAACTAGTTAATGTCACGAAGCTAGTGGAGACTGCGATGCACGGTGTCTTCATTTTCTAATCTATCAGCTTAAGCATTCACCGTGCGTTGCAGGCGGAATGGCTTAACTAAATAACATTGAGTGGAGAGTAGAGAATTGAAGATGGAAACAGCACTTCCCCCGAGGTTGTTCCCATGCCCTCTCTGTGCTATGCAAGCAGACAGCCACCATAGATTGAACAAGCTGGTCTATGATCGCTGAAGGTTCCTTTAGGAATTACGGATGGAAATACAAGAGATAAAAGCCCAAGTGACATTGCTCACAAACCGTTCTATTGCCGATAGCCAATCCGATAGCCAACGGGTCTTGAATATCAAAATTGGCGCGAATGACCAGGACATTCAGGCCGTTGCCGAGAACGCAAAAGTGGCACTTGAGGCAATAGGTTTTGAGGTTGTGGATTCGGAACGACTCAGCCTTACGATTAAAGGGGCCAAGGAGCTTTTTGAAGAAACCTTCCAAGCAGTAATCGAAATGAAGGATGATACCGAAGGCCTTACCGCTGAAGGGTCCACATCCCACGCTAGCTACTTAGCCGCTGAAAAGTTCCAGATCCCAGACGAACTGTCATCTTTGATAGCGAAAGTCTCATTAATACCTTCACCCTAAAGGGGCAAATTGGGCTAAGTTGCACAGAAAATTGGACTATGTTATACTCTTTATTGGAAAGAACTATCACATAAATGTTAAACAGATATTGTCTGTATTGGCAAAGAAATCGGCGCATTTCTGGCGAAACATGGCAAGTTGTTCGACCTTACACCCAGCATAATCAGTTCAGCATCGTGGACCTTCTCGACGACGCTATTCTGAATCATCTTTTCCAAATTACCAATCCGTCGTTGTTGTAACAAGTCGTATAGATGGCCAGAAAAGTTCTGTCCTCCCTAGCGGAATCTCCAGAGTAGATTGCACGAGAGGCGGTACAAGACTTTTCTGGCGAACCATACTATAACCGAATCAAAACCCTGTGGGACGCTCTATCTACAGGTCTATTTAGACATTCCCTTGAGCGATTCCACGTCGAAAGGAAATAGAGATGTCAAACGGGTCGTTGACTATCGTCGGGACAGGCATACACTTAGCCGGTGATTTGACTTTGGCTGCGAAATCTTGGATCGAGCAGGCCGATAAGGTGTTGTTTGCCGTGGCCGATCCAGTGACGGCAGAGTGGTTAAAGACGCTGAATGAGACGGCAGAGGCACTGCCCGTCAACGTCCAAGTCTCACGCCGTCGCGAAATGCATCACATGATGGTCAAACGCATCCTAGAAGAGGTACGCAGAGAAGTGCGAGTCTGCGCCGTCTTCTACGGACATCCTGGCGTTTTTGCCGACCCAGCCCATATGGCTATCCGACAGGCGCGACAAGAAGGATACAAGGCCCGCATGTTGCCAGGTATCTCGGCTCAGGCTTGTCTGTTTGCAGACTTGGGCGTCGATCCGGGGAAGAATGGCTGTCAGAGCTTTGAAGCAACGGATTTTTTGATTCGGCGAAGGAAGTTTGATCCGGCTAGTGCGTTGATACTTTGGCAGGTAGCCGTGATTGGTCATCTCGGATTTTATGAAGAAGGTGGAAATCAGCATGGGCTGTCTGTATTAACTGAAGAATTGACTAACTGGTACGGCCCTAACCACGAAGTTGTTGTCTATGAAGCCGCGGTTTATCCCGTCTGTGATCCCGTAATTCAACGTTTGCCGTTGGCGCAATTACCTGAAGCGGAGATTACAGAGGTATCTACGTTGTATGTGCCGTCGAACTGCTCGACACCGGAGGACAATGAGATGATGGATCGTTTGGGGATGAACATCGTTACGCAGTCACAAAGGGAGTTTGCTATCTGATGGAACAATACGGAGAAAGATTGTCCGATCTAAGTCAGAAAATCGAGCAGAATCCTGTAAATGCCTGGGCATTGGCCCATCGAGGCGAGGTTTATTGTTTGATGAGGCGGTATGAGGAGGCACTGGCGGATCTGGATCGAGCGATTGAGTTGAAGCCTGAGTATGCTTGGGCGATTGCGCACCGGGGAGAAGTACTTCGGCTATCGGGCCAATTTGAGCAAGCTTTAGATGACTTTAACTATGCTATTGAGTTGAAGGATGATTATGTTTGGGCGCTCGCGCATCGAGGCGCAACCTACCGGAAGATGAAGTGCAATGAGAGAACTTTGACGGATCTTAACCAAGCATTGGAGTTGAAGCCTGACAATGTGTGGGTCCTAATAAATAGAGGATTGGTCTTGCTTACCATGAGGCGTTATGAGGAAGCGATAGCCGATTTCGATCAGGTACTCATACTGGACAAAGACAGCGTCAGCGATTGGTGGCCAAGCGAACGTGGGTTGGTACTCAATTTTATGGGGCGATATACAGAGGCGATTGACTGTTGTAAAGCTGTGTTACAAGTTCAACCAGATACCCCTATATCGCGTTACAGTCTTATAGTAGCTGAAACACTCCTAGGAGATACAAGAACAAAACATGCTGAAATAACAAGCTTGCAATCGAAATTGCTTTCTCTATACGATGTAACAAAATGTAACAAAGATCGTGCTGGGGTACTTTATCAGCTAGGTGGTTTAGCTGCTTTATTGGGTCAGAATAACCGAGCATTAAATTATCTGGAAGCGACATTTCCCCTTGATATCGAGCCTATGGAGCAGGCATGTCACGATCCGGCTTGGAATGTTCTACGTACCAACTCAAGATTCCAGTCTTTAATCGCTGAGTTGTAAGCCATGTTATCGAAAGCTATCTGAGCAATGAAACAATATGAGGATAAACTGACGGTCCTTTCGCAGGCTATTCAATTAAACCCTAAAGGTGCAAAAATTATTGCCCGTCGTGCTGAGACGTATCGGCTTATGGCGTGTTATCGAGAAGCCATTTCTGACTTTAACTGCGCAATCGAATTGGTGCCTAAATATGTTTGGGCGTTCGCTCACCGCGGTGAGTCATACTGTCAAATGGGATGCTTTCATAAAGCGCTGGAAGATTTTAATCAAGCCATCGAACTTGATCCTTCATATACATGGGCGCTCGCTCATCGGGGCGTAGTCTACCGTTTGCTCGAGGATTACGAAAAAGCATTAACTGATTTTACTCAAGCGATTAACCTTAATCCTGACTATGCTTGGGCATTTGCCTATCGCGCTCGAACATATGAGCTGTTATATCAATACGAACGAACATTAGCCGATTTCGACCAGGCGATTTCTCTTAACGAGACATTGTTTGATGATTGGCTCATTAAGCGAGGGATGATTTTGAGCTATCTTGGGAATTATTCAGAAGCGATTGCTTGCTGTCTGCAAGTATTAGAGGACGATCCAAATGATTACTGTGCTTTGTACAATCTAACTGTATTCAAAGTTCGCAATCAAGGACTCCTCAAATCTAAAGCTGACGTAGACAGAGCAAAAAGCAAACTGTTATCTGCCGAAAATTCAATACCGCAAGGTACTATCTCTTACCGAGTTGGGGGGTTAGCTGCTCTTCAAGGGAAGAGAGGGCAGGCAATGAATTGTCTTGAGATAGCCATCTCGCTTGATAGCCCTGAAGCGATTGAGTATGCTCCCCACGATACGGCATGGTTAGATCTATGGAGTGACTCCCATTTTCTGTCTTTAATTGCTCGTGCCAAATGTAAACAGCAGTATTTATTAATACAGAGAGGGTCACTCTATTATTAGGAGTTGGTTTAGCAGATTACCTTGAACTGAATAATGATTTCACTATAAACAAAGGGCTTCGCTCAACCGTACCCACGGAGTCCATGGCTCAGTCCTAAAAGCGTTAGGAATGAGCTAGCTATGCGAAGCTACCCGAGTAATTTTATACTTTACTATAAAAAAGGTAAGCCGGTAAGGATTTCGTATAACTCCCTGGCTGAAAAATCTGCGTAATTTTTGTTTCTGCAGTGAACCCAAGGATGCATGATTTCACAGCTATCGCCAAATACACATTATTGCAATTAACCACAATTCGTTGAAACCTCAAGATCATGATAAGGAATCCAAAATGAGCAACTATCAAGAATTAGCGAAAAAAGGTGCAGAGAAGCGCAAAGCAGCATTTCAGGAGAAGAGTACTCGCGGGATCTTCGCACTTCTCTCAGACGCATTAAAAGACTTTCAAGATGCCCTAGACTTAGCTCAAGACCTTCCAAATAATAACCGAAAGAAACAGTGGATTCTAGCTCATCTCGGCGCGACCCACCACTCCATGGCCCATTTTTACCCTGATGAAGATAACAAAACATTTCATCTCAACAAAGCAAGAGAATTTCTCCTAAGAGCACTCAACCTGGAATGGACAGTTAAACCATTGAGTGAACAAGCTAATTGGGGAACAGTAAATTATGCTTGGGGTTATGCACACCTAGGTGAACTGTTTACATATAGAGCACTTGTGCAAAGAAGAGAGCCTCAGGAAGAGCAGAAAAACTATCAGAATGCTATAGATTCACTCAGTATGGCTATTAAAATGGAATTAGAAGAAGGTGATAACTATACTTGGGCAATTTCTCATCGAGGCTTAGCTTACCGTCAGAGGGCAACTAGCTTCTCACGGGAAAGCGGAGATAATGATAGAGCAAGGATGGATTTCGAACGCGTTTACGAACTCGACGTTAAAAAGGAAAACCACTGGAACGCTCTTTATTTGGGTGCAACCTATAGAGCACTGGGGCTTGAAGTTGATGATATCTCCCATATGAGTGAAGAGCAGCTCAAGGAGGCATATATTTATCTGAAAAGAAGTTTGGCGTTTTTTGAATGGGTTGCAGACAAGAATCCAGAATTATTGGTTCGAATGGAGACCCTAGAACCTTATCCTTTACATCTACATCATTTGGATGCTCCCCTGGCTTTACCTAGGGAGCGAACTGATATAATGCCTTCCTTCATGATAGATGAACATGAACTTATCGAGGAGTCATATAACTTCTATAATACGCGCGAAGAACTACGGCAGGAGTTCCTTAAAGATGGCCCGACACCAGAAGTTCAAGTGAAAATCGATCAATACTACACCTTGCTTGGTCAGCGATACGCGCAACAAAAAGAATAAATTGCGCAACAAGTATTTCCTTGCTGCGCTTAGCTACCTATAATTTGATATCGTCCATGAATTGTAGTAGATACAAAACAATAATAGAATAAAAGGAACTGTGGCATTCCGCTTTTCCCCTAGGTCAGAGCCACTTCCAGAGTCAGAGCCAGATCGATATTTTGATAATGAGATCGGGGATAATGCAGGATCTCACCTTAAGTTCTTGTGCAATGAGATAGATGTCCGAACACATACATGCTAGGAGACGTGACGTCCGAAATAAGTCTGTTTACTTCTGAGTTTAAAATATCGCGCGAATTGTCGGAAGAGCCTCTGCATAATTTTTTTGCGCATTTCCCATCTGATGAAACTCTTTTGTTTGGAAGTACCATAGCTAGCATATGTATGCTAATAAATGAAGTATACCCGAGGCGACACCTTATGTAATGTACCGTGGCAAGCATTTCATTACCGTAGACTAGAAAACCAGATTAGGCAATTCCAGAAAAAGAATTATCCGCGCTAGAGGGGTAAGCGCGCTCACATGCGGTTTTGGTGCAACAATGACCGGCACGAGGCGTGCCCACTCCACGTATAGTTTATTTTTTGGAATGGCCTTACTAAACTATATGATGCTGAACCATTAACACAAATTTTACTTTAATTAAACTACTATCAAATTTATGTTCCAATTCATATATATTAGGAGAGCTGATAATGAATGACCTACACAATTTTCTAATCAGAATGGCAGTAGATTCAAACATGTCAACAATGTTTGAGGAGAATTCTGAAAAAATAATGAAGGAAGAGGGGTTATCTGAAATTGATAAGAAATCCCTTAGGCGAGGAGATAAAAGTGCAATGGAAGCAGTAGTTATAAGTGAACTTGAAACACATGAGTTGGTAACTGTTATGGGAAACTGTTTTGGCTCAGATCCAGGTCCAGATCCCGATATAGATCCAGATCCTTTTCCTGAAGAAGATGATGATGATGATGATGATGATGATGATGGTGATGGTGATGATACAAATTAACTCTGCCCATGGGCTTCTTGGTCTCGCAAGACTACATATGTTGTGCTAATTCCTCTGTCTAACTCATACGCCACAACCCGCTCCCTAGATGTCTGTCAACTACTATACATGGGGGTTGATGACTGTAAGTGTGAAGCATACTAAACTGACTAACTTTCAAGCCGAAAAACATATAGAAAGGGTTAGCCATACTGCCGCCTCTTTGAAACGGGTATTTCTGAAACTCTACCGGGGGGGATCAAACACCTTTATTCAAACGGAGCTGAGTATGGTAACAATTAGTACAATTGGGCGTAAATCCTTGCGCAAATAAATAGTTTGTTTTTCTGGCTAGAAGGCCGTTTTTTATCTAGGTAACTATTTATGCGAAGATTTACTAGTGCAGAGCGGCCTAAAAGAAACCAGGGTTTTTTAACCTGGAATGACTATGAAATTAGGTATTAAAAACCCTGGTTTCTAACTCTTGGTTTATTTGAGCCATCGTGTACTAGTGCGTCGCCTAAAAAGTAACGATAACTTTTTATAGGCATCCAGGCGAAGACCTCAGAAAAGGTACTGAGTCCAGCCTCTCTCTACAAAGCCAAAGTTTTGCGCGTTTGACCCGGTTCCACCTTTTGTGGAGTTCCTAAAAAAGCTATCACTACTTAATGGGCGATGTACTATCACGAACAGGATATAGGGGTGACGAGCTACTTAAAGCGGGGTCGGTATCCATCATCAATCTAGTAGCTTTTCGCCCCAACTTACAAAAAGTATGAAATATAATCCACAAACGCCTTTTGCCGTGTTTTTGGGGCCATCTTTCGATAGCACCCATGCCTCTCAACTATTGGCAGCAAACTATTACCCACCAGCCCGTATGGGCGATATTTATCGGTTACTAGGCTCCGGCGTCCGTATAATTGTCCTTATTGATGGCGTTTTTCATGGTGAAGCCTCTGTATGGCAACGGGAAATCGTTGAAGCTCTTACAAATAACATCCAAGTGATCGGTGCCTCAAGCATGGGTGCTCTACGTGCTGCGGAACTTCATACCTTCGGAATGATTGGACATGGCACAATTTTTGAATGGTATAGAGAGGGGGTCATTGATGGCGACGATGAAGTGGCACTCATGCATGGAGACAGTTCAGTTGGCTATCAAGCGTTTTCAGAGCCGTTAGTCAATATTCGTTATACTCTTCACCAAGCTACAAAGCAACGAGTAATCTCCTTAGACCAAGCTCGCAACTTAATCTCGCTAGCCAAGAACGCCTATTATGCAGATCGTTCGTATGATTTCCTTTTGGAAAGCTTACTTGTGAAAAAGTGGCCGCATGAGCATAAAAATCGTTTACGGCGATTTGTCAATCAGCAATCAATCAACCTGAAAAGACAAGATGCTATCAATGCACTACGGTTTTGTGCAAGGATCGCCAAAGAAGAATACGGCCCAACATCATTTCCGGTGGTATCAATTGACCCAAATCCATATTATCAATCAGCAAGATATGGTAAACGGGTTTTTTTAGATTCCAGAAATAATCTGATTACAGCAGATAAACTGTTTACTAAGGTATCGCAAGATGCCTGCTTAGTAGGGACACTTAAGCCAATACTCATTAAAAATCACTATTTGATCTGTTGGGTAAAACAGAATTCCATCCGGTGCCCGGAAGATTATCGGAAAAATTTTAGCGCCAAATGGCAAGAGGATTACATCGAAGGTACTCCTGCTCAATGGCTACGTTTCAACGGCTTAGCAGAAAGAGAGTTTCAAACCGAACTCGACAAGCGCGCACTGGTACAGTGGATCTTAGATCAGAATCCATCCCATTTTGGGATAGACTTCCAACGATATGCTAAATTCGTCGATGCACTGAGCTCTTTAAATCCACCTGATAATGAAACAGTGATCTCAGATATAGGAAAAAAGGATTCTCAAGATGAGCAATTAGCCCTAGTAAACCAGATTTCAACAGCTTGTTATTTGACCGCTTGGGCAAAGCAGAACGGTATCGATTGCCCAACATCCCACGTTGTTCACTTTATTCAAACTTGGGAAAAAAGCCAAGATATCAGAAATCGAAAGACGTGGTTAAATATTGTAGGATTGGACGAAGATAGCTATTTACCAGTATTGGCTGAGCTAGCGCTTTGTGAATGGCTGATAGAGAAGGGGCCTATCTATTTTGGTTACATTTCATGGTCTTTTGAAGTTGTACTCCTCAAAGAGCTACAAATAACTGGACGAGCTGCCCGGATTGTGGAGGCAATGGTGGAACTTGTTGTCTCATGAAATCACTCACTCCTACTTACACGTACGGTACTCACCGCTTAATTTCTCCTGAGCAGACTTTATCCTATGTTACGCCCATGCTTGAGGAATGCGGGATCACCCGCTGTGCCTCTGTTACGGGTCTAGATGTGGATCTTGGGGTTCCAACTTATTGTGCCATTCGCCCTAAAGGACGCGTCTTGCAAACATCAAGTGGTAAAGGTTTAACAGACGAAAGTGCCAAAGTCTCTGCTTTGATGGAAGCAATTGAATTGCATCATGCAGAAAATCCTGAACCAGAGCATTTGCGATCGCTTAGCCTGAATTCTTTATGTGAAAACAATTTCTATGCTGTCGAACCGCAACGGCTCCCAGGATATTACGACAACTACTTTTCTAATCGCTATGTAACAGATTGGGTTATGGGAGAAGAATTGCTTTCACAACAGGCAATTTGGGTTCCAGCCAGCGCAGTGTACTTTTGCGAGCCGTCTCTATACCGTACTTCGACGAATGGCCTAGCAAGCGGCAATCATCTTGTTGAAGCAACCCTTCACGCTCTATATGAACTTATCGAACGGGACGCAATCTCTAAACTTGACATCCAGGGTCGGCTAACGATTAGAGAGAATTGTAAAGTTATCGATTTAATGACTATATTAGATAACAGGCTGCAAAACATCATCCACAAGATAGAAAATGCTGAGAGTAAACTCGTATTGCTTTGGGTACCAAGTGATATACCTGTGCATACGTTTTGGGCAATCTTGTTGAACAAAGCTCCGTTTAGCCCTATGTCAACCTTCAATACCGGTTGTGGAGCACACTTGGACATCAAAGTCGCGGCCGCCCGGGCTGTTACAGAAGCCATACAATCCAGACTAACACTAATTCACGGCTCCCGTGACGATATTATTACCAAGCCAATATATAGGGCTGAAGATACGCTATCGAGTCCGGCCTATCGCTATTTTGATCATTTAGAAAGTAATTTCAGTTGGCGATCAATAGAAGAACAAGTTGTGTTTAGAAGTGAGAACTTGCTCGACGCTTATGATTACTTGGTGAGCGAAATATCAAAGGCTGGACATAATGAAATTATACGGGTGAACTTGACAAAGCCAAAGTTAAACATCCCAGTTGTCAAAGTTATAGTCCCATCATTCCGGTTTAATCGAGAGCTATTTTAGGGCATCAGAATATGAATAAAACGATAATTCCCTTGTCAGGCTACCAAACGACTGATATTTTGTATGAAAGTACAAACTCGTTAGTTTGTCGGGCGCTACGAATGGCAGATGAAAAACCTGTTGTGCTTAAAATGTTAAGGGAAAACCGCCCATCTCCAGAGCGAACCGCTTGGTTTAAACGTGAGTATCAGAGAACCCATGACTTAAGCAGTTCGAAAAAAACTAATCAACCTATGAATGGAGTAGCCGAAGCCTACGGCCTAGAAAAATTCGATGACCGATGGGTAATGGTTCTTGAGGATTTTGGCGGTGAATCTCTTAATCGATTGCAAATCGCTGGGCAGCTAAGGTTATCGGATTTTCTGAAGCTTGCCATCGAAATAACAGACATATTAGGCAAAATTCATCAACGGCACATTATTCACAAAGATATTAACCCATCGAATATCGTCTGGAATCGATCAACAGGACAAGTCAAAGTGATTGACTTTGGTATTTCAACAGAACTTTCACGTGAATATCCAACCTTTCGAAATCCTAGTGAATTGGAAGGGACATTGGCCTACATTTCTCCAGAGCAAACGGGGCGAATGAATCGGTCAGTAGATTATAGAACCGATTTTTACTCATTAGGGGTTACATTTTATGAACTGCTAACTGGTCAATTGCCTTTTCCTACCCAAGATGTATTGGAATTGGTCCATTATCATATCGCTCAACAACCCATTCAACCTCATGAGGTTAGGATGGACATTCCGCCATTGATTTCAGAGATGGTCCTGAAACTAATGACTAAGAATGCAGAGGGGCGATATCAGTCTGCCCAAGGATTGAAGACCGACTTAACAGAGTGTTTACTGCAGTGGGAGACTAATGGACAAATCATTTCGTTCTCTCTAGGAAAACAAGATGCAACTGAACAGTTTCAAATTCCACAAAAGCTATATGGTCGCGAGCAAGAGACCAAAGAACTGTTAACTGCTTTTGAGCGTGTCAGCCAAGGAACTAGCGAAGTCATGTTGGTGTCTGGACATTCTGGTACTGGGAAGACCGCACTTGTACAAGAAGTCTATAAGCCGATCACACGTCAGCATGGGTACTTCATAGCTGGAAAGTTTGACCAATTTCAGCAAGATCTCCCATATGCATCTTTAATTCAAGCTTTTCATTCGCTTGTTCAGCAATTATTAACAGAATCAGTAGACCAGATAGACACTTGGCGGGTAGAACTCCTAGAGGCTTTGGGAACAAATGGCCAAGTGATCGTTGAGGTGATTCCCGAAATCGAAGCAATTCTGGGTGTCCAACCTAAAGTGCCCGAGCTACCTGCAATAGAATCAGAGAATCGGTTTAATTTAGTCTTTCAAAACTTTATTCATGTTTTCGCGCAACCTGAACACCCTCTCGTAATTTTTTTGGATGATTTACAGTGGGCTGATGGGGCTTCATTGAGGTTGATGCAATCGCTTTTAACTGTGACTAACCAACAACATTTGTTTCTAATTGGAGCATATCGAGATAATGAAACAGACGCTACCCATCCACTAATGTTGACTCTTGATGAGATTAAGAAATCGACGACAAATGTCAATCACATATCGCTCACTCCCTTTGACTTGTCTGACACCTCACAGTTCATTGCGGATACCCTTAACTGTTCATTATCGGAATCCACACCCTTGGCAGAATTGATACAAAACAAGACTAATGGTAATCCTTTCTTTCTTCGCGAGTTTATAAAGTTCCTATATGTTGAATCTTTAATGACGTTTGATTATGAGAAAGGGAAATGGCTATGGGACTCGAAGCAAATTCAAGCTCAAGATATAACAGATAACGTTGTAGAGTTGATGATGAATAATATAGATAAATTATCAATTCAAGGGCAAGAAATTTTGAAGCTAGCAGCTTGTATAGGTAACTTTTTCGATTTGACCACGTTAGCAAGTGTAAATCAAAGGACACAGCAGGATACCGCAAATAGATTGAGGGAAGCACTCAAAGACGGCTTTATCTTACCTCTAGACGATACATATAAGTTGGTTGAGTTTGATTTAGAGGAGCTAACCGATGCCGTACCAGTTACGTACAAATTTGTCCATGATCGTGTTCAGCAAGCTGCTTATGCACTTATCCCAGAGTCAGCAAGGCCAACTATCCATCACCAGATAGGACAGGCATTTTTACAAAGTTCCTCAAAGGATACTCCTGGACCAAAAATTTTTGACATTACGAATCATCTAAACTTAAGCAAACCGTTGATTAATCGCACAACAGAGAAAGATGAATTAGCGAGGTTAAACCTTATAGCGGGTAGAAGAGCAAAGGAATCGATTGCCTATGACCCAGCATTAAAGTATCTAAATGCCGGGTTAGAGATGATAGGGGAAGATAGCTGGGAGCGTCAGTATGACTTTACGCTGGACCTACATTCAGAAGCGGCAGAAGTGTCAAGCTTTATTGGCAACTATGACCAGATGCATCAACTGATTGCAAGAATTCTGCAGCAACCTCGCTCAGTTCTAGAGCAAGCAAAAGCATATGAGATACTTATTAATGCTTACTATGCTCAAGAAAATTATCCTGAAGCTATGAAGTATGGAAGAGAAGCATTGGCATTAATTGATGTAATCTTCCCAGAGCAACCAGATTGGACAGGTGTCACCAAAGCCATTCAGGAGATTGAGTCGGTATTGGCTGATAAGGCTAACGAAAGTTTAGTTGGGCTTCCGATGATGACAGATCCTGTTTTGCTAACCGCTATCAGAATTATGAATAGCCTTAGTAACGTTGCATGGAATCTAGATATCAATCTTCGAATTCTGGTCATTTGCAAACAGATGTACTTATCGCTCGTACATGGCAATAGTGAGGCCTCGCCCTTTGTCTATGCAAATTATGGTGTTATTTTAGCCATTATGGGGCATTTCGATGATGGTTCTCAATTTAGTTCCGTAGCGTATCAACTGTTGGAACGATATAGTGCTACAGCATTTAAAGCTAAGACATACTTTTTGACCTGCTTCATAGTTCGCCACTGGAAGGAGGCTACTAGAGAACTCCTTCCGGACTTATCTGAGGCATTTCGAACTGGAGTAGAGATTGGAGATTTAGAGTACGCCTCTAACGTTGCATCTGCTTATTGCCAGATGTCGTATGTGGTAGGCCAGAATTTATTAGAGTTAGAGCAGGATATGGCCAAATATAGTCAGGCGATCAAAGAATTCAAACAAACGGCAGCTCTACGATGGAATCTGATAAATTGGCAGGGTATTCTAAATCTGATGGGGCGCTCGGATGATCCCTGCCGTTTAGTCGGAGAAGTTTATGATGAAGAAAAAATGTTGCCTAGGCATCTGGAAACGAATCACTATGGCGCACTATGTCACGTATACATATGGAAGCTGCGACTCTGTTATCGATTTCAACAATTTCACCAAGCTTTTGAAAACTTAATCCAAATGGAGCAGTATTTTGCTGTTGCAGAAGGAACTGCCGTAGCACCGTTGGCCTATCTGTACTCTTCATTAGCAAGATTGGCATTATTCGAAGAGGCTTCAGATTTAGAAAAAGAGGATATCCTAGAAAAAGTAGCTATAAATCAAGAGAAGATGAAATTATGGGCTGAGAATGCCCCAATGAATTATCTACATAAATATTATTTAGTTGAAGCTGAGCATGCTCGAATATCAGGCAAGAATATGGAAGCCAGAGATTACTATGATCGGGCTATTGCTTTAGCACAAGAGCATGAATATCTTAATGAAGTATCTTTGGCCTTTGAGTTGGCGGCACGCTTTTATCTGGATAAGGGCGAAAGTCGCTTAGCTGGCCATTACATGCGCGAAGCCTACTCTGCCTACCAACGCTGGGGTGCCCTGGCCAAAGTCAAAGATTTAGAAGAGCGTTACCCGCAACTCCTGCCGAAGACAAGAACGGATCTCGCTAGCATCACGGCGACAACCGATAGCACTTCTGAACGGCAGTCATCCTCGGTTCTCGATCTGGTAAGTATCCTCCAAGCAGCTCAAGCGATTGCAGGGGAGCTAGAGCCAGAAGATCTATTAATCCAAATTGTGACAATTTTAATCAAAAACGCTGGGGCAGAATCAGGATATCTGATTTTACCCCAGCGTAATCAGCTAAGTGATGATTTGGTTCGGTGGAGAGTTGAAGCTGAGGGGCATACAGAGCAACATACAGTAGTGACTACGCTACAATCGACTCCTGTTGACCTAGCGAATCTTTCAAAGACTATTGTCAATTACGTCACACGCACAGAAGAGAAAGTTGTTCTCGGGGATGCATTCAATGAGGGACTTTTCACCCAGGATGACTACATCATCACCCAGCAGTCCAAATCGATTCTCTGTATGCCCTTGATCAATCAAGGCAATATGAGAGGTTTGCTCTATTTGGAGAACAACCTGACTACTGATGCATTTACCACCGATCGGGTTGAGGTCTTGACCATGTTGGCGTCCCAAGCAGCTATTTCGTTGGAGAATGCTTATCTATATGAAGATTTATCCACTAGCGAAGAAAAGTTTCGCTCTCTCTTCGCGAATACCCCATTGGGCGTATTTGAAATTGATATGACTCATGACATGCCAACTATCTTGGCTGCTAACCGCCGAGCGGGAGCCATGTATGGATGGCCAGCAGATGAACTTGCCTCAATTTCAATAGAACAACTTATTCCAAGTGAGGCCGCCTTTTCTATGCAGAAATTTAGGCTCAAAGTCAAACAAGGAAAACCATTCACACAAGAAAGCATTCATCAAAGACGGTATGGACAGACCTTCCCTGTACGAATGAATGTTACCTCCGAAAGTGGTTTAGAGACCGGCCATATTATTGTTGCCGTGGAAGATATAACAGCAGAGAAGGAGCGCCAATCTGAGACGGCAGCGATTGAATCAGAACGTCGTCGGATTGCCAGTGATATCCATGATGGGTTGGCCCAAGATCTGGTGGCTCTACGGCGTAAAGCAAGCTTATGGCACGATTTGGTTGATGCTCATCCGGAACTAATGCACACCGAAATAGATAAGCTATTAGGTACCTTAGACGTCAGCATTCGAGATGTACGAAGATCGATTTTCAATGTGCTTCCTCTTTCATTAGAGAATTTAGGTTTCTTAGGTGCACTACGCCAGTTTGTGGAAAACTTTGGTACGCTGTATCAGCTCGATCTCAAACTTGAAGTGGATGACCCAGAAATGAATCTACCGAATACTAACGAACTTCTCCCTGCCATGAAAGAGCTTCGACTCTTCCGCGTCATTCAGGAATCCTTAAACAATATCGGGAAACATGCCCAAGCAACGTCGGCTCAGATTAAATTAGACTTAACTCATCCCGAGACCGTTCATGTGTCCATTTTTGATGATGGTATCGGCTTTAGCCAAAATAGACTAAAAGATGCAGCAGATGATGGCCATGTTGGCCTCAAGCTAATGCGTGAACGGGTTGAGGAAGTCAATGGGACTATTTCTATACACAGTGAAGAGGGTGAAGGAACCAAAATCTTAGTATCATTACCCTTCATTTAAATTCAGGAAATTATCACTTATGTCTTCTACACCTATACGTATCCTGATTGCAGATAATCATAAGGTTATTCGCGAGGGGTTGAGACTTATCTGCGAAATTAAGGGAGGCTTTACCGTTGTTGGTGAAGCAGAAAATGGCGAAGATGCTATTGATCTCTCTCGCCGCCTAAAGCCCGATATCATTCTGATGGACATTAGCATGCCTAAGATGGATGGTGTCCAAGCAACAGGCGTTATCACAATGGAAAATCCGCAAGTGCGAGTGATTGTACTGACCGTGCACCTTGAAGGTCAACATATTTTCAAAGCAATTCAAGCGGGTGCGCACAGCTATCTTCCCAAAGAGGTTGATACGCCAAAGCTGCTAACTACTATTGAAGACGTTCATAGCGGCAATACCCAACTCGACGCCGCAATAGCCAAAAAGCTAATGGATGAGTTCGAGCGAATTAGGAACTTGGATATTGCGGAACAGCTGACAGAAGGTGAAATGGAGGTATTGAGGCTTGTAGCTCAGGGTATGGAAAACAAAGCCATTGCGAAAGAACTTGGTCTGGCCGAAAGTACTATCGCGAATCGCATACAGAGCATTTTCGACAAACTCCATGTTAATAATCGCACACAGGCTGCCTTATTTGCCTTAAGGCAAGGTTGGGCATCCCTTGACGAATCAAGTGACGAGATAAACGCTGCTATATAATTAGCCATTAGACAATCTCGTAGAACATAAAAATACATCATTGGTGATAGGGATTCAGGATCAAATAAAACCCGAAACTTCGATCCTATCATCTCGGGTACCCGAGAGATCTTTCATTTGGTTTTATTCAATTCTCGTTCCTAGTTGTACTCCCCAGGGCAAAATTGCCCTAAACCCACAATAAACATTACCCCGCAAACCAAGTTGTTTTTTGTCTAGATAACGATCCCTTCATCTGTCATAATTGCATCAACAATCAGTCACGCCGGTCGACCAAAGCCCGTCTAACGGGTCTGCTGGCTGCTGATTTCGCTTCCTCATTTATTTCATTACACTGAGTCGCGATGACACAGAGAGACACCGAGTTCTCACAGAGATACACTGAGATATTTCTTCTCTATTGAGTCTGTCTCCGCGTCGCTCTGTACCTCCTCCGAGGGACTCTGTGTAACGCTCGGAAAAGGAGAAAACGATGATTTTCACTCTTCAGGATATCGAGACTGTTGAGCAAAACGGCCTGTCTAATGTTCACCGTAGTCCTAACGACGATCAGGCAAGTACATTACTGCACCGCTAAAAGGGGCTGCTGTAGCAGTCGTTGTCATCATGTTGCTACGTGGCGGTATCCTAGTACAGATGACTCATTCCCTAAGCAGATTTTATCTATCAAGAAGATATCGCTACCCTGGATCAAGTAAGCGAAACCGAGGAGTCAACCCTTCATGTCTCTCACAACTAACCACACCACAGAAATGCAGTTTGTAAAGAATGCTCTTCAGAAGAAGCGTCTCGCGGATCGATACCAACGACCTAATGATGAATGGATTACAGCAATAAGTGGTGCGTTGGGATATGAATTTCAGCGACAAGCTCATGAGGAGCTGGCCGCTTATCTTTTTGTCGTCGTACGGCAATTTTTGTTCCGTCGCCAGCCGGAATTTCCCTGGCTCTCTTCCTTGGCCGCGGAGGAGCTTGAATCCCTAGCAGAAGATTTTGTTCAGATTTGTCTGGAGAAGTTGAGCCGAGAGGAGTTTGCCTTACTGAACCAGTTCACGGGTAAGGGTCCTTTTATAAGCTGGGCAGCTCAGATTGCTTTAAATGAGGCTCGCTCAGAATTAAGGAAAGTCCGCTGGAGTCGCCTACAGCCGCTGAACGAGTTGTCTTTTTGGCTAGAATCTAATGAGCCTACCCCCGATCAGCTTTTCCTTCAGCGACGACTCATCACTATTTTGTATCGTTGCTTGGAGCAACTGCCAGAGAGCCATCGGGCCGTTCTCGTTCGATGTGTAATGAACGGCGAACCGGCAGCAGATGTAGCTGGTGATCTGGACCGCTCGGCTCAGGCGGTCTATAACTTGATCAACAGGGCCAAAAAGCAGCTGGCTGTTCTGCTTGCTTCGGAAGATGTTGATGCTGATGATCTGGCCGTCTTTGTTGGTTGATGGCTCATAAGCAGTAGGCGTTCCCGCCCAACAAGCGGAATTAGGCAGCTCTCGAGTATTACATGAAGAGCAGGTCCGACGATGGGAGCGCCTGCTGGTAAATCATAACAAGGAGGAGGGCATATGTCATTGCAAGGAATTACCGTTAAAGGATACACGACCATTCTGTTTATCGTGGCGATGCTGATTACTATAATCGCTTTAGCCATTTATAACCCTGCTTTCGCTGCTGTAACCGGTGGATTATTGACTATCAGCGTAGGTGTAGCAGAAATAGTATTTAAGCCATTTAGACCAATCATTGATAACTTTACGAAACGCCATATCCGCCCCCAGTCTGATAAATGCCGTATCCTACTAGTCGGCTTGGGCCGTAGCGGCAAGACATCGATCATCAAACGCTTTTTAACGGTCGACTCGCCCCAGCAAGAAGAATCGACCCAGGACTTTCATATTTATGAAGAGAGTAAGCGCATTGGGTTGCAGGATCCCCATCGTTATCTGGTATCTATTGCCGATTATCAAGGGCAAAAGCCATCTCAGATTATGGTTAACTCACCGAGTAAGTTTTTTGGCCCCAAAGGAAATCGGATGATCAATACTGTTGTCTTTGTTGTGGATCCCTTCTCCGAAGTTCGTGATAAGAGCGGCGAGCCATTAGAGGGTGAGGAGTTGATTGAGGCATTGGCCCACGATACGCAGAAACAAATTCAAGAGAGGATTGAAAGCCAACTTGAATATGTGACCAAGTACACCATCGAACTGATCTTCTCGGCGGCATTTAGCACACAGAATCTATTTGCCGTCCGACTCTTGATTAACAAGGCTGACCTGCTGAAAGCCATGATAGCACGAGGTTGTTTACCGGATGTAGATCCCCAGGCTGCCAAGGCGTTCATGACAGATAAGTATCAGAACTTGATTAATAAATTGGAGCAAGCGTGCGAGGTCAACGGCATCGATGATTTCTCCGTTCATCTGGTAAGCGCTCACACAGGTGAGAACATCCAGGAGGTATTTAGCGATATTGTGGAAAAGTATCACAGGAGAAAGATGCTATGACTTATCCCGAGGAAGAATATATAGAAGATGACTCTACAGGCAAATCATACGCAGGGGACCAAGATGTTAACTTCAAAGTGGATCCGAGCCATATTGAGCCAGATACGTCTTCATCTAAGATAAGCAGCTTCTTTCTAAAGGTTTTGGGATTTGTGATTGTCGCGTGGCTGCTTACATTTACCTTCCAACAGAGTCGGATCAATCACTTAGATGTTCAACTAAGTGAAACACAACAGGAATTGCAACAAATAGAAGCGATTTTGAATTCAGAACAAGAAGTTTTACTCAACAGATTTCAAGAATTTGAAGCAATGGCACAGGAATATCAAAGTGTATGTCTGCAAGCCGAGAATCAATTTGAAGAGTGTGCGAGATTTGAAGGAGGGGATAGCAATTAATTAGGACTATCTGAACAAACGTACATTCTCTACCAGAACCGAACAAGGGTTGAAGATCAGGGAGATGAAAATCTGTAAAATCTTCTAATCCCTGTTCGGTTGCATCCGTACGAATACATAGTATTGACCGTAGCTCACTACTAATTAACACTCTCCCCACTCAACACCCTAAACGTCTCCCAAACTGTCGACCCATCAACTTCGCTCCCGCTGCGATAGGTTGCAATCGCGGTCCAGCGATCCTGGCCATTAACGTTTGGGCAGGAGGCATGGAGCGCAAGGTCATGGAAGAAGACCACATCCCCAGCAGAGACAGGCACTGTTTCCACAGGTAGGTCAGCCAGGGCATCCTCGCCAATCCGATGGCCGAATCCCTTCCCATCTTCTACATCATCCATTTGAACAACGTTACGATGGCTACCAGGGACTAAACGCAGACAACCATTCTCTGGGGTGGCGTTGTCCAAGGCAATCCAGATGGAAATCTTGGGGCTACCCTGCCAGTAGTGCCAATCCTGGTGCCACGGAGAGTTGAAGGATGTCTTGGAATTCTTGAAGACAGCTTTGACGCTCAAAAATTCCACATCAGGACCGATAAGCTGATTCAACATTTGGACCAGTTGGGGTTTCTGAACATTGGCTTCTGTTAGGGAATCCATCCCATCACACATCCAGACTCGAACGCCAGATGGCTCGTCGAGCTTCTTTTCCTCGGTCAGCTTCGCTTGTAATTGAGCCTTCCAGGCACTTGTCTCGCTAGTGTCGAACAATCCTGGAACTACCACATATCCATTCTGTTGGTATTCATTAATTTGGGCATCAGATAACATAAGAGTCTCTTTCTTTACTGTACAAAGTGCTATCGAGGCTATGTCTAGGGGCAAAAAGGAAACTAGCCTTCGTTTATACTGAACAAAAAAATAATGTAACGCCTTCTATACTAACACCCTGCGCTCCCTGGATCCATTTCTCCATGAAAGCTCTTCCCTCATCGAACGGCTTCTATGATACGATGTTACTAAAGTGTAACATTTATCTTTCCATTATCTGTTAGAATCGTCACGCGGCGAGGCAATACGCGCCTAGTTAACCTACCTTTACCCAACGAATCAATACCGCTATTTGCACCACACTTACTATATCTTCCAGGGGAAAGTCACTGAGATGTATCGTTTAAGGAGCATTCGTATTTATGAACAATCAATTCTCTGTAGTACCCCAATTTGGCGACATTTCTAATAAAAATAGTGACTATGTCCAGCAGGGTCATGCGAAACAGGACTATGCCCCAATGCGTAACACACCACAACGTTCTCTTTTCATACAACGTTTGGTGACTGCTGTCGTTCTTCTCTTTGTCTACTGTATCCTATCTTCCTCTGTTGGGCAGTCAGTTGTTGGACAGCCAGTCCATGCCCAAGATGAGCCGAATCATATTCAGGGTGGTCAGCCAACAATCAACATACAAGTGACAAAGCAAGTTGAATGGAATGGTACCATCGGTGCCCCCCCTTCGGCACTCTTCAACATCTGTCTAGAAGGCCCCAGCATGCTATGTCAATCTGTGAATGCTAATACAACCGTAACATATCTTAATTTAGACGCTGGAACCTATACAATTACCGAACCAGATTTGGGGTCGGAGTGGGCCATGGATCCCATCACCCCGATTGATGGAACAACGACTTTCCCTCAACCGCTCCAGCAGACTGTCGTCAATCGGTATCGGCCTGGCAGACTTCAGATCACAAAGAGCATCAATTGGGGTATTGCTACACCCACCCTTCAAACATTTCGCATCTGCATTCAGGGACCGTCTTATCCCAATGGCAACTGTCGAGATTTTGAAACGGCATCCTCCCAGAGCAAAACATGGTCTAAACTACTGGTTGGCAAGTATACCATCACAGAAGTGGATCCTGGTAGCCAATGGAGCGTTGCTGGCGCTGATAGAACTGTGGACGTTTTCCCCGACCAAATATCCCGGGTGACGGTCACCAACTCTTTGCGCGGGACATTAGGCATAACGAAGCAAGTTCTGCCCGATAATTTACCAACTTCCGTTTCCCAAATCCCCTTCAGCATCTGCATCGATGGACCTGCTCATGCACCAGAACCCCAGAAATGTGTCACGCTGAGTGACGACGGTTATATGCTTTTGGAAGATCTAACGCTAGGCGAATATACTCTCTCCGAAAACCCAGACAGCGCCTGGGAAGTCTCCTTCGAACCAAGCAGTATGGCAACGGTAGATGGCTCTTCTGTCAATGTTGTGGTGAAAAACCTGCTCAAAAATGCCAGCATCGAACTTTCTGTAACAGCAAGCAAAGAGCTTGTTGATGCTGGCGAAACTGTCGACTATACATTCTTGGTAGAGAATACGGGTGAGCTGGCGCTCAAAGACATTGCCATCACAGACAGTGAATGTACCCCTGTGGCGGTTACGTCTGGGGCCTTCAACATAGGAGATAAGAATCAGAATAGCTGGCTGGATGTCACGGGTGATGATCCCTGGGCGTTCACCTGCTCTCAGCAGATCATTGCCGATACAACCAACACTGCCAGCGCAACTGGCGTATCTTCTGTAAATCTAACCGTCACCAGCAATAACGCCACGGAAAGCGTAGACGTCCGCCCAGCCATCAAATTAACTAAGTCAGTCGACCCAACCTTTCGCCTTGAGCCAGGCGGTGATTTTGAATACACGTTGACCATTGAAAACAACTCGACAGAATCGGTAACGATTATGAGTTTGACGGATACCCACGCACTAAGCGCCGAATGTACGAATCTGATCGGGCAGCAGCTCCCAATTAATGGCAACGTTAGCTGTGATTATACATTAAACTTTACCGAACCTGGCGATTATGAAAATGAAGCGACGGTAGAGGTTGAGGCCAATGGTGTACGAGTAACCGATACAGCACAAGCAAAGGCGAAAGTAACCAATTTGGTCTCCCAAATTGAAGTGCTCAAAACGGCCGACCGCAACAGCGTTCCGGAATCGGGTGCCATGGTCGAATTTACAATCCAGGTCACCAACAAGAGCAGCGCTGACGTGGTCACCATTGAGCATTTAGACGATTCAATCTATGGAGATGTTGTTGTTACAGGGAATGGCGTCGAAACGACCAGTTGTGCAGTGCCCTTTGTTCTCCAGCCGGCAGGTCAAGGTAACGATGTCTATGTTTGTCAATTTACCGCCTTTATTTCCGGCGACATTGGTGAGCAACACCAAAACTATCTTACGGCCACGGGGGTTGATGATGATCAGCAGGTCGTAAGAGATAGCGATTCGGCAACCATAACCGTTGTCAACGAAGGCTCCAAGCTGAGTGTGACGATGGCACCAAGCGTACAGAAGATTGAGGAGCCTGGTGGATCGGTCCAGTTTAACGTCACCATTCAGAATCAAAGTGCCGCGGATGCAATACAATTAGTTGAGTTAGAAGACTCGGCCTTTGGCGACATTACCGTCACAAATGCCGCGTCATCTGGCTCCCCGGTTCGGGAAACGACCTGTGAAAAATCCATATCATTGGCCATAAACGAAGCGTACAACTGCTACTTTGTGGCTTCTGTCAGTGGTACAGCAGGGGACCGACACGAGAACACACTCGTCGTCGTGGGGGAAGATGGCGATGGGCAGAGAACATCGGGAATTTCTGTTGCCGAAGTGGAGATTATCGACGTGGCAGCGTCTTTGTCTGTTACCAAGATGGCGAATAAGCAGAGCGTTGCTGAAAGTGGGGAAGATGTTCTATTCACTGTAACAGCACTAAATTCTAGCCCAATTGATACAATCACCATTCATTCCGTCACAGACGATCTCTATGGTGATGTGGGGGATAACTGCACCCCATCGCTTCCAGCAACGTTGGCACCCGATAGTCAGATGAGTTGTACATTTAACCAAGTCGTTACAGGAGATTTCGGCCAACCCCATATCAATACTGTGACCGTAGAGGGCTTTGATGATGACAATCTACCTGTTTCGTCTCAGGCCAATGCAGAAATTTCCTTCACAGATGTTCCCAGCTCAATGGAGGTCCGCAAGAGTGCGGATCGCACAACGGCTTCTCGCGCGGGTGACCCGGTGAGCTTCACTGTTCGCGTTGCCAACCAAAGTGCAGCAGATCAAATTACGCTACAAAGTATCATCGATTCTGTCTATGGCGATGTGGCAAACCCAAATAATTCTCTCTTGCGCAGCACAGACTGTGCCGTTTCTCAGGTTCTAGATGCTGGGCAATTCTATGAATGTACTTTCGAGGCCATGGTCAATGGGGAGCTGGGCGAAGAACATGTCAATGTCATAACGGTCCAGGGCGAAGATGATGATCAGAATTCTATCATTGGCGGGGATGAGGTACGCATCCTGATTGCCGATCCGCTGATTCAGGCCATTAAGCGAGCCGAACTACTTAACAGTTCCAATGACGTTGCCAATCCAGGTGACCGTATTCGTTACACAATTGAGATCACCAATAATGGCAATGCGGTAGCAGATGATGTGCTGCTCAACGACATACCAGACCAAAATACTTTGCTGCAAACAGATACGCTCGGTATCAGCCAAGGAACCATTGAGGAAGGCAACCGAGAAGGTGATGAGCGGATCCTTGTGCAATTGGGTGATCTGCAACCTGGAGGGGAAGCCACCGTTACCTTTGATGTGCTGGTCAAGGATCCGCTTGAAGACTCCGTTGCGCGGATTAGCAACCAGGGCCTGATCACAGGTGAAAATTTTCCCGTACTCTCTACCCAAAATCCGGATGGCACGGGCACAACTGATACGCTTGTGCGCCTGACGCCGGTGTTGAAAGCCACCAAGACAGCAGCTCTAGCCGTTGATTCAAATGCAGATGGTAACTACACACCTGGCGATCAGATCTTGTATGAGATCGTCATTCACAATAGCGGTACCGCTGCAGCCTCTAACTTAAAGGTAACGGATGTTATCGATCTGAATACAACGCTTATCAATAATTCTGTAGGGACAACCCTGGGAACAATCGTCAGCGGAAACCAAGCCGGAGAGAGTTCTGTTGTTGTAGAGATTCCGAACTTGGCACCAGGCAATGATGTGACCATTCGCTTTGTGGTTCGCATCAAAAGCCCGCTATCGGCATCCATCACTCAGATAATCAACCAAGCGTCCGTGACCGCGGCCCAGTTCTCGCTTCTGACTGATGACCCCAATGTGGATGGGGAACAGGATCCCACCATCATTAGCCTGCGCCGGGCTGTCTCTTTAGAAGCCAGCAAAACCGCTAGTCTCATTGATGATCAGGGGGAAACTGGCAGCTCACCTGGTGATACCCTCATCTATCAGGTGACAATTCGGAATACAGGCAGCGTTGAGGCCCAAGGAATCGTATTTGATGATACATTAGATTCGAACACAAGCTTGATTGTCGGTTCTGTTCAGAGTGATCAGGGCGTGATTTCCCAAGGTAATCTACAGGGGGATACCTCCATCTCGATTAACATCGGGAATATTTCCCCTAATCAAGAGGTGACGATTAGCTTCCAGGCTCGCATCAATACTGACATTGATCCAACCGTGATTTCGATTCGCAACCAGGGGCTTGTGAGCGGAGGGGGAATCGCCGATCTGTTAACGGATGATCCTAGCATAGAGGGAAAATCGAATCCGACCGAAACGGTTCTAAGGCCCAGAGCATTGCTTAGGCTGACTATGACGGATATCTTCTTTATTGATGCAGATAAGAATGGTGAGGTCTCCATCGGAGATACGTTACTCTATCAGTTGAATCTAAGGAATATTGGGAAGATCTCTGCCCGAGAGGTCTTTGTAGAAAGCACATTAGATGCCAATATGACATTGATCCCTGAATCGGTTACTGCGGACTTGGGCAATGTGGAGAGCGGGAACAGCCCAGGCGACACCGCCATTCGGATTTCCATTGACTCACTACCCAACGGAGAAGATCTGGCTATCAGCTTCCAGACGCGTGTTGTCCGACAACCCTCATCAGGTCTGTTAATCAATCAGGCAGTAGCTCACTATTTGGATGGTGTTGATGTAACAGCTCAACAGACAGTCCAATCTGACGATCCAACGACTGAACCTCTTGACGACACCACAGTGACGGTTATGGGGCAGCTTCCAGGTGGCCTGATCTACCTGCCACTCATGCGATAGAATGGCGTTTGTTCTCCTTGTCGATTATAATCGGTTACGAATATATACTTAGCTCTGTCATAAATGAGAAGAATCTACTCGACTAAAATGCTATCGAATTATTCTCATCTATGGCCAACCGCAGTATAGATGGACTATAAACCCACCGAAAATCGTCGATATACTTCGCCAGAAAAGTCTTGTCCCGATTCGTATCCCGTCTACTCTGGATAATTCCAAGAAGGGAGGACATCCCCATCATCATGGAGACAAGATTTTTCTGGCCATCGATAAGGAGAACTTATGGAAGGACTGGAAATCCTCTTCCTTGGTAAAGAAGATGTGGACTCGCTTCAGCTAGCAAACCAAGAAATTATGGATGTAATTGAGGCGGGTCTTCAGGCCCACGGTGATCAAAAGGTTATCATGCCTTCCAAGGATCACTTGGTTTTAGATTTCCCGGAGAAGCTCTTCAATATCCTCAAAGGCTATGTAGAGCCGGTCAACATAGCTGGCGTTAAGGTCATCGGCGACTTTCATGGAAACTATCAACATGGTTTACCCTCTGAGTTAGCCCTGGTTACACTTTACCACTCCGAGACAGGTGTACCTTTTGCCATTGTAGATGGAACCCAAAATACGTGGATGCGAACGGGGGCCGTCACCGCAATTGGGGCCAAGCACCTGGCGAAAAAAGAATCCAAGGTGTTGGGACATATTGGTGCCCGTGGGACGGCTTGGTACAACGTCCCCATGCTCGATTCTCTCTTTGACTTTGAAGAGATCCGGGTTACATCACGTCGGCCAGAATCCCGCGAACGCTTTGCCGATGCCATCTCTAAGCAATTGGGCAAAAAGATCATTGTAACAGAAACGACGGATGAAGCCGTAAGAGATGCAGATATTATCATCGATGCATCCCGGCTCCTGGAGCACCAGGTTTTGGTTGCCGAGGATGCTGTTAAGCCGGGTGCCCATCTGCAAGCCTATGGGGCCGTCTTGTCAGTTGCACCTACCTTGCCATTCTCTGTCGATAAGATGGTGGTTGATGATTGGAATCAGTGCCAGCAGTCCCAATATGGGCAGTTTGCGGATATGGTTCAGGCTGGTGAATTACGCACAGAGCATATCTATGGCGAGATTGGTGAAATTGTGGCCGGACACAAGCCAGGCAGAGAATCGGACAATGAGCGCAATCTCTTTTGGCATAAGGGCTTTGCTATTAGTGATATTATGCTAGCGAACCTCTGCTATGAGAGGGCCAAAGCCAAAGGTGTGGGAACTGTGCTGCCCTTCTACCAAAAGCCGAGGGATATGTAGATGGAGCTAGATGTCCGTACAGCGCTTATTCTGCGCCATCCAACTGAACATCAAGTGTTGCTTTTGCGTCGTAGCCCCACCAAGCGTCTCTTCCCCAATCTCATAACGGGTGTTGGCGGGAAGGTAGAACTAGAGCAAGGGGAAGGCTTGGATCTGACTGCCTCCATGTGGCGTGAATTTACGGAAGAGACTACTATCACGCCTGAAGATATCCAAGATGCCCGCCTACGCCTTTCTACAGTTCTGAGTCGCGATCCCCTTCAGGTACTTCTCCTGTGGTACACAGGCAGGTTAACCTCGCTACCAGCCGATTTTAGCTGTACAGAGGGAAAGCTTGAGTTCCACCCTGTGGCAGAGCTACCCCTTGCCCAGATGATTCCAACCGCGCGCGAGGCCATTCCCTTCATCCTATCATTACCTAACGATGAGCAACGTATCCATAACGGATGCTTTGACGCAGATATGAGGCTGATTACAAACTGAACTGTGGTCGTTTTCAAACGGATCTGAATAAAGGATGTAGGAAAACCCACTTGCGATTTTCTATCATTTAGGGTACATTGGCATCATTGTATCGTTAGGGTTTATCCCATACTCAGGATTATACTGCGGTCGTTTTGAAAAGTGGCGTTATCCACAGGCTCTAATCTACAGACCCAATTCCACTTTTCAAACGAAGCTGAGTATAGCCCCTCTTTGGATAGGAAGGTTTCATGTCAGTTTCCTCCAGTACTTCGCCCAACACAATAAACCAACGTTCGTTTGGCTCTGTCTTTAGCCGCATCGGTGGGGACTACCCACTTGGCTATGACTATGGGCTGAATGTCCACTTTGAAGATGGAAAGCTTTTAACGGGCATCTTGGTCAGCTTGCTCTACCTTGTTGTAGCAGTCTCTTTCGATGCCGCTGGGTATGTAACGTCCATGGGGTTGCTCTTCCCTGTGACATTGGGAGCACTGTTGCTGGGCTTCCTCATGTCCTTCAGTCGGTTTGATGGATTCTTCGCCGTTTCTCACAGTATGTTTGTCTGCTTGGCCTTTATCCTCTTCATGATGACACGGCTGGTTACTGAAGAAGAGATTGAACCCATTTTAAATAATGACATACCCGATCTCCAGGCCCGCGCATATCTGATTCTGATCGAATGGGTTAACTGGCTGCAAGATGCCTTTGCTGGGACGCCAAACAACAACAACTATGTCTTTATCTTCGAAATATCGTTTCTCATGTGGTGGCTTACCTATTTGGGCATTTGGGCCATCTATCGTTTTGGTTACACATGGTTAGCCATCATGCCCGCAGGCATAGCCATGACCCTAAATACCTACTATGCCCACAATTCGGTCATTGGCTTTCTGGTCGTTTTTGCCATGTTGGGTCTGGTCTTGTTGGTTCGCACCAATCTCGCCGAGCATCAGCTACGTTGGCGAGGTAGACGTATTCATTTCAACCCAGACATTAGTCTAGACTTTTTGCGGAACGGGCTGGCTTTTAGCGTTGCCGTAATTGCCATCTCTTGGATCACACCCAACTTAGGGCGAAACGTTCAGCTTCGGGAAGTGTTAACCCCAGTCAATACGTGGTGGGAAGAGACGACAAATTCAGTCAGTAAGCTCTATGAAGGTGTTACGCCTCGCACCCGCTCGGCCGCGGCTGCGTTTGGTCCCCAATTGAAGCTAGGGGGCGAACGCAATTTTGGCAATAGTGTAATTTTCCAAGTTGATGCGGGCGAAGGACGCTACTGGCGGGCTGTAACCTATGATACCTATACAGGTACGGAATGGTTTAACACAAGCGAAACAACTTTAGACATCGAAGCCGCCACCACAATTCCAGTAGGCGATTGGCAAATGCGCACACCCTTGACTCAAACGATTACCCTCCTGTCACCAACTGGTAATGTGGTCTTTGGCGCACCGGATATTTTCAAAGCCAGCATTCCTCTGATTGCCAACTATAATTTTGTTGATTCTGCCCCCGTTCCTTCGTCTGCCGTATTAGATGAAGTGACTGACGAACAGGCCATCGAACTGACTATGACCCGTACCAACCGTGGGCTTGAGCCAGGTGATTCTTACACGGTTGTCAGTTGGCAAGTAGATATTACCCAAAATGCGCTTCGCGCGGCAGGTACAAACTACCCCTCTGATGCATTTGTGGAGCGGTACACCCAACTTCCTGAAGATTTCTCGGAACGAGTCAAGGCAACGGCATTGGAACAGACTACTGGGGCGGTGACTGCCTATGACAAGGCCGCCATGTTAGAGGGATATCTTCGGGGGTTTGAGTATGATGATCAGATTCCCGCTCCGTCTGCAGGGACTGACCCAGTTGAATATTTCCTTTACGACATCCAACGTGGCTACTGTGACTACTATGCGACCTCTATGGTGACGATGCTCCGCTCTTTGGGCATTCCATCCCGAACGGCCAGCGGTTACGCCGAAGGCAGCTACGAGACGCTAAGTGGCACAGACGAGGATCTGCTCATGGGGGAAGGGATCCACTACATCTCGGAGCGGGATGCCCATACATGGGTGGAAGTCTATTTTCCTGATTTTGGGTGGGTTGAGTTTGAGCCAACAGCAGGTGAAAGCGATTTAATTCGCCCAGAGGATCGGGATGACGACCTTGCTGCTTTACGCGAGCTAGCCAGTAGGAATAACGGTAATTTTCCCAATCCAGGCTTTGAAATTCCAGAAATCGATGATCCCTTTCCCGAAGCCCCAAGTGGTTTCCCCCTTCCTGGTACGGGAGGATTAGGAGGTGGGAACATTCCTCAAGTCCCCCTGCTAACAAGCCTGGCCCTAATTGTAGCGGCTGTAGGAGGCGGTTGGTTCTTTTTGCGCAGGAGCAATCTAATTGGTCCGACGGCATTTACGCCAGAGCTTGCACCCATCCTATTTGAACGCATGCACAATTGGGCCGAACGGCTCGGCATTCACTTCAAATCGTCGGATACACCCTACGAACAGGCTCATCAACTGGTTCGCGTATTGCCTCAAGGTCGTAAGCCGATTGAGAACATTACTGACTCTTACGTCTACTATCAATTTGGTCGAGACGGCGAGGTTGCCATGGAAGGTACAGGAAGTGGCTTTGGACAACCTGGTGGCCTATTGCCCAAGGGTGATATGCGTATTCTGAATAAACAGCTTGATCTTCCCGAGAGCTGGAACAGCCTTAAGAGTCTTTTCCTGAAGGCATGGCTCAATAAACTAATGAGTCGTTTTAATTGGCGCAAGCAAGACCATTATGCTTTGAAGGATTGATCCGTTCAGGGTTACTATACTTGGCTCCGTTTCAAAACCGGAGTTTGGTCTTTTTGGTAGAGAAAAGGAAAACCCCGGTTTTGAAAGCGACTGCAGTATAACTATCCAGAGGGTGTTCGGTTTGACTCACCGTTTTTCCATGAAAGCCCCGCTGTCGCTGCAATACTTTCGTAGCGTACAGTCGGGGCTTTTTCCATTTCGGCATAAGTTATAGAACTTGACCGGTTTGCTGACGAAGGCTACAACTCAAGTTCAAATCCAAGTCAAACCAACTAGTGCATTATCCAGATTAAAAGTTCGGGTTTAGCAGGCACGCCCCGTGCCGCTCACCGCACGAGGGCGTGCTTACTCAACCCGAAAATTAAGGCTTGAAGAAGCACTAGGCTGAGATGATTTACAATCGTGTAAAATTGCTTTGAAAGATTTTCCGAATTCGATGCGTCTATAGTAACGCACACAGATACAGTTCAAAGGCGAGTTGCTGAGCATGCAGATCAAGCGTATTTTCACTGAAATTTTTAATAACTTCGAGGCGTATTCGGCTACTGGGCTGGATCAACCGCCACGAAAACAACCGAATAAGCTGCAAGACAAGCCATCAGATTTTATGGATGCGCCAGATTTAGTGGATGTAGATGAACCAATGCAGCTGCTTTATGCCTATATTGAGGCCGAGTTAGATGGGGCAGATGCTGTAACCCAGTTCCCTCAAGTTCATCGTATCATCGATACCTCCAACGAGGCATACCAGCAGTATATTGACTTAAAGGAAATTTTGGTAAGAGAACGCGATGGGACGTTGGTGATTCCATCTCACATCCCTTCATTCGATTTTTCCTATTTACAAACTACACCTGGTGCCGTCGTAAACAATTCATGGCAATGGGATACAATGGGTCGTTTGGTGGTCCAATTCTCCGAGCATCTGCTGAAGCTTCTTCTGCCACCACATCCTCACCCACAAACTTCTTCCCTTAAATCAGCACCTGCAGCAAATTTCCGCTCTTCTGACCCAAAGCCATCACATGGTACGTATCAATTCCATCAACAAGTAGAGACAGATTTAGTTGTAAGTATTGAGGTCAAACCATCCGAACCCGATAGTGATGCTGCAAATGTGGCTATGACGATCGATATTCCTAGCTTGCAAGGCGCGCCGATGATGGCAGACTCACGTATCTTGCTAAGCTACCCTGGACAAGAACCCATCACACAGACAACGGATCCATTTGGGCAGACGACCTTTCGCAATATTCCCCACGAGCAATTACCCCAATTGAAGTTTATTATCGAACCAGTAGAAGTGTCCTAATTAAAGAAGCTTTCAGCTAATCAGCGTCAGCTATGTCGTAACGCATAGTAGGTGCGGCTTGCAGCCGCACAAGCATGGAAAACCCCGTCTCTTCTCTTGAACGTGAGGGGGTGGCCACGCTTGCGCAGTTGAAAACAGCGCCTACGATTGGCCATTTAGAGATCGTATGCCCAACTTATCTAATTCCTTAGTCGGTTGTACTCTCACCCGATTCGTCCGAATCTGCAGGTGGTACTGATGATTCACCGTCACCCGACTGAGGTGGCGGTTCATCCGCAGCTACATCTGTTGGTGTGTCGGTCGGAACAGGCGTTGGCGGAATCGGTGTTTCAGTCGGTACAGGCGTTGGTGGAACGGATGTTGGCGTATCCGTTGGAATCAACGTGGGTGGTACGGCGGTTGGTGATGGGGGAACTGGTGTTGGAGGTACCGGAGTTGGCGGGATCGGCGTGTCGGTTGGAATGGGTGTCGGCGGAATCGGCGTATCAGTTGGCGGAGGAGCTGGTGCTGGAGGTTCTGGTACGACAAAGTTAAAGAGCGCCGATGTGCGCAGGCTAAAGTCGTTGTTAGCCACTACAAAGAGTACGGCCCCGGCAGGTATCGCTCGACCATCTGGCGCATTCTCTGGCACAACGAGATTCATCCCATAGTTTCCATTTTCATCCGTCACGGTAGAGCGATAGTTAACCGGATTGCTATTGGGATCTACTGCCCCATCAAAGAGACCTAAGTAGAGATTCACTTGAATATTGGGCAAAAAGCCACCACCACGAATATCGACCGACGTTCCCTTTTCGCCTGTAGTAGGACTTAGGTTCACATAGGGTTGGGGAACTGTTGTCGCCGTTGCCTGAGGAATGGGTGTAAAGGTTGCAGTGGGAACAAGTGTTGCAGGTGGTGGCCCTGTGTTGGTTGCGGTTGGTTCTTCGGCTACATAGTTAAAGAGGGTGTTTGCCTGCACGCCCATATCCTCAGTCGCCACCAGAATTAAAATCTGTCCGCTCGAAATGGCCCCTCCTCCGCTCCAGTTCCCTGGCATTTCAAATCGCACAAAATAGCTTCCCGCATTATCCGTTGTGGTTGTGCCATAGATTGCTGGTCCAGAGCCAGCACCAGCGGCTTGTACGCCAGCCAATGCCCCCAAGTGCACATTAACCACCACGTTTGGCGGGAAGGCACCACCGCTTACTGTAATCGATTCGCCTAATCCCCCAGAGCCGGGTTGGACGTTGGCCGAAGCCTGAATGGCCAGCGTAGGTGTAGGCGTTAAGGTTGGTGGGGCCGGTGTAGCTGTTGCGGTAGCCTCTGCTACTGATGTGGGCAGGGGCGTGACGGTTGGTTCAGGCGTGGGTGAAGATGGTGTACTAACTCGATCCCACCAGAATCGGATCTCTGCTCCACCGTTATTTTCGTAGTAGTCGACCTGGATTTCATGCCAACCACTTAGATCCCGCTCTGTGCTGTAGGGTGCACCACCGGAGTTGTCATTCCACTCATTGATAATGCGGTTTCCATCGATGTAGACGCGCACGCCGTCATCTACCTGAGCATAGAAGCGATAGCGCCCCTCTTCAAACCAAAGTGAGCGCCGCCACCGTACAGAGAAATCGTTATCGGGTATGCGTGAGCTGGGTGAGCCGCCGCCCCAATTAAAGTTGATTTCCCGATCATTGCGCCGGAACCGCGGGTTGCCATCTAACCTACGGTTTGTGTAGTACTCCCCTTTCCACTCAGGGAATTCATCGTCGTCATTATCAGTGCGCTCATTATCATCCGGCTTGCTCTGCCACCAGACAGCAATTTCGGCTGTTCCGGTATGCTCGTAATATTCCACCCGAATGGTATGAAGCCCTCCACCAAGCCAGATATCACCCGTATATTCTTTGACGCTATCATCTCGCCAGCGGTCGATTATCAGGTTATCATTCACATAAAAACGAACACCGTCGTCCATACGCACGTGGAAGCGGTATTCATCGCTGGCTAATTCAACTGTTCGGGTCCAGCGTACGGAAAAATTGTCGCTTGGAAGGGCCTCCGGACTACCATTGCCCCAGTTGAACTCGATTTTGGAATCGTTGCGAACATAAGTGGCCGGACCGGCCAGATCCCGATTCGCAAAATACTCACCCCGCCACTCGGTAATGGTGGGGCTGACGAGTTCGATGGGTAAGGCCGTAGCTGTGGGCGTGGTTGCTGAAGTTGCTGTTGCGGGCAAGGGTGGTGCCGCAACAATGGAAACTCCAGATTGATAATCGGTAAAGAAACGAGCCACCCAGCCCTCTATCCCATCATCCAGACGAATCTGTAGCCAACTGCCGTTTGGACTTTGCCCCTGCACGATTAGAGATGTTCCCTGAAGCACATCTGTAATGACTGGATACGCAGCCGAAGGCCCTGTGCGGATGTTGAGGCCAGGGCTGGTTACCCTGGCGACACTGGACGGTAGATTCAATGGTGTAGGTGTGGCGACAGCTGTGGCAGCTTGCGAGACGGACGTGGAGATAGATGAAGAGGGAGAAGAGACACTCGTCCAAGTTGGCGTAGGGCCAGATGCCCCTGTGTTGTTTGAACTTGTAATGGATGACGCCCCGCTTGGTGCAGGCGGATTGACAAGGGGGTTCATACCAGAGAGCTGAAAAGGCATCATCGCCCGCTCATCGCTTAAATTAGCCATGACAACCACGTTGACCTGCCCAGCATCCTGCCCCGCGCTCTGCCATTGGGCCGACTCTGGGTAGCTGAAGGAAGTAGCAAAGGTTCCGTCACTGTTGGTTGTGAAAGCAAAGATAACTTCTTCTTGGCTCTGATCGACTGTCTCTATTTTCAGTATAACTGTTTCGCTGGGTTGCCAACCCGAACCAGAGACAGAAACCTGGGTTCCAACACCACCCGCCTGGGGTGCTACGGCGATGATTGGTTGGCGTTGAAG
The DNA here is from genome assembly GCA_039028975.1 of Chloroflexota bacterium. Lineage (GTDB taxonomy): Bacteria > Chloroflexota > Anaerolineae > Caldilineales > Caldilineaceae > JAHBNG01. Next base: position 90,452 of record JBCCHB010000049.1, read on the forward strand.
TCGAGCTGTTACAATGCTACCCGTCTCAGGGTCAATAGGCAGAACGCAGGCTGTGCTAAGAAGCAGGGTACAAAATAGCGTAAAAAAAATCACCCACCTGCCCATCTTTGGGCGTCTATGGGTGATTGAATTTGGGGTATCAGTCATGATCTTCACCAAAATAATCTCCTATCTATACCGCAGTCGTTTTGAAAACACGTGTTTAGTCTCACTGTTAGTGCTTAGAAGCCGTCTGAAAAGTCAGTCGTTCCGCCCTGAGGGTGGATCCCCTGTTTGGGGTATATCCACTCCGGTACTAGAGCGAACAGAAGCTGTCTGAAAAGTATGGCTTCTTAGGAGAACACCCGTTTGCAAACGAGGCTAAGTATAATGGCACAATACAATAAGAAGATTATACCACGAACTTCAGGAAAACCATGCTGTAGGGAACCACAAGTTATTCTGCCATATACTCAGCCAACTGCTTTAACTCATTCCGGAAGATGCGGCGTGTGATGGCAGGGGTAAAGAGTTGTTCCAATACGCCCTTGATTCCTGGACTTGCTTTGGCTTGGCTATGGATGGTCACACGGCTCTGTTGACCCCCGTTCAGTGGATCCACGGTAAAGGTGGTGGTAACATCTGACGGTTCGTCTCGCTCTGCTATTACGCGGCCAGGCTCTGGTTCAGTGACGGTCATGCGATAGGTCTGTTCTACGCCCATCACCTGAAGACGGGTTTCAAAGACCGTTCCAGCTCCATCTCCTCCTTCGATGACCTTCAGCTCCTTGAAGTACTGTTTGGGCAAAATCGCTGGATGATTGATATGATAGTCTTTCAGTACGGCGTAGATATCAGCTGGATTGGCCGCAATAACTTCGGAAGCTTCTGCTGAATAGTAGCTCACTGTTTATTCTCCTCATCTATTGAATCTCAAATTGTAGTTTAATTCGTCTGATTACCGCGTCCAGTGGATAATTTTCTGGATCCAACAGGTATTGTTGAATCGCGCCTTCAACTAAGCTGTAGATTAAATAGGCATCAACTTCTGGTTCAGGTCTGCCCACCCGGTCAAAAGAGTGCTGAAAGAGCTCGCGCAAATGCCCTGTCCAATGTTTAAGTGATTCACCCAAGATTGGCATGACAGCCGGCTGGGAGCGCAGAGAGGCAAATAGTCCCCAAAAGAGCGGATCGGTTCGTAATTCGAAAAAGATCTGATCCAATAGGTAACCAACTTGTGCCAATGGCTCCTCTATCTCGTATACACCACTAAATCCTTGGCCAAGACGCTCCATACAATGCTCAAAGACCGCCTGTAAAAGCTCATCTTTGCTGGCAAAGTAGTGATATAGTAAACCCAACGAAACACCCGCTTCCGCAGCAATTTTGCGAATTGATGCGTTGGCAAAGCCTTGGTTGGCAAAGATGGTCATCGCACTCTCAATCAGTTTTCCCTTGGCCTCTTCGCGTATAGCCTGATTTTGTTTGGCGGTTCTCGGCATAATGTGTGTATTTTTCTATTGATTGAACGTCCGTTCAAATAGTATCACATAGAAAAACGTCTGTCAAGACCCATTTTTTTGTTCAGTGCATCCAGAAATGGGGGTCATGCAGAGCTAGCCAACTCTTAGCTACCAAAACGTGAGGCTCCCTTTTTTTGATATGTACCAAAGTTTGTCGTGCGCAATAAGCCAGCACTCTTGTCCCCAAACATCACAAAGACAAAGTTCATTTGCTCATGCATCAAGAATAAGGAATAATAATCTCTTTGTCTACATCTATACTCAGCTCCGTTTGAAAACAGGTGTCTGGTCTCTCTGGTAGAGCTTGGGAAAACACCTATTTTCAAAACGACCGCAGTATAATATAGAACAAACATCTAGACCGATACACGAATGGCACAACACAAATCATACATCAAGCAAACTATCAGGAGAACCAAATGATGAAAACACGAACAGGTCACTATTCTATTGGCTTCCGTATGAGGGGTTGGACAAGCAATGCCTCTTTTGCAGAAGTGCTTACGTGGACAAAAGAGAGCGGGCTGGGCGGAGTGGATATTGGCAGTAACGCAGATGAAGTCGGCCAACAGGTTCTGGACGCTGATTTGTGGATTGGCTCGGCGGATCTACGCAATGCACGCAACCTCCTTTCGGCAGACCCAGACACACGAGCGGCCGCAATAGCCGACAACCAATCATACATCGAATCTTCAGCCAAGTTGGGGGCCATGGTCTACTTTCTGGCCATGATTCCCGAGGATCCTAGCCTGCCCAGGGCGGACAATTTTGGGTACATGGTTGAAAGCTTTGGTGCTCTGGCCCCAACCTTGGAGGCGCATAATGCCACGATTGTCATCGAAGGTTGGCCTGGACCAGGTGCCTTATGTTGCACCCCGGAGACATATCGAGCATTCTTTGAGGCCGTTCCCTCCAAAGCCATGGGCGTCAATTACGATCCGTCTCACCTTTTGAGAATGGGGATTGATCCGATTCATTTCTTGAATGAGTTTGTAGATCGGGTCTACCATACCCACGGCAAAGACACAGAAATTCTAGCCGACAACGTATACGAATATGGAACGGAGCAGCCCGCAACCTTTGCCAAGCAGATGCCCTTTGGCGGTTTTTCTTGGCGTTACTGTATCCCAGGCCATGGTGTTACGCCGTGGTGCGAGGTCTTCCGCATTCTAAAGGAAAATAACTATTCCGGACGAGTTTCCATTGAACTTGAGGATATGAATTTCAATGATGGGGGAGATGAAGAAAAGTTTGGTATTTTGCAGGCTGCACGATATCTTGAAGGAGTGTAATTAATGAGGTTTCCTTGATTTCATAGATTTCACAGATTTTGCAGGTTCTTAATCTGTGAAATCTTCTAATCTTTGTTTGATTTTCATCTCCCATGATGCAGCCCGTTGCATGTTTGACTACTGAGTACTAACGCAACGAATCAGTTGCTACATTGTTGCTACATTGTCCCCACCTGTTGCCAAATTGGCCGGGAAATATGGGGCTGAAGTGAATTGACGAAAGTCCGTTTGATGACTTTCTGAAATAGATCGCCATGATTTAGGTTGACCATGTCGGCCCCCCATTCGATTACCTGCTGGTAGGCCGCTTCATCTTTCCCTCGAGCATAAATCATGAGTCGAAGGCCGAACCAATGGCAGGCTTTAGCAATCTCTGCATCCATCTTATCCAGATCTACTTCGATAATGTTGGCTCGGTAAACCTCTGCTGCTTCAACGATATCCGCGACTGAATTTGCGTTCATCTTTAATTGAAGCGATGGATCCGCCTGGCGCACTTCTAACATCCATCGATCACTAGCCGTCCAGAGAAAACAATCTTGGGTCATTCCCGTGCGATAGAGAATCTCTAGTAGCTGCTCTTTCTGAGCAGCCTTTACATCCAAGAAGACTTTGGCTTTCCCTTTAATCCACTGCAAAAAAGGCTCAAGACGAGGAATCCGCTCATTCGCATAACGACAATGAAACCAACTACCTGCATCCAATTGGTCAATCTCATGGGAGGTAAGCTCTCCAAAATATCCTGTCCCATTCGTTGTATGGTCAATCAGGGGACCGTGCATGAGATAGAGCACCTCATCCTTGCTTGTGTTAACATCTACCTCTACATAATCCATACCCCAATCAATGCAAAGTTGCGCTGCTGCATAGGTGTTTTCCGGCGCGTACTCATTGGCACCACGGTGACAGACTATTTCGATGTTCATTGGTTGTTATCCCTTTTCTCTTGGGTGGTAAGCGCAAAAGTATCTACAAAGCTTACATCAGGGAATCGTAGGGTTTCCGTCATAAATGACGGACTTATGCAACAGGGGGCATGTTCAGCATTTTGAGCCAATCCACAGGAATAAAAAAACGGGTTGATCCCTATGAGACCGACCCGTCCTATACACACAGTGAAAGAGGGCTTATGCGATTCCTCCGATAACAACATTTCAGGGTACTTCCGGCATGACAGCTTCCTGATTTGATTTGATTTTTCCATGCCTAAACTTCATCACATACTTGGCATATCAGTGAAAGCCTGGCAACACCGTTGCTGCCTGCCAGTTCCGTATCGTAGTTGGTGCGCACCATCCGCTTGGTTCGTCCACAAAAATCACATTTGCCTAGCTGCTGGTAAGGGCTTGTGGATAATCGTGTCCGCTGAAAGTCGACCTGCTCCCGCTCTTGCAGATAAGGAACGGCAAATTCTTTGATAAAGCTACGCGTACCGCGGTCTGACTCTTGCTCCAAACCATCTACTGCCCGACGAAAAATTGCTTCAATCGCTGGATCATTAGGAACGCCACCATCTTCTAACGTGTGCCATGCCGCACGCCGAACCGAAGACACCGGATCTTCCATCATGCGATAAAGCGCTTGCCAGACATCATCGATGCGGCGACGTACGTGACAAGGGCAAAGGTTCTCGGCCGCTTCTAAACGCTCGTCTGGATCATCACTCTTAGCCATCACTAGATACCTATCCACATCTTCACGTCGAGTCTTATGTTCACCCGGCCGAAATGCAGCCTTCTGGTATTTGTTCATTCCCTTACGGTTCTTCTTCTTCATGATTCCTCCTAAAGGCTAAGCTTGCATCAGACACAGATAGTTTAGCACAATCGTTTCGTTGATTCAATAGCATCATAAATTTTGGGGTACTTCCGTTGGAAAATCTAGATAGCAAGGTAAAGCGCTTGTCCTCGTGAGGATGAGCATGTTCTCCCTTTTGTAGGTCTTCGAGCAGAATCGCGCAAAGGGGGGGGACACAATTAACCTGATGGACGAAAAAAGGGCTGAATCCTTTGAAAAAGACTCAGCCCTTTATCGGAAACAATTCTAATGTCTATTCATCGAACGATACCACCAATAATCACCACTATAGAACTGTCATTACTGTTACTGCATAAACGGAATATAAAGTTGTGGTTCCAAATCCGAGTCTGCGTCCGGCTCCTCAACAGGCATAATGTTCGTTGGCGAAGCAATCGATACAACCAAAGGAGCGCTCACTTCGCTGGTTGTGCCATCTGCCTCAATCTCGGCAGCAAAGTTTAGCTCGCCTGCATTTGTAGGCAGATTACTATCGACCGTAACGGCAAAGGTCGCTTCATCAGAAACCCCAGACGCCAGATTGCTTACGGCTAATTCGCAGACAGATCCCGCTGCACTACCATCTGCACAACTCCACGTTCCGCCGCCTGCTGCCCGCAGCCCAGAGCTGCCAGCGGCTGTATACGTTGTATTTTCTGGTACAGTGACCTTGATCATACCCGAAACGGTGGCATTCCCCTTGTTCTCATACTTCACCTGCACGGAAACCAATTCACCAGGTCCAACGGGGCCAGCATTTGCATTATTCAGGCGAACAGACAAACTTGCCGTACATTCTGTGGCGATGGTTATGGTTGTGCTACCGATTGCAACATTACCCAAACTGTCAGTAACCTCTGCTCGGACAGTATAGATACCGCAATAGGTGTAGTGATGTCCAGCCGTAGCCGCGCCAGAGATGACAGGCGCGCTACCATCCCCGAAATCCCAACGGTACTGAGTAGCTTGACCGCTTGCCAAAGTTGCGCTAAAGGTTCTCAGCTCAGACGCATTTGTTGCTGTTGTGTTGGAGACAACAACGGTTGATGGTTCAGACCATCCCCAATCCAAGAATGCACCGAGAAGTTCGACCCGAGTCGTGGGGGTGAATCGAGCTGTTGGATTGAAGGCCTCGTTCATTCCCTCCAGGCCAAAGGATGCATAAATGCTGCGTCCTGAATAGTCGGTTCCAGCTCTCTCGAGGGAAGGTTGATCCCTATGGGCCAAGGCAACCGTTCCGTTGTATTGATTATAGGGTCCACCAAAGTAGAAGAGTGGCACACTTCCTAAGTTGCTCTCGGACGTAGTACCGTCGTCGTTTGGATCTTGAGAGCCGTCGTGGAAGACATTCTCCAATTCATCGATATAGGCTTGATTTGGCACTGGCGACGGCAGGATCTGGCCACGAACCTCGCCACCCGGATTCTTACTGCTGTGAACGTTGATATAGAATTCACCATTTAACATCTGGCCAATCTCTTCTGCCGTCAGGCTTGGCGATAGAACGCCACTAAGAGTCAGCGTATCGGTTACGAATGCTGGTAGTACGCCGCTCAAGTTCAAATTGCGAACCACACCACCATTGTTGCCTGCCGTGCCCAAATGAATGTGAGAGGACGTCACCGTTATAGGTTCGGTTGGGGTTGGGACAATCGTCACCGCAAATTCAGTCATATTTTGGGTGACATCATGGTAAATGGTAAAGTTTCCACCCGCTTCGGTCATCACAGCTGGGACCTCTTCGTCGCCTGACAGTGAACCCGATGCAGTATACTTTCGTACCTGGGTTAGATCAATGCTCATATTCTGCAAGGCATCTGGAGCCGATGCGGATGGGATAATCATCTGTGCTGGCGTAAATTCACCAGCCGCGCCAGAGCCAGTCACGCTATCTTGAATGTAGTTGGCACCGAGGCGATAAACATAGTAGAAGTCTCGGTTGCCCACAGCGGCGTCGGCAACTGCTGCGTTCGCCACGCTGGAAAGATCCTGTCCCATGGCAACAATCGTGCCACCACCGTTCAGGTATTCGACCAGCCTATCTTTATCGAGTGCTGTAATACCAGTAGAGACACCAAATGTTCCATCTGGCCGGAAGTTATCGCCTGTAAAGTGGAGGATGGCTTTATAACCAGCCAAAACAGCGGCCTCGGGTATGGTTGTGCCACCGCCGAAGTTCGCATCCACATCAACCACTTCATAGGTATAGCCCAGCTCATCTAACGCACTGGTGTAGTACCAAAGGTAGTCATAGGCGAAGAGTCCAGCAAGAGGGGCCAACGAGCTGAAGTCGTTGTCCAGAATCAGCACATCCGCGATTTGGGATGCTGGCGTTACCCTTGCCCAAGCGGCCATATGGGCTTTGTGCTCGCTGCCTTCCATGAGGATATAGCCCTGGTTGTCGCCAACGCCATTGCTCTGACTGGAATCGAAGGTGATATCAACACTCTTTGTCTCACCAGGGGCTAGGGTAATCGAGTCTGCCGATAGCGTCACACCTGCTAGCGATGAGGTATTGGTAAAGGAATCTGTATAGGAGAGGGTGCTAAGAATATAGGTCTCTGGGCTGGCAGAAATATTGGTTACTTGAACCGTAACGCTCTTCTGCGTCCCGGATGGAACGGTGCTAAAGCTCACGCTGGGCGGATCCAAAATGACACCGGGATCCATGGCTGCACCAACATCCAAACGGCCAGCACCCATATCCAGCGGCTGAGCAGGTGTTCCATCAAAATTATAGATATCCATGTATTGGGCCGTAGACATCAAGGCAGATTTAACGAACGCATTGGACCAACCGGGATAGAGCTGTTTGAGCAACACCGCGGCACCAGCCACATGAGGCCCGGCCATTGAGGTGCCTGATACTTGGCCGTAGCCAAGGTGGCGATCTTCCCCGGTTACACCGTTGGCATATCCCTGAGCCAGAATATTCACCCCAGGTGCGGCAATATCAGGCTTCAACGTGCCGCCAATGCCAGGACCGCGGCTGCTAAACCCAATAATTCGGTCAGCTATGTTACCGCTTTGGAAGCCAATCGTGCTTACCTCCACCGAGGCAGAATCAGCCCCGACCATGTCGTAGTGTTCAACGGCTGCATTCCCATTGGTTTCTCCGATCATGATGGAAGTAATGGTGATTTCACCTTCACCACAGAAAGAACCGCAGGACATGTTGATTAGCGCTTCGCCACCTGTGTTGTTGTATATGATGGCGAAAACGGCCCCTGCTTGCTGAGCATAGTACGCTTTGTCGGAGAAGAAACAGCCGCCTCGGCTAATCAACGCTGCCTTGCCCTCAAAAGCACCTTCTGGGAAAGCGGAACAGCCTGTTACGTTGGCGGGATCTACGCTGGCCGCGGTGACGTATGGATAGGTGAACAACTCACCCAATGCTAGCGAAGGACCAAAACTAGCGGTCCCGTAGGGAAGTCCTTGCAGATCGCTATTTCCTACAACGTTCACTTGGCCTGCTGCTAGGGTGCCCGAAGTGGTGCTGGCAGCAACGTTGATATAGTCATCTGAGGGGTGGTCGCCTGTGCCTTTGCCAGGGCCCGAGTTGCCAGCAGACATGGAGACAAATACGCCAGCCTTAACAGCATTGATCAGCGCCTGATCGATGGGGTCAAATTCGCCACCTTCGGTAATTGGGCCTTCACCCCAGGAATTTTGCACAACATCTGCGCCATCTTTCACAATATCTTCCAGTGCTGCAACGCCTTCGGCTGTATAGAAACTATCGTTCCCATTAACGCTGGCATAGAAGACTCGGTAACTCATGACGTAGGCTTTGGGTGCCACACCACACATAGAACCTACATTAAAGCCGATATATTCAACATTATCGACACAACCGCCAGCCGCAGTCGAAGCGGTATGGATACCGTGTGAGGTGCCATTTTCACCGGGCCAGGGATTTTCATCGCCAGGGGCGGGCGGGTCCCAAGAGCGGAAGTAGACGCGAGAGGCAATAATCTTGCCGTTGTTGTTGGCCGTCAGCCCCAGGCCATCTGGGCCATATCCAGAGGGATATTCATACCCTGTGCCATCCATCATGGGGGCATCTTTATGAACACCGCCATCCATCGAAGCGAACTTGACACCTGCACCTGCATTTTCAACGCCACCAATCTGGCTGCTGTCCCAAACTGCCGGAGCGTTGATTTGATGGGTGCTGGTGTAGAGGTGCGTCGAATAGGCTTTATCAAAGTAGACGTTTTTGACGCCATCAAGACGTTCAAGCTTTGCACGGGCTGCTTCCAGATCCCCCGAGGGAACCTCCACTGCCATTCCATTAAAGACAATCTGGTAAGTAGCTTGCTCAGCAAGGCCAAGCTCATTAATGTACGTTGCGATGGATGCTTCCGCTAGCACGCTCTGCATCTGGTTAACAAACGTACCTTGTTCTGCTTGAAGTTGGGCCATATAAGCTTGAGCAGAAGCGGCATTTACGTCAAGTTTACCGTTGATGCCTGCTGCCTGAACTTCCGCAGCGGCAAACGCCTGTGCCAAAGGAGCGGATTCCAGTGCAATGATTAGGCGAGGGGATTTTAACGGGGCTGCCTTGGATGGAGCAGTGGATAGGCCATCAGAGGCGCTGGGTACCTCTTCTTCAGCAAGGGCAGGCGTAAATACGAACAGCAAAAGAGCAATCATGCTCATGACTGTTGCGACAGTCACGAATGGGTAGTGTCGTCGAGCAATGTACATATATTTCTCCTTTCAATCGGAGTGCCCTACGGGGTAGATAGGGTACTTGGGGTACGCGCAATTAGCCTGTAAGCCTTTCAAAAACAGAGTCAGCGACCACCGGCAGAGCCGGTGGCTTGAATTCATGGACCGCTCGAAGCGGTTATTTAGAGCCCCCAATGGGGGCAACTTCTATCAGTCTTGGTCGAAGAGACTCAGTTGGTCGTAGCGTCGGTCTTCTTCTTCC
>JBCCHB010000050.1:0-99108 GCA_039028975.1 Chloroflexota bacterium
AGTCGGTAGTCGGTAGTCGGTAGTCGGTAGTCGGTAGTCGGTAGTCGGTAGTCGGTAGTCGGTAGTCGGTAGTCGGTAGTCGGTAGTCGGTAGTCGGTAGTCGGTAGTCGGTAGTCGGTAGTCGGTAATCGGTAGTCGGCAAGACCGAGCTATTGACTATATCTGAATAATAAGAGTAGACAAAAAAGGCAATACAGTATGTTGAACAAAAAACTCTCATGGCTCATCACGGCAGTGATCCTCGTCATCGCCGTGGCTGGTATAGCCGCCGCCCAAATGGGCATCGGTACCACCAACCCCGATCCGTCGGCTGCGGTCGACATTGTCTCGACCACCCAAGGCGTGCTGCACCCGCGCCTGACCACCGCCGAGCGCGATGCCATTAACGGCGGCACCTTTGCCGAAGGGCTAACCATCTACAACACCACAGACAAATGTCTGCAAGTCTGGGACGGCACTTCGTGGAACTGTATTGTGGGCGGCAGTAGCCCCGCTGCCACCGGCTTCGGCACTGGCATGATAAGCATTACGCCGTCCAGATATTTTTCCCAAGGGGCTTTTGATCAGCAGTGGATCGACGACGATACCTTTGTGCTTGTCGAAGGGAACTTCAACCCCAACGCCAACCCAGAGAATTTTGTCTATGCAAATGAGCAGATCGTAAAAGTATTTAACGCAAATTGGGCAGAAATCGAGCGCTTTACCCTTGGCGACCCCGGTCCGCTCACTCCTGGGACACTCTATCATGCCATCCATGTTGTCCCGCTAAATAACGGCAACCTCATGTTTTATGCGACTGCGCCCAATACTGTTGCCCGGCGCTACAAGATCACGCAACAAGATGGCACTGTCGTCAAAGCTTGGGCGGATGTACCAAGCTTTTCCGCCGTTGCCGTTCAGACGGATCACATGAAATTAGACAATGGCAATATCGTCTTTTGGGATAATACCAGTGCAAGCATAACAGAATATGTCATCCTCGACGAAGACGGCAACCAAGTCAATTTCTTTACATCTGGTGCTAATCTATTCACACATGATATTGCGGCGACAACTTTTGGCTTTGTTGCCCTTGCCTCGAACTGGTCGAGCAATACAAACCTGTACAATTTCTACGACTCGGACGGAACGTTTTCAACACAAACGTCCGTACAGACCAACGCGTCCGCACCTTTCTTTTGGCCAAGTACGGGTGTAACGTCAGCCCATATAGACATGGCCCGTGTCGGCAGCAGCGACACCTTCTATATCGGTATGCGGCGCCTTAGAGCCGGTATGTCCGACCAACCGAGTTACCATGAACTGGGACGCGGCATACCTGCAAGCGATGAGTACTATGCCGGATTACGCAAAGTGACCATGGATAGCGCCGGTACCGTTAACACGCTCGGCGAGATTGAAATTGATCCTGAACTACCAGAACCACTATTTGGGAGTGAGTGGGGTACAGTAAAGCACCCGTGGGACACGATGACAGCTTTTCCCGATGGGCGCTTACTGGCCACCGGCGCAGCCGAGCCAGATATCTTAGCCCAGCCAATAACGGCAAGATATGCAAGCCAAGCCGTGGGTGCGACAAGCCTAATACTGAATGACATGGGGCGCTCCTTCCAGATCCATCAATTTAATGCCGATGGCACCCACAACGGCCGTATCCGTCTGATACCGGAAGAGGGAGCGCAATCGCCCGGTGGCCTGTTAAGGTTTAACGCACCACTTATCGACACACGACAACTGAGCCATTCTCCCTATGCAGCAGAGCATAGCGTTCTTCACCTCTCCCCCTCTGGAACAAGTCTCTTTGTGGGGTATTGGGTATCCAGCGCTAATTCTGACCATTTCCACGATTACCAAACTATCTATGCCATGCTGGATCCAGCAACCATGACCGAACGCCCTGTGCAGTTACTGGCCAACGGGCAACCACAAGACATACGCAAAAACATAGGCGTCTTCGAGCCACAAAACCGCATTACCAAGGTGGAGATTTCGATTATCGATGGCGCAGGTGCCAACGATGCCTTACAGTGCCCTGGCTGTATTGGCGACGTCTCTAGCAGCTACAACTCGGGCAGTAAAACGCTCATCCTTACCCACGCTGGTGGGGATATCGTCTCTGCCGATCTTTCTGCGGCCATGCGCGAGATTACGATGGAGCCCGATAGCGTAGCCGGCACGCGTACCTTGCAGGTTGAGCTCTTTACCGGACTTGGCGAGACAACTACTCGCACCTTCCAGATCGAGGTTGTGGATCCGTAACCGGATGTGCGGCGCGCATTCAGCGCATTCTGTGAACACAAACCACTGTTTTGATAAAGTGTTGTGCTTGGGCATAGATGTCACTATGCACATCTATGCCCGAACCGAGAACAACAGACGAGGTAATCTATGAATCCAAAGCCTATACTACGCGGCCCAAGTACGGCCATTGTGGTGCTGATCCTAACGATCCTATTGCATCCACACCACGCCCAGCCACTACTGGCCCAGAATGTAATCAATCGAGGAGACGTCCACGTCAACGAGACGACGACCCTCTACTTTGGCAATACCTTTACGAACGACACCAGTGCGGTGGTCACCAACGACGGCGACGTTGTTATCAACGGTAGTGCCGACTTCCAGAATGGCGAGATCGATGAACCCAACAACGGCATCACCATCTTTTGGGACAACGCCACCGTCGGCAACGCATCTGACAGCAGCCACGTGGACGGCTTAGTGCGCAAAATTGGCGATGACGCCTTCACCTTTCCTACGGGGGATGGCGGTCAGTATGGCGCGGTAGGCATCAGCGCGCCGGGTATCGCAACCGACCAGATCGACGCCCGCTACTATCTGGCCAACCCGCAGAACGATGCTGGTTCTACGCTAGGCACCGGCTTAACCGCGGTAAGTATGGTCGAATATTGGAACGTCAACGGCACGCCCAGCGTGGATGTGACCCTGCATTGGGACAGCGGCAGCAACATTAGCGCGCTCGGTGGCGGTTCCCTGCCAGACTTACGCCTAGTAGGCTGGGATGCAGGCACAAACGAATGGGTGGATCTGGGCAATGACGCGACGACAGGTGACACCACCAGCGGAACAATCACAGCCAACGGCATTACACCCGATGATTATGCGGCCTATACCTTTGGTACCGTAGCCGTAGGTGGACTCGATGTCAGTATTGTCCTCAGCCCTGATCCGGTGGGCGTCAACAGCCTATTCACGGCCTCCATTACGCTGACCAACACGGGTACAACCGACATTACGTTGTTGCCTTTCCAGCTTGATTATGATACTGGAGATATGGACTTCTTCCCCTCTACCGCTTCGGTCAACCCTGATGATTTCAACGACGATGGCACGTTGAACTGGCCTGACCTGACAACGGCGCTGGGCAATCTGGTACCGAACACACCAGTTACGTTGGTCTTACAGTTTACGGCCATTCAGGATACAACCAGTACTCCATCTGCTGCGCCCTGTAACGTGGCGGGTGAAAGCTGTATCTCGGTGACGGCAGCCAATGCGCAAGATGGTAGCGGCACGGTACCCACAGCCACGGCCAACGATGCCATCGACATCGACATCGGCCTACAAAACAAGTATATCTTGGGAGATTTTGTCTGGAATGATCTCAGCAAAGATGGCCTCAAAGACCAGAACGAAGACGGCATCAATGGCGTCAAGCTCAACCTCTACTTGGACGGTTCAGGCGCAACGGCAGCCGATGGTGCAGCACAGCAGGACGAGTTCTTGCTCAGTACCACCACCGTCAACAATCCAAACTCGACAGAGGTTTCTGCCGACGGCTACTACTCCTTCTCGGTGGTGACCGGGCCAGGCAAGATCTACATCGTTGAGGTCGACGAGAGTAATTTTGAGCAGGGACAGGCGTTAGAAGGCATGGTGGATACAGAAACTCAGAATCCACTTGTTTCGGCTGCCGCTGTCCAGATGACCGACATGGTCGTCCCCATGACCAGTGCTGGAGATTACTTGGATGCGGACTTTAGCTTTGCTTCTGCTGCGGCCAATGTGACGCTGGACGTCACCGTTAACACAATTGGTCCAGTCCGTCAGACCGAGCCCATCAGCTTTACGGTCACCATCACCAATCTAGATGCCAGCCCGCTTAGTTCATTGCCCGTTGTTACCCAGTTTGGACAGAGCTATCTGGACTGCACCACGGCCAGCCAAGTGCCAGATGTGGTTGACAATAACCAAATAAGTTGGAATGACTTGTTGGGAACTGCAGGCGTTACGCTGAACCAAAATCAGGCTATTGCGTTTGAGATCAACTGTACCGCAGGGCTGGATACGACTCTGCTGCCCAATCAGGAGGCTCTTCTCACTGGGATAGCCGCCAACGCTAGCGACAGCGACGGCATTAGCATCTTTGCACCAACAAGCGTGATGATGGCCGAACGTTCTGTGCAAGTCGACCGCGCCACAGGAAAGGTAACGCTCACATGGTCCACAGCCGATGAAAGCCAGATTGTGGCCTTCAACGTCTACCGCCAGTGGGTTGGTGACAAGGAGTGGATCCAGCTCAACGATACGTCCATTGTCGCCGAGCGCAGCAGCCAAAGTGATGGCAGCAGTTACACGGTTAGCGATCAGCTATTGGAGGTGACCGCAGCCAGTGCAGAAAGTACTTATCGCGACGCCCACTACCGTCTCGGTCTGATCATGGTCGACGGCAGCGAGCAGTTCTTGGATTTGGGTAGTACGCAGAGTGTGTCCCAACAAAGGGGTGAGATCTTCTTGCCGCTGGTGGCGAAGTAGGAGTGACAAGGTGACAAGATGAGCGTCAAGTGTATCTCATCCTGTCATCCCTTCATCCTGTCATCATCATGATCATCTGCTCAGCTTCGGTGATAGAGACTGCTCAATTCATTCTGGTGGTGGATGGCGGTAAAAGAAGATTTCTTCCGTGCGGATGGCAAGCATAACGGGTCGATTCATGTCCAAGGCGTCAACTGTTGCACGACCAATGGCTGTGATGCCTACCACGGTAACGCCTTCCCAGCGGAAATGTTCGCCCCAACCTTGCTGGCGTGGATTAAATATGAAAACTTCTTGACCACTCTGTTCATCAACCACTTTCTGGCGTGCAGACTTGCGCAACGAACATGACACACAGGCTTGGGCGAGATTCTCCAACTTTGTTTCGCCGCCTGCAGCAACAGGCGTGACATGATCGATGTGAAAGGTAGCTGCTTGGCCAGCTTGAGACAAGCGGCAATATTCACAGCGTTCGCTAGCCCGTTCAATGACCAGGCGACGCAAATGTGCGGGAATGTATCTTCCCTGTTCAGCCATGTTGCGCAGTCCGCAAGCTACGTAAATGCAGTAGGGAGAGAAATTCCGCTAACTCGACAAGTCCTTCTGCTTCGCTACGTTCATCAGGTGTTAAGGGCGTGCCAGCATCCTGTTGGTCGAGCAAATGCTGCAAACGAGCCTGAACGGCATCTGGCAGATGAAATTGGGGCGGTGTAATTGGTGAAGAGTGCAGAGACGTTTGGGCTAGTAACCCAGCATCCAGCCAGTACTGGTGAAGTAGGTTATCTGGAATGGCTTGTATATCACTGCTGGAACGCTTTGTCAGTACACGAACTGCGTAGTCTGAAACGGCTTCACCCAGTTGTGCGGCTTCTCGAGCCAGCTCTTCTTCAAGGGCTTCTGGGAGTTCAAGTACGAGCGTCATATCAAACCATCCTTTCTAATCACGAGGAACTATACAATGCGATCAGTATATCACAACCCGTTCAGCCGTGAGCAATCAACCTTCCATCTTGCCATCCTGTCATCCTGTCAACTAGTCATCTTAATCATCTAGTCAGGAAGTCAACTCAATCACAATCTGCTTGAGAGCTTTGAGGATGCGGAAAATATCGAAAATATCGTCGGTGATGGCCGAAAAATCGTGGCTGATGGCGTACTCTTTGCCCTCCAGCGTGATAAATCGCCATGCGTTACCGACAACATAGCAGCCGTAAAGCGGTTTAGGTTCTTCATCTAGACTTTGCCCAACAAGCATTGCCGCTAATGCTTGACCAGCCGGATCACCCCCGGGGTCTAAATTGCGCTTGTACTCTTGGAAGGCAAAGAAGGGTTTACCGGGTTTGCGACGACCGCTGGCAATCATGCCGTCAGGTTTGCCAGAGAGCCGGATGCCTTCGACGACGCCTTCCAGATCGCGCTGGCCAAAATGGTTGAATTTGGTAGAGGAATAGTTGACTATGGAAAAAATCGGGCCAATGAAATGGCTATCTAACTCATATTCGTTCCAGTCGTGGACGTTAAAGTCCAAAAGATCTCTTAGAGCATTCAGGTGATGACATTCAATATTGGAAATTTCAGCAGGCATGACAAGCTATTTTTCAAGGGACGGGAGTGTCCTGACTTGTTCTAGGATGAATGTCTTTTCTAGATAGTCCAGCGTACACTCCTTAAATGACTTTTCCTTGCCGCTATTTTTTTAGTAGCCATAAGCCCTCACAGTTATACTCAGCTCCGTTTCAAAACAGGAGTTTGGCCTCTCGATTAGAGACTAAGGAAAACCCCTGTTTTGAAAACGACCGTAGTGTAGTCAAATCGAAATTCAGGCAGATAGAGGGGTTTTCCGTGAAGTATAGATAAACTAAATTATACCATACCAGTGCAACCTGCTCACGGAACTGCCGTTCCGCTGGTAGATAATCAGTAGTCCGCAGTCTACCGTCTCGGTCTGCTCATGGTCAACGGCAGTGCGCAGTTCCTGGATTTGGGTAGTACGCAGAGTGTCTTGCAACAGGGAGGTGAAATCTTCTTGCCGCTGGTGGCTCGGTAGGTTTGATTGCGATAAGGGGATGAATAAGGGGATGAATGAGGGGATGAATAAGATGAGCCGTGCATTTGCTCATTCCCTCATCTTATTCATCTTCACCATCTGTTCAACTTCGGTGATGAGGAAGGGGAAGTTCGACCTCCCATCCATCCACCGTTTTCTGCTCGCTGTTGAACGTTTCGTAGAGTTGAACCACCATAGGGGTTGCCAGCGTGCCATGGTCATAACGTAAATCGCTGATCATGTAGTCGAGGAGCGATTCCTTGACCTCAGCATTGGGATAGTCGAGGGTGTATAGCCCAAACTTTTCTTTGGATTTGATGGTGAGATAGCCGGTCTGGAAGAGGATTGGAATGGCCTGCAGATCTTCAATATCGTAGCTGGAGAGAGTCCGTTCACTGACGGTTAAGTCTTCCAGCTTGTAGAGCCACTCTCTCTTCATGAGTTTGAGCAGAAAAGAGGGGGTACCCGTCTCGAACCAGAAATTACTGAAATCTACTTTGCGGAAAAAGCTCAAGATCGAAAATGGATTATAGACATAGGTAGCACCATCCCAGGAGTAGCCGTTATACTAGTGTCGTAAATGATCAAGCAGTGTGGCTCGCTCAAACCCAAGCGTCTCTTTTGCTAAAGGTATATAGGGTTCAAAGTATTGCTCAAGCTCAGCCTGAGTGTAGCCAGTTAGATCGGCAAACTGACGATAGAGCGTGATGTCATCTAAGTTGTTCAGATCAGAAAAAATGGAGACCTTGCTAAACTTGGAGACACCGGTAATCAACAGAAATTCGATGTATGGATCACTATCCTTGATCACTGAATAGAAGGTTTTGAGGATATTCCGATGGGTAATGGCCTGTTCCACCTTATCCAAGTAGTCAATGATCGGTTTGTCATACTCATCAATCAACAACACGACTTTGCCCTTGTCTGCCAGCTTTCGCAGCAGTTCGGCAAACATATTTTTAATTGTTGTTCCAGTGAGTTGGATATTGTGTTCATCAGCTTGTCGGCTAAGCATCTGTTTAATGGCTAATTCCAAGCCACTGTCCTGGTAATCAATGCTGCTGAACGAAACGTGGATCACTGGACGAACTTTCTCCCAATCCCATTGGTCTTCGATCCACAGACCTGTAAAGAGTTCTCGTTGACCCGTATAGATAGCATTGATAGTAGAAAGAGTTAACGACTTGCCCGAGCGCCGCGGCCGAGAAAGAAAGAAGTACTTGCCCGACGAGATTAGCCGATAAATACTCCTGGTCTTATCAATATAGAGATAATCTTCTTCAATAATTTCAGAAAAGGTTTGAATTCCAATGGGTAACTTTTGCAACATGATTGACTGTTATTTTGTTATTGGATACTCATGCACGCCCAAAAGGAGAATATTATCCAATTATACCATACCTATTGGGGGGTAAGGCGTAATGAACCGTCGGGGTTAATTTTGCTCATCTGATACCCCAAATGGATTATGCATATAGCTTCTTTTATCTGTATACCTGATAAAGTATAATGGGTAGGCCGCGGCAGGACGTTTGTGCCGCGGCCTACCCATTTTCCAATGGTATAACGAATTATGTATAAATTAGTGCTGACTATCTAGCATCGTCGCAAAATTACACAATAATCGTTATGCGATCTATTTTTTCATTCTGTATGCTCTCGTCTATGCGATGCACCCTATACGCACGGAGAAAAGACCATGCCTCAATTTGTTGCCGATTTTGAATCCTATATGCCAGAAACGTTTAATGGAAAACCTTACGGTCTGAAGGGCGTGTTAGCCACTGCGGACGAGGCCGGTATTGATGCGAGCGTACTCTTTCAGGGAGGGGTGCCTTCTGATCCACGTCCAGGGAATCAACATCTGCTGAAGGTTGTACAAGGGGAAGAGCGCATCTTACCTGGCTGCCTCATCAACCCAACCATGGGGCCAGACGCGATTGATGACCTCAAGCGCTGCGTTGATCAAGGGGCGCGTACAGTCAAGCTTATGGCGGCTGCCCATCGCTATCGCATTGATTCACCTTGCGTAGATCCGATCATGGAATTGACCCATACACTCAGCATACCAGCTACCATTCACTCTGGCTCGCCCTTGAGTGGCTGTTCACCTGAGTATATTGGTCAGCTAGCCCAACGCCACCCCAACGTGACCATTATTATGGATCATATGGGGTACCGGGAGTGGACAGGGCTTGCCGTGCAAGCTGCGCTGGATAATGCCAACATCTATCTAGGAACAACGCTGATTGCAGCGGCTGAGCCGATTACCATCAAAAATATAGTCCGTGAAGGGAAAATCGGTGCGGAGCGAATTGTCTTTGGCTCAAATGCGCCAGCCGGCGTGGCGACCCATGGCGTCAACGGGATTCGTTCAGTTGGCTTTGAGCTTGAGGAAGAGCGAATGATCCTGGGTGAAAATCTCAAGGGCATTTACGGTATATAGTCATCAGTCCGCAGTCGTTTGGTCACTTAGTCCAGAGGCGGCTCTGTCGATGTCATTCCCATTGCGGTCTACCCTGTAAATAATCCAAAGTCTCAAGTCCACGGTCCAAAGTCATTTGCCTGGACTCTGGACTTCGGACTCTGGACTTCGGATTCTGGACTTCGGACTTTGGACTTCGGACTCTGGACTTCGGACTCTGGACTCTGGACTCTGGACTCTGGACTTCGGACTCTGGACTTCGGACTCTGGAATGTTTCAAAACGTAAGGAGAATTCATGATCAGAATTGCCATCTTCAAACACAAAGCGGAACTAACCGATACCTACCTCCGTCAAGCGGTTGCCCTAGGGGCAGATTGCATTGACTTTGGGGGCGACACGGACATGCCAGGCGTTGCTGAAAGGGGCGTTCCCAATCTAGAACAGGTGCTAACGTTGCGCAGACGGCTGCGCTCTTTTGGCATCGACATCAACCGAGTGACTCTTCCCAACTTGACCGAAAAATTTATGAACGACCAGGTGGGGGCGGAAGACGAATTGGAGAATGCAGCCCAGGCTCTACGTGTCTACGGCGAGGCAAGATTACCCATTGCTCGACAACGCTGCGAAGGAGATGTCTTTCGTCAAGTTATGACTCGCTACCGATCAGTTCATAGGGGCGGATATCTTTCCCGTGGAGAGAGCTTGGGACTAACCAAAGAACGCCACGAGACACCCACCAAGGCGGAATTGGACAAGTGGTGGAGCCGCTTCTGCCTAGCCTTTGATCGGTTGGTTCCCATTGCTGAAGAAGTAAATATCAAATTGGCCGTTCATCCATCCGACACCCCCAATATCGATACGCCTTTTGGCGGCCTGGGTTTTCATCGAGTCATTGACGCTTTTCCCAGCCCCAACGTTGGCTACGTCTACTGCATTGGAACCCGGGCAGAAGCCGGGGGCAGTTCCCTCGTGCTAGACGAGATCAACAACTATGGGCGCAAAGGTAGGATCTTTATGGTCCACATGCGCAACGTACGGGGTAGCTTGGCAACGGCAGGCGCTTTTGAAGAGACGTTACTGGATGACGGAGATCTCAATATGTTCAAAATCCTGTTAGAGCTAAAGAAGGTGGGGTTCGACGGCTGCATCAACCCTGATCACATTCCCCAGATACCAGGCGATACAAAGGAGAAGAGCGTTGGGTGGGCCTACTCCATTGGCTATGTGAAGGCGCTGTTGGCAGCGGCAGTCGCGTAAAATTACACTATATACTCAGCTCCGTTTGAAAACCGGATTTTGGTCTCTCCTGTAGAGGCAAAGGAAAAATCCGGTTTTCAAATCGACCGCAATATAATCACAGGAAACAGAACCATGCGTATCGCTTACGGAGGTATCTCAGTTGAAAATGGATCCTTTTCGCCTTTACACACCACGCTAGACGACTTTGTTGTGCTGCGGGGTGAAGAGCTATCCACATCTGAGCGTTATCCATTTCTTAATGAACTGGAAGCTGACTTTGCCCCTACCCTCTTTGCTCGATCTTGGCCAGGTGGCGAGCTTGAGAGAGCCGCTTATGAGACGTTGAAGGATGAATTGCTGGAACGACTGAGCGCCTGTGGCTCAGTGGATGGTCTTTACCTGGACCTCCACGGGGCCATGAAGGTCGTTGGGATGGAGGATGCCGAAGCGGACCTGGCATCCGCCGTACGTGAAATCGTCGGATCAGATGCACTCATCTCGGCAAGTATGGATCTCCATGGCAACATTTCTCAAGCGTACATTACTCAGATTGACCTGCTGAGTGCCTACCGTACTGCACCCCATCGAGATGCGCTAGAGACGCGCGAACGGGCTTGTCGCCTATTGGTAGATGCCATTGCTGGAGGCCAACGTCCGCA
This sequence comes from Chloroflexota bacterium, assembly GCA_039028975.1. GTDB lineage: Bacteria > Chloroflexota > Anaerolineae > Caldilineales > Caldilineaceae > JAHBNG01. The sequence continues at coordinate 11,149 of JBCCHB010000050.1, forward strand.
CATCGTTTGCAAACCGATTCCCATTTTGCTTTCCGGCGAGCAGACGCGTACAGATATGGCTCCCGGCAATCGTCTATGGGCTTCCTTGCCAGAGATTGAAAAGCAGCCAGAGATCCTTGATGCCTCACTCTTTGTGGGCTTTGCCTGGGTAGATGAGCCACGTTCCCATGCAGCGGCTGTGGTAACCGCTTTGGATGAAGAGGTTGCCGAGCAGGCAGCGGTCAAACTGGCCCAAGCCTATTGGGATGCACGAAATGAATTTCACTACGGTGTAGAGTATGGCCAGGTTGATCAATGCATAAAGTGGGCCATCAGCGCAGCAGAACCGACCGTCTTTATCAGCGACAGCGGTGATAACCCGACGGCCGGTGCCACTGGGGACATCCCTTACTTTGTGGATCGGCTGGTAGCCCATCGAGCACCCAAGTCAATCGTAGCCGCAATTCCAGATGCCGAAACGGTTGCAGCCTGTCTATCTGTTGGGATTGGCGCAACGCTCCATCTAAAGTTGGGTGGCAAGTTAGATACCCTACACGGAACCCCCTTCCCCACAGAGGCGACCGTTTACTCCATAATCAAAGAAGGTCAGGCAGGAAGTGATCAGATGGATTGGACTCAGGTAGAAGGCGACCTGGTGAAAGGAGATGAGTTGGCTGGGACACAGGTGGTGCTGCAGATAGAGAACGTCTACATCATCGTTACCGAGCGACGCAAGCCCTTTACCACCCTGGCGGATTTTAAGCGAGTTGGCCTGGATCCGCTGGACTTCAAGATCGTGGTCGTCAAATTAGGCTATCTATTTCCAGAGCTGCTGCGCATCGCACCCCGCGCGCTTATGGCCCTGAGTCCTGGGGCATCGGATCTAGATTTCTCTCGACTGCCCTATCAGCGAATTAAACGTCCTATGTGGCCGATGGATGCGGATGAACTACTGAATATACACGATTTGTGCTTTGATTCGTAATGGACTCACTTACCGCATTTTCTGAACAACAGACCACTGAACAGACAAACCTATCCGTTCCCCTTCCACTTCGCCAGCTTCGCAACTTTCTGAAGAATACTTATGGAGAGGACCTTTCAGATGACTTTGCTGATTGGCTCCATCAGCAGACGAATGGCCAGCGGAATCAGCTTCAGCCACTACTGACACGGGCCTTAAAACAGGGAATTCTCAAGGCAGACAAGGGGCGTTGGACAATTGATCGTACACGCTGGAACCCCAGCCTAAACCTCTCTCAATTAGCCAATCGCAGGTTTGCCGAGAATACCCACCTTCCCTTACCTAGTAATCAGCTTGTGGGGCGGCGTAAAGAGTTGGCAGCCATTACCGCCAAGCTGGAGCAGAGCCATCTTGTCTCACTGTTAGGTTTAGGCGGGGCAGGCAAAACGCGGCTAGCACTACAAACAGCATATCACCACCTCAATGCCTATGACGACGGGGTCTTTTTCGTCAATCTGGCGGGCGTGGCCCACAGCATTATGTTGCTGCCCACTTTGGTCAGTTCCTTACCCCTTCAGCTCCATGGCACTGATGAGCCAAAGGAACAACTTCTCGAATACCTCAAACATCGAGAGATTCTCTTAATTCTTGACAACTATGAACAGTTTCTACCTGATACCACGCTCATTTCAGACATTGTAGCCCAAGCGCCAAGCGTCTCGCTTCTGGTGACAACCCGCGCTCGATTGGGATTGCGAGCCGAGGCCATTGTGGACTTGGGTGGTTTGAGCCTGGATTCCCAAGGGGGTGGAAATCAAGAGAGTGAGGCGGCTCACTTCTTTGTCAATGCCGCTATGCGAGCCGATCCCAATTATGTACCCCATCCTGATGAGTTAAGCCACATAGAGGCCTTGTGTAAAGAAGTATCCGGTCTTCCCCTTGGTATTGAGTTAGCCGCAGCCTGGGTACGCATGTTACCAGTCCAAGCCATCGTCCAAGAGCTAACCAAAGGCATCGATATCTTAGCTGGTTCTTACACAGATGCAGACGATCGTCATCAAAGCTTAGAGGCGGCCTTCGACTACTCCTGGAATCTTCTAACCGAAGACGAGCAAAGGATCTTTTGCCAACTATCACTCTTTGCTGGACCTTTTGACTACAACACAGCCATTGAAGTGACCCAAGGTTCCCTCATGACGCTGCGTGGGCTGGTTGACAAATCGCTGATTCAGCTAAATGAGGTACGGCAAATGCAGCTTCATCCCTTGCTACGCCAGTATGCTGCCAAGCACTTAGCCAAATCCTCTGTCCTGCAACAAGATGTAGCCCAGCGACACGCAAGTTATTTCATGGTGCTACTTCAGCAGCAGGATGAACGAATCAGTGGTGCTGAGATATTGGAAGCACTAAACTGGATCGATGAGTCGCTGGAAGACATACGAACCGCTTGGGATTGGACACTTGAAGCAGGGGATTTTGAGAGACTGATTGAGTGTTCTTATCCGCTTGCGTATTTTTATGAAACTCGTAGCCGTTTCTTTGATGGATTTGATACCTTTACTGCTACAGTAAATCGTCTGTCCAAGAAAAATTTTCAGGAATACAATATCTATCTGAGAATGCGAACTTGGAAAGCTCTCTTTATGCGGCGCATGAACCTGAACGAGGCGTCTGAAACGTTGGCCAGGGAGGCTTTATCAGAAGCGAACGCTCATGCGGATCTACGCTGGCAATTGCTGTGTTTGTCTATTTTAGCTCCGATAGAAATTCACGGAAAACATGATAGACGAATATCGACTACAAAATCTTTAAAGAAGTTAGCATTAGAACTGAATAATCAGAATGCGTATTCGATTGCGTTGAGCCTTCTGGTACAAGAGGCAATGTTACAGAAAAATGTAGAAGTTACACGCGGTTTGCAAACTGAGCTAAAGGAATTAGCCGCGTCTACATCTAATCCTCACATTGAAGCATCCGTCAGCTATAGTATTGCAAATATTATTGCCCAGTTTGATGAAGTTGCAGCAGAGCCGTATTATTACAAAGGACTTGACGCCGCCACTCGTTGCGGGGATAAGAGTATTGAAACGCGGATTTTACTTAACCTTGCGAATATCAAGTGGAATGCTGGTGATTTCAAAGCGGTCTTGGAGATTCAGAGCAAAGCTTATAACATCTCGCGCATTACAGGAAGCCAACGAGAGCAAGCTCACTCTTTACTGGCAATAGGTTATGCTTCAGCTGAGTGTGGCGATTTTATGTCCGCCAATCAACGGTTCGATGATGCAACAAAACTATGTGAAGTACTAGCTGAACCCCGCACAACTTTGCAGCTCATTTGTCACCAGATCCACCTATATACAAAGCTTGGGGCATATGACATTGCCGAAAACTTACTTTCCTCTGATGCCTTTGGCTATCTTGACGAGAATGATGATGTCTTTCTCGAGAGTGAGCTTTTAGTCAATCAGGCACGATTGCTCATGCATCAAAATAAACTTGGTGAAAGTGAAGCTGTATGCCGAAGAGCATTCAGAATCACCAAGCAATATCAATACCTGTTATGGGACAATTATGTACTAACATGTTTGGCTCATATCTTGCTCAGGTCTGAAAAACTTGACCTCGCCCAAACGCTTTTTGAAGAGCTTGCTGAGACAGCAGGTCGTCAGACATTTCCATACAATAAGCTTGACATTTACGCAGGGCTGGCTGAGATTGCTTATCACCAAGCAAACCACTCACTTGCTGTGGAATATGTAGATAGTCTCTTAGAGTACATGAAAGACTATTCTGTTGATGGTACAATCTTACAAGCCCAGATATATATCATCTGCACAAATGTATTAGGAATTGTTGGTGATACACGCAAATTATCAATTGCTCAGGACGCAAGGCGCTATGTCCAGGAACGGGCAAGCAAAATTTCGAAGCCATATCTTTATGATTGCTATATCAATACTTTGGTAGCCCATCAACGGATCTTAAGTTCTTCCTGGTTGCCAAATAAATCGGAAAACGCCTCGGATGAATTGCGTGATAATGCGTCATCAGGTTTATTGACTCGACGAGAGACTGAAATATTACAATTGATTGCTGAGAATTACTCTAATCAAGAAATTGCAGACGTACTTGTACTTAGCTTGGCGACAATCAAACGACATGTGTATAACATATATCAAAAACTAGAGGTAAAGCGTCGAGGTCATGCAGTGGCGCGCGGCCAAGAACTAGGGATTTTGAACTAAGCAACAATTTCCTATCTGCCGTTTTGAATTGGAAAAGGAGTGACCTTTTGCTGAAGACAGCCTAGCTCCCTCCTTGCAAGCGAGATGATAGCGCCGAACTTAGGATCAGAGATTCAATAGAACGGCGCAGTTGTCATGCCCGATTACAGCCTTCGGGCATCCAGCTTTTGGGTTTTATTGAATTCTCAATCCTTAGTCAGGTTGTATACCATCTACGATCCCTAAAGTCTGCAGAAATTGCTCACAAATCACAGGAACCTAACATGCCGATCTCCAGCTTGTTGCACTACTCCAATCCACTTTATTATTCCGTATTTTGATATCTCGATAGAATGCTCCACAATGATTCGGTACAGATTGCTGTACAATTTGCCTAAGGTTCGTACTTGTCTTGTGGCTTCCAACGCTTACCACATCCTCAAACCGTGGTAGTACAGAAAGCGTTAGCGCATTCCCACCATGCCAGATGTTCCAGATATCGTCATCTTCTGCATAGGCATTGTAATTATTCCCCCGTGGATCGTTAGCCGAAACTGTTGCATACCATCCCTCCCATACTGTAACTACCGCCACAGATGTAACGATGCATCGTTTTTGCCACCAAGTTATGTGCTTTTCATTACCGATCACAACCATATCTCGAGCATTATCCCATACTGTTCCTTCCCAGGAACATGTTGGTTGATTTGCCCAACTTGTAGAGGGACCACCAGCTGCTCCAACACTATGTACGGGGTTTGGCCCGCTAGGCTCAGCCTTTACACTCTGATAGTTCCATTTAACATCATCAACCCCTGCCAAAGGCAAAAACTGTAAACAGAGTGCAAATAATAGCCCCAGAAATACCCGCTTCTGCAAATTTTTAGTCAACATAAACTAGCTTACTCCTCCAAAAATATGAAAATACATTAAGTGAATAAATAGAATGCCACTTACTACATTCTGTTGATAGACGCATGCGCTAGCCTCGGAAATTTGAAATAGACAATTTCGCTGCACAACTTACTTATCTTACACCGAAATTCTCCTTGAGAGCCTAACAATTTTCCTTCATTGTGGGCCAGCGCCTGTGTAGAACGACAACATCAGCGTATCAGCTTTACCGGCCTAAAACAACCCCTTTTTTCCCAAACTACAACTTTTTACGTAAAAAACTACACCTTTTTGCCCTTGATTACGACTTTGGTTGGATTGAAGTGCAACTCGGACTCTCCTATGCTGGGGATAATTCGTGATTCGTGATGAGTAATTCGTGACACATCACAATTACCTACGCATTACGAGTTAGAAATCCGATTTTTGTATGAAATGTCATTTTGACTGGTGGACAAACCAATGTGACGGGCAGTGCGTGGTTGTGACGGGTGCAAACCCGGCACGGTATTTGAGATGATAGAGCTGTAAAGCGCCGGACACATAACGTAACCAAGATGTATCCGATTATTCACAGGTCGTTTGGACAACCAATTTCCATTGTTCAATAGAAAAGGAAAAAGTATGGGTAAAACATGAAAGGATTTGTCATTGATGCGAATAAATTTAGCGATACCAAAACACGATTATTTTTGCACAACAGAAAGGAACACCCTATGCAACTTAAGTTTCGGCGAAAGATTCAACGCTGTATCTATTTACTCCTAGCGAGCATCTTGCTGCTCCCGTCGATGACGAATCCAACCTCTTTGCAGGCTGAGTCACCACAGCAAGCAGATGACTCGACGCTCCAGAATCCGATCTTTCTGCCATTTATCACAGATGCTAACAATTCTCAATCAACTATTCCGGATCCAAGCGGTGAAACGCCTGAAAGCGAAGGCAATCCACAGGAAATCCAAATTGTGGAAGCAGCGGGTCTTGCACATTCAAGCTTTGTACCGGATGGCTATGAGCTGTTTTTCAATGATGAGTTTAGCGGGTCCAGCCTGAATAACGATAAATGGTACCCATACCTATTACCACACTGGAGCGATGCAGCTCATGAACGCAATGCCAGGGCCAGGCTTCAAATGAACAATGGCACACTTAAGCTTCAAACCTGGTACGGCGATGGTTACTGGAGCCCAAAAAACTATAATGTGAAATCCGTGATCATGAGTGGACAGTATTCAGGTAACGCTGGTTCACATGTGGGGCTACACACAAAAGCCATGTGCGATTATAACCAGGGTCAATGCATCCCTGTTTGGAACAAGTATGCGAACCAACATAAGAAACTGGCTGTCACCAAATATGGCTACTTTGAGCTACGGGCCAAAGCTTGCCCAACCGGCTATTGTGCATGGTGGATGATAGGCTTCGAGGATGATTCCAAAAAGTCAGGTGAGATCGATATCTTAGAAATCACTCATAAACCCGAAACGACTAAGGGTGTATGGAAAAACTGCGTTCATTTTGGCCTGCAAAAATGGACAGATCCAAACCTCACTGCTGCTGATAGACTCTTTTATGATAACAAGACAATTCCTGGCGGCAACTCGAATGCTGGTTCATGTTCAGACCTATCGGAGCAGTTTCGCACATATGGCCTGCTTTGGGAGAAAGATCGCCTTACATTTTTCATTGATGGTGTTCAGATCAAGCAGATTAATGAATCACCCAATTATGAAATGCTAACAGCCTTAGATGTTTCGGATTGGCATAACGATGAGCATCTGTTCCAGTTTCCCATCGCTAACCAGTTCGAGGTTGACTACTTTCGCATCTATAAGAACACGCGTGTACAAGATGCAAGCGCATCCATGCTAAATGGTAGCCCTGGTTGGGGGCATAAAGCATCTCATGCTATTGACGGCAATACCAACACATATGCCCAGTCTTACTCGAAAAATTGGGACTTGCAGGTTGACCTCAAGAAGACCCATGCCGTTGAAAAGATTGTCTTCCATCCAAACTGGGCTAACTGGGCTAGGAACTATACCATCAAGGTAAAGAGAGAGGATGGTTCCTGGAGCACGATCAAGACCGTAAACAATGCAGGAAACAATAAACGAACCTTTACTTTCAATCCACCTGTTCCAGCCCGCTATGTGCAACTCGACGTTACGTCTCAACAAGGGAGCTATGCTCACGGTATCCACGAATTTGAGGTACACGGGAAGCCCAATCTAGCCGAAGATAAACCTGTAACCATGCTCAACGGTAGCCCGGGTTGGGGTCACGTAACATCTCGCAGCGTCGATGGCCGGGGCGATACGTACACCCAATCCTACAGCGAAAAGTGGGATATGAAGATCGATTTGGGAGATGAAGCTTCGGTCGAGCAGATTGTGTATAGACCCAATTGGGCCAACTACGCAAAGAATTACGAGATTCGTGCAATCCGTGAGGACGGCAGCAGTACCCAAATTGCCAGAGTGAAAAACGGAAATCAGAATGGGAGAATATTCTATTTCACCTCACCCAAGAAGGCACGTTACATTCAGTTCAATGTGTTTGGCGAAAACCGTTCGGGTGACTACGCCCACGCCATCCATGAATTTGAAGTCTACGGAACGCCAGAATAATGCGATTAGTCTGACTGCACTCTGCCCTGAGAAATGGGGCACGGACTAGGTGGATTAGCAGAGCTTTTTCATCTTCCGTGGTGCCCCTTGATCCATGTAAAACTACTGACTTTACTTTGATCGGGAGTTGGTTCCCAAAAAAGCCAACTCCCAATTTCACAATTAAGGAACGAGAATTAAATAATTTGGTCATTTGACGGGGTGACACCCGAATGAAACGCGCAAGTTATTTAAGGCCCATTCCTAAGGAACAGCATTATGAACAATCAGAAAGTGGCGAGTATAAACCAGCAGAGCAAGTGGCTCACGAAGTGGCTCATCGCTCTGCTCCTTCTGGCGCTATTAACCTCGGTTGCATCGTCCCGCTTACAGGCTCAACACGGAGGAGGCCACCATGTGGATCCTACGGACGCGATCGCCTGCGGTGATTATGCTGTCGGTGAAAACAGCCCACAGACAAACAATGCCCAAAGCTATATCGATCGGCCAGACGGTACCTTTGGTAGCGGTTGCCACCCTATGGGGTGCCAGCCCGGCGAAATCTGGACCGAGCTTCACGCTTGGTGGCTACCCAATGCAGGGAAAACTGGCGAGGATTTTGGTCACATGCACATGAACCTTTGTAACCCGCTAGGGGCAGGTATGCAGGGAAGCATCACTTGGCCAATTCAGTTTGCCCTCTTCGAGTCGCCCGGTGATTTGAGAACATTGAAGGCGACGCTGGTCTACGGTTCGAAAGAGCCAGGCTATTGGAAAAAAATTGATGACGTGGACGTACCGGAGGAAAATTGTACATCCTGGCAAGACGGCAATCTAACCAGGCGGACCTGTACACCCTTTTGGTATCGCAATTCAAATGGTGAACCATTTACCTTTGATATTAGTGGGATTCCGCGTACTGGCCACGATCGAATCCGCTTTCGAGCTAGACTCTTTGAGCCTGATAACTCTGAAGTGAATGTGCGAACAAAGTTTTTAATCAATCACGGCGGTGAGCAGACCTTCCAAGAGATCAGAAATGGCAAGGTGCAAAATGAGCCAGCCCAGAGTACAAATGGTTGGTACGGCAAACCCAGCGCCAATATGCATCAGTATGCATCTTTGCAGATTGTCAATCCTCCACTGACACCGATCCTGCACGGAGAGACTTACAACTTCCAGTTCCGTCGCACCAAAAGTAACGATGAGGGTGCGCTTACCCCCTCAAACCTAAGTTGGTACGCAGCCATCAACTTCGATTCACATGTTGGCGAGAAAGGCATTCCACTCTGCCCACAAGGCACCAAAGATGAAGACAAGATGCCCATGATCTCATGCAATAGTTCGTCAGGGAATCCCATTACCCTCACTGTCAACCCTGCTGAACTAGGATTGGAACCAGGCTGGCATCGTCTCTATATCCGTCATACCATCAGACCAGGCCACAAGGGCGCTTTTCTAAGCGGCAACCAAGCCATTCTCTTTGAGGTTGCCGAACCGGGTTCCAACGGCCCAACGCCAACGCCCACACCAAGTCCGACGCCGACGGTTACACCTTCACCTACGACGCCACCGACATCCGGAAATAATCTCCTTGCAGACGGTGGCTTTGAAGATGGCAGTTCGAGTTGGAAGTTCAATGCTGGAGACAGCAGCACCTTTACCGTATCCGCGCCAGGGAGCAACTCCGGCCAAGCCGGCCATGTCGCCATTGTAGGAGGGTCCAACAACATCCAACTCTATCAGAAGGGGCTAACCATCAAACCGAATACCGATTATGTTCTGACCTTCGATGGGTATTCTAGCAGCGGCACCGATCTACGGGTGGAGCTGTTGAATCACAAATCCCCTTATACCAATTACGGACTGCATCAAACGCTTAACTTGGGTACCGATTGGCAACAGCACCAAATTGCCTTCACGACAGATAATTTTGGTGGAACAGTAAACAACGCACGCTTCCGCTTCTGGCTGGGCGGTCATTCACAAGCAGGTGACCTCTATCACGTAGACAACGTTGTCTTGACAGAAGTCACGGCTTCTGCGGCAAGCGTCGCTCAGGACATTGCGACTCCATCAACTGTAGAAGCACAGCAGGGAAGAAGACCAAGTCAGTTTCTCTATATGCCGCTCATGACCCAATAGGTACATATCTACTCAAGAGATTCGGTGGTCACAGCCTGATAGGTAGCTCTAGCATATACCGATTTTACATTACGAACCAGGAAGATCAACATTGACGGGTAGCGCCGCAGACATGACGGGTAGCTTGGAAAGTTGACGGCTGCGTACCCGTCACGGGATTTGCGAAAATAAGAAATGTAAATCGTTGCTTATGAAATAGCGCACGGATGAACAAATCCCCCCACTAGTCCATCATGTGTAGAGCCTGTCTCTACACAACTGTTTATCAACAGGAGAAGAAAACTCATGAAAAAGGATTCCGATTTAACACTTTCTACTGTCAAACTGCCAAACATAAAAAGGAGGTGGCCTATGCATATGCGTCATTCATGGAAATATGTGCTCGTTATGATGTTAATACTCTCGCAGGTACTGGCCCCAGCATCTTTGATTCAGGCTGCCCCCCCAGAGGATGCTCCAGCTCAAGAAGGCAACTCTGATACTTTACAGAGTGACAATGGTTCATCCGGCATGCCAGTGCAAATTTTTCTGCCGATGGCTCAGTCAGGTGGTACAGCAAGTGTCAAGCTGACTCACTCACAAGAGACCCCAATTAGCCTCAATATTTTAGCGGCGAATTCAGGCGAGCAAAGCGTGTCTGCCGCAGGGGTGAGTGGACAGATTACATTCCAGAAGAAGTATCCCAGCAACAAAAAATACTATGTTAGCACATCCGTTGTGGCTAGTGATGGTCGCTCTGCATACCTTCGCATTTGTCAGATAGATACTAGTATTGGTCGCTATGATAGGGTAGTGAATGGTCAAATCGAGACCGAAGTGATAAGGGACAACTGCTTTACCCCTTCTGAGGTATTGGATAGAACGAACAATGGTTGGGGCATCGTCACGTTTACACCAGACCCCTCTAAAAATTACTCACGAGCAAACGCCAATTCGTATCTGCGATATTACATTCCTCCTTTTGAAGGAAGCCGTACAAGTAGCGCAGTCCCCGCTAGTACAACAAGCAACCTAACTGGTTCTGCTTACTATACGTACATTCAGACAAAAGATAGTTCTCAGCGTTATAGCCGTTCCTTGGTCGGCCCTAAGCAGACGAGCATTACAGGGATTACAAACCCAGGCTGGAACCAAGTATGTAATATGACACCTGGAAGCCCACTTACATGGATTAATGACTGCAGAATATGGGGACAGACCGCATGGAAAAACTTCGACCCAAATACACCAAACCCTGGTAATGGCAGCAGATTATGGGATGTATTTGATGTGAGTTTCCCTGATACGAATCACAAAGAGATTGGTGCAAGTGGCGCATTCGTATTTTTGAGAGGAAATCAGCAGTATCTACGCCAAACAAACTATAACAAAAATGGAAAGGGCGCTGCACGTGAGTGTCCGATTAATGAGAATGGCCCTGATTGGGGCAACTGCACTAGTTGGGGCAAATTCTCAGTCAGCTATGTACATAACGGTTATTCTGCTTATGTATATCCACACCGATCAGGCAGCACAAATCAGGAGGTTCTTCGTCATTCCGTTATTGACGCAGATGGCAACTACATAACTCAAAAATGTATCTATACCGGCTGGTTCTGGAACTGTACAGGTTCACGCCAACATACACGAAGCGATCTTGCCAAGGAAATATTTGGCTCAGATAACGGATTTAAGGCTGGCGAAATTACAGAATTTGTCTTCCGCTCTAACAAGAAACTTCACTAAACACAACCAAGCGTTCCACTCTCACAAGAGGTGATAAGAGTAGTCTAGGCTTATTACCTCTTCCCCCCAAATGCCAGCTCAAATTACACACATATTTGTATAAGGAATTCAAGTATGAGACTGAAACATGGCAGGAAGTTGATAACCTGCATTCATTCGCTAATTGTGGCACTTATGCTGTTGCAGAGCGTAGTGCCAGTGGCGCAAGCCCGGGTCCATGAAGGAAGTACATCAGATGTTAATGAAAGGAGTACCGACCAAGAAGAGCTGCTGACAGATCCACTGGTAGCCGCTTCAACAAATGCGGCAAGTCTCTTTGAAGAGGAATTACATGACGGTGCCATTTTGGAAGAGGATGATCCACCGACTGAGATGGAAGCGGTAGCCGCCGCAGCCGCACCGGTGAGCGAACTGTTGGCAGAAGAGGCAGTGGCTCTGGAAGCAGTTCGAGGCCCACCTGTGGAGATGACCGTCTCGTTGGATAAAGCGTATCTTCTGGCTGGTGAAGTGGCCAAGGTGGCGGTTCAGCTCTGGCCAAGCAGCGATGAGAACGTGGCTGGCTTGCCTGTTGAGGTTACGCTACCTACCGGTTTGATTGTGGCAGATGCTGGCCAACCGCTCCGGTGGACGCTGCCCGAACTGGCTAGTGATGAGCACTTCAGCCAGGTGGTTCGAGTCCAGCTTGAGCAGAGTCTGACCGCTGCCAGTGTCGGTAATGTGACGGTGACCATTACGCCCAAAGATGGCAGTGCATCAAGCAGCAAGCGAGTACAGATCGGCATGTTGCCAGGGCTGACCAACCTGGCTGGCGATGAGATGGTGAGCGCAGCATCTGCTCAGAGCGTGCAGAGCGACCAAGGCACCATCCTGACAGCAGAGGGTGGTGACTTGGTGCTGATGGTGCCCTCTGCTGCCATGCCTCAGGGGACCGAAGTCCGCTTTACGCGCCTCGACCGGGCAGAAACATCAGAGGAAGCATCGGCAACGGCTGCTAACCAGAATCTTGATGCTGACCAGTCCGAGGATTCTGCTCTCCCCACCTTTAACCCAACTGGTGCCGTCTTCCTGCCGCTCATGGCTGGCTCTTCTAGCGCTGCTCCCTCCGCTCCCTCCAGTCCTTCGACGGATGCAACTCCACGGAGCGAATCTGAAGCGGATGGACCAAGCATCTGGAGCCACTTTAGCGAAGGAGAAGAGCCGGTCTTCCACCACTGGGACTTCACGGCTCAGTCCGGCGAGACCATAATCAGCCAGTTCGAGCAACCGCTGCTGCTGGTCTACAACACAAAGTGGCTGTCCGACGGAGGCGTGGAGCCAGAGCAGTTGGGTCTCTTTAGCCGAGAGACAGCTGAAGATGAGTGGATGAGTGTCCCTTCGACCTACGTGGCAGACCAAGGGGTGCTGGTGGCGAAGCTGAGCCACTTTAGCGAGTACAAGTTGGGTCTGGAGCTGAATGTGAAGGGCGACATCATGCCCAGCATCAGCAGCTTTAGCAGCGACCTCTTTACCGGGTCGGCCATGGTCCGCTACCCGATTGAGGTACCGGCAGGACCGGGTGGTATGGCCCCATCTCTGAGCCTGAGCTACTCTAGCAGTGGCGTCAACGATTTCTATGACGCCAACCGAGCCAGCAGCAGCGACTGGGACACCCAAGCCAGTCCGGTCGGTGTGGGCTGGAATCTGGGCGGCATCGGCTACATTGCTTTGGCAGACCGCCACAGCATCGCCAACCTGTGGGACGACAAGTACAGCCTGGTCCTCAACGGCAGTAGCGCCGAGATGCATCACGCCAGCCCCTACGGACCCAGCGCACTGACTATGGTCCCCGAGCAGTTCACCAAGATTGAGAAGAGCCTGCAATACAAGAACAACAGTGCCTCTAGCTTAGGCAAGGTCATCGACACAGGGACCTGGACGGTGACGGGTCAGGATGGGACCAAGCACTCCTTTGGCTCCACGGCCGACCCCCGCTATGGCCCCAGCAACTCGACACAGGGAATGATCGTCGACTTTGGTCGGGGGCGCTGGCAGGTCAACCGCTGGTACTTGACCGAATCACAAGACACATCAGGTAACTACATCTCCTACAGCTACAAGTCAGACAAGCGCCACGTGCGGCCCCAAGGTGGCAATGGCTGCTCCACCGATTCCTTCTTCAACAATGCCTGGTACTACAGAGACATCCAGCCAGACGTCATATCCTGGGGTGGCAACAAGAATACAGGCCACGGCCACACAATGCAGCTCCTCTTCGGCTACAGCAGCCGTAGCGATATCCGCAGCGATGGCGGCGGCTCAGGCCCTGTTGCCAGCGACAAAGATTGGGCATACGCCCGCTGCATCCAGTACATGTATGGCACCAAGCGCCTAACCAGCATCACCGTGCAAGTCAAGGTCAGCGGCGGCTGGAAGAACATCCGTCAGTACACGCTGGGCCAATCCTATACGACTCGACCGAGCGGCGCACCCTCTTATGTCAAACATCTGCGACTCAACAACATCAAGCACTATGGCTACAGCAGCGGCAACAGCCGAACAGGTAGCCCGCTCAACACCTATACATTCGGCTATCAGCAGCTCAGCCATCACGCCCAGTTCTACCTAACTAGCGCGGACAATGGTTGGGGCGGCAAGACCACCTATTGGTATGCCAATCACAACACCACCGAATATGAGATCTCGGATAACAACGTCAACCAGCTCAACCAGACCGATACCGAAACGTATCGCCGCCGCGTCTACCAGACGAAAGTCGATGATGGATTAGGCAACTACTTCTACACCGTCTACGGCTACGGCAACGCGCGCCAGCGCAACTACCGGGGTGGTGTGGACTTCCTGGGCCATGACTATGTCTCCAGCCGTACCTACAAGATGAATACGGGCGTTTCAGCATCCAACGAGGTGCGCTATACCCAGCACTACTTCCATCAACTGGGCGGTAGCAACGGTGCCAACCCAGATCCAAGAGTCGGCCGCGAATATGCCAGCCAAGTCTACCAACCTGCTTCAACCTTGGCTGGGGGCTGTGGCAAGCGCCCCAAAGTGACCTCGAACGTGCTCTACTGCCGCATGAGCCGAACCGATACGACGTGGACCGCGCTCCAGGGTAGCGGCACAAGCTGGACAGGGACCACTGACTACCATGCCCGCGGTCGCTGGGTGCGCCAGGACAAGGTCATCAACCGAATTGAACACCAACATGCCAGTAGTGGCTATGTGACCAATGAACAGCGCTTCTACTATGAGACCTCGCGTCAAAATTACAAACAGTATGGTCAAGTGACCAGAACCGATGAGTATGCGGATGGGGTACGGCAGCGCATCCACTACACCCAGTACTATCCCAACGTTAGCAAACACATCGTCAACAAGCCGTCCAGAATGCGAGTCTATGCGGGTAATAACAGCACCTGCTTCTCCGAGACGAGAAACATCTACGACAGCACTGGCAACCACTACAAAGTGGCTCCAACCAAGGGCTTGGTGGCCCGAACCGAGACGGCTGTGACCAGTGGCTGCACCAGCAGCTATCCGATCGGCACCTACAGTTCGAGCTGGGCCATCACACATTATGGGTATGATGCTTATGGCAACCAGACTAGCGTCAACCAGGTTGGCCCCAGCCGCAGCGGAAGCCAAAATCAGGTAAGCGTCACAACCTACGACAGCACCTACCGAGTCTTCCCCATCCAGGTGAAGAACAACCGAGCCACCGGCTTCAAGGAAACGGCCCAGTATTATGGCGTCAATCGATCAACCAGCAGCGCCGGCGGACAGTGGGGTGCTATCGCCGAACATTGTGCTGTCAATGAAGTCTGTACCCGCCTCAAGTATGATGCCTTTGGCCGTCCTACCTTTCGCTGGGAGAGGGTACCTAAGAGCAATGGGTGGGCCAGCGACAGCCAAGCCAACGTCAAATATGCCTACTACACGAAGGGTGTCAGTGGACTCAAAACAAATGCCATCATCGAGTGGCGCTCCCCTCGCTGCTATGGCAACTTCATTCGACGTCACTACAACGGTCTCGGTCAACTGGTCCACGAACAGTCTCCTCAGCAGAACTGGAAAACCAATGTAGATGGCTGCAACCCTGGGAACTACTATGCTGAAATCGATGTAGACTACAGCTACGACTCACTAGGCAATCAGATCTATGTCAGCGTGCCGCGCAAGACCACAACTGGGTGGACCAGCGCCAGCCGCCGCATCGCCTACAGCAATTGGGGCGGCAGCACCAAGACGACTAGCACATACGACGTGCTAGGACGCCCCATGCAGGTGACAGCCCCCAATGGTGAGCGAACCTACCACTACTATGCTGGACGGGCATCGTCAGTTGCCCAAGGAGATGGCTATGGCAGCGAGCCAGACAAATTCATCCGCTGGACCGAGAATGATGGTCTGGGCCATCTGAAATATGTGCGCAACTATCGCAAGAGCGGTTCCAATTGGGTACAGGACGCTCAAGTGACCTTGACCCATGATGCGGTCGGAAACTTGAAGACGGTACGCACAGCCGATGGCAAGACAGCCAGCATGAGCTACAACAAGGTGGGCCAGAAGACCTACATGAATGACCCCGACTTGGGGACCTGGACCTATGCCTACGATCGACTGGGGAACCTGACCCGTCAGACCGATGCAAGAAATAAGACCACCTGTCTCTACTACCAAAGTACCACCAATCGACTGGCTGGCAAACGTTTCCTCACCCATACAAACTGCAATAACCAGAGTGGGAACTATGATATCCGCTACCTCTACGATACCAGCGGTCGTGGCCCCAGCTTGGGTATGTTGACCCAAGTCTACTACCACAAGAGTGGTGGCTACTACAAAAATTTCTGGTACAACGGCAACGGTCAAATATCTCAAGAGCAGGTGCGAGTGCCAGGCACATCGGCCTACACCACAAAGTACTACTATGATGGCGCCCAGCGTCGCTACGCAACCAAGTACCCAGATGGTACCTACACCCGAGTTGAGTTCAACAGCATGGGGCTGGAAAAGCGTCTCTGTGATGGATACTTGAGTGGTTCAACCGTCTACTGCACTGGTGAATCGATTGCCAACAGCGCTTCCTACGATGAGGCGGGACGGCTGCGCTATGTGAAGCTCTTCAAGGGAACAGACCTGCACCTGCGCCATGACTATGGAAATTGGACCAGCAACAACGGTCGGTTGAGCCAGATCCGAGTGGGTACCAGCTCTAGCTCCGGCAGTTCCTCCTCGTACAATCGCTTCCGATTGAATTACAGCCATGATCGCTTTGGCAACGTGGCCCAAATCAGCGACCGCTATAATCTGGGGACCACCTACAGCCGAAGCTACTCGTACGACCATGTAAATCGACTGACCAGCGAGTATGGCACCAGTCACAGTTGGAAGCCATCGGGTCGCTTCAACAAGTTCGAGAACCGGACCGTCTCTTATAGCAGCGGCAGTCACGTCCATGCGCCCACATCCGTTTCCGGCATCGGCTCCTACTCTTATGACGCCAACGGCAATATGACCAGCAGGGCCGGACAAAGCTTAAGCTGGAACCATGAGAATCGGCTTAGCCAAGTCAAGCAGGGCAGTACAGTCTTAGAGAATTACCTCTACGACGATAGTGGCCAGCGCATCAAGAAGTGGAACGGCTCCAGCACCGTCTACTATATCGGTAACCACTACGAAATAGAGGTGGGCAATGGTAGCGTCATCGCCTCCTCAGTGGACCTGGCCCAGAACGAAGCCGACGAGTTGGATCAGGAGCAAGAGGTCTTTGACAGACCACGCTGTGAGGTGACCAGCGACGACATCGATATCGCTCATCTGGACGGCTTCTATCCCGATGAGGACCCTGAGAGTATCGTCCAAGAGGCTGAGGCTGAACTGTTAGAAGTAACCCCACCAAGTGAGTCTGCCCAACCAAGCGAGACTGAGCTATCCATCGCCCTCTTCCTGCCCTTGGTATCTGGCAACACCACCAGCGCTGACAGCAACACACCAGAGGGCACTGACCTGAACCATGAGCTTGCCGAAGGGTTCGAAGGGGTCGAAGGGGCGGCCATAAATGCCACGACCATCATCAAGTACTACTACTTCAACGGTCAGCGGATTGCCATGCGCAAGGGCGGTACTTTCTACTACCTCTACGGCGACCACCTGGGCAGCACCGTCCTCTCCACCAAGACCAACGGAACCGTCCACACCGGGCAATCCTACTACGGCTTTGGCCGCAAATTAGGCGGCGCATCCTTACCTACGGACCATCGCTTTACTGGCCAGAAGCTTGATACGACTGGGTTGATGTATTACAATGCCAGATACTACGATCCCAAGATTGGGCACTTCATCTCTCCCGATACACTTGTGCCGGATGCTGGCTTGGTTTTTGACTACAATCGATACATGTATGTGCGAGGGAATCCGGTCAATCTCAATGACCCCACCGGACATCAGTCTTGTGGTGGGCAGTATCCTATATCTGGGTGTATGCCGGGATTCTTCGCGACATCAACATCACCACCTGCAAAGTCTACGCCGCCTGGGCCGCTCAAGAGATTTTGGAACTGGGTAACTGGTGCTGACGCTCAAGGGGCAGGTCAGGCAGGTCCTGAGCCTGAACCTGCCCCCCCATCGCAACCAAGTCATCTCAATCCGTTCGAAATCAGATTTTCGCAAAATTCGTACTCGCCTTCAGGGAATATACTCAATCCTCAAGGAAATGAGACTGGAGAGAGGTATAGCGTTGCAGAGAACATAAAGACGCTAGAGAATGATCCAACTTTTGATTTCCCTGCAATCTATGTGTTCCGTAAAGAAGACTATATGAATGAGTGGGGGCCACTTACAGTAGTCCACAATGGGAAAGTACGATCTGGGGATCCGATAAACCTGGACAATGGTGAGATATATACGCTCGATCACCGTCGATTGGTGGCATATCGAGAGGCAGGACGCACGTCTATTCCTGTTCTATGGGCTAGAGATGGTAAAATCAGAAGTGAGAGATCGAAGTTTTCTACACCGAATGGAGGTACGAAAATACGGGAGGACCCTGAAAACCGGCCACGCTGACATAATTCTCAACAGATCGCAGTAGGCTACGCCCCGTGCCGGTCTCATCCCGCACGGGGCAGCCATCATGAACGGTTACGATCTTTTGATAATGAGCAAACAAGGTGCAAGGAATATGAATAAATGGGTTGAGCTTACGTCAGAAATGAAGCAGTTTTTGGGATTTCCTGTAGATATAACAGGTGCTAACAAATATCGTGTATTTGGAGTACGCAATTCGATTTCGATTCACGAGGAACCATACCCCTATGTCGCCTTCTGGAATGCACCATCCAATAAAAAGGACGTAAAAATTCTTATCGGCACAACTTCATCAGAGACGTCTTTGGTGGGCTACAATCCACTGGAAAGAACAGAACCTAGCTATCTCGAAATGAATCAGAGCCTTGTCAAGTCTCTCATTCATCTAGTGGAGCAAGAGCGCGGTTATTTGAATCCAAACTTGCTGCAAGAGCAGCTAACAGTCGTCGAGCTAGATAAATCAGAAGCTGGCAAGCTAGGAATGCATCCAGAATGGTTCCCTCGAGGAAAAAGGCGCTACATTCAATTGATTCGGAATTCTCTCCCTCACTGGGTTGAACTCATCGTTTTTAGCATAGAGCAGAATCAATCGATTATGTCGATGGAATTTTTTTCATTTCACATTAAAAATCTAACCAGATCGAATTATTCACCCTTAGATGAAGCAGAGTCAACAATTACGCTTAACAGCGTTGGATTGCAAGCTTTCAGCGCACTCTTGACTGAGCAAGCAAGTGCTATGACCTAAATGTTGTTGACAATTCCGAATCCAATCGGGACGCTCCGGAATAACAATCCTAACAAGGCTCCAAGAACGATTCCGGTGGGCAGACCGATCTTTATGGATGAATGTATGGTCAACCAAATCCCCTGATTAGGGCGGGTCTTTAGCTCCTGTGCCACCGGTTGGAATCCGCCAATCAGTCCACCGATTGACCCGCTACCCAGCCCACACATCAGTCCACCGATCAGTCCGCTTAGCGGTCCTTTCGTCAACCCTAAAATCAATTTGTCCATCAAGCCACCAATCTGCCCTCCGCTTAGGAATCAAGTTTAAATAAAACCCAAAACTTCTGGTCTGTCATCTCGAGTACCCGAGAGATCTTCCATTACGTTTTATTCAATTCTCGATCCTTAGCACAATTATCATCCCAATAATTGCCCCGCCGCTTAGCCCGGCACTCAGTCCGACAATTAGACCCTTCCTGGCATTTTGGTAGACGTTGGGCCAAGACCATTGTAGCAATTCGACAAGTAGCCCAACGACAAGCATATCGCTAAACCCGACAACAAACGCATCGCTAAACCCAGTAATTAGCCTGTCACCCAGTTCGAAGATGAGCAGAGCACTCAACCCGAAAATCAACCCGAATGTGATTGTTCCTACGAGAAGAATTTTTGTTGAATTACCATGGGTTCTCAGAATGGATTCAAGTTTTTGGATCGGCTTCACCATTTCAATCAGCCCGAGACTTAGCCCGCAAATCAGTCCGAGACTCAGTCCGCCAATCAGCATAATCATTAGATCATCAATCAGGCCATCAATCAAAGCATCAACCAGTCCTAGAATCAATCCATAAGTCAGGCCGGACAAAATGCCCCAAAGTGTACGTATGATTAAGAGATGGGCCATCATTTCTCTGCGTCCGGCTAACCAAACTGGCTGCAAATTTTCGATCTGAAAGATGGTCAGGTCGCGGTATTGCATATTGTAGGCGAGCCAAGCCAGCCAGGCTGTTGTCTGCTCTTCGTTATAGGATGGGGGAATGGACTGATTGGCCACTATCCGTCTCCTCACGCGCATCGAAACATTGGTGTTCTGTAACGTGCTCCTTCTCCACCGCAATTTCGACGAAATGCTCCAGAAGATAGCGGTGAATAAAGACATAGCCACCACCCACCTTCTGCAAAAAATTCAATTCCTCGGCCGCGTAGTCAAGAAAGCGGGCATAGTTAAGCGGTGCATGGCCTTGCCAAGCGATGATTAGCCGTATTATGCCATGCTCAATGACATCCAGTCCGCCGTACCAGAGACCAACAATGAAAAAGAGTACGATGCCATATCCGAATCCAACAGTGATGTCCCACAGTAACAACCCCAACAAAACGCCCACAGCGATTCCAGTTGGCAAAGCGATCTTGATTGACGAGTATATGGTCAGCCAAATGCCTTGATTAGGACGTGTTTTTAGCTCTTGTGTTGTTGACCGGAATCCACCAATCAGTACGAAAAGCAGCATGCCAAGTAGTCCAAAAAGCAGTCCAGCGTTCAGTCCGAAAAGCAACCCACCACTCAGCCCGTCACTCAGCCCGACCAGCAGACCGCCAAACAACCCGAAAATAAGCACAAAAATCAGTGCCAGCAGCAAACCCTTGGGAGCATTTCGGCGTACATTTTGCCAGGACCAATGTAGAGAATCTATCGTATGGACGCGTGCATTGCCCTCTCGCAGTGAAATGCGGAATGTTCTAACTAACCCACCAAGCAGGCCTCCAAACAGCCCGGCCAGCAGACCGAAAAGCAGGCCGTCTCGCAGCCAAACAAGCATCTCATCAAGTAGTCTTCCAAGCAAACCACCAAGCAAAGCGCTAAGTAGACCAAATGGCAGCCCAAACGCGATAGTACCTATAAGAAGCGTTTTTATTGAATGACCACGACTATGCAAACTGGCATCAAGTTTGCGGATCGGTTTCGTCAGTTCACTCAACCCGAAAAGCAGTCCGATAAGTCCCCCGCCAAGCATTCCAAATAGCCCGCCAAACAGCCCCCCAAGCAACCCTTCAAGTAGCCCACCTCTCAGCACAAAAAGCAGGCCAAAAAGCAGACCGGATATCAGACCGGCCCATCCCCCCCATAGCATACGAGTAACGAACATATTAGGAGCCATTTCTTTGTATCCGGCTAACCAAGCTGGCTGCAAATTTTCGATCTGAAAGATGGTCAGGTCGTGCGTGTGCATGTTGTAGGCGAGCCAAGCCAGCCAAGCCGTTGCCTGCTCTTTGTTATAAGATGGGGGAATGGACTGATTGGCCACTTTCCGTCTCCTCGCGCGCGTCCAAACATTCGCGCCGTGTAACGTACCCCTTCTCTGCTGCAATTTCTGCAAAATGCTCTAGCAGATAGCGGTGAATAAAGACGTAGCCACCGCCCACCTTCTGCAAAAAGCTTAACTCTTCGGCTGAGTAGTCCAGAAAACGGGCATAGTTGAGCGGCGCATGGCCCTGCCAGACGATGATTAACCGGATTATCCCATGCTCGATGACATCCAGCCCTCCGTACCAGAGGCCGACGATGAGAAAGATTACGATTCCATATCCGAATCCGAGTTGGATATTCCAGAATAGTAGTCCTAGCGAGGCACCCACTGCAACTCCGGTTGGCAGGCTGATCTTGATTGACGAGAGGATTGTCAACCGTATTCCTTGATTGGGAACTGTTTTGAACTCTTGTGTTGCCGATTGGAACCCACCAATCAGCACAAAGATAAGCCCGCCAACCAATCCAAAGATCAGGCCCACCGCCAGCCCGTCGCCTAACTCGCCAAGCAGCCCGCCAACTAGCCCGAAAATAAGCCCGAAAATCACTCCTAAAATCAACCCCCTACGAACATTTCGGCGTACATTTCGCCAAGCCCACTCCAAAGAATCAATTGTATGGACATGTTCTTTGCTCGTCCGTAGCGATATCCGGAATGTCCGAACCAGCCCACCGACCAGTCCGCCAAGCAGTGCAGAACATAGGCCGACCAGCAGTTCATTATTCAGCCCGACAAGCAACCCACTAATTGGCTCGAAGTAGATCCCAACCAGCACCACGCCAATCGGCCCGGCAATCAGCCCGTAAATCAGTCCATGCGCAATTGTTCCCATTAGAAGCGTTTTTGTTGAACGACCACGATTGCGCAAATTGGCATCAAGCTTGCGGATCGGCTTCGTCATTTCACTAAACCCTGCAATCAGCCCACCAATCAGCCCGACCAGCAACCCAACAAGCAGTCCGCTTCGCAGCCCGCCAATCAGAACGCCTCGCCGCCAGGCGCTCAGCCCAACCAGCAGCCCGAAAAGCAACCCGGCAATCAGCCCAACCCACCCGCCCCAGAGCATACGGGTGATTAGTAGATTAGGCGCTATTTCTTTGTATCCGGATAACCATGCGGGCTGCAAGGTTTCGATCTGAAAGATGGTCAGGTCGTGCGTGTGCATGTTGTAGGCAAGCCAAGCCAGCCAAGCTGTTGCCTGCGATTGGCTGTACAGTGGGGTAGGAGAGTGATTTGCCACTATGTCCCCCCTTCTACTCGCCGAAACATGCGGGCCATATAGGCATCCATCAACGCACGGCGTCGGTCTGCTGCACTGCGCTCGCCTTCCTGTGCAAGATCAACAACGGAAAGGCCGTGATAGGCGCGCATCATCAGGTTAAGCCAAAGAGGCGAACGAGCATCAAAACGCATGGCTGTCTCGCGACGCAGCAGGTTGCGCAGACCGGTAAGCTGTTCGCCAGCTGAGTCCAAATAAATGTCAACCTGCTCGTCGCTCAGTTCAGTCAAACGCACAGCCGTATTGAGCGCCAAGCGTACGGGCAATGTCGTATATTCCTTGAGCCGACAACAGACCACCAGGCCAGTCAGATTACGTTCCAACACATAGTTGTTGATAGCCTCCACGCAGGGTGGCCGAATGTCACCACCGGTCTCATCTAGCCCATCTAACAGTGGCAAGATATGTCCTGCGGTCAACAAGCTCTGGCTTGCGGCACGGGGGATCTGGTATTGGAGCCTCACTTGTTCAGCCATCCAATCCTCCAAGAGGGCAAAGTCAGGCGACCAAGTGGAGAGATTAAATACAACCGGTACAGGCTGCGGAGAAACTTGCTCAGTAGCGGTTTCAATGCACTGAAGCAGCGTACGCAACAAGTCTAGCATGGTTGTGGTCTTTCCCGATCCAGGTTCGCCCAGAATCAGTAGCGAGCCACCATGTTCGTCAAAGACATCAACAATAGACTGACCCCGCGCCAGTAAACGACTCGGTTGGCCGGGCTGCTCCAGGTGTGTTCCCCAAGGATTTTCAACTGCATCCCCCATCGTCTCCATGCCGAGATCGTGCAATGTTTGAAGAAAGAGGGAGTGTTCTAAGACTCCTTCAATCCAGAACTGCTGTACTTTACGGCGCAAGATGTCGAGACCGCTTGGTATTCGCTGGTCGGTATTTGTGTCGGGTACTGCACTAAGGGGTGGGGATGAAGGTACGTTTTTGGGAGTGTGGGGTACCGGTTTGCGCTTGTCAAATATGGACGCCCCGGTCACCATCTCAAAAAGATGACCATCGGGTGTGCGCATATGTAATACGGGTGTGGCCCACTCGGTGCTGTCCGGTGCCGTAATACTTAGACCAGTACGTGCGACAGTCATGGCGACGTCCACGGGATTACCGCGCGCCAATGCATCATAGAAGAGTCTTGAAAACTCTAGTGCGGCAGCGTCACTGATATCAAACTGCATGGAGATAACTGCGGAAACGCCGCGACGCGCCAGAACCGAGCCAACGCTTGAGAAGAGTTCAGCTTCGCTAGTACGCCCGCCTTCACATGCATTAAGAAAAGCCAGCTGTAATGATGGGTGACCGGAGAAGAGACGACCTAGTCCAGCAGCAGACATACGTTGCGCGGCACCCTGTTCATCACAAAAGTAGAGCAATCCTTCACCCGAATCCGGGTCAAATGCACCATGACCGATATAGTGAAAAATATGCCACAGACCATGTTCCAACGCAGTCTGGAGGTCATGCCAAGTGCCGCCCTCAACCCAATGGAGATCTACATCGCCACGCTCGATTCGGTGTTCCAAAGCCTGTTGAATCCGCTCCTGCTCTTCGGCCACGTCTAACGCAACTAAATCAGACGGTGTAGCGACCATACCGAGGATGCGCAGCGGTGGCTCAACAGTCGGCGTGTTAGGTTCGCGTGAGAGCGCCATGTAACGGGTTGTCGGCATCTCACGTAGCAGTGAGACGTGATCCCCTTCCTGTGGATCATAGAGAAATTCCCACGGCAGTACGGCCACTTCTGGTGCTTCGATGCTCAGACGAAGGCGTAAGCCTGCCCCTTGTTCACGCGCCTTAGCCAAACTGCTGCTATAGGCATCGCGCACTGCGCCTGAAATCAGTGAGTCGAAAAGACGCTGTCCAATCTCACGAGCGGCAAGCTGTTCGTTGATCTGTGGCCGTGAAGTTTTATTCAGATGGTGTATAGAATCTATCTTTCGGGTCGTAACATGTACACCCCGAGTAACCACTAAGTTGTCTATATGGTACCGTAGCCCCTCATCATTGACCGGCATGACAGCCACAACACTTGGCTCACCGCCAGCTGCGGCATGGATCACAGTGACTGGGTATTCGGTTCCATCACCTGTACCAATGCGTAATTCAAAGTCTAAATAGTCCATGAGAATCGAGAATATTGGAACTCTTGTGTGAGCATCTAAAAACGTATATTTCAGGATTTGCGCCGCTTGTTGACATGACTCAAATCGTTATCTATTTATCAAGGTGTCACACATACCACAGCCACATCTCGTCCCTGCATTGTATACGACAATGGATCCAGACCGACGGTACGTTTTATCTATTTTGAACAATAAGCCTCTCCGCGATTTCCTTGGCTGGCTCAAACAGACTGAACCATCTGTTGAAGGGCCACCTGTAAGAGTACTCTGACTTGCTTGAGATTGCAAGTCACCTGAAAATCATCGTATCTGCCGTCACTCAAATCACCCCTACGTGGCTGGCCTCGCCCGCTGCTCTGCCCACTGACGCAATCCCTCAATCTCCTCTGCCATCATGCGGCTCAAGGGGACCGTGTCTTGGAGCACATCGAGTAGATCGCCCATGGCCAAAGCTCGACCGTTGTCGCTAAAGGCTTCGTATAAGCCCGCAATAACCGCTTGCTCGATCTCTGCACCAGAGAGGCCGTCGGATGCCATAGCCAAGCTGCCCAGATCAAACTCCTTCGGCTCTCGATTCCGTTTTTCCAGGTGGATCTTCCAGATGTCGTTTCGTTCAGCCACATTGGGGAGGTCCACGAAGAAGATCTCATCGAAGCGACCTTTGCGGACTAGTTCAGGTGGTAGTTGGCTCACGCTATTGGCTGTAGCAATCACAAATACAGGTGTCTGCTTCTCCTGAAGCCACGTAATAAAGCTGCCGAAGACGCGTGCCGCAGTCCCAGCATCGCTCACATTGGATGAAGCCACGCCAGAGAAGCCTTTCTCAATCTCATCGACCCAAAGGACAACGGGGGCAATACTCTCGGCAACCTTGATGGCGTTGCGCAGATTCTCTTCGCTCGATCCCACCAAAGAAGCAAAGAGTCGTCCCACATCCAATCGTAGGAGCGGCAACCGCCACGAATTGGCCACAGATTTAGCAACCAGGGATTTTCCACAGCCTTGGACCCCCACCAATAAGATCCCCTTGGGTTCGGGCAGGCCAAACTTACGGGCCTCTTCACTAAAGGCGCGCACCCGCTTGCTTAGCCATACTTTCAGCGTATCCAAACCGCCTACATTATTGAGCTGCTCTGGGCTGTCATAAAATTCCAGCAGACCGCTCTTGCGAATAATCTGCTGTTTCTCGGCAGTGACCGATTCAATGGCCTCTTGATCCAGGCGTCCGCTGGCTTCGATCACGGCTTTGGCAATGGCGTTAGAGGCTTCTGCCTCGGTCAACCCCAAACAGGCTTTGATGAGCCGGGTCCGCTGACGACGGTCCAAGTTAATTTTGGCCTTGCTCGAACGTAGGTGATCGATGATCTGCTGGACCATCTGACCCAATTCTTCTTCCGTTGGGAGGTCAAAGTCGACGACAGTGACCTCTTTCTCTAGTTCGGGTGGAATTTTGAGTACAGGCCCTAGGAGGATAATTGTCTTGGCACTAGTCCCTAAGTCGAAGGATGCTTCACGCAGGCGGCGAACGACGCTATGATCTTTGAGGAAGGGATGAAAGTCGCGCAGCACCCAGATGCCGGGTTTGTCATCATCTTGTATGGATGAGAGCAAAGCCAGCGGATCACGCTTGCCCTTATCTGCTTTCTCAGGCATGGCCGGGTTGACCACACCTTGGGTTACGCTCCAAAAGAGAACTCGTTTTGTCTGCTCGACGGCCAGATCTTCAATCTCCTTTAGGGCACGTTTCTCTTCCGGCGTCACAACCCAAAGCAGCGGATATCTGGAACGAATATAGGTATCTAATTCTTTTTTCATGCTAGTGATGACTCACTTTTGCCCTCAGTATTCCATAGTTGTCAAGTTCGCAGTCCGTAGTCCAGAGTCCAGAGTCCGTAGTCCATAGTCGATAGTCCATAGTCCAGAGTCCAGAGTCCAGAGTCCATAGTCCATAGTCCATGTCATTTAGTTATGGCAATGCAGTAAGAAGTGAACGGTAGATAGTTTTTGGTACGGAATCGGCGTCGAACATTGTCTACTGACGACTGTTTTCTGCCAACTTAATGGCATTGGGTCCGTGGTCTGTCAAATACAGGTTAGGTCATTGCAGGCTAATGACATTGGATTTCATACCAAATATTGGGAATACCGGTAGACGTGATCTTTCTCAATCTCTTGACCACGTAAATAAACTTGAACGGTAGACCACTTGCTCACATACTCCCATAGCGTCCAAAAATGCTTCATCTCGGGTTTGGTAAAGACGACCCGATGAACCAATTTTCGGTTTTCGTCCAAGATCTGGCTGTAGCCAGGACGCTGCCTGGCCCGAAAGAGAGCAAACTCAAAGTACTCAGAGCGGCTCTCACCAAATTCCAGTACAAGGTTCCACGGCTTATCCTCTGGGGAATCCAGCACTTCTTGGGGCTCTTCTGCGCCATTCTGCTCACGATTTTCCTGCCCCGTACCGCCCTGTAGTGTACCCATCTGGATTGAGGATCTTTGGTCCGTTTCGTCTCGAACCACCTGTCTTTCACTTTCATCAGAAAGAGCTACCAGCATGGCTTCTCTTACTAAGGGCTTCAAATAGGGAGTTAGATCGGGTTGAGGAATGGCAATACGCAGATCTCGGTGGCTACAACGCCATGGACGAGGATGTTGCTCGGCATCTGAAAGCTGTTTCAATCCGAATGCCAAAAATCCTTCCTGCAAGCTACTCTTTAGAGACGAAAGCCGTAAGGCATAGAACTCTTGTGATGAGAAGAGTGCATGTCGCTCAGCCGACCTGCGTGTGTCGGTCCAATAAGCGACCAGCGTGCCAAAAGTAGCTGGTGATATCTCTTGACCAAGCAGCGCTAAATGCCCCAATGCCAAACCCACCAGTGACGGCGCAAGCGCACCTTTGGCGAGCCACTGATTTAGACCCGGCCCATCCCGACGCAGCCAAAAAGCCAAAAGCAATGCACGCCCTGCTCCTTCATTGTGATGCCACGGACTACTCTCAAGCAGTTGCATAAGTCGATCCCGGGATTGACTCGAGATCTCTTCCGAATCCAACAGGGCCGTTTCCAGTTGGGCAATGTATAGTTGTCGAATGGTCGTGGGTGCCCCTTGGCTTGGGAACGCAAGCCATTCGAGCATTCGGTAGCGCTGAGGAGGTGTTAATCCGGCATAGCCAACCTGGGCCTTGGGTGGTGTTAAGGGAACTCCTTTTTGGGGCGGCTCCACATCGAGCGCCGGGTCGACTTGTGCGTAGTCAAATTCGCTATCCAACGAAAATAAACGGCGGCTTGCATCAGGTCCGGTCTGGTCCTGTCCGGCCGGTGAATCCTCCGGTTCCCTGGTTGGCAAGCTAGAAGTCAAAATGCCCGAAAACCGCTCGTCGTCTAGCGCTTCCTTTACAAGCTGGTTTGCGGGGCGATGTCGGCCTACCACCCTCACCAAAGGGGGAAGGGATTGAATCAATTCATGGCTATTCATGATGTCTTATTTCTGGACCAGTGCATGCAGTTCGGCTAGATACTTCTCTGCTTCTCGGATCCCCGCCTGAATCGGCTCTTCCATGGCTGTGAAGTCGAGCGAACCGAGAGTATCGACCTCTGGGCGCATATAGATATCTGGCGGATGCTCACAAAGTCGCTTTTGGTGAAGGTGCCAAGTCATGACCCGAACCGAGCGCCACATGACCGAAGCCATATGAGGTGCTCGTTCATTCTCACCTTGGCCAAAGATCGTTGTAGCCCACTGGAGACCGATGATGTCACTAACGGGATCGCTCCAGAGCGCCTCCTCTTCCAATTTAGGGTAGACATCGACAGCAATGATTTTGTCGGCACCCTGCTTGGTTGCTACGTGGGTGGCCAGGCTATCGATGACGCCTCCATCCGATAGCGGACGACCATTGATCTTTACTGGTGGAAAGACGCCAGGGACCGCACTAGATGCTAGTAAAGTAGGAACCAATGGTCCACTTTGGATGGCCACTTCTTCCCCTTTAACCATATCAACAGTCATAACGGTCACTGGGATGGTCAAATCAGCAAAAGTCTTACTGCCGATATGCGGCTCAATCAGCCGCTCTAGGCGTCGCTGCCGAGCTGTAGAGGTCAACATGCTAAGGCTTCGCAAAGGGCTGTTAGGGCTCTCTTTGCCCATCTCGCGCTTTAGCCCCTCCGCAATTTCGTCTGGCGGCATTCCCAAGGAGTAGATTACCCCGATGATGGCCCCCATGCTAGTTCCTACAATAAAGTCAATGGGAATTTTTTCCCGATGAAGTACTTGGAGAACACCTGCATGAGCAAAGCCT
The DNA here is from genome assembly GCA_039028975.1 of Chloroflexota bacterium. Taxonomy (GTDB): domain Bacteria; phylum Chloroflexota; class Anaerolineae; order Caldilineales; family Caldilineaceae; genus JAHBNG01. The sequence continues at coordinate 40,524 of JBCCHB010000050.1, forward strand.
CGACTGCCACCCCCACCAAGAACCAATCCAATTTTCATTCTTTGTCATCCACTATTCATGTTTGGGAACGAGAAAAAATCCGCAATAGTGTAAAAGCCACGCACAATCGCCTAGAGAGCACACCTCGTGCAGGTCTAGCACTCATTCCTTACTCACTAACATCCGCCGCAGGACTTTCCCAACAAATGATTTGGGTAGCTCCTGCCGGAACTCAATTTCCCAAGGAACAGCATAGGAATCTAGCCGTTTGCGGCATAGTTCTAGCAGCTCTTCCGTTGTTAGGTTGGTGCCCGGACGAGGCACCACAAACGCCTTAATCCGCTGTTTGGTCGATTCATCTTTAGCTTCTTCATCTCTAGTAGATGAGACAGAGTGTTTGGCAGCGCCGAATGCATTTCCGCCCTCCACGGCCGAAGCACTATCAACGACATCTAAATCCGTCGGGATGCCGACCACAGCCACTTCGAGCACCTTGTTATTTTCATAGAGAACTTCTTCCACATCACGAGGATAAACGCTAAATTCGCCAGCCATAATTGTATCACGTTTGCGGCTAATTAGCTGGAAGTAGCCCTCCCGATCATGAACAGCAACGTCACCTGTGGAGAGCCAGCCATCGTCGCTAATGCAGCTTCGATCATACAAACCATCGTAAGACCAATAGCCGAGCATGACCTGCGGGCCACGAACTTGCAATTCCCCCACTTCACCGGGTCCCAAAGGTTGCTGGGTGACCAGATCGACAATACGCGCTTCTGTGTTGGGGATGGGCAAGCCAATGGAGCCAGGCTTGCTTACGTCGCTAAGCGGATTGGCATGGGTCACTGGAGACGCTTCGGTTAGTCCATACCCTTCCACCAAGCGCCCCTTGGTCAGTTTTTCAAAGGTCTCTTTGACTTCAATAGGCAGCGGCGCGGCACCGCTGATGCATGCTTTTACCGAGGAAAGTCCATAATCGCGAATATTTCTGGTCTGATTAATGGCTGTGAACATGGAGGGTACACCGGGCACCGCTGTGGGTTTCAGACGTTGAATCTGGGCCAAAACCTCCGTCAACTCAAAGACTGGCATGAGGACAATAGTCGCAGCCAAAGCAATGGGTATATTCATGCCATTGGTCATGCCGTAGGAGTGAATAAGGGGTATCACTGAGAGGAAGGTCTCTTCACCATGCTCAAGCTGGGGTGTCCAGTGCCGAGTTTGCAGCACATTTGCGACCAAATTTCGGTGGCTTAGGCAGACGCCTTTGGGAGCATCGGTCGTTCCGCTGGTAAAGATGATGACTGCTAGTTGCTCCGGATTGATGGTTCGGCCGTTTCCTATTCCTCCTGAATATAGCTGAGGCTTGCTACTCGGGGCTGATGCCATCAATGCGTCCATCGATTCTTCTGCCGCCACAGATGTATTGATTTCAGCCTGATCATCTGCAGAAATGCCCCAACGTGCCAGCAGTATCGCATACGTTTCCGGGCCAACAGCTTTCCCCATCTCGGCAAAGATAGCTCGATTCACTAAACCCCTTTGGCGCAGACCATCTGCCAGATGCCGAAATTGGCTAAGGGTAATCAGCGTATGGACGCCCGTTTGGGTTGCTTGCCATAAGATGGTTTCGGCATCCGCATCTGGATTGGGCAGCACAACCACACCACCAGCCCGCAGAATGCCATAATATGCAATGATCAGTTGTGGCGTATTGGGTAGAACAAGCATGACCCTATCGCCCATTTGCACTCCCTGACCAATAAGCACGTTGGCAAGTTGATTGGCTCTCTGATTGAGTTCTTGGTACGTTAATTGATTTCCATAAAAATAGATTGCCGTTCGCTTAGGCAGAGAAATAGCAGATTTTTCTAAAAAGTCAGTGATTGGATGATCCGAGATGGGGACAATGTCCGGCGTCTCTTTCCTATAGCCAGAAAGCCAAAAGCGCTCAAGGTGTAAGGTCTCGTCCCTTTCTTTTCCGGTGGAAGCGCGCCAACTAGCCTGCTGACTTGTCCCCGTGATGAATCTCTCCACTACACGATTAACAGATTCATGCCGCTCTAACTGCACTTTGTGTTTGGCCGAACCTACATCATACACCTCCGCATTGGGAATCGTTTGGCCTACAGCTTCAAAGACCTCTCTAGGGAAGTAGAGATCCCGCTCACCGGTAACCACCAAAGTAGGCGTCTGGATGCGCTCCATCAATGGCTTACCCTGCCACTGTCGCAGATTGTTCGTCATCATCCGCTTCATTACGCGAATGCCGGCATTCCAACGAGGTCGCCAAGGCCACCACCAGCGGAAAAACGAAGCTGGTAGCCTAAAAATGAAATCAGCCACTTTGGGAAGGGGGTATTCAGTGGCTGTAGCAATTAGCACAAGATTGGCTAAAGTCTCTGGGTATGCTAGCGCGTATTCGGTACAGATGGAACCTCCGAACGAATGCCCCACGAGCGTAAATGGCCCATCTATGCGAAGTGACTTAACGATACTGTACAAATCTCCAGATAGCTCATCCATAGTATAGTAGGTATCAGGCATGTCACTCTGACCATGACCGCGCAAATCTGGGGCAATTACTCTGTAGTTGTTGCGCACAAAGTGGTTGATCTGAAATTCCCACGTCTCCAGACAGCCTAAATAGCCATGAACAAACATAACCGTATGGCTTGCATCATGAGGCCAAAGATCCACAACATTCAGATAGGTATCCTCAACTCCATGCATGGGGACGGCTCTACGGTAGAGTTCAAAATCGTAGTGCCAATCTTGCCGGTTGACGCCGCGTAATTTCTGTTTCATTGAGTATATCCAGCTCTATTGAGTGAGTCTGCTTCAAAAATTTGTAGGTTCTACCCTCTTCAATGTATATTATTCTTCATTGTCGATAGGATCCTTATGAGTTTGAAAGAAACCCAATTTTTGCACTATACGGCAAAGGCCAATAGAAGATGAAAACGAGTTTATCTCCTGCCCAAAAATCATGGCTCAGCGTCTTCATCCCGTCACTAATTGTTCTGCTCACCATCGTCATCTCATCCCTCATCAATAGTAATGAAGCCGCAAGTAGCCCCCAGATGAATCTACTCTTCTGGGTTTTTCTGCCAACTGCGTTTCTGTCATTTTGCGCGTTTGTTATCTGCTCAGCTTGGCCCTCAAGGGTTGACCGATTACGGGCTCGAAAACGTCGTCGAAGAGCCAGAAGGCAGCAGAAAATACGGTATCAAGCCTTTCAGTAGGCAGAACGTACACAGGTAGTCGCAATATAGTATTAAAGTAACACCGATACCCCAGAGAATAAATGTTGGCTCTTAATTAGACACGGTGTTTATTGAGTCGCAATGTTACTTAATACCGAATCCTATGTATAGAAACCTAGCTACTGGGGAATGGTCTTATGAATCAATTCGTTCTTTAAGTCCCACAGGTTTTCCGTTAAGGAAACATGATAGATGTGGGGGTTCACCAGACGTCGAATCCCTGGATCTAATCGTTCCAAGTCGGCCGTGCGGCGTGCGCGCATCTCCTCTAATGTAGGTGTTTGGTAGACAACCTTTCCGTTCTCAAAGATAGGCGTAAGTAATGGTTCAGTCTGGCTTATTTCACCAGGGCCAATCACTCTTTTCTTACTATATGATAAAGGATGATAGAGAGAAAACCCCTCGTCAATAGGTAGGGTCTCACCCTTTAGACTTAGACAGTCAGCCGTCGCATAGCCACGGGAATCATAAAGCCGCGTCACTTGTTTTTGGCCTGGGTTTGGCATCTTCGCGGGTGATTCGGAAATCTTCATGGCAGATTCCCACCGATCGCCCTCCTTCACCGCCACTAGCTTGTAGACCCCACCCAAGGCAGGCTCTCCCCAAGAGGTTATCAGTCTTGTGCCCACACCATAGACCAGTCGATTGATCAGCTGATCTGGCTCGAGACCATATCGAGGTGCTTCGGCACTGATTTGGGTAACAATCTGCCAAATCACCAGCTCATCCAAATCACCCGAAAGGACAATCGAAACGTCGTCAAAATTAGCCTCTTTCAACTGGAGGGCAGCCTGAATGCTAAGATAGGCTAGGTCACCAGAATCTAGCCGGATGCCAACAGGATGATGGCCCTTTTGACGCAATTCTTCAAAAATTGTGATGGCATTGGGCACACCACTTTCCAGTGTGTTGACCGTGTCTACTAGAAGCAAGCAATCATCTGGGTAGAGATCGGCGTAAGCTCGGAAGGCGTCCACCTCACCTAACCCCATAGCCATAAAGAATTGGACCATGCTGTGGGCATGGGTTCCCTTGGGGGCCACATTAACCATCTTGGATACAGCCACGTTGGATGTAAAATCCGCGCCACCAATGAGTGCGGCCCTTGCCCCCGCATTGGCTCCATTTTGTTGCGCGCGCCGGAGGCCAAATTCAAGAATCGGTCTTCCGCGGGCAGAGTCAGCCATACGAGAGGCTTTGGTCGCCACAAGCGTTGGATAATTCATGTGGTTGAGCAGAGCCGTCTCTAAGAGCTGAGCAATCGCCACAGGCCCTTCTACAATCGTCAGTGGCTCATGGGGGTGTACGACCCGTCCTTCAGGAATCGCTTGCACATTCAAGCAACGAAAATCGCCATACTGATGCAACCAAGCGAGAAAATCATCTTCAAATAGACGTGAACCTGTTGCCGTCTCCAAAGTACGTAGATAGCTAATCTCGCCCTCGCCAAAACGATTACTTTCCATCCAAGAGATGAGCCATTCTAACCCCGCACTGACACAGTAACCCGCTTGGTGATTACCATAATCTGGATAACGACGAAAAAAATTATCAAACTGGGCTGGTTTTTCGTGAACACCCATTTGGAAGTAAAGTTGGGCCATGGTCAATTGATAGAGATCGGTACAGAGGATTCCATTTATATTCATAGAGTCATTATTCATTGATGGTTCTCGCAAATTTGAGCTTCACGAAATCAAACATGATTCCGTAACAACTGCCATATTGGCAGCAGTCATTACCAGTTGGTATAATTAGAAGATCGTAATGTATATAGGGAGCGCCCCTTGATATACTTTACCAGAAAAGTCTTGTTCCAACCTTTGACCTATCTTGACGAGGGCAGGAGCTTTTTCTGGTCATCTATTCTAGAACATCTATAAGGACGAGTGCTACGCTTTTCCGATTATTTTTGGAATAGCATAGAAGTATAACAGCTATGCTCAGTAGATTGCAATGTAGTGACAGATTCTGGGCGTATCCCAAAATCGGGGTAAATTTTTTTACCACTCTGAATACGTCAATTTTAGCAGTAAGTAAATAGTGAACTGTAAGTAGTTTCTGGTGCAAAGACAGAGTTGAGCACTGTTTACTACTAACTTCATGACATTAGAGTAGTCAGTAATCAGAATGGATAATCAAAATAAGTAATGAGTTCAATTCACATTGTTTTTCAGCCCAATGGCAGGCAAGGCCAAGTCCCCCCAGGCACGACTCTGTTAGAAGCAGCCCGTCGTATGGGGGTTGAAATCGAATCGATCTGTGGAGGCCACCAGACCTGCGGTAAGTGCAAAATAGAGGTAGAGGAGGGGGATTTCCCTAAATTTGACATTCGTTCATCCCCCCATCATTTGACACCGCCTAATGAGAGGGAAATTGACTATGCTACCCGAAGACACTTTGGCCCAACAGCACGTTTAAGCTGTGCCTGCCAAGTGACCGGTGATCTAGTCATACGCGTCCCCGAAGAGAGCCAAACGCGCAAACAGGTCGTTCGGAAATCCGTTGGGATTGAGCGTCCAGTGATTGTCGATGCATCGGTTCGGCTCTACTATGTGGAGCTTCCAACCGCCAACTTGAAAGATCATAGGGGTGACTGGCAGCGCCTCCAAGACGAATTAGCTTCGGTTCATGGGTTGGAGAGCCTGCGAATCGATGCGTTGCTACTGCGAACATTACAGTCCACCCTGAATGTTGCCAATCGAGCTTTGACAGTTGCCCTCTGGAATGAACAAGAAGTTATACAACTTTGGCCTGGCTTTGAGGATGGCCTATACGGTCTTGCCATCGACGTAGGGACGACCACCGTAGCTGGGCATCTATGTCATCTGCGTACGGGCCAAGTCTTAGCAACGGTCAGTCGAATGAATCCACAGGTTCCGTATGGCGAAGACCTAATGAGCAGGGTTAGCTATGCTATGATGCATGAAGATGGCACAGAGCGGATGCATCAGGCCATCATTGATGGACTCAACGAACTCATTGAAGAAGCAGCACTTGAAGCAGGAATTGCCAAACGTGATATTGTAGAACTGGTTGTAGTCGCCAACACGACCATGCACCATCTGTTGCTTGGGGTCAACCCTGTTGAACTGGGTGGTGCTCCTTTTAGTCTGGTCACCCATGATGCTATTGATATCAAGGCTCGGGATCTAGGGTTGCAGGTTGCGCCGGGTGCCAATCTTCATATTCCGCCTTGTGAGGCAGGCCATGTTGGGGCAGATAATGTAGGGGTTTTGGTTGCTGAAGCGCCCTATGAACAGGATACGGAACAGCAACTGGTCATCGACATTGGCACCAACGGCGAGATCTTGCTGGGGAATAGGACGCAGATGCTTAGCGCAAGCAGCCCAACCGGGCCAGCATTTGAAGGTGCTCAGATCGTCCATGGGATGCGAGCGGCACCAGGGGCCATTGAGCGGATCCGAGTCGATCCGGCTACCTTGTCAGTGCGCTACAAGATGATTGGCCAGGATGAGTGGATTGAAAGTCCACAGGATAACCCATCGGTTGCGCCATTTGCGGAAGTACCTGTCTCGACCAATGGCATATCTGCTGCTGAAGCGCGACGACGCAAGCGGGAGGAGTTGCTCAACCCTACATTGCGCCCATCGGGTATATGCGGCTCTGGCATCATTGAGGCCGTGGCTGAGCTCTTCTTGGCTGGCGTAGTAAGCCAAAATGGCCGCTTTGCCGAACTTGACCACCCTCGATTGCGGACTGGATTAGGTGAAGGTGGTGGGAAGGCTGAATTCATTATTGCCTGGCCTCATGAGACGAGTACAGGGGAAGCGATCACTGTCCATTCGGATGATATTCGCGCCATTCAACTGGCCAAGGCCGCGCTCTATGCTGGCTCCAAGCTACTAATGAACCGGCTTGAGCTAGAGAGTGTTGATAAAATTGTGTTGGCGGGTGGCTTTGGTAGCTACATCGATCCCAAACATGCAATGATTCTAGGGCTGATTCCCGACTGCGCTCTGAGCAGGGTGATGGCGGTAGGCAACGCGGCCGGTGATGGAGCCAGGATGATATTGCTAAACAAGCAGAAACGCGCCGAAGCCCAATGGGCCGCACGGTGGGTTACCTATATCGAAACGGCCGTTGAACCGACTTTCCAAGCCGAGTTTGTTGAGGCGATTGACATACCCCACGCCTCTAACCCCTTTCCTCACTTAGAGGATCTAATTAGCGAGGCCAAAAGCCAATGGAGTGCCGACAGAATTCAAGCGGCTGCGCCTCAAGGAACGGGACGTGCCCAACGGGCAAGCCAGGATGAACGCGCGGCACGTCGAGCACGAAGGGCAAAGCGCAGAGAAGGCTAACGTCACTCGGGGTTTTGGACGACTAGATCAGCAGACCATCTAGACCAATCTGAAAGAAAATTGTAAGATCCAAATGGCAGAATATCAAATAACGTACTGGAGAGAGATTCCTTCTATGGTGACAGCCAGGGAAGGGCGACGCAATAAATCTAAAGTTGAACTCCCACAACGGTTTCAGGTTGCCATTGATGAGGCAGCCATGCGGGCCAATCTGATTGGAACCGATGCCTATCTAGAGGAATGGCGAAAAGATGCTTGGCAACCCCGTGACGGAACGCCTGAAGAAGTGGCCGAAGCGGTTGCTGCGGAGATTGAAGAGAGTTACTCGCCGGCCCGAATCCGTGAAATCTTGGATCAGAGTTACGCTGAATAAGGACAGCCCCCTATGCTGAACGAAAAATTGATGACAAAATTGACAAATGGCCCTATTTTAGCTGATGGTGCAATGGGTACCATGCTGCAAGAACTTGGTTTGACCGATGGCGGTGCCCCAGAGCTATGGAATGTGGAAAAACCGGATCGGGTTCAGAAGGTTCACCGCGGCTTTACCGGTGCGGGTGCTCAACTTATTGCAACCAACACCTTTGGTGGCACCGTTGCACGCCTCAAATTCCACCATATTGGTGACCGAGTCGCGGAGCTAAATCGCGCGGGAGCGACGATTGCCCGTGAAGTTGCTGATGAAACAGGCGCACTAGTGGCAGGAAGCATTGGCCCAAGCGGAGAGCTGATCGAGCCAGTGGGTACGCTTACCATGGAAGAAGCAGAGACCATGTTTGCAGATCAAGCCCGAGCCTTGGCAGAGGGTGGTGTCGATCTCTTCCAGATAGAGACCATGAGCCACATGAATGAAGTAGAAGCAGCCGTACGAGGTGTACGAAGCGTAGCACCTGATACCCCTATCTGCGTCACCATGAGCTTTGACACCAACTACCACACCATGATGGGCGTCAGCCCGAGTGCAGCCGTCCAGGTTTTGGCCGAATGGGGTGTGGACATAGCCGGTGCCAACTGTGGAACAGGGCCAGAAGAGGTAGATGTGATCATGACGGATATGGCCTTAAATCGACCTGATGCGATTAAGCTTATGGTCTACTGCAATGCAGGTTTACCTGAATACGTGGATGGTGAAATCCGCTACAGCGCCACCCCAGATCGCATGGCCGACTATGCTGTATCCATGCGCAATATTGGCATAGACATTATTGGCGGCTGTTGTGGCAGTACACCGGACCATATTCGTGCCATTAGTGAAGCATTGCAAAACGCTCATAGCACGCCGATTGCCGGTCCCGATGCGACCATGTTGGCAAGCAGCCCGCTCGAGGATGCAGACAGCAGAGCCAATCGCTCCGCAAGTAGGCGACGTTCCCGCCACGCTCGTCGGCGCGGAGAAAGTTGACGCGAGAGTATTACCAAGTCTCTATACCCTGCACGGGTTAGAAATGAACATTTGCCCTGAGAAAAAATGTCCATTTTTAACCCGTTCGCAGTATATCTGGAGACCATCAACTTCCTTAAGATGTGCATCGCGGGTAACTAGTGTTAGATTATGTTGGAGTGCAATAGCAGCAATCCAAATGTCATTCTCCGGAATAGGGCGTCCCTTTTTCGGGAGAGTGTTTTTAGTTGTTCCATATACCGAAGCGGTTGTACTATCACAAGCCAGAATCGTGTTTGCCACACTAAAGCTATCAATCTGAGCTATGTTTTGTTTCATCTTTCCAGATCTCTGAGCACCATAATAAAGCTCGCCAACTACGATGCTTGGAACAAAAACCTCTTGAGCGTTCTGAAGGTTGCTCGTTATTGCGGAATCGTTGGCAAACAAAGCAATGACAATATTCGTATCCAGCAAATACCTACCATTCATTGAGATCAACCTGCTCGCATCCATCTTCAATAGCTTGACTCATAACCTGTAGATCATCTTCATCTATTGAACCAGCAAACCGCAGGATCTGCCGACCAGAGACGCCTTGGTGAATCGTAGTATCTAATGCACGGACAAAGGCAAGAACCTGCTCTTGTAAATTGAGCGGTAGCGCCTCTAGATGGTCAATAACTTGAGTTACAACAACACTAGCCATATTCAAACCCTCCCATCGTCAGAAAACTTCACTATATCAATACCAATATCTAAAAGCGGATAGAAGCAAGTGGCAAATCATTATTGTCATTCTTCTTTAGCCCTCCACAAGATGTCGCAGAAAGGCTGCTGGATTGTTGAGGAATTCCCGAGTAATCGTAACATGCTCGAGTTCCTCATAAGCAGCTTGCTGAATCTTTCCGCTTTCAAAGCTTAGGATGGTAGCCCCTGGGTACGCCAGCAGAATCGGTGAATGAGTCGCAATGATGAATTGCGCCTCCTGTTTGACCAAGAGATTGAGGGTAGCAAGAAAGGTTAATTGTCGGGTGGGTGAGAGGGGTGCTTCAGGCTCATCCATCAGATACAGCCCACCTGGCACAAAGCGAGCCTGAAAAAGCTTCAGGTAGCTTTCTCCATGGGACTGAGCATCCAATCCTTCTCCATATGCATCTTTGATATCATGGAGTTGACCAGCAAAAGCCATACGTGCGTACTGTTTGGCCAAAGGTGAACGCCCTGCATACTCCTCATCTACCCGCTCCAACTCATCTCGCAATTCAGTAGCCATCTGAGCAACTCGCTTGGCAAAGCCAAAGAAGTCCTCGGATCGCATAAAGAAGCCCCGATGGGTCCGCTTGTTCCACTGCCACTGAAGACGCTTACTCAACTTACGCATCTCGGCCAGGGTAGGATCCTGGGCCACCGCCTCTCCACCAATGGTTGGAAGATTGGCAGCACAGGCAATGGCCTCCAACAATGTCGATTTCCCAGAGCCGTTTTCACCTACCAAAAATGTCACAGGTGAGCGAAAGACCAGCTCATCCAGCGATTGAATGACCGGAACATTGTAGGGAAATGCATCCGGCAGCTGGCGAACCGTAGGCAGGGAGATCGAGCGTAAGTGAATCATGAACTTACTGTTTCATCAGAAAATCGAGCAACCGAATCGAGTCATCTACCTGGTATCGACCAATGGGATTGGTGCTATAGACTGCGCTAACAACTTCGCCAGAGGGTCGCAAAATAAAGCCCGTCGCGTGGATAATGCTGCGTCGGACTTCATAAAAGGCCCCTGTCTGTTCGGAAAAGGTCAAGTGATTTAACCCATAGCCTACTGGGAATGTCAGCCCAAGCTTCTCCACAAGTTCCTTGGCATCTTCTTGGGAATCAACCGATGCGGCCAACAGCGCAACCCCTCGATTGCTATACTCGGCTAAATTTGCCTGGTAGTCGGCCAACTGCCGACGACAATGAGATCACCACTTCCCACGATAGCCAAGAAAAATTGTCAATTCAGCACTCAGATCTGTAGGCAGATTCAGCGTAGTACCATCCACCATAGAGATACTCATGTTTGGGAACTGATCCCCTTGATCCAATTTAGGTGTAGCCGTTTGCGCCATGTTTTTCCTTTATTGTTGTGTATATCGTTCTTAGAAAGTCCTGGGTCCTTGGTCCGTGGTCCTTGGTCCTCGGTCAGATTGTTCCCGCGAGGAGGAGGATTGATCTGTGGTCTGCAGTCCGTAGTTTATGGCCTGTACACTCACTCATCCGTTCAAGCCGCCCCCCGAATCCGCCGACACATTTTACCAATAAAAAAACAGACCCAACAATTCGTTCGATCTGCTTAGTGTATACTTCGTTCCGTTTAATGCAATAAAAAGTGGAGATGGCGGGAATCGAACCCGCGTCCGAAACATTAGCCCAGAGACGTCTACAAGCTTAGTCACTACAGTAAGTTTCACGCTGCCGGGCCGCAGTGACATAACCCGTTAAACAACGCTAGCCGATGGCTGTCTTAGGGGACCGTATCGGCGTCAAGTCCCCGCAGCGAGCCAGTATATGTCGGCATCCACCCTAGCCTGGTTGCGCCGCTAGAGTGGGCCGTGACTCTACTTTAGAGAGTCAGGTCGCCTTCGGTATTCTTAGGCAGCCATTGCAGCCGGAGCTGCGTTAGCGAAACCAAAGTTGAAGACTTTGCCTGAATTGTTGGCAAGTATATGTTTTTTGCGCCTTTTAACGTAGTGGACGCACTACGGCTTGCAATCAAAGAACAACCTGCCCCGTCGAAGCCGATCATCCCCATTAGATGGGTAATATAACATAAAATGGTAGATTTGTAAAGTAACTAAAAAATTTCAAAATATCGCATACATCCGTTCTTCTAGCTCTGGAGAGATCAGCCCCCTACCATTTCACGTTACACTTCATTCTTTCACGCTAAACTCCATTCATTTCACGATAGGCCACCCCTCATCTCAATTTCTTTCACGGCAAATGATTACCATGAAATGGCCGTACCAGCAGCTCGCAACGACTCAAATCCTTGTCATTTCGACGGTAGGAGAAATCTTTCGTTCAGCCAAACACAGGTTTCTCGTCGTCTCTCGTCGAAATGACAGATTGCCAGCTACTGAGTACCAACTAATTTTCGCTTCTCAAAGAACCCAAAAGAGCAAAAGGTAATCAATTATGAAAAGTACCAACTCATCCGTCGCAATTATGTTACCAAGTTTCAAAATCAGAACGGGCATCTTTGCCATAAGCGTGTTGATGATTTTGTTATTCATTACCCCCCAGCCAGCTCGTGCGGCACCTCGCCCACAGATGGCACCTCCACCGGCTGCCAACTGCATTGATTTTGGCGATCTCAACGTAGGCGATACCTACCCAGATGGCGACACGTTTCTAAGCTACGGACAAGATTTCGGCTCCACAATAACCAACGGAAAAATGGAAGTTGTCTCCCACACTTCACCCATGGCCGGGGCGTGGGGGACCGAGCTTCACCTCACCGATTCTCGACTCTCGCTCATTCTCAACGGAGGCGTTGTCAATGGCCTGACCTTGCGCTTTGGTGACTATAATGGGGACCTGGAAATGACGGTCAATGACGCGAACTTGACCTTTGCCAATTTTGCCGATATTCATGGGCAAACAGAGGAGGGCGTTACCTTCTCTGTAATCAATGGCGCAGGGAATGCTTCAGGTCATCTCACCTTGGATGGTGCCATTGCTCGTTTTGAAGTAGGTGGTCAGGATCTCTACATTGATGATATCTGCCTCGGGACAAATGCCCCCATGCCTGTCGCTGTCCTCGATCGGTATGATATCGATCAGGCTGCCCACCCGAAAGCCCTCTATAACAACGGCACGACGCCTCTCTTCTACTTCCGCCGAGGCGTTGGTACAGGAGCTGACAAGTGGGTCTTCTATTTTCAAGGGGGCGGCACCTGTTTTGATGAAGACAGTTGTGATGGTCGTCTGCCGAACTTAACCGGCGCAGGGCCCTGGAATACACCTGGGAACTTGGTCCTTTACGCTGGCAAGCGAGCGGATGGCATCTTCAATCCCGACCCAGCCAAGAACCCTGACTTCTACAATTGGAACCATGTCTTCATGGTCTATGCCAGCTCGGACAGTTGGGCTGGTGATGGCGATGTAATAATTGACGGCAATACGTGGCACTTTCGCGGTCATTCCATTGTGAATGCCATTTTTGATGCCGTACGCGATCCCAACATTATCGGTACGCCAAATCTCACAAATGCCAGCGCCGTGCTGCTCGCTGGCTCCTCTGCTGGGGCGAGTGGCATGCGCCACAACATTGATCGATTGGTTACGTTTCTTAACAACAATGGCATTCAAGACGTGCGCGCCATCGGCGATGCATCTATCTCGCCAACTGTTACGGATGAACAACAGCAGGCGAACGATGTCCTAGGAGCGCTGCGCATAACCACCCAAAATCTACAACTAGATGAATCATGCGTTGCAGCAAACCCCACTGCACCTGAACAGTGCATCATGGGCTCCTTTCTATTGGACCATGACCACATTCACAACGAGATGTTTACCCATCAGGATCAGCTCGACGGGCCTGCCTTAAAGAATCGCGGTTTGAGCGAATGTGATCCGGCAGCCGTGCAACCCCTTAGTGACTTCGGCGCTGAAATCCGTCGCATTCTGGCAGCTGAGGCCGGCGCATTCAGCCCTCGTACGGGGAATCACATTCTCATAACAGGTGACCGCTTCTATGGTCTGGGTATTGACACGCCTAACGGAGTGGTCACGATGGTGGATGTGGTGGGCAACTGGTATTTCAACCGAGGCAATCCTGTCAATGTGATTCAGCAGCCCGATCCGGCGACGGAGAACCGAGATCCCAACAACTGTCCCGATTTGGGTGACGCGCCAGATAGCACCAATCACCATGGGCAGAACAATACGGCATACGTAGACAGCACTGGTACGCCGATCTTGGGCCAATTCCCTACCGTCTACAACTCGGGCGTTGCTGGCGATGTCACTGGCCCGAGGCACAGAGATTCGAGCAAGTTCTGGCTGGGTAACAGTGTAAGCCGGGAATCCGATGCAGATATTCATCAAGATAGCGATACCTTCACCAACATTCTGGACAACGGATCTGGCTTAGATACAGCAAACAATGACCAAGGTGACGATGGCTGGCTCAATGAGGGCGTTCCCATGCCCAACTGTCAGCAGACGACGCTGCAGGTGCAGGTATCCAAAGCAGTCTCCCTGGCCGTCACAACAAATCTCTTTCTGAACGTCTGGTTTGATGGAAACCGCGATGGTGACTGGCAGGATTCGGTCCCCTGTAGCGGCACTGAAATTGATGATGAGGATAGCAATGCCCCCAACCAAATAGCCAGCGAATGGATTGTGCAGAATTTCGTCGTTCCTTCTGACAGCATTCCTGCCAGCGGTACGATAGAGATAGACGTACCCACGGGTCTCGTTCCAAACGGGGCAGAGGCGGAGGCGCACTGGATTCGCTTTACCCTAGCTGAAACGCCTATTTCGTCTCTGGGATCGTCTCCTGTGCCGGATGGTCGGGGGCCGCAAGATGGCTATACATATGGCGAAACGGAGGATTATCTACCCCAGGGGCAGCCTGTTGGCGAAGTAGGGAGTTTGGTTCTAGAGAAAAAGGTGCTCATTGATGATAAGGATGTAACCGGCAATGCAAGCGTCGCCACCTATAAGATTCGTCTGCGCCACGAAGGCGGTACTCAGCCAATCAATGCCGAAATCCGTGACGAACTGCCAGCGCCCTTTCATCTGGTGAGCCAAGTCGATGAAGATGAGAATGTGTTCGTGGTCAATGTCAGCGGAACGTCTGGTGGCGTTACGCCTCTGGAAGCCAGGGTGATGACCAAGCTCGGCAGTGAGGCCACGCCACCCAGTCAGCTTATCCGCTGGAAAGGAACCCTGTCACCTGATTCTGAGGTTGTTCTGACCTTTAACGTTCGCGTCTTTCATATGTGTCCGGAGGGTGCAACAACTCATACGATTTCCACTCTGGCTCATGCCCGCCCTGTTGGTGGTGACCTTAGCGAGCATATGACTGAATTTACCGTCAACTGTGCTGGCTATGGCCTCCAAGATATTGAAGTGAACCAAGAAAGGCTAGGTAGCTCTCTGGATTCAGATGGGGTGCGCAATGTACATGGTTTTGTAGAAACTGAATTCACCAATAACAGCATGGCTGACCTGACGATTGGCGCACTCCTGAATTGGAATGGATGCGAAACCTGTGTTCAGGCTGCAAATCAGGCAGAGGCACCAATGAGTTCCCAGATGCAAGAGTCAGTTGGGCCATACAGCACCTTCCATACGATCCGGCTCCAAGCTGGTGAAACCAAAAGCTTTACGGCACCAGTCGACGCAACCCGCTTCTTTGGGGATCAGCTCACGAATCTGGACTCAGTAGAGTTCCCCGTTTCGGCGAAGTTGAGCTACTGCATTCTGGAAGGTACCCAAACTAGCTGTCCCTTGCCAACAGTTAGTCCAGATCAAGTGGCTGAGTTGACGCCCCTGTCATTCAACATTCATCCTGGAGATACCGGCGATGCGCCCGACAGCACCAACCACTTTGGTGTTAACATGACCGCTTATAGCCCAGGCGGTGTAACGACGACAGCCAAATATCCAACCGTCTTTGATGCGGCCACAGGGTTACCAGAGGGGCCACTTCATACCCACCCACGCCCCTTCCACTTGGGCCGTCGCGTCAGCCTGGAGGGTGAAGCGGATACGGGGCCAGACCAGGATCCAGGCAACAATCTAGACCCTGCTGCGGATCTCTCTAACCAAGATCGAGCAGATGATGGCACCCAAATCAATCTATGGGGACTCACCCATTGCCAGCGCTCTACAGTAGACGTGCAGGTCTTTATCAGCAATCAGGCCTGGAATTGGTTCAATAGCAACAACCAGAAGGCCTATCTGAATGGTTGGGTTGACAGTGACCGCAGTGGGGACTGGGCTGGTAGCACTCAATGTCAGACCGCCAACGGGAATACCATTGACGTAGTCGAGCATATCATTATTGACTGGGAGATAGATGTAATCAACTTAGGTCCAGGTCTCCACAACTTACCCGTGCTGACAGGTGCCGTGGCCTGGCCTGCTGCCAATAGCCAAGCGCCTGCTTGGGTACGCCTGACCCTTAGCGAAACAAAATCCAATAAACCATTGCAAACTGGCAATATCTTCCACGGAGATGGCCGTGGCCATCCAACGCCCTTTAAGTTAGGTGAGACAGAAGATTACAGATTCGTTGGCAGTAACGTGCAGGATCCGCCAGATGTAGGTGTACAGTTGAATGGTCGTGTGACCCTGCACTCGGATGATCCAATCAATCTGAACCAGAGTACGATTCAAGCATCCAGCATAACGGCTTCTCCTGCCAGCCAATGGCGCTACGGTATCGACTACCTGATTCAGTACGAAAATACGGGTCAGAGTGTGGCCAATGACGTTCGGATGGTCTTCGAGGCGCCCGATCCGCTAATAAACCGCGAACCGGATCGGCTTCTAGCGCCTGGTTTCGATGACGAATCCATTCTCATTCAGGATGATCAGATCGTGTTTCGAGTTGGGACGCTGAATCCTGGCGAGATAGGGCGAGTTATTCTAGGATGGGATGAGTGCAGAAATTGTGTCGATGCAGCCAACGGCCCCGTGGCTGAGCAGTTAACAGCCAAGGTCACCATTATGGCGGAGGGCGATGCAACCACAGGCAACAACAGTTCAACGATCACCGTAGAGCCACCAGATGAGCAGCCAAACGTGGCCATTTCAACAGGGGATGGAGCCTATCGAGCACCAACCATCACCACCTGCAGCAATAACGTCCCGCTTCAAGGGATATCAGAGCCAAATGGTACCGTGACGATTGAAATCGACGGGGTTGAGTTCAACACAACAGCAGATGAAAACGGTCGCTGGCAGTATATTGCATCCTTGGCAGATGGTCGTCATCAAGTTCAAATTGTCGGCCCCTCTGGTTCTGGCATCCACAACGGCACAACTGTACCCATTCATGGCATGATCATCTTGGTCGACAGCGCTTTACCTTACGAGCCAACGAGCTTGACCTTCAGAGACACAAGTGGACAGATTGTTCGCCCCTTCCACCCAACCAATAGGTCTGATGATAGTGAGACGAATGCCTTGAAAATGTTCATTGACCCCAGCCAACAATACACTGCTGGCATCACCCTGTGTGGTAGTGACCCCAATGCCAAGGTTCAACTGACCATGGCGGGCGTTGACGGGGTAATCCCCTTGTTGGATGAGGATGAAAAAGGCAATCGCGATGGACGCTACAGCGGTCAGTTGCCTCTACTGGCAGACCTGTTTAACGAGCCACACAGCGCCACACTTCGTATCCAGAGCAATGGAATGAGCTTCGTTGCACCGATCATCTTACTCAGGGCAGCACCCAGTACCGTTTATGATAGTCAAACGGGTACACCGTTGGCGGGCGCAACAGTCTCTATTCTGCAAGCGCAAAACGGCGCTGGAACTGACGTCTTTAGCCTCTGGAACGGGTCTGACTATGGCCAAACCAACCCACAGATGACGCCAGCCGACGGCACGTTCAGCTATTTTACACCAGAAGGCACCTTCCAGTTGCTGGTGCAGAAAGATGGGTATCAGCCCTACCGTAGTCAAAACTTTACGCCAGATGTTCTACCTATACAGGTTGATGTACCATTAACGACCGTCGTACCGAATACGGATGATGATCAGAGCAGTGAACGAGTCGCAATTCAGCTTACAGAGACGGGATTTGAGCCTTCTTTCATGCAAGTCACACCAGGCACCATTATCGACTGGTTAGGTATGGGGCTGAGTGGTCACACGGTTCACAGCATCACGCCTCAATCAGCAATCACTGCCGCAGGTGGTGACGCGGCAAACAAATGGGACAGTGGTCTGCTATGGCCAAGTGAGCGCTATCAGATCAAATTGAGCGAAGCCGGTACCTATATCTTTGGTGACAGCACCAATGCCGCCAACCAAATTACCATTATTGTCGATGAGGTGCCAGTCTCGACCGGCGAGGATGAAGTCTCTATTTTCTTGCCGCTTGTGCAACAGTAAGCGGTAAAGTTCTATCGCAAAATGCCATTAAGTTCGTGGAGACTGCTATGCACGGTGTCTTGGATTCCCGTCCTTCCAACCGGAGCCTTCACCGTGCGTTGCAGACGGAACGGCTTAACTAAACGACATTGAGCGAAAAGTGATGTGTAAGTAGAAAAGAGCCGGGCGAGAAATCACCCAGCTCTTTTCTCATTGGGGTCTGATTTTGAGATGGCGACAAGAATCTTAAGAAAGCGTTAGCCAATAAGTCCTCAGCTTTTAGCCAGAATTTAGCCATATTTCACGGCGGATCTTTATACTCAGTGGAGGATACGTTGCGTCTGGAAACATGTGCAACGACTCAGCTCTCTGTCAGTTCGACAGAAGGAGGAATCTTCCGTTTTCGTCTGAAAACGCCCGCCATGACCGCGCAAAAATACGCAATTTGGCGGATATTTTTTTCAGCTATCTTCTGCTAGACTAAATAGGTCTGCTTACGACTCTGGGCCCAGCCTTGTTCAATTTAGGTCTGTTCAACGACGAGCACTAGCTCTAAAAATGCAGGGATACTGCGGCTGGTCATAATGAGAAAATAGCACCGTATTCAGTCAGGTGAAGCTTTCTCATCTATGACAGAGCTAAGTATAACAATGTTGCGCACATGAACTGTTTTTGAAATAAGTCCCCTACCTGCCTCAATTGACTATACGAATGGTTCTTCTAAACGAGCCACGATGGCTCATTGTAGATGACCAGAAAAATGCTTGTCCCCAAGAAGATGGGGATGTTCTCCTTCTTCCGAGTTTTACAGAATAGATTGGGTAAAAGTCTGGACAAGATTTTTCTGGTGAAGTATACCCAAGTCGTTGTGATCGCAGTCGCTGGCCAAGGCTGTACATTTGAACATCCCCTGACCATGGCCAATGATTGCTAGCCGTCCCTAGTATATGATTTATTAAACCAACCAGAGCAAGTTATATAGTCATCATCCTATCACACTGGAGCAATAATGTATATGATTATTCGTCGTCTCATACGTTGGATATCTGTTCAGACCATCACGCGCATACTTCTTCATTTGTGGCTTATTGCCACCCTCATTCTCTTTCCGGGACTACTCACTATCTCTGGCAATACAGCCCATGCTGCGTATCATCATGAGGGAACGCTCGCCCCGTCAGGTGCCGTTCAAGAGACCGCACAAGGGCAGGATACAAATACAATTTCTGGTCAGGCATTGTTGTTCAACGCAGTCGGGAGCCAGAACAGTGGCGTTGCAGATGTTGACGTTACCGCATATGATGCGGCTGGCGCAGTTGTTGGCAGCGCAATAACGACCTCGGCTGACGGCTCTTACACTATGGAAGTCTCAGGATCGGCCCCCTACCGTGTTGAATTCTCAGGCTGGCCATCCTACCTTACGCCAGGTGTTACATCAGCCAACATAGATGGTGGTGCAACATCATCACTGGGGCCTCGTGTCCAGTTTGTGCTCAATACGCCGGCAAACAATATTAACTTTGCCCTAATGGATCCCGCTCGCTACTGTCAAGCAAATCCGCTGATGATTACCCCTTGTTATGTCAATGGTGATCCACTGGCCGGCGGCGAGGCTGGTGATTCGGATGTGTTGGTTGCCTTTCCGTACAATGTAGAGGGCAAAACGCCTACCCCCATGCATGTTTCCATTGGCGAAGAGATGGGCTCCGTCTGGGGACTGGTCTTTCAACGAACAACCAATATGCTCTACGCCGCTGCCATAGCCAAACGCCATACAGGATTTGGTCCCTTGGGTATCGGCGGCATCTATCAGGTCGATATGGCGGATCCAAACAATCCCACGACCACATCTTTTGTCGACTTGGCGACAATTGGCGTTGGCGTTGGAAGTGACCCCCGCCAAGATGGCGACCTACCCGCGAGAGCTTCTGAGCCAAACGCGGATCCTGCAGCCTTTGACGCGCCAGGCAAGTTAGGTCTCGCCGACATCGAAATCTCCGACGATGATGAATCACTTTGGGTAATCAGTCTAGATGATCGCACCCTCAATGAGATTTTTATTGGCGTTCCCGCTACAGTTCCTACCGCAGCAGATGTAACGAAACATGCTATCCCAGATCCTGGCTGTGCCAATGGCGACTATCGCCCCTGGGGTTTGAAGCTATACCAGGGTATAGCGTATATTGGTGTCGTCTGCTCAGCAGAGACATCTCAACAAGCCAGCGATCTCCACGCCTACATATTGGCCCATAATCCTGCTGGATCTGATGCCAACTTTGAAACCATTCTCGATTTTCCACTAAACTATGACCGCGGCTATGCCTCGAGTCGCTCAGATACGGATCGAGTTAGCGCATTATGGAGACCATGGATCGACGAATGGTCTGACATCAACGATCCGTTGCCGGACCAAGGCCCCTACGAGCAGACCATCTACCCCCAGCCGATCCTCAGCGACATCGACTTTGACGATTCTGGAGCCATGATTCTAGGCTTCATGGATCGGATGGGCAATCAAACCGGAAATCTCAATTACAGCACTGAGCCAGGCGATACAGAGACCTATGAAGGGGTTAGTGCAGGGGATATTTTACGCGCTTGCCTTGTGAATGACGAGTATGTTTTGGAAATCAATGCCGAATGTGGCGGCATTATTACGGAAGGAACCGATGGCTCTCCCGGCCAAGGCCCGGGTGATGGCGAATATTACTGGCAAGATATGTATCGATTGGAGTCGGATCCAGGTGAAGGCATCCATAATGAAATTGTGATAGGTGGACTAACCTTACTACCTGGAACGGGCGAAGTAGTGGCCAATGTCTTTGACCCACTCAGTACATATAACTCTGGTGGAGTCATCTGGCTGGATAATAGTGATGGCTCGCGGCGGCGTTCATATCAAGTTTTTGATCGGAATGCTGGCGGTGGCAGTACTACATTTGGTAAAGCGGCCGGTTTAGGAGAGATTGAGTTACTCTGTGACCCAGCACCGATTGAGCTGGGCAACCGAGTCTGGTATGACGCCAACGATAACGGCATTCAAGATCCGGGAGAATCGGGCATTGCCAACGTGCGCGTCCGTCTTTATCGACCAGGCTTTGGGCCAGATGGCATTGCAGGCAACGATGACGACAATGATGATTTGGCCGTAGCCGTGACTGGCCCTGATGGCGAGTACTACTTCATCGACCGACCCAATCCCGATCCGGAAGACCGGGATCCGCTAGGTGTTGTCAACGCAACTGTAAGTCCTATTCTTGCCAACACATCCTACGAGATTCGGCTAGACCACGATGGCAACTATGAGACAGGTGAAGTTCTGGATGGCCTGCAGCTGACTGGTCAAGATAATCCACAAAATTCTACCGGTGGCTCAGATCTCAACGATTCGGATGCCGAGTGGGTAACCGATCCCGTTGGTTCAGATCCAGGCGATTATCCTGTAATCAGCTTCCAGACGGGTCGGGCTGGCGAAAGCAACCACACGCTGGACTTCGGCTTTGTGGCCTCTGTCAGCATAGGGAATGAAGTCTGGTACGATACCGATAATGATGGCTTCGTCGATTCCAACGAAGTGGGTATCTCAGGCGTAACGGTTGAACTCTTCCGCGATATAAATGGAAATGGATCTTTGGATGCAGATGAACAGACGGCAATCGCCACTCAACAGACCAACTCTCGAGGCTTCTATCTCTTTACCACAGATGACAACGATGTCCTCCTAACACCTGGCTACTACATGGTGGGGATTGCGCCCGCCAATTTCGCTGCTGGAGGAAAGCTTCAAGGCTATCACAGCAGTGCTGTCTATATGACCCTTGCTGGCACGCTGGATGAAGCCGCTACGGCAGCAGCCAATGGGGACATCGACAATGATGATAATGGCTCGACTCAGAGAACAGGTTTCTATGCGGGAGGGGTCTTAAGTTCGGTTGCGGCTTTGCTGGGCGGTGAACCGATCAACGAACTGCCCGGCAACGATCAGAGTGCTCCCCTAGGCAAGACGCCAAATCAAAACGACCGGGCACCTGACGGTCAATCTAATTTGACTGTAGACTTTGGCTTCTACACCCTGGCATTGGGCGATCGCATCTTCTTAGATCCTGAAAATAATGGGCTGCGCGATTTTGGCACTGTCACGATTAACGACGTTCCCATACGTCTCTACACTGGCGATGGCATCACGGAAATCCCCATGGGGCCAGACAGCATGTTCGGAACAGCTGATGATAATGATGGACCCGTCTTGAGTGCCAATTTGGGAGACTTAGACGGTCAGTATATTCTGAGTGGATTACCTGAAGGCGAGTATGTCGTCTGCATAACTCCTCCAGCAGATCGACTTACTGCTACGGGTGGCGGTGTTGACCGAGTAACAGGTCCATATGAACCAGCCCCTGATCCCGATGATATGAACGCTGCTGGCAAAATTATCAATAATGATGATAATGGCTCTCTGCTCAATACAGGACCCTGCTCTGGGACCATTGCCAGTCAACCTGTCAGCTTAACTCCTGCCGATTCCCGCCTGCCAAATGCCAGCGACATCAGACGATCTCTTGGCAGCACCTTAAATCGTACCGTGGACTTTGGTCTGATCCCCAGCATTGATCTAACCAAGTACAGTCTAGGCAATCGAGTTTGGTTTGACATGGGCGATGGTCTTAGCACCAACAACGGCACGCTAGACAATGACGAATCTGGCGCGCCTGGCATGACCGTTCGTCTCTACTCGGATGACGATGGTGATAATGTGCCTGACACAGCTACTGCAATATTCGCAACCACAACCGATCTGAGCGGATACTACCGTTTTGACAACTTGAATGCTGGAATTTACATCGTCGAAGTGGTTTCGCCTATTGGCTTTGGTTCCAGCACGGCCGGCGAAGAGCCGGATCCAGATGCAGATGAAGATCTCAATGACAATGGCGTCAATGAGTTAGCTACTGTCGTACGCAGCAATAACGTCATCATTGGCAACGTTGACGGCTCAGCTACTGAACCCCAAAGCGAGGCCGATGTGGCAACTGACGGTCAAGGCTCACCAGATGGTCGAGGCAACATGACCGTAGACTTTGGCTATATCTTGACCAATCCCCTCAGTTTAGGCAACCAGGTCTTCAATGATGCGAACAACAATGGCCTCTTTGACCAGGCTTCTGAGGCAGGCATTGCTGATGTCAAAGTCAATCTCTATCTGGACCTCAATAACGATGGCACAGTAGACAGCAACGAACGAGGTGCCGCCCTGGCCATGCAGAATACGGACGCCAACGGGCTCTATCTCTTTACCAATTTAGCCCCCAGCACCTATCTGGTTGAGTTAGATCCTACCAATTTTGATCCAGGGGGGCCACTAGATGGATTCATCAGCAGCAGCGGCACGCCTGGTTCTTTAAGCGGTCCCTATGAGCCAAGCGCCAATACACCACTGAATGACGACAATGACGATGTAGGTACTCAATCGGTCAACTCAGGCACAGGTGGTGTGGTCGTGCGGAGCGGTTCAGTCGATCTGGCGAGTGGTACACAACCATTGAATGAATCGCCCAACAACGATCCGGATACACTTGACCCAGACTCTAACCTGACCGTAGACTTTGGTGTCTACCAGCCATACGCGCTGGGTAACCGGGTCTGGTTTGACCAGAATGACAATGGGCTGATCGATCCCAATGAACAGGGCATTGCTGACATTGAAGTGGCCCTCTATACTGTCGCCGTTGGTCAGATTTCTGCGACGCCCATTGCTACGATGACAACTGACGCGCTGGGCTACTACCGCTTCTCCGACCTGGCTGCGGGTGACTATGTGGTACAGGTCGCGGTTCCAGATGGTTTGGGGAGTGCTTACTTCTTTGATGAAGATCTAGAAGCTATCAAGATGACGAGCAGCACGAATATCGCTTCCTCCATCGATCCCAATGGCGATCTGGATAGCGATGACAACGGCGTCTTCTTGTTGGATACTACCGGCTTTGTCAGTACAGAGGTCTTTACCATTGGTGATGCAGACGGCAACAACACCGAACCAGCAGCCGAAACAGACATCAACCCGTCAAACCGACCACGGACATTGGACGAACGGACCAACTTGACCATTGACTTCGGATTTTATGAGCCGGTAGCCCTAGGCAGTCGCACCTTTGAAGATTGGTCCAATCTCGGTACTCGTTATTCAGGTCAAAGAAATGGCTTTGATGGCGTTACAGTCTATCTTTATCAGGATGCCAACGCCGACGGGCAGCCAGACGGTCCTGCTCTGGGCGAGCAGGTGACGATCAACTTTGGCGATTACTTCTTCTTCAATTTGCGTCCGGGTACTTATATGGTAGAAATTGACCCGCCAGAAGGTTACGTTAGCAGCACGGGGCAGCAAGGCTCGCTGACCGAAGGACCTTTTGAGGGAGAGAACGTCCCCGATCCTAACAATAATGTGAATAATGATGATAATGGCGTCACCCAACCCGATGGCCGCATCTTTAGTCCGCCGATTACGCTGACTAGCCGTAGCGAAAATACCATCGGACGCCAGGCCGATCCCAACTCGAACAACACCTTGGATTTTGCCATCTTCCGACCGTTGAGCTTGGGCAACTTGGTTTGGAATGACCTAAACAACAACGGCCTTTTTGATACCGATGAACCGACCATCGATGGCGTCATCGTCAACCTCTACTGGGACGCCAATGATGACGGTGTACTCAATGGGGCCGAATTGAGTACGGTGATTGTCTCGACGACCACAGCCGACGGCGGGCGATATCTCTTTACTGGATTGGGTCGCGGCAACTACATCGTCGGGTTGGATGCGAGCAACTTCCAGGCTGGTGGTACTTTAGAGAATTTTGCCTCTAGTGTAGCAGCAAGTCAAGGAACCTTTGGCCCTTATGAGCCAGGTCCGGATCCGGATAGCGATAGTGGCCCAGGTGGAAACCCCATAGATAACGATGATAATGGAATCGTTGTAGGGACTGGCGGAAGCCGCATGATCCGTAGCGCTCAAGTCTCCCTCTCGGCTGACACGGAACCGACCAATGAAGAGATCGACAACGATCCAAATACGCCCGATGCCAATGAGAATCTAACGGTGGACTTTGGTGTCTTTATTCCCTATAGCTTGGGTAATCGGGTCTGGCATGATAGCAACAACAATGGGCAGATTGATGAGAATGAAGCGGGTGTTGCCAATGTTCAAGTCAGCCTCTACCTCAGCGGCACCAGCGTA
The DNA here is from genome assembly GCA_039028975.1 of Chloroflexota bacterium. Classification (GTDB taxonomy): domain Bacteria; phylum Chloroflexota; class Anaerolineae; order Caldilineales; family Caldilineaceae; genus JAHBNG01. Next base: position 65,811 of record JBCCHB010000050.1, read on the forward strand.
ATCACAGGAACTGCTTTGGATACCACCTTTACCGATGTAAATGGATACTATCGTTTTGATAGACTAAGTGCTGGGGACTATGTAGTGGCTGTCATCTCGGACAACTTTACCGATACGACGACATTTGGTGGTGCCCTAATTGGCTACGGCAGCAGCACACCAGACGAGGCAGATCCCAATAGTGATGTGGACAGTACCGACAATGGCTTGGGTGGACTGCCAGCGACAGGCCAAGGTGTACTCAGTCAGAATGTGACGCTTGGGCAAGGTCCTTCTGAACCCGCTAGCGAAGCCGATCTGCCAGCGAATAACCCAAGCCAAGGCACCAATGATCAACATGCCAACATGACAGTAGACTTTGGCTTTATCCAGCCTGCTTCGGTTGGCAACTTCGTCTGGCTGGATTCGAATACAGATGGCATCCAAGATTCAAACGAGACAGGTGTGTCGGGCGTGCTTGTCAGGCTCTGTCGAATCACAAGTAATGGACAGATCATAGAGGAAGACATTCTTGACTTTAGCGGCAATGTAGTCTCACTACAAACAACCGATGAGAATGGTCAATACCTCTTCACTAATTTGGTTCCAGGGGAATACGCCGTCTGTTTTACCCCGCCAGCAGATTTGGGATTAACTGCACCAGATCAACAATCGTTAGATGAGCAGGATTCGGATGTAGCACTTGACACAAGCCGTACAGACGTGTTCACACTGGGTTCAGGTGAAGCCAACTTGAGTCTCGATGCAGGGTTGGTCGTGCCAACAGCACTAGATACGGTGGATGAACCGAATTGGTTCGATGAGACTGAGTATCGTCTCTTTATCCCATTTGTTGGAGGGGAATAGAGATTGCTTAGGAATAAGCATCAAATACGTTGAGCATTGGTGGCTTACATGGCTCAAGTGGCATCACCAGATGCTCAATTCTCTTCATAAAGTTGTTCTGAAACAACAGAAGCCACAGGTGACTGGCACCTAACTCATTGCGCGAGTGAGAGGCATTGATGAAAAAGTGCCAGTCACCGAATCAACTCTTTATTCTGAATACCTCTAATGCTCATTTATTGCTTGGCTATTTTTAGTAGACTGCGACAGCCTTGGTTCTTTGACATTGACCCAGTTTGTTGAATTTGATTCTATCACTGGCAGTTGTTGTCTACTGATTTTGCCTTATGGCTTGTAAAATTCCTCAGCGACCTCGATCAAATGCCTCAATGCTGGCGATAACCACTTATCGCGATGCCAGAGCATCTGCGTAGCAAATTCCATGGGTTCCCCACGCCAAGGCAATTCCACCAGTACACCTCGCGCAATATCTTCGGCTACCACGACCTTAGGCAAGAGCGAAAGGCCAATTCCCGCCTTAACACATTGCTTGATCGCTTCTACGTTTTCGAAGCCCATGGGGTTCTCCAACGGAATCCCTGCGTCAGAAGCCATCTGCTCAAGCTTGATACGGTAATTGCATGTAGCCTCTGTAAGGACTAAGGATTGACCGGCCAGATCGGTAATGTCAAAATCAGCTCTATCCGCCAAGGGATGACCAGGGCAGGTGACGAACACCAGTGGTTCGCAGGTTAAGGTTTGGGTAACCAAATCCACAGAATTGACTGGTCGATCCAGATCGAATGCGATATCAATAGTCCCAGCACGCAATTGGTCTGATGCCGCCATGGCGATATTGGCATGAATATTGAGCTGAACCAGCGGATAACACTGGCGATACGTCTGCAGAATTTGAGGCAGCCGATAGATACAGAGTGTGCTAGGCGCATAAATTGTAATAGCCCCCGTAACCACCTCTTCACTTCCCAAAACAGAACGAGTCTCTTCTTCCAATACCTGAAATTTATCCGCGTATTCTAGTAACTGATAGCCTGCCGGTGTCAGCATCACTCGTTTGCCTAGGCGATCAAAGAGGGTAACATCTAGCTCATGTTCCAATGTCTGGATCTGGTTGGAAACGGTAGATTGGGCATAACTCAGTTCATCAGCTGTACGAGAAAAGCTAAGTGAGCGAGCCAAATGGCGAAAGGTGGTTAATTGGCGTAGGTCCATGAAATTCCCTATACACTTGGCTTGTTATAGATGAGAATCGTGCATTCGACTGGCTTTCGATTCACACCTATAGCCAACTGGCACACAGCAACAAAAGCGTTGCGCAAGAAACGGGTCGATATAGCGATACAGCTGGGTTATACTCTAGTCGGGCTATATCAACTTCTTTCAACGCAAATTCACAAGAATGAGAACAAATAGTCATCGATTTAATCGATAGGTTCAATCGGAAACGTTCGCTTGAACCGATTGTATAACGATGTTATGATGGATGCAAGATTGCAGGGTAGCAAGTTGCAGGGTGGCAAATTGCAGAGTTGCAAAAACGACTATTCAAAAGAAACAAAGGGAATCCACATGTACTCTTCTGCAGAACGAAATACAATGATCGAGCGTATTGCCCGCTTTCCCCTTGAGCTTCAAGAGTTAGTTGCTTCACTTTCGGATGAACAGCTGAATGCCAAAGTTGATCATGATCCATGGACCATCGCTCAAATTGTCCATCATTGTGCCAACTCCCACATGAATAGCTTTGTCCGGCTGAAGTTGGTCTTGACTGAGGAAAGGCCGCCACTCAAAGGGTATGATCAGGATGCGTGGGCTTTGATGGCAGATGAAAATAGTACACCTATTGACCCATCCCTGACAATTCTAAAGGGGCTACACCAACGTTGGGTGACTACTTTTTACCACATCTCAGAAGAAGAGTGGGGTCGGGTTGGCCTTCACTCAGAAGACGGTGAAATGCGTACCATCGATCTCTTAACCAACTATGTTACCCACTGCGATGAGCATATTGATCAGATCAAGCGGATATTGGCTGCTCTTGAAAATTAAGCGTAAGGTTATATACCAGAGCAACGGACTTGGTTGCTCAAATTCGTACACAATTAAGATAGTGGACTCAAATATCATGAACACATACACAAATTCCCCCATCAGCCAGTTTGTCCAGAATATTTCTCAAAAGGTTGCCTTGCGGCGTGTGCGGGCCGAGCGCCTCAAGGCCATTGAATCTGCACTGAATCTAGTCCTGAATCGCCATGTCGATTATGTGGATTGCGGATTTGATCTACACTTCTTTACGAATCGCGCCACGAATCTAATTGAACCTTTCCTTAATGGCGGTCCTATCCCATCTGCTCAGGCTCTTGCAGAGGAGTGGATCCAGCAATTTTACTTCAGTTCCAAAACTGGCCAGGGTGCTGTAGAGCGCGCCCGCCCTATGATAGATGACTTTGTCTACGTACTAACAACACAGGTAGGCGATATAGAGTATTTGACTTCCCTGCCTGCTCCGAGTTTTGATTATCAAGGCATCAGTTATTAATCCTTTGGGTTCTCTATACTCGGCAAGAGAAAGCAGATCCGTGTTTTCTCTTGCTGAGTATTGGGAACCCCTGTGTTCAACATAACCGCACGCTCATTTTGTATGTGGCTCGTCCTGCCAAAGTGCGAGACGAGCTACCGACTTTTCTGCTCTGCACCCTCTCAACTATCCAGCCAAGCATCTCCACAAACCAACTACCTCTCTTACCTCTATTGCTCAGCCAATCCCTTCCTTGTGGTATAATACTCTTCATCTGTCCCTATTGATTAGGCCGAAATGCGCCAAATTCGCAGCCCATAATCATAATCCAGCCCTATCTTCGGGATTTGCGTTTGGTTACAGATGCAATGCACTCTCTACTGATATAGGTGGCCAGAAAAAGCTTGTCCCCATGAAAATGGGACCTGTCTTCGTGAAGACGGGGATGTCCTTCTCTTTTCGGAATTATCCAGAGTAAATGGAACAAGCGACAGGTCAAGAATTTTCTGGCAAAGTATAATGAAGGAACAAAATGAAATATCGTTATGCCGAAATGACGTGGCCAGAGTGTAAGGAAGCTGCCGATCAGGGCCGAGTCGCCGTGGTGCCTGTCGCAACTTACGAAGATCATGGCTACCACCTACCCATCGACACAGATGTGGTTCTATGCACGGAGGTCTGTGAACGAGCGGTTGCACGCATTCCCGACGAAGCGGTTCTGATTCCACCGATCTCCCATGGCTATAGCCCTCACCACATGGACTTTCCTGGTACCATTACCATTAGCTGGGAGACCTTCATTAAGTATGTAAAGGATGTTTGTTGTAGCTTGGCTCATCACGGCTTTACCCACATCCTTTGTGTTAACGGACATGGTAGTAACACAGCACCGGTGGAGATGGCCACCCGTCTTACCGTCGTTGAAACCGAAGGGAAGGTCATGTGTGCGTCAGTGAATCATTGGGGATTGGGACAAGTAAAGGTAGAAGGAAAAACGTTGCGCACCTCTGACTTCGGTGGCACCTCCCATGCTGGCGAATTTGAGACAGCCCTTTATCTCGCTCTGCGCCCCGAATTAGTCTACATGGATAAAGCGGTAGATGAGCGGACAGCTATGCCAGACAGCTTCCAAACCGATCTGTTAGCGGGTAAACTCCCCCATGCCTCATCCGCAAACCTCATGCCTTACTGGAGTGCGATGACCGAGAGCGGTGTACGGGGTGACGCCACCAAGGCTACGATTGAGCAAGGCCAGAAGTTTTTGGAAGCGGGTATACAGGGTTTGATTGAACTCATACGGGAGCTGAAGAGCGTAGATTTGGTGGAACGGCGGGATCATCATTAAGAGGGTGAATGGTCGGTTGGTCGGTTGGTCCAGCATTATTCTATCTTACATCTTGGCTATTGCGATCCACTATAAATTAGTCCCACTGGCTCACCAGAAAAACGATGTTCGATGCCCCACCTATCACAAACCAGAGAAATCTGGTTCGATCCCGGAATCCTCTGAGTTCCGCTGTAGTTGAACATGCAACAGGCTGCGCCACAGGGGATGAAAATCGAACAAAGATTGCAAAGATTTCGCAGATTCTTCATCTTTCTAATCTTTTCATCTTTGTTACTTACAGAGCAGACAATCACTCATCCAACTGCACCACGGAAGGATGAAAATCGAACAAAGATTAGAAGATTGCGCAGATTCTTAATTTTTCTAAATCTTTGTTATTTTCGGAGCAGTAGTCGGTTGTATCACACGAATCACGAATTACGGAGAAACCATGAAGATTCACTTTTACGCCCATGCTTGCTTCCGGCTAGAGGGAGACGGCTTATCGGTCATAACCGATCCCTACACACCCGGCCCAGGCAACTCCCAATTTGAACCTATCAATGAGTCAGCTGACATTGTGCTTATGAGCTCAGATACCGATGACTTCCACTCAGATCCCAGCCACATTGCCGGTGATCCGACCGTTATCAACACGCTAGACATTCCGTCAGTTGGTCAATCCATTGACGGGCTGTTCGTTCGCTCATTTCCAGTTATGGAGAGCCTGACTCACGATTTTGTGACCCGAGGGCCGGATGACTGCGCCCTGTATGCATTTACCTTAGGGGGTATTCGGGTTCTCCATATCGGCGATGTAGGGAATCCTATTGAAGAGCAGTATCTAACCACATTGGCGGGCCACGTCGATCTGCTCTTCGCCCTGACCGGTGGTCATGCAACCATTGCACTCGACGACCTGGACACAGCCATTAACGCAATTCAGCCAAAAGTTGTGATCCCTATGCACTACTATCATCCTCGGGGTCGACTGGAGATCTTGCCCGTTGAGGAGTTTACCAAGCGCTACCCAACCGATCAGGTGACCTATGTAGGAGGAACGGATCTAGAGCTAACGCCGGATACGTTGCCCGAGACCATGCATATTTATGTGCTGGAGCAATCGAGATAACATGACTGCTCAACAACCATCCACCGATCGACCCAATCTACTCTTTATTATCGCTGACCAGTTACGCGCTGATTTTCTTGGCTGCTATGGTGCCGACTTTGTCGAGACACCCAACATTGATTCACTAGCGACCCAAGGAGTACGCTATGACCGAGCATACTCTGCCTATCCAATTTGTGTGCCGGCTCGAGCCTCTTTGCTAACCGGGATGAATGCAATTCGCAATGGTGTCACTGACAATGGCCTGTGGCTGCGGCCAGATTTGGCCGATTGCGGCATTCATACATGGCCCGAGCTACTCAATCAGGCGGGGTATCACACTGGGGCCATCGGCAAGATGCACTTCTACCCTTGGGACATTACCCACGGTTTCCAATATCGGGTGGCAGCCGAGGATAAGCGCTGGCTGGAGGTGCGAGACGAGTATTATCATTTCCTACGCGCCCACGGCTATCGGAAGTATCATGGCAATGAACACGAAGGCTACTATGAGAACAAAGGGGCCATCATAAACAAAATTCCCTGGGATTATTCAGTGGATCACTTTGTAGGCATGGAAGCATGTCGCTATCTAGAGACCTACGGTTCCGAAGAACCCTTTGCCGCCATGATCAGTTTCCCTGGCCCTCACTGCCCCTATGATCCCAATCCAGAGTTTTTAGAGGGGCTAAATGCCCAAGCCATGCCCTCTGCCATTCCTGAGGTACCCGGAAATACCCCCAAGCTACGTCAAAGCAACATCGACGGCAACAAAGGGGAGTGGAACGGTGTTGACCATACTGACTTTACTGATGCCCACAAGCAGAAAATTCGTCTACACTACGCCGCCCTGGTTCGCCAAATTGACTATGAGATTGGTCAAATTCTTCGCTCACTCGAAGAATCTTCGTTAAGAAATAATACAGTCATCATCTTCACTAGCGATCACGGCGACTATCTGGGCGATCACAATTTTATCGGCAAGAGTACCTTCTTTGAAACTGGTATTCACATCCCTATGATCGTCTCAGTGCCGGATGGGCCACACGGGGCAGTCTGTTCGGAATTGGTCATGCTGACTGACATCACCGCAACCCTGCTGACTTTGGCGAAAGTTGAACTACCTGCCTACATGGATTCTCAACCGCTACCAGGATTAGGTCTGCCGGATGCACTACCCCGAGATCGCATCTATGGAATGACATCAAATGGTTGGATGAACTTTGACGGCACGTGGCGACTTCATAAATATAGCACCGGTGAGTCACTCCTCTTCAATGTTCAGGATGACCCCAGCGAGCAGAGAAATCTAATTCGCGATCCAAAATACCAAGAAATATTAGTACGCCTGGAAAGCGAACTAACACAAGAGATTATGCGGTCGGTAACCGACTCGCATGAGTCCAGTCGGGTCTATTCCGGCAACAGCATGTGGAGCGATCCCAGTTTTGGTGCTAGAGGATGGCAGCGCCAATACCCACTCAGCCGAACAATTTCTTAGCAGAGTGGCGCAAAGTGATATTTGGACGAATCGGTGAAGTCAATCGATCATGCGAAAAGTAGTATGTTCGGCTATAATGTTCATGTAATTTACGTTCGGGAATATAACCATGACAATTGTCTGGACAGATTATTTGAAGTATCGGGCATCAATAAGGGGATTTGATCTCAACGAACTTGAACGTATATTGAAACAGTCCTCAGAACGATATATGGATACTGAGACCGGCAGTCTAATCGTAGTAGGTCGTCATAAAGGGCAGATGGTCATGATTGCATACGATGCCAGCGATGATGAAATCACTCCCATTACCGTACATTCCATCACTCGGCAGCAGGTACAGTTTCGAGTAAGAGCAGGAAGATTTGCGAATGAATAAGCCAAAAATGACCTATTTTGAGCGAGAAGATATTCTGCATATTATGATTGCAGAAGGTCCTGAAAGTAGTAGTATGGAACTTGCCCCAAATATTACCGCAGAGCTGAATGACAAAAACGAATTAATTGGCATCGAGATTTTGAACGCTAGTTTGTTTATGCGCGATACTGTTCTTGAATCAGTACAGGCAAAGATGGCGCAGTTGGTTGGTATAGAACCAGCGTAATTCTGAAATCTCTTGCTTCAATTATAAAATTTCCATTCGTGATGGAATTCCACCTTGTTCCCCAAAATACGGCCCTACTGATCATCGACATGCAAACTCGGTTTGTCCACGGTACGCCCAATGGCCTTCTGATTCTTAACCGTATCAATCATCTAGCATCCATGTGTCGTGCAGCTGGCATTCTCATTGTCCATACAAAACATATCTTCCGGCAAGAGAAGATGAACGTGCTAGGGGCAAACGAGCTACATAAGGACCTGCTTGTCGAGACATCTGACATCATCATTGAAAAATATCGTCTGGATGCATTTCACGAGACTGAACTCGAATCCATCTTGCGTTTGCATGAAATTGATACCGTTGCCATTTGTGGCCTACGGACAAATGAATGCTGCATGATGAGTGCATACCAAGCGGCCATCCATGATTTTCGTGTTCTATTCTTGAGTGACGGGACCGCAGCAAAAGAGCGTCTGTATGGAATCTCCGCAGCAGAGCATCATCGGGCGGCCTGTGCAACCATCGGCTCCCTATTCGGCACGGTTCTCACGATTAATGAGCTAATCGATCAGATTTGATAACCCAATCTATACTGCGGTCGTTTTGAGAACTGGAGTTTAAAGGCGTCCTACAGAGAGACTAAACTCCGGTTCTGAAACGGAGCGGCATATAAAGGAGAAAGAGCATGGCTCTAACAGATGAAGAACGTTTCCGCTTCGATCTGACCGGCTTCTTGGTCCGGCCAGCTATCTTGACGGCGGATGAGGTAGCCACTCTGGTCGACCAGATAGACCGTATTCATCATAATCCTGATTCGCTACCGCCTGAAGAGAAAGACGTTCCAGGTGGTGCAGCCAGCATCCTAATCGATCACCCTCAAGTGATTGATGTGCTCCACGAGATCATTGGTCCCGATGTTCGGTTGGAAAATTGCACGTCAATCTGGCGTACTAAAGGGCAAGCTCACGGAGAATTACATGGAGGCGGGCCCCAGCAGGCTGATCCAATCTTTGGCTATCGAGTCAAAAACGGTCGCATTCATGCGGGAATGGTGCGGGTTATCTTTGAACTAACCGATATTGCCATAGAAGACCAAAGCACGCACTTCGTTGTCGGCAGCCACAAGGCAGAGTTTCCTATGCATCCCGACCATATGTCGTTGGAGTTAGGCAAGCGTAGCCCCTACTTAATGAGCTATGAGTGCCCGGCTGGCAGCGCCGTATTCTTCACTGAAAATCTCTGTCATGCTGGGCCAGTTTGGCAACGGGATACGCCTCGAGTTGCTGTCTTAAATGCCTATGCTCATCTTGCAACCCATTGGCATCGGCTCAAGGTGCCGCCAGCTGTGTTGGCTGGTTTACCTAGAGAAAAGCAGGCTTATTTCCGTGAGACATGGATTGCTGACTTTCGCACCAAACCAGCTACCCACAATACAGTAGAACGCTTTCTCTCAAACGACGAAGCGCCTATCACTACGGATACCCAACCCTAAATGGCCCACTCATCACACTTTGAACCCTCAACTCATTCCGAACAAAGAAATCATTGGATCGCGATCCAGACGTTAAGCACTTACTTATGGCCAGCCAATAGATCTGATCTAAAAATTCGGGTAATTCTGGCCATGATCTGTTTGGCACTATCCAAGATCGTCAACGTCTATATACCCTTTTTATATAAAGGTGCTGTGGATGCACTCTCCCAGGAACAAGCCGTTTTGGCTCTGCCGTTTATGTTGATCCTGGGATATGGTATTGCTCGTGTATTGACCCAAGCATTCGATGAGCTACGTGGCCTACTCTTCATCAAAGTCTCTCAACATGCCCAACGTATCATTTCCCTCAACACCTTTAAACATTTGCACCAACTCTCCCTGCGCTTTCATATGGACAGGCAAACGGGTGGCCTATCCAGGGTCATTGAGAGAGGCATTGCCGCCATTGGGTTTATCCTTCGCTTTGTTCTCTTTAGCATTCTGCCCATCCTCATAGAGATTGTGATGGTGACAGTCATTCTCTTTGTCCAGTTTGATATTCGGTTCGCTGCAGTCACCTTTATTACCATTGTGGGCTATGTTGCCTTTACCTTTTTGATTACCGAGTGGCGCATTAAATTTCGACGGGCCATGAATGAAAAGGATTCGGAAGCCAATACCAAGGCCATTGACAGCTTGCTCAATTACGAGACGGTAAAGTATTTTGGCAATGAAGAGCACGAACACGACCGTTACAACCAAGTCCTCCGGGGCTATGAACAAGCAGCCATTCAAAGTCAATCTAGTTTAACTCTACTAAATCTGGGGCAAGGAGCCATTATTGGCATCGGTTTGATCCTTGTCATGACCATGGCAGGTCAAGGTGTGGTTGAAGGAAGGTATACCATTGGTGACTTTGTGCTGGTCAATACTTTCCTAATTCAGCTCTATCTGCCCCTCTCCTTTTTGGGGACCGTCTATCGCGAGCTGAAGCGCGGTTTGGTGGACATGGACAAGATGTTTGAATTGGTCGATGTGGTACCAGAGATTCAAGATCCCCCAGACGCCCAGCCCTTGGTGGCCAGTGACGGCGCGATTGAATTTGAGAATGTCAGCTTCAGCTACAATCCTGACCGCCCTATTCTAAAAAATGTCACCTTTGCTGTACCACCAGGTAAGACAGTGGCAATTGTGGGTCCCAGCGGTGCGGGCAAGTCGACTATATCTCGTATTCTATTCCGCTTCTATGATATCGAATCGGGATCCGTACGAATTGATGGTCAAGACATCCAATCTGTGACCCAAAAATCACTACGCGAATCTATTGGCGTTGTTCCTCAGGACACAGTTCTATTCAACGATAGCATCGAATATAACGTTCAGTACGGTCGCCCAGAGGCCTCTTTGGATGAGGTTCGAGAGGCTGCCCGTATGGCCAAGATCCACGATTTTGTTGCCGAGTTGCCCCAACAGTACGAGACCAAAGTTGGCGAACGAGGGCTAAAACTCTCTGGCGGAGAGAAGCAGCGAGTGGCTATTGCTCGCACAATCCTGAAGAACCCCAAGATTCTTCTCTTTGACGAAGCAACATCTGCATTGGACTCCCATACCGAAAAGGAGATTCAAGCATCTCTGCGCGAGGTCTCCAAAGATCGCAGCACCCTAGTGATTGCCCATCGGCTCTCGACCATTGTGGATGCCGATGAGATTATTGTGCTTAAGGATGGCGAAATTGTTGAGAGTGGCAACCATGCTCATTTGCTTACTGTGGGTGGGGAATATCGCTCGATGTGGGAGCGTCAGCAGGAAGCCCAGGAATATCAGAAAAAGTTGGAGGTATTGGAGGTCTAAGAACAATCCGCGTCCAGTAGCCTACCATGCAACAAGCTGCACCACAAGGAATGAATATCGAACAAAGATTAGAAGATTGTGCAGATTCTTCATCTTTCTAATCTTTTCATCTTTGTTATTTACAGGACGGACATTCATTCATCGAGACGCACCACGGACGGATGAAAACCGAACAAAGATTAGAAGATTGTGCAGATTCTTCATCTTTCTAATCTTTTCATCTTTGTTATTTACAGGGAAGACCATAACGGAGTCACGAGTATGTCCAACCTAGGATTGGAAAGTATCATAACAGAAGCGTTGGTTACCAGCTACAATGCAGGTGATATGGAGCTCTCCCTTCTGGCTGATGGGGTCAAGCATGTGTATCATGTCCAGCGCGATATTGGTGACGACTGGATCTTGCGTGCATTTCCGATAAATCCCCAAGGACATCTAGGGCGTGGTGCAGATGCAATCGCTCGAATGTTGCTCTATCTTGAACGTCATAACTATGCAACAGAGTGGGTGATCCCAACCTGTGCAGGTCAACCTGTGTTTACCCATGAAGGGTGGCAACTCCTGGTAACGACCTACGTTGGCGAGTCGCTTAGGAAATGGGCACCTGAGTACGGTCGTTCTGAAACCCGCAAAGCATCACCATTGCCACCCGCTATCTATGGTAAGTTAGGGGAAGCATTGGCGCAGCTTCATAATCTTCCGATTGAAGAGGCAGCTTCATTGCCTAAGGCTGGTATGTTGCCTGCTCGAGAGTTGACCTGGGTTGGTGGATATATTGATGAGGTGGCTGATCAGGTACCGCCTGCGTATCAACAGTGGTACAATGAATTAGCGTCTGCAGTCCGCAAATCCCATCATTGCCAAGACCTGAAACAGGTTCTCATTCACTGTGATCCAAATCTTGGTAATGCAGCAATAGGCAACAATGGTGATGTTGTTTTTATTGACTGGGATGTTGTCGGGCTAGGCCCAGCGGTTTTTGATTTGGGCTGCTTGTTGATCAATTGTGTGACTGAAGAGTTCAAGCCAGATGTGATTGCTATTCATGCTGTAATGGACGGGTATCGACAACATCGCTCCTTATCTGCGCTGGAATTGGATCGACTGAATGACGCTGTTCCCTCACAGATATTAGTGACGCTTGGCGGTTATTTCCCTTCCCTTATCAAAGGGGAAGTTGGTGACGATGAACTGATCTACGGATTGACCTATAAGCAATGGCAAGCGAAGTATTGGGCTGCGGCAGAGATTGTACGGATTGCTCAAGGGAGATAGCGGATTCGATTTCTGGCCATTTATAAAAGTGAGGAGAAGCAAGATGGCAGACTTCACAAAAGAAGTTGACCAACTGCTGGCAAAATGGGATAAAACCACATCACCCGGCTGTGCGATTGCAATCATCCATAATGGGGAGGTGGTTCACAAGCAAGGATATGGCATGGCGAACTTGGAGTTAAATGTGCCGATTACGCCATCCTCTGTCTTTTATCTTGCCTCCGTTTCCAAGCAATTTGCGGCTATGGCAATCGCATTGCTGGTTGAGATGGGCAAGATTACCCTGGCAGATGATATCCGTCAATATTTGCCAGAGCTACCTGACTATTGCGATTCCATTACCATCGACCATCTGGTACGACACACCAGTGGTCTGCGTGATTATCTTAATCTGGGATCACTGGCAGGAAAGAAAAGTGAAGACGTCTGGACAGAAAAAGAGCTGCTGGAGATGCTTATCCGGCAGAAAGGATTAAATTTTCTGCCAGGTGATCAATATGCCTATAGCAATTCTGGTTATGTCTTATTGACAGTAATTGTTAAGCGCGTCACCGGCCAATCGATGCAAGCATTCTCCAAAGAACATATGTTCAAACCGCTGGGTATGCGGCACACTGTCTTTAAAGAAGATCATCAATTGGTTATTCCAAATCGTACTGCTGGCTATTCACGTAAAGCAAACAACGGTTTTGTCAATGAATTTCACAACCTTCAAGTAGTTGGAGATGGTGGCCTCTATTCAAATGTAGAGGACCTAATTTTGTGGGACCAGAATTTCTATCACAATCGGCTAGGAAAGGGAACACAGGCGCTGCTTGATTTGGTGCACTCAACGAAGACTTTGAATGATGGCTCGAAACATACATATGCTTTTGGCCTAGAGCACGAAACATACCGCGGGCTAAACGCCGTGGCGCACAGTGGTGGTCTTAATGGTGCGCGAACCCATATGAAGCGTTTCCCCAAACAGAACTTTACTGTCATTTGCTTATCTAATCTTTCTGATTTTGCACCAGAAGAGGTGAGTTACAAGATCACTGATATCTATCTCTCTGATCATCTTCAGCCAATCCAGAGTGATATCGATACAAAACCGGCTAAGCCTGCTGAACATGAATCAGAAAGCTTGGCAGACAAAGTTGGCTTGTATCGCAATCCAAAAACAGGTATTATACGCCAAGTTAAATTCCAAGATGATCAGCTTGTGGTACTCATTAACACAGAATTTGTCGTACCATTGCAGCCTATGGGCAAAAACCATTTTAAGGCCCTTGGGTTTCCCGTTGAGGCTCTGTTCGAGCCGTTTCAATCAGAAGGCAGATTCCAAATGCTTGAGATTTTTGGAGATAATCCTGCCATGGTCTATGAACCAGCCGAATCCGCAAAGCCCACGGCCGATGCATTGGTTGAGTATTGTGGAACGTATCACAGCATTGAGCTAGAGACAGACTATTCGCTCGAAATTGATGAGGGAAACTTGATGTTGCGCCATCGTAAAATTGCGGACAATCAACTGCTGCCGACTATTGAAGATGGCTTTATGGGCAATCGATTCGAAATTCTTTTTGCCCGCAATGAAGACAATTCCATTGCGGGCTTCACGTTGAATTCTGACCGAATTCGGAATATCTTTTTTACACTTCGGTAGGCTGTAACATAGAGGGAAGCGTCCTTAGATGCGAAGCGGGGCGTAGGGGTCTGCCCCGTAAATAAACAAAGATTAGAAGATTAGAAAGCTAGAGAATCTGTAAAATCTTTGCAATCTTTGTTCAATATTCATTCCTTGTGGTGCAGCCTGTTGCATGTTTAAGTACTGATACTATTACAGGGAAATTCATGTCAAAACAAGCGTTTAAGGGTATAAGGGGCAGAATCGAAAACGGCGAAACAAAGTTGGCGCTAGACGAACTAGCAGAGCTCATTAACGATTGGCCCACTGACTTCATCAATGAGGTCTCCCTCTATATTTCGCGATTCAATCGGCTTTACCGCGACTATCGTCAAGGAATGATTACGAGAGAAGAATACAATATTGATCTTTCCAGACTCCACAATTCTATCCTGCTTTTTGTTGACGAATTAACAGATAAAACGGGTGATTATTCATCTGTCAATATTTCAACATCCTCAAATATAACACTTCCAGACAGCACAGCTTTTGAAAAAGTAATAGGTGTAGATAATCTAAAGCAAATTAACTGGTTGCGTAAGGGCATTGAGCTATCATCTAGTGTATGTCGTATTTTGACGCCGCTTGGCAAGGGAACAGGATTTATTGTTGGGCCTGGGCTGTTGATGACAAACAATCATATAATCCCAAATAAAGAGATTGCAAGTCAATCAGTAGCAGAGTTTAACTATGAATTAGATGTATTAGGGAGTGAGTTGAAGTCATATCGATACCGACTGGCACCCAATACGTTCTATACAAGTGATCAATATCAACTGGATTGCACGATGGTTAATCTTATTGCAAACCCAGAGTTACCACCGCTAGAACAGTGGGGAATGTTAAAGCTAAATGCCTCTGCGATTCTTTTTCCAGGTGAACATGTTACAATTATTCAACATCCTCAGGGTGGTTTCAAAAAAATTGCGATAACGGCCAATCAGATTGTGAGTCAAGAATCAAAATATCTTCACTATACGACAGATACAATGAAAGGTTCGAGCGGTTCTCCCGTATTTAATGATGCATGGGAGGTCATTGCGATTCACCATGCTTATGGAGGGGTTCATACAGATTCCAATGGAAACCAACGTCATGTCAATGAAGGCATAATGATGCAAGCAATTAAACAAGATATGGGTGCTCTTTGGCCCTCTGTTTGATGAGTTGACCTGAAAATAGGAGACGGGATTCAGAAGAATTAACAGAATTTGTTCATCCTCCAGGGCGTCGCTTCAACCATGGAAACCTAATTTATATTTTAGCAGAAAATAAGCTTGGGAAAATTCGTAATGCTTGAGGACAAAATCAGAAAGCTTGTCGAGGAAAATAGATATAAGGAAGCCATAGATCTTCTTGCCCAACATGAAGCAGTCAAAGATGATGTGACTAGTTATCGTTCGCTATGGAATGAGTTACAGAAACAAAACCGTCGTCGGCAGATTGATGACGATGAATATTTCGCTGAATTACTAAAGCTTGGTCAATCGGTATTGAAGACAGCGGTGGCTCTGGATCAAAAGAAACCGTCGGACGAAACAAGCGATGCTGAGAAAGCTGCAAATTCAGTGGTGGATCCGCCCAGGCAAACAAAACCAACATTCGAGATCGGTTGGCAAATATTCACAATAAAGGATCTAGAACCGATATCCTTTATGATCGGTCTGGTTATCGGTATTGGATTCGTTGTCATATCCATTGCTACGAATACACCTGCTTTTCTGGTACGCCCTATGGCATCTGCGGTAGCGACAGCAGTGATAGAAGAATATGAATCAGAAAAACAGACCCCGGACATTAGGATCATTGAAGATAGCGGTAGTGAAATCATACCTGAACTTGGCCATTATAAAGTTAGACCTGGGTCGTCGTATGATGTAATTATTGAGCCAAATATCGATCAGAACAACGACTTTCTATGGCTGGTCGAGCCTGCTCGAGTCGCCGAAATCATTCCATCTCCAGCAGGTAAAAAGTTTAGGGTATCTGACGAGAGTATTATTAATGATGGCGCACGTATCTTTCTGTGCGAGCGAGACTCTGGTACGAATTGCCACGGACCACTGGGATTCAAAATTGTCGTATCAAAATGAGTGTTCTTTTCAATGTTGACTGAGGGTAGATAATGTTGGATATACGAAGTGTTCACATATTTCGATTCATGCTAGTTATAGCTATTTTTCTTATAGGAGGTTGCGATTCAGGAACAACCGACATATCAACATCCAGCGAGCCACTTAGGCCCCTAACTCTCGCTAAGACTCCGAGCTTAGAAGTTCTAGAAAACGGACAATCCATTGTCATCGATGTGATTAGCGGAGGGTGGGACAAAGCTGAGTTGCTCTGGGATGTATCAACAAAAGATCTTGACGCCCCGGGAACACTATCGTCCAATAGCGGAACTTCTGTGGTCTATACCGCACCTGACTTTGGCGAAGGGATTGTCATTTTGGCGGTTGCGGGTATGCTAGGAGAGAGTAGAGGCACAGGTCAGCTAGAGCTTGTTATTCGCGCAGCACCATTTGCTACAGTGAATGCATCTGCACTAAACGTCAGGACAGGACCTGGAGTAGAATACGAACGAATTGGCACCATAACAGAATCTGAGAGATATCGAATTACTGGCAAGAACTCAACCGATTCATGGTGGCAAATTGAGCTTAGTAATGACTCCGGCTGGGTTTCTGGCGATTTTGTCACCGTATCTCATACAGAAGATGTTCCCATTATCAGCATATCTGCATTAGCAAGTAAAACACCTTGCGATAGTGATTGTCTTATTGTAGAACAAGGTGGCGAAGTTGTAGTAGAAGCCGAGAAATTTACACGTGAATTGCCTGGGATAGAAGGTGCAGCCGAATATCAATGGAGTCTTCACTCGGATGGAAATGCGTGTTCAGGAATTGCCATTCAATCAGGACCCAATAATGGATTCAATGCAGAATTAAAGACCATTGGCCCCGCCCGCGTGTACGATATACAATTTGAAACTGCGGGTGACTATTATGTCTATATACGCGGGAAAGCATCTGGTACAAATGAAGATGAAACAGTCAATGATTCGATTCTACTTGGGTTAGGTCAAACAGATTCTTCTCTTGCCCCTACTTTAATCACCGATACCGGACTTGGTTTTGATGGATTTACGGCAAACCAATTTACTTGGCGGAGCCAACATAATGGTATGGAGACTATTTTTAGTATACCTGAAAGTGGCAAGTATAGTCTATACATATGGATGAGAGAAGATGGTACTATCATTGACAAAATCTGGCTAAGCATAGCTGCATTGGATTTGAACCTAGACGTTGGGTGTGGCCCTAAAGAGACCTTAGAGAACAATCCAGACATCCCTACTGCCAGCGCCTCTACGACATTACCAATCCGTAAAGTAGACGACTTTGAAGCAGCGAATCTTGATGCGTTTGTGATCAATCAAAGTGCTTTGAGGGAAGGAAATTTAGGCAACCTGAGGTTTGTTGGCCCTCCAAATGTAAATAATGGTGAAAGGGCATTAGCATTTTATTTTAAAATTACGACCACTGAGCCAAATTATAGCGGTTTTGGTAAAACCCAATCGACTGGGCAAGATTGGTCAGCCTATTCTGCTATATGTTTTTGGATGGCGACTGAATTATCCTTATCAGAGACTTTCGGTATAACAATTCAGATAGGTGTTTCGAAAGATGCAGTGGCTCGTTATGAGGTACCTCGAACGTATTTTACCGATTCAGGTACAAGGGTACATTGTGTACCGTTTGATGATGAAAATTGGTCAACGCCAGAAAATATGGGAGACTTAACGTCCATTGCACACTATGCGTTCTATGCAGGCGGAGCCATTGACGATCGTGGAACAATCTATATTGATAATATTTATCTTGAGTAAATAATAGTGAGCAACAGGAGACAAGTGCGTGCGTATACTCATCACCGGCGGCAGCGGACGCCTCGGCTATTGGACGGTTACGGAACTTGAAAATGACTTCGATGTAGCGATTACCGATCGTCATAATAGGGTGATACATGGAAACGCGTCTCTGATCCAAGCAGACCTCACCGATCTTGGACAGGTCTACTCGGTAATGGCAGGAGTAGATGCCGTAGTCCATCTTGCAGCCATTCCGTCACCTATTGGCGTGACGCCCGACGTGGTCTTTGAAAACAATATCATGGGGACCTTTAACGTAACAGAGGCAGCAAGCAACCTCGGGATCAAGAAACTTATCTATACCAGCAGTTGCTCGGCCTATGGCTTTGCCTTTCGTACCACTGATATGGTGCCTGACTATTTGCCATTGGATGAAGAACATCCCGCGCGCCCCCAAGATGCTTATGGACTCTCTAAGTTGTTTGGTGAAGAGATGGTAGCGGCGGCTTCTCGGCGAACGGAAATGATGACGGTGGCTATGCGAATACCTACTGTACTCACTCCAGAGCAGTATGCCGAAGAGGTTCCCAAAATCTTGGCAGGCCCTGGTGTTCCAGCAATCGGGGCCTATGTAGATGCTCGGGATGTGGCCCAAGCCATTCGCCTTGCCCTGGAAAATGATGAATTAACTGGCTACAATTGCTTCTGTATCGCAGCAGAAGATTCTTTCTCTCGACAACCTCTTTTCGAGTCCTTTCCCATATCCTTTCCGGGGAGCGAGCAAGTAGCCGCAGGACTCACCGGAATACAGAGTTCCGTCTCTATTGAAAAGGCAAAACGAGTGCTGGGCTATCAGCCGCGCTATAGCTGGCGCAGTTTGGTAAGAAGGTGAATGGGATGAAAAGGGCCGACTACCCACCACTCCGCCACCCGCAACACTTGACGGTTTGAGGCGAAGCTTCGCTAGTAAAAGTGTGATATAATCGACCTATGGAGCTGCCACACGAAACGATTGAAAAGAAAGCACGCCATTTTATACGATGGAATCCCACGATAGAGATGCGCCTAGCTCAGTTAAATGAGATGGCGAATTTTGCCGGACATTTCAACCCTGAATGGAAGACGGAAAATATGATTGTAAAGGCCACTGACCTCTTTGCTGCGCTGGAAAAAGAAGGGGCCCAGTATCTGGTAATGGGTGGTTTTGCCGCTATAATCTATGGTGTGCCTCGCTTGACCATTGATGTTGATCTCTTTATTGAAGGGTCAGATGAGAATATTAGTCAAGTGATAGATGCGCTGATTGCCCTCGGTTCAGAACAGGCAAAAGTCTTTAAGAGCCTGAATTCCACAATCGTGACATTTATTGAGTTCGATGATCTGCCAGTCAAGACAGACATCATGGTGAAGGTACCGGGTGTCAAGTGGGACAATGCCTGGGCAAATCGAACTCAGCAAATCTACCAAGATCAGCCTTTTACTTCAATTAGTCGTGAAGATCTAATCACGGCTAAGCGAGCGGCGGGTCGTCCTCAGGATTTAGAAGATGTACGTGCATTGGAAATTGCAGCCGATAAGAAGTAAGTGGATTGGGTTATTCATAAACTGTCTCCCCATTCTGATGGGCCTTAATGAAATCCCAATCCAGAGTTACGCCCAACCCGGCACCTGTTGGTACATCAACGCAGCCATTGGCATCCACTGAATCCAATTCATCGAGCCAGCGTCTTTCAGGATAGATAGGTGCTTTGGTCTGGTTGACCTTGGGATGGACCAGCCCTAGCTCGTAGTAGTTTGTATTGCGTAGCGATGCCATAATGTGGCGATGGGCCAGTCCGCCACCATGCAGTTCGACATCAAGTCCGTGAGCTTCAGCTACAGCCGCAATCTTCATTACCCCAGTGATGCCACCGTCCACATTGGCATTGGCTCGCACATAATCGGTTGCATCGGCTCTGATTGTGTCGGCTTTTGCTTCTAGCCCACGTATGTGTTCGCCCATAAGAAGAGGCGTTTTGATGAACTCACGTAGCTTAATGTGGGCATATTGAGAAAAGCCACCACCTCGAAAGGCATCTTCATACCACATGTAGTTGGCCTCGTCGCAGGCTTTGCCGACCCTAAGTACATCGTCAAAGGTGTTAAATGCCCCCGCTGGATCGAGCATCAGAGACATCTCTGGGCCAACAGCTTCACGGATAGCCAGTACAGCATCTACCTCACGCTCAATAGGTCCACCAATCCAGCCATGAATCTTGAAGGCAGGATAGCCTAGCGCCTCTTTACAGTGTAAGGCGAATTGGCCGTAGTCTTCAGCTGTAGTCAAGCCGCCATTTTCATCCCCATGATAGGTGCTAGCGTAAGCTGGCAACTTGGTGCGCCAACCGCCCAACAGTTGGTGTATGGGCGCGTTATAAAACTTACCTGCAATATCCCAGAGCGCCATATCGGCAGCACCCGATGGTGTTCCGTCAAAACTCCGTCGAGAACGCTTGAGATCGTGCCAGATGATTTCACGCTGCAGTGGATTGCGTCCCAGCAAGTAATGGGCGGTACGAGCGTCAATGCTACCTGGCACCTCGCCCCGTATGCCTTCGCTGGTTTCTATGCTCAAGATGCTCCCACCACTAGAAAGTTGGCCGCCGGGCGTGTAGACAGTGTCAAATCCCAGGGTTTCCTCAAAAGCTAAATCAGATACGGTATAGTCAAAGTGGGTAACGGTTATTCGGGTGATAGAGGCTTGATTATTCACGATTTCCTCCCCGGGTGGTCGATGTCCACTACCACATATTGTTCTTCAATTGATACATCAAACGTCTCCGCCATATATGGTCCTTTTTGCCGCTCACCACTGTCTGTATCACCAGTACTGGCCTGCGGACTAGTTAGTTCAGCGCCATCTGACACAGAAACTTCATAGTTACGCACCCGTACTTGGGATGGATCCACCCAGGATTGTCCCGTACGGATGTCGTATTCCCAGCCGTGCCAGGGGCAGCGCACAATTTCATTCGCTCGGCTATAAGTAAAGTCCCCCGGCTTCTCGGCTTCGATTAACCCAGATAATCGACCTTCACAGAGCGGGCCACCTTGGTGAGGACACTGATTGCGTAGGGCAAAGAATTCTCCATCAATATTGAAGACGCCAATGGGTCGACCGGCTACGTTTAGCACTTTCCGTTCACCGGGAGGAATCTCGTCAATTGTCGCAACGATGTGTTTGGTCACTTCTTCTCCTAATTAGGGACTGGTTATCGGTGAGTCGTTATTCGGTGTGCCAGCACTGGTCACCGACCTACCGACTTACTGACCTACCGACCACTGGCTATAGCTTGTACAGAGCACGCGCATTATCCACCAGAATCGCCTGTTTGAGATCGGTAGGCAACGTGGCAGGGATGGCTCGATCTGGCGCATCAAAATCCCAGTGTGGGTAATCGGTAGCGAACATGAGCCGATCATTCATATCGAGCTGCTCGAGCATCTGCTTAAATTGGTGGGGTTGAGATGGTTCTTCAATAGGCTGGGTGGAAATCCAAAAGTGCTCTCGGACTGTCTCCGAGGGTGGGCGCTTGATGTTGGGGACTTCATCACCTAGCATTTCCCAGGAGCGATCCAAGCGCCACATCAGGGAAGGCAACCAAGCAAATCCAGCCTCAACCAATACGATCTTGAGATTGGGAAAGTGTTCAAAGACACCTTCGAAGACCAAGCTGGTAATCTGACTTTGAAAGACCTGAGCCATGCCCACATGTTCTTCCAAGTAAAAGGAGGGCCAACCTGCACCGCTAAGGCTCCAGCCACCAAAACCACCAAAGTGAAGAGCAATGGGTAAATCGTTACGAGCAGCAGCTTCGAATAGCGGCCAGTATTTTCGCTTTCCAAATGGCTCACGAGTCCGTCCTAATAGGGCGATCTGGACAAAGCGTGAATCGGAGACACACCGCTCAATTTCTAGGACAGCCAGGTCCGGATCCTCATAGGGAGCAACAATAGAAGAGCGGAAACGGGGTTCCGGATCCAACCATTCCTCAACGACCCATTGGTTCAGTGCTGTGGCCAAAGCAGCCCCATAATCGGCATCCCACTGAGGCCCGAAAAGCGGAATCAAGACCCCTGTCTCGATATTCCACTCATCCAAAAGTTGCTCTTGCATAAAAGCGCGATCCGATCCAGGAGGCCCGCCATTAGGCGGCCAAGAATCATCCCTAGCCGCAGACGGATAGAGACGAGGAATGTAGAGATCGGGGTACCGATAGCGGAAACCGTATTTCCGCCGATGCTCATTCCATCTCTCTGGTAGGTACTTATCAAGCGCCTGCCCTGAGGCCATTGAGATGTGAATGTCGCAGTCGATAATGCCACCCTGCTCCTTGGTTGGCGCTTGATTCTGGGGTAAGGCTAACGTAGCGCTCATTTGGTTCTCCTCTTTCATCGTTAATCTAGCTGATAAAATGCCCGCGCATTCTCTGTCAGGATCTTCTCCTCCAGCAAAATCGGTATCCCAGCAGGCATGGCTTCGTCAACGGTCTTAAAGTGTCGATAGGGGTAATCAGTTGAAAACATAACCATTTCGTCACAAGCAATCTGATCAAAAATTTGGGTTAACAAGTGAGGCTCGGGTGGTATATCCAACGGCGTAAGCGTCATTTTGACGTGGTCACGAATATACTCGGATGGCAATCGCTTAATCCATGGTACTTCGCGGCGCAAGCCTTTCCATTCCTTGTCCAGCCGCCATATCAGCCCCGGAAGCCATGTAATACCGCTTGCAATGAGGGCCACCCGTAGCTCGGGAAACTGCTCAAAGACGCCCTCGACGACCAAACTGACAAGCTGCACTTGAAAGAGTTGGGCCATTCCGGCATACTCTTCCACATAGTGACCAGGCCAACCAGAAGCCGTTGTTGCCGTACCCGGCTCACCACCAAAGTGGATGCCAATGGCCAGTCCTTGCTCAACTGCGGCTTCGTAAATGGGAAAAAAGCGGCGTTGGCCATATAATTCAGGGGAACGAACAGGCATAAAGATCTGCACAAAACCAGGATGCCCGCCAAGCCTGCGGATTTCTTTAGCTGCTAAATCTGGATCTTGGCTGGGTACCACCAGTGACGCCCGCAGACGTGGTTCTGGCTCAAGCCACTCAGTAATTTGCCAGTCGTTGACAGCACTGGATAGGGCTTGAGCTGAGTAGGGGTTGCGTAGACTTTCCACTGCGTATCCACAGTTCAAAATGCCATACTCAACGTTCAACGGATCGAGAATCTGTTCCTGCAAAAGGGTCAGATCCGAGCCAGGCGAGTTACCGGCAGGGGGGTGAACATCCGCTTCTGCCAGGATGGGCCCTCCTGAAGTAAAAGTGGAGGCGGCAGCAGGACCTCTGAAGCCAGATTGAGGGAAAAATTCCTGCCAGTGAGGCGTTAGATACGGTTTTAACGCATCGAGTGAAGGGACAACATTGTGAATGTCACAGTCGATGACTGCATTGGGTCTGACTGGGGTCTCCACCATTTCCTCCTTGCATTGGCTTTCTACTTTGGTGCCAGAATATTTCTATACAGTGGTCGCTTTCAAAAACGGAGTTTTTCATGGCCTCTGCATGTGGAACCAAACTCCGGTTTTGAAACAGAGCTGAGTCTAGGGGCCCAAGAAAGTTCTGTTGCTCCCTATTCTAGTGCATTACACTGAGTCACGTCAACACAGAAATTTACAGAGGCTTTCACAGAGATGCCTAGAGAAAATTCCTCTCTATGCTAGACTTCTCTGTGTCTACTCTGTGTAACACTCAGAATAGAGGATTAATCAAAGGTATTTATAAAATGATTATTTGACATCCAATCTCCTGTGCAACCATAAAGGAGCAGCATATATAAAGCCGTTTATGTGACCTTGTTTTATGATATCGATTTGGTAAATATTTATGGTTGCGATAAAGTAACAGATACACCTCCCCCCATTGACGAGATACCCCATTGTTTAGATGGCCAGATGAGGCTCCTTTCCGTAAAGATGGGAATGTTTTCCTATTTTGTTTGGGAATTCAGGGACTACACGAATCGAAAGAGCTGACATGTATTGAAAACCTCTCAGGTCTGAGCACCGACAATACTCTATCACACGTTCGATAACACTGGTAATGTCTCGCAAAAGGATATTCAAACCGGGACAGTATAACGTAGCAAAGTTACTTCTACAATCAAAGTGGTACCGTATAATACAGCCACCTGAGCGATCTAACTATTCTCAGTTCCGTTTGAATAACGTAGGTCGATTTATTGTAAAGATATGGAAAACTATGGCATTCACAATGACCGCAGTATAACCAAACATATAAAATCAGAAAGCAAAAAGGATGAACAATCAGAATTCAACCATGAAATTCCTTGGCCCATTGATCGGTGCCATCGTATTTGTCTACGTTTTCTCTCTGGCCATTAATCAGTTCAATAGTGGAATTGCGCCCGATTCCGAGCTGGTAGCCGAGTTAAGCGCAGCAGAATCGTCACCTAGTGATGGTTCTATGGAAGGTGAAGAGACCGATAATGATGAGGCCGAGGTTGAAGGGAATACTGAAGCCACTACAGAGACTGCTGAAGAAGCAACGGCTGAAACCACAGAGACGGCGAGTGATAATGAAGAGGAGAGCGATGGTGAAGAAACCGCTGAGGAAGTAGCTGAGGAAACATCAGAAGATTCTAGTGAAGAAGCCTCCACTGATGGTGATGAGGATAGCGATACTGCGGATACTGAAACTGCAGCAGATGAGGCTGAAGCAGATGAGGCTGAAACCACTGAAACCGAAGCAGCCGAAATAGCAGAAGATGATAGTGATTCTGATAGTGAGGGCGAAGAGAGTGCCACTACGGAGAGTGAGGAGTCTGCCGCAACAGAGGGCGAATCAGAATCTACGGAGGCCGAATCGAGCGGTGAGGTTGCACAGACCTTAGAGATACAAGCTGGCGATCTCTTCTTTGGTGAAAGCGGCACCAACAACCTAGTCGATCCGCCCGTTTGGACCGTCGGTAGCGGACAAGAAATCGGTCTCGTCATCAACAACATCGGTTCGGTTGATCACAATTGGGCTATTCTTAAGAAAGATGCAGAAGCACCCGTCCCCTTCTTGGAAGCAGAACACGCCGATCTGCTTTACTTTAATCCTGGGCTCCAGGAAGCCGGAACGCAAGTTGAAACCACCTTCACTGCACCAGAAGAGCTGGGCGAATATATGGTCATCTGCACCGCGCCCGGGCACTATCCTGTTATGCAAGGGCGCCTCGTTGTTGAGGGT
The DNA here is from genome assembly GCA_039028975.1 of Chloroflexota bacterium. GTDB lineage: Bacteria > Chloroflexota > Anaerolineae > Caldilineales > Caldilineaceae > JAHBNG01. The sequence goes on from JBCCHB010000050.1 coordinate 91,150, forward strand.
GCCGATGGCGACGATGCTGGCGATACCGACAGTACCGAAGCTGATATGACTGACGCCCAAACAACTGAACCCGCTGAAGAGAGCAGCGATGCCGAGAGCGAAAGTGAAGAAACGACAGAGGCAGAGTCTGAAGATGCCAGTGCTGCTGAAACAGAGGATGGAAGTGCAGAAGAGACCTCTGCCGAAGCCACAGATGCAGAAGATGCTGGGGATGCGACCGAGGCCGCTGACGAAGCACCTGCTGACAATTCAGAATCCGGCGATGTTGAAACCACCGAGACCGAAGCAGTCGAGACTGAATCAACGGAAACCGAAACGGCTGAGACTGAAGCAGATGATAGTGGTTCCGATAGCGAAGGCGAAGAGAGTGCCACCGCGGATAGCGAGGAGCCTGCCACAACAGAGGGCGAATCAGAATCTACGGAGACCGAATCGAGTGGTGACGTTGCACAGACCTTAGAGATACAAGCCGGCGATCTCTTCTTTGGGGAAAGTGGTACCAACAACCTAGTCGATCCGCCCGTTTGGACCGTCGGTAGCGGGCAAGAAATCGGTCTCGTCATCAACAACATTGGTTCGGTTGATCACAATTGGGCTATTCTCAAGAAAGATGTAGAAGCACCCATTCCTTTCCTGGAAGCAGACCACGCCGATCTGCTCTACTTTAATCCTGGGCTTCAGGAAGCCGGAACGCAAGTTGAAACCACCTTCACTGCACCAGAAGAGCTGGGCGAATACATGGTCATCTGCACGGCACCAGGGCACTATCCTGTTATGCAAGGACGCCTCGTTGTTGAGGGTGCCGATGGCGACGATGCTGGCGATACCGAAAGTAGCCAAGCCGAAACGACTGAATCCGCTGAAGAGAGCAGCGATGCCGAGAGCGAAAGTGAAGAAACGACAGAGACAGAGTCTGAAGATGCCAGCGCTGTTGATGCAGAAGATGGAAGCGCAGAAGAGACCTCTGAAGAAACCGCAGATGAAGAAGATGCTGGGGATGCGACCGAGGCTGCTGACGAAGCACCTGCTGACAATTCTCAATCCAGCGATGTTGAACCAACCGAGACTGGAGCAACTGAAACCGAAGCGGCTGAGACGGAAGCAGATGATAGTGGTTCCGATAGCGAAGGCGAAGAGAGTGCCACCGCGGATAGCGAGGAGCCTGCCACAACAGAGGGCGAATCAGAATCTGCCGATGCCGAATCGAGCGGTGATGTTGCGCAAACTATAGAGATACAAGCTGGCGATCTCTTCTTTGGGGAAAGCGGTACCAACAACCTAGTCGATCCGCCTATTTGGACTGTCGGTAGCGGGCAAGAAATCGGTCTCGTTGTCAACAACATTGGTTCGGTTGATCACAACTGGGCTATTCTCAAGAAAGATGCAGAAGCACCCATTCCTTTCCTGGAAGCAGACCACGCCGATCTGCTCTACTTTAATCCTGGGCTTCAGGAAGCCGGAACACAAATTGAAACCACCTTCACTGCACCAGAAGAGCTGGGTGAATACATGGTCATCTGCACAGCACCAGGGCACTATCCTGTTATGCAAGGGCGCCTAGTCGTCGAATAATCCTGTTTGTTCACCTCAGGTCTAGTAAGTTGGTGGCTGTCACTTTACACACAAAGCGAATCTGGAATTTCATCTGTCTAGGGATGGATACGTGTGGTGACAGCCACCTTTTGGCACAACATGAACTAGTGTGAATAAACAAAGGCAGCGTACTCCATGAAAAAAGGCGAAACCTGGAACGAATCAACTGTTTATGAGGATCCCTGGACCTTGCGTAAGGTGCGAAAGGTCACCCAAGTCGGTCTCTACAACCAAACCCCAACCTACCATACCAACACGGCCTTTACCGCAGATGGCGAATTTCTCATCTTTGCTTCGGCACGTATGGGCGGTAGTGCACTCCTCCGCTGCCACGTCCCTACCGGTGACATCACCCAGGTGACTGACTTCGTTGATGGCGTGGGTACCAGAGATGAATTACACAAACAGAACGCCACATCTACTGGCAATGGCATGGGCATCACCATGCTCATGTGTATTGCTCCCAAAAGCGGCTGGGTTGTCTATGTAGTGGGGCGCAGCTTCAAAGCCGTCAATATTCACACCTTTGAAGAACGCACACTCATTGATGATATCGGCGAGGATTGGATCGCTGGCCAGCCCAGCGTGGATCCCGATGAAACCCACGGACTCATTCCCGTTATGTCCGCTCATCCAGACGTCAAAGCTGGGAAGCAGCCTGTCCAGAGCTACATGCACCATTTTGGCACCATTGGACCAAAGATGAAGCTACTACAGGTACCGCTCACAGGCGGGGAAGTGGAAACAGTCTATGCAGAGGAAAATACAGGTTGCGCTCACTGCCCCCATAATCCCCAAGATTCGGACCTTATTCTGGTCGATCGCGACAAGCCACCTCGTTTGTGGGGAGGCAGCGATGGCAAGACCAACCGCATCTGGACTTTAAAGCTCTCCACGGGGGCTTTAACGGAATTGCCACCTCAGGATGCAGCCCGCTTTCAAGTTCACTGTGCCTGGACGTATGATGGGAACGGCGTTCTCTATCACGGCCTGAGTGCAGAGCAGGGATACTTTATTGGCGCCTGTGACCCGAATGGCCAGACCATTCGTGAGTACCTCTTTCGCGACGCGCAAGCCTATGGGCATGTCTCGGCCATGGCGGAGCGTCCGGCCATCATTTTAGATGGTAACTTGAGTAATGACCTGCTCCTCTGGCTATACTATGATCAAGAGAAGCCACGGGTAGAAGTGATTGCTAAACATGGCACGAATTGGGGTGCGCTGCCCTGGCAGTATTCCCACCCTCACCCGCTTTCCGATCCTACGGGACGCTGGATCTCATTTAATGCAGCCAATCGAGGACGAAGCGATGTGTTTGTCGTCGATGTTTAGGAACGAGACTTTAGGAACGAGAATTAAATAACTTGAGCACTTGAAGGGGCTACACCCGATTAAAACGCGCAAGTTATTTACAACTCATTCCTTAATAAAACAAAACGAAAGATCTCTTGGGTACTCGAGATGACAGGATCGAAGTTTCGGGTTTTATTTGATCTTGACTCCTTAGCCCGTCACAGCGCAATTTCCATACCTTTTAGCACCTAATTCGACTTCGCCTTCACGGGTGGTTCAGGACGGCGGCCAGAAAAGGCTCTGGGCCAAATCAGGGACTTCGGCCGTCCCAAACGAATTGTCGGATTCAACATCCAGGTTTTTTTGTCAATGTGAGAGCCTTAAGGGCCTAATAAAGAGGACGAACAGTGAAACTATCGCACCAAGATGCAGCATTATTTTATGAACTCATGTGGGGGCTACAGTACTTTGTAAAAGAACGGTTGCAAATGCTGCCAGAGATTACCTCGGTAAAGGCGTACGGTAACTGTCCAGCCGAAGAAAAGTTACCCGTACGGCAGCAACTATTTGAGCAGAGAGAGCTGATTGATGCTTATGTCGAAGAGAATCCACAACAGTTGACTGAAGAGCAACTAGCCATCGTTCAATCATGGAAAGAGGCCGTTGTCGGTGACTTTTATATTGAGCGGATGCTGAAACGCCATACCATCTTTATTGCTACCGATGACAGCGTATATGGTGTCTTGGGGCTGGTCGACGATTTCGACGAAATGTTTCACAAGAGCCGGCTTCCGGCCCTGATTAAGACTATATTGCTTCCGTTTAGAGGGCAGATCATCTATGATGGCCTCATGCAGGGATATAACATGTTCTTTGGGGGCGGCATTAAGGGCAATCTCAAAGAAATTTATATGTCTGCGAAGCAGAATGGCTACATCATCGAAAGTCTGGATGGCGAGCAAGTTTCAAGAAAACAACCTCCCCCATCGCAACCCCTGGCAGATTGGGGACCTGAACTTGATGCGTTGGCTGCAAGTGCAAAGAAACTTCGAGGCGGCAGCGGTCAGCCGGCGATTAATAGCCCGGCCTTTAGCCTGATAAAAGCCAGCATCGAATTCGGTCAGCTTGCAGCGGTTGATGCCCAAGATGAAGAGGCGCTTTGGAAGAGCTTCCAGAAAATTGAACGTTCTGTGCGTAAACTGGAAACAACGCTTTACAGAATGGGATAACACTGGATGGGGTATTAGTGGATGGATGATAAAGAACGCATTGAAACCGATATTCGGGGGTGGGATGCTATCCTCGATCACCGTACAGGAACCGATGGTGATCAGCAAACGGCGGAGTGGCTGGCCGATTCAATTCGTTCTGCCGGTGCTGAGCCGCTCATCGAACCATTTGCCTTTCAGCGCCGCATTCTCCATGAATGTTCCGTCACGGTTGGCAGCAAACGGGCCGAAGGCGTTCCTCTCTTTGACGGTAGCTATACATGCGCGGAGGGCTGCTCTGCCAAACTAACGTCATTGGAGTCAGGCACTGTAGATAGAGATAATGCGATAGACCAAGAGGGTCACATAGGTGTCACCTCCTTCTCTTCCACTGGTGCTCACCCGCCCACGCGACAGATGCACGTAGCCCGTTCTGAAAATTACTCGGCCATCGTTGCCTACGCAGCGGCTGAATATGTTGAACCTGGTTTAGCCTTGCTCAATGCACCTCACTACCAGAGTCCTTACGGGCCGCCTGTCCTCCAAGTATCGACCGAGTATGGTGACTGGTTGGAAGCGGCAGCAGCTAACCATGAAGCAGCCTATGTTGTGGCCCACGTCTCCGCAGAAGAGACAACTGCCAGCAACGTACAGGCCACTATTTCTGGGCGAGATCCCAGCTTGGCCCCCTTGGTTGTTATGACGCCCCGTAGTGCCTGGTGGACCTGTACGGCGGAGCGAGGAGGTGGTATTGCACTCTGGCTGGAGTGTATCCGCCATTTTTCCAATGAGCAGGGAGATCGCGACGTCATCTTCACGGCCAACACAGGTCACGAGTTGGGTCACGTGGGTTTGCATTACTATCTAGAGCAGCGACCCGATTTGTTGGGTGATGCCCGTGCGTGGATTCATCTTGGCGCTAACTTTGCTACGGTAGACAGCAGATTACGCTTTCAAGCCTCACCGGCTCTGATGAAGTTTGGTCTAGAGGCATTGGCAACTGAGGAAATTTTCCCTAAATCAATTACCCCTACCGACAACCGGCCCTTGGGAGAAGCAGAAAATATCTATGATGGCGGCGGTCGTTATCTATCGTTCATCGGCAGCAACCGCTGGTTCCACCACCCAGACGATCGGTGGCCGTACACCGTTGATCTGGAGCGGGCTGTAAAGCTGAATCGGGCAGTAATCCACATGGCGACCGGGCTTGCACAAGCAGTCTAGTCAATAGCGTCAACTTCCTTGGGCCACGATGACCCGGCTGCAAAAAGGCCAAATGATCCACTCGTCGGATCCGCTTAGGGCAAGCTGTCCCCCCAACAACATAGAGGTATCAGAAAGACCTTCGTATAATTCCGTGAAACTCCGTGGATAAAATTATACTCAGCTCCGTTTGAAAACAGGTGTTTGGTCACTCTTGTAGAACTTAGGAAAACACTGTTTTCAAAGCAACCGCGGTATAGTTTTTGTAGTGGATTCATTCGGGTGCGTTTTAGTCTGGGGGTACAAGAGTGCGTCGCACTGTTCAATTGCGGATGGGCGCTTGGATCTTTCTCTGAACAGTGCGACGCACTCGACTGGCTAACATTCTCGCCCCGAAACCCAAAGGCACCCGGATTCATTCCAGCATATTGACTAGGAACAGAGTGCAAGTTATACTATTGGTATTACCAACTACTATAGCATAGGTTGAAAGGATGCATTCTATGAGCGTAATAAAAACGGCCATTTCGCTTCAGGAGAGCCTATTTCAACAGATAGAACAAATAGCCCAGGATCTAAATTTATCTCGCAGTAGCTTGATTGCTGTGGCATTAGAGGAATTTATTGAACGTCAGAAAAATAAACGATTGCTTGAACAACTAAATGCCGCCTACACAAATGACCCTCAAATAGAGGAACAGCAAGTATCTCAAGCTCATCGCAAACATTTCCAGCAGACTTCAGAGGTTGACTGGTGATCGAACAAGGTGATGTTTATTGGATCGACCTTGGTGAACCAGCTGGCTCAGAACCTGATTTCCTTCGTCCTCATGTGGTGATTCAGAATAATGTCTTTAATATGAGTCGAATCAACACAACTGTCGTCTGCGCCATTACATCTAACCTTAAAAGAGGCGAAGCGCCGGGCAACGTTGTTCTGCACAAAGGGGAGGCGAATCTACCAAAGCCGAGCGTTGTCAACGTTTCCCAAATCTATACTGTCGATAAATCGGAACTTTATGACAAGATCGGCACTTTATCACCAAAGCGTGTCGATGAAATTATTCAGGGTATTCAACTGCTCTTAGAGCCACGTGAATTAGATTAAAGGATAACAAATACTGTGCGTTACGATCCTTCGATTATCCCAATAAAGATGAATCCAGCCCTCACACCTGAACTACAACAAGAGGTCGATTTCTTCATGAAGTGGGGTTATTTAATTATTGAAGATGCCTTGACACCGGAACAAGTAGCGACGTTACAGGCCGCTTTGGATGAGGCATTTGCCCGCAACGAGAGTCAGTTCATTCATCAGTTGCTGGAAGAAGATGACCGATTTGCGTTCCTGCTCGACCATCCACCCGTGTTGACACGAATGAAGGCCATTTTAGGCAATTGCGTCCAGCTCCATAGCGCAACCGCTCGCGTTACCATCCCAGATACGCCAGATCAAGATTGGCACCGTGACGGTCCTTGGCCGGTGGATCCCGACGGCACGCCCTACGGCAGCATTCCGGGGCAGATCAATTGTGGCTATTATCTGGATGAGCTGACTATGGAAAATGGTCCCATCTGCATCGTCCCAGGTAGCCATCGAGCGCCTTTCAAGCCCCCAGTAGGGCATCCTGAGTTTCCCGATCAGCTCTATGTCTTTGCCAAGCCAGGACAAGCCATCATGTTTAACGGCTGGCTCTACCATCGCGGCGTCGCCAACCAGTCAAACCAGAATCGTCGCACTTGCTTGATGTGCTATCAGAACGCCTGGATGAAGTCGCGGGAGCCATTTGATGGGCCGCGAGTGACAAAGCTGCGGGATGAAGGGACTGATGAACAGAAGATGTTGTTGGGGGCCGTGCCGAATTGGTAAGGGATGCAATATGTGATGATGCCCGACGATGAAGCCTATCGAGCGCATTGCCGACAGGGGTTCAACGCCAGCCGCGGTCCTGCCTGTGAATGGTGATAATACCTTTATGAACTTACCAGACCCATCCACAAAACGAATCGCTTACGCGGCGTTTCAGACTATGGTCGTCTGCGCCGCACCAACGGCTATTATGTAGACAAGACCCACTACATCCCGCTGATTGAAGCCGCTTCCTTTTACCTCTTCTGCATTCGCCCGCGCCGGGCAGGTAAGTCCTTCTTATTATCGATGTTACAGCACTATTGTGACGTCAATGAAGCCGACAACTTTGAGGCACTCTTTGGCAAGACCTACATCGGCCAGAATCCGACGCAGGATCGTAACAGCTATTTGGTCTTATTTTTCAACTTTGCCATGATAAGTTCGCTGCCTGAACAACTCCAAAGCTCCTTTGAAGAAAATATTAATAATGAGATTGATGATTTCCTCACTAGGTTTACCATTGCGATCTACCGTAAATTACCGGGTGCGTTTTAGTTTGGGGGTACAAGAGTGCGTCGCACTGTTCAATTGCGGATGGGCGCTTGGATCTTTCTCTGAACAGTGCGACGCACTCGACTGGCTACATTCTCGCCCCGAAACCCAAAGGCACCCAGGGCTGTTCAGTGCTAAAGTAAGCCAGAATAGAGAGCCAAAGAGTCAAAGTCCATACAATTATCAAAAATCTCATCACTGACATTGGTGACGCTGTTAAAGCGAAAGACGTTGAGAGCGAAGCTGCGTAATTTGGCG
>JBCCHB010000051.1:0-98676 GCA_039028975.1 Chloroflexota bacterium
TGAATGGTCGTGGCCGCGGCACCTTGTTCTTCTGCCTGTTCTTGTGCCGCTATTTTCTGGTCGCGTTCACCTTTTAATTTCGTCAGAGTTTCTCTCGCTCGATTTTTTCGGAAGGCCGATTGAATGGTCGTGGCCGCGGTGTTTTGTTTGTTTCTTAACTGATGTTGTCGGAAGGCCGATTGAATGGTCATGGCCGCGGTGTTTTTTTGTTTGTTTCTTAACTGATGTTGTCGGAAGGCCGATTGGATGGCGATGATGTCATACATGCGCTTGTGTTTTTCATCAGTAAGGTTTCGACGAATTCTCTCATTATTCGTTGTATTGGCTTCTAGACTCTCATTTTCTCCCTTAGGTTTAGCGCCTATCGCGCCCGAATCAAGTTTTCCTCTTGTTGCCATAACGCTAGAGCTTTCTGGATGTCGCCATTTGTTGAATGATTCTCCATGTGTGCCAGGCGTCAAGGTTAAGTATCCCAAGTCATTAAGTCTCATATCGTACGAATTCAGACCAGTTATTGGGTCATCATCGATTTTAGCGCTACCTGCATCACCCGCATCCTGAAATTTGCCATGTTCAGCTTCGTGACAGTCTTTACAATCGGGCTTTGTGCCGCCAATCCTCAGCACCTTCTTTAAATTACCAGTAGGGTCAGTTCGCGATTTTAACTTGTTCTTCTCCAGCAGATGGTGAAGAATTCGCATCTCTCCATGGATATTACCACTCGTACCCGGGTCTGGTTTGCCCATTGCAACAATTTCTTTCTTGCCAGCCTCTACGAGCCATCTTCTAGCCTGCGCCAGTGGTCCGTCCAAAGAAGGATCCCGCGGCAAATCTTTTTCCCAGTCATCTAAAGTTTGTTTTGTTGCATCAGCCATTTCTCTATCATCGGCCAAGCCTACCCCATTGATGTGATGCTTAGTATTGATTGCAACATAGAGCGTTTTGTTGTGAACTGAAGCTGCTATGTGAGGACCATCCTTTTTAACATTTCTAGTCTTACTTCCTCCATTTTTTTTGCGTTCCGTCGGAACCTTTTGGTGAACGTCCAAGGCAAAATGATTTAGAGTTTGCATCTTCAAATCCTCAGGTCCAACCCCACCTAGTAACTCTTTGTCACCCTTGAGGCGCTTATACTTGCGTTTGCCATACTCCCCACTACTATCTTCCTCGGCAAAGGTGGCCCGCTGAATGGGCGCTACAGTCGCCGGCGTTGCGGAACTTGGGGTGCCATGATAGGCGGCTTTCAGCCCAGGCGGCAGTCCCCGGTTTTGGGCGATGTGGGTACCAGCTCGTTGGGCTTCGGTCTCGAGGGCGGGGCTAGGGTCGACGCGGGTTTTGCCGTTGGCCAGCGGTACACGCCCCAGCCGCTGCTGCACCACGTGGGCCAGCTCGTGGGCCACAAGCTGCCGCCCCTGCTGACGGTCGGGCCGATAGGCATCGGGCGCAAAGTGGATATTTGTACCCTGGGTAATGGCCTTGGCCCCAAACCTCGAGGCCAATGTCCCTTCATGCACCTGCACCGTTGAGAAATCCTGCCCGTACGCCCCTTCCATTTCCTGGCGCAACGGCTCCGGCAGTGGCCGCCCACCCCCCGGCGATACGTCGAACCGGGCCAGGTTATGGCCAAAGCGTGCCGCCAGCCGTAGCTGGGTGGCCCAATCCCGCGCTCTATCGGGTTGGCGTTGCAACGCCGCCGGAAACGCTGGCTGATATACAGAACGTGAAGTCACCGTCGTGGTGGATTTGGCTGGTGGTTTGTTAATTGCGATTCGTTGTTTCATAAGGACATTGTAATCTCATCACTCTTGGAAAAACATCATGGCATTATCTGCATCATACCGTGTATGACCACGGCTTTTACCGGGTGGTCAATCAAGGGATTTCCTTTGGCAGTCCCTTATCCCCGCTGCTGCGGGCGCTTTACCTAAAACCGTTAGATGATGTCGTAGCCCAAACGGTCCTTTTCTACCGCCGCTTTATGGACGACTGGGTGAATTTGGCCCCAACGCAGCGCAAGCTGCGCGGGGCCGTAAAAACGGTGAACCAAGCCCTGACCGCCCTGAAGGTGAAAAAGCACCCCGACAAAACCTTCATCGGTCATACCAGCCGAGGCTTTGACTTTTTGAGCGATCATTTGTTAAGACCATAACCGAAGAAGTCTACCTGACCCTGGCTGACCGGACCTGGGAGAATTTCCAGCCAAGAGTACCTGGCTTTGCGAGCATGGTACAGACCCTGACGGCACAGAGACCTATATTCAGCGCTGGGTTAGATGGCCAAAAGTCCAGTATCAGTTCAAATTCGACTGCGTCTGCTTGCTATTCGCTTCGTTAGTCGCCAAACTCACCCAGATCGATTTCTTCGAGTTCACCGAGTACTTGGATGATTGAGAACCCCCCCAACCACCTCGAGTCCGCATCCGCCAAAAATTGGTGGTCCTTGTCAAATGCAATCCTGATTCCATATTTTCCCTTTTCTCCAAAATGTATCAAGACGAACACCTCGGCTACTTTCTCGCGTTTAAACATATCAAATAGTTGTACTTTGAAAGCGACTCTAATCTCTCCAATATTATCTTTACCCACTTCGTAAAGCTGTATCTCGTCACCGTAGTAAAGTGGGGAACTTTTTGTGAAATATAGGCGTGTTGTTTGTTGGTCGTTGCGGTCGTATTGCGTTACCCATATGTCCTTTTTGGATGGCTCGAAGTCTTTTGGAAACCATTGTAGAAACGTCATTCCCTGTTTTGAGTTAAACGTCTTCGCGTCTCCGGTTTCGAACGTAAAGTTTATGGCCGTCCTTTTAATTCGCCCGTCTAGAGCTGTCTTAACATCCTTCGCTAGGCATTTCATGTCGACCGCGCCATTCTTGATTTTTGGCGTGGTGACAGCGTCCTTGGCCAGTTCGTTTGTGCCAACTTCGCCATCCTTGATCTTGGCTGCCGTGACCGCACCGTCGTGCAAGCTGCTGGATTGAACCGCGCCTGCTGTGGTGGGAATAGCGCCGACGTCTGTGGCCTTCCACTTTTTGTTGAGCTTGTCCTGAACGGCCTGCTCGAGTTTAGACTCTGTGACGTTTAAGTTCGCAATCTTGGCTGTGGTGACCGCACCATCGTGCAAGTTGCTGGATTGAACCGCACCTGCGGTGTTGTGTATCGCACTGACGTCAGAAGCCGACACGCCAGTGAGCGTGCCGCCGATATGCACATTGCCTCGGCTATCGACCGATAAGTATTCCGCTGCGTTTTTGCCCGGCGCGCCGTTGGTGATGGAGAAGAGGGTCGGCGGATTGATGAAGAGAGGGATATCGAAATCAGAGGATGTAATGGCGTGTGGCCGCTCGAGGGTTAAGGTTGTATCTGAAGTTTTGGTCACCGCCAGGATGAGATTGCCATTAAATTCACTCTTAACATAGACCAACAGTTCGTCGGGAAGGCCCTTAAACATAGCAGACCCGTCCGTCGACGTGATGATGTGTTCCCCTGCTTCGATGTTAACTAGTCCTAGCTGATGTGAGAAGTTCCCGCGTACCGATAGCAGGTCGGTCGGCTGGGTGGTATCGTTGGGTGCACCGCCAACCTGGAGATGTTGTTGGACGGTCAGTGAGCCAGTGATAGGTGGGATCGCTGATGATTGTTCTCTTTCTGTCATTCGATTGTCTCCTGATATTGATTTTCTGATGAACGAATGCCAAGGGTAAAAATTATGAATGGGTCTGCTCTCGTTTGGTGCCAACACCATCTTTGCGATGAACGGGTTCTAGCCATAATTATGGCGCTACCTGTATCGCACGGTCTATGACCACGGCTTCTACCGTGCAGTTGATCACAGGATATTCTTTGGCTGTCCGTTATCGTCCTTGATAGACGCGCTTTACTCACAACCCTTAGATGATACCTTAGCCCAAACGGGGCTTTTCTACCGCCGCTCTATAGAAGACTGGGTGAATTTGGCCCCAACGCAGCGCAAGCTGGACAAGACCGACAAATCAGTGAGCCAAACCCTGACCCGCCCTCAAGATGGAAAAACGTCCCAACAATACCTTCATTGGCCGCACTAACCGAGGCTTTGACCTTTTGAGCGATCATTTGTTAAGACCATAACCGAAGAGGCCCTACCTGACTCTGGCTGACCGGACCTGGAAAAACTATCAGGACAAGGTGGCCGGCTTTACGAGCAGGGTGCGGGCCCTGACCGCATTGGGGTCTATATTCAGTAGATCGCAGTGGAGATTACACGCAGTAGGAATCCTCAGAGTGAAAGTGTAAAAGCCGCTCAAAAAGACGCAGTAGAGGCTGAATGGTCTCTCTAGAATGGCTGGAGCTGTTCCCAAATGCTCTGACGCCTGAGAAATTTCCGCCCACTATATCTTTTTCGGCCCTACTGCGTGTAAAAGAGAACGCCTCCTCCACCGAAATCGTGAACTACTGAGGCTGTGGAAAACACCGGTTTTCAAAGCGACTGCAGTATAGGTGGAACCATACCCTCGTTCCAGTCGTTCTATTGAAGATCTATTAACTCAAGAATCACCCGCCTAGCACGATTTCCCCCATATCTTAGCCGATTCATCTGAAACGATGTTGGTGTGTCGGGTTAACTTCATACGTTTGGGCAGTGAAACATATGGCAGAAGGACCTAGTTCATCCCTGTGGCATCCCAAAAAATGGATCATTTCAAGAGGATAAAGCTCTAATCAAGCAGCTGCAAGCAAGCAGTAAGTAAGGAGCGTTGGATGAAACAAGAAAACGTGTCGCATTACATTATACTAGCTTTCGCTGTACTAATTAGCTGTTGCCTTCCGCAAGGGGCATTGTATGCCCAAGATCAGATCGGTGAACGACAAGTTGGAACCGCTGTGCCAATTCTTGACTTTGAGCAATTTGGTACCTGGCGAAGAGGCGACGAAGCTTGGGGGACATTTACCCAATCCGCTGAGGAAAGAAGCGCTGGCTCTTTCTCTGGAAAATTCTCTTATGCGTTTCCTGCAGTTTCAGATAACTATATTGTTTTTCGTCAGCTTAGAAATATTAGCGGCCAACCAGACGGGCTGCGAATACAGGTCTATGGCAATGGCTCAACCCACTTTTTGAATGTATGGGTACAGGATGCCAACAATCAACTCTGGCAATTTACCTTTGGCCGCATTGAGCATGTGGGTTGGCACTCCATGTTTGCCCCATTGGATCTCAGCCGTGGCTGGCCTAATCAGGCGATTGGCCAAGCAACTGGCGGCGACCTAAGTTTTCCAATCCGTCTGGCGGCTTTGATCCTAGACGGGCATTCGTCTGAACAAGGCTCTCAAGGTGCTATCTATGTTGATGATCTGGAAGCCATCACATTTATTGATTCACCCCAATATCGTGAACCCATACAGGTATACTCAGCTCCGTCCTCCACCAGCGACAGCGAACCAACCCAGGTCAGCTTCAGTGGATTTGCTGCATCTGTTACGGTGAATCGACTGAATGTCCGGCGTGGTCCTGGCCTTAGTTACGCAATTATTGATAAGGTTTCCAGAGGGGACACATTCCCTGTTGTGGAGCAGGATGAATCATCTGGCTGGTTGCAGATCGTGACTAGCAGCGAGCTTGGCTGGGTTGCTGACACATACGTAAGCATTGATGCCTTGGATTTATCCGCTTCTGACGATCTTGAAAACTTTATGGACACTGCATTATCGGTAGCGATTACACCATCAGTAGCGCTCACTCCATCAGTATCAATAACACCTCCTGTAGCAATAACTCCATCAGTAGTGATAACGCCCTCAATAGTAGCAACTCCTTCAGTGGCAATTTCTTCGACTATTGAAGTCTCACCGTCTGGTCGTATTGCGTTTCCATCTTATGCTGGCGGGAGCTATGCTATTTATCTCATCAATGCAGATGGGACGAACCTACAGCGGATCATTGGGGATGCCAGTCAGCCAGCGCTAAACGTGGATGGAACGCGCATGGCCTTTCGCAATTGGCGAGAAGACAAACGCGGCGTGGCCATTGTTGAGATTACTGCCGGAGAAGTCCAACAGCTATCAGGGAGTGCAGAAGATGCTTTGCCAGCTTGGGCACCTAATGAGGATACCTTGGCCTACTTCTCACGTAGAGAAGGAGATAGAAGACCCCGAATCTATCAAGTCAGCGCTAGCAACCGCAATGAATGGCAATTGGAAGGCATTGGCGGGGAGTTTCCTGTTTGGATGCCTGATGGGCGCATCCTCTACCGGGCGACGCGACCTCAAATCGCGTTGACCATAATGGACAATGATGGTGCGAATCCATTGACGCTAATTGCCGACGGTGAGGCAACTGCCCCATCCGTCTCGCCCAACGGCCAATCAGTTCTCTTTATGTCAAGAATTGATGGAGACTGGGAGATCTATCAGACCGATGTAAATGGTCGGGACCCTATCCAGATGACTGATAATTCCAGCAATGATGGGCTACCCGTCTGGTCGCCTGACGGACAACATATTGCATTTGTCACAGATCGAGATGGGTACTGGGCCATCTGGCTTATGGATCCCAACGGAGCTGACCAACGCGAGCTACTCGTTATCCCAGGTACTTTGGATGCCAGAATGCTCGACGAGCCGATCTACAGCTTTAGAGGGTGGCTAGAGGAGCGAATTTCGTGGAGTGAGTAAGGCTTGCTCACTCCCACTTTTACAACCTGTTTTGTCACCCCCGATAGAGCCGCATAGCGGCAGCGAGTCTTTCCAACCCTGGCAGACCATACGGACTGATGTTTACCTGTAGATGATCAGCTCCTGCTTCTTCATATGCAGCAAACGCTTGGGCTAACTCATCCACAGATCCACTCAATGGCTCCTTGCCAAAGGTACTGGTTTCACCCAAATCGGGAAACACAACGGATATCCCAACGGTAACCTCCAGGGTGGATAGATCTCGCTCTTCCTCAATACATGCCTTGCGGAGTGGCTCCAACCGTTCGCTCAGCGTTTGTGGATCACCCAGCCAGGCCGTATTCCACTGATCCGCATAACGGGCAGTCAACCGCAGCATTCGCGGTCCCTTGGATGCCACCAACAAGGGAATTCCTTCGGGACGTGGCCCAAGCGGGACAATTTCGCAATCCTTTGTTTGATAGTACTTGCCGTCAAAGTCTACACTCTTTCCTTGCAACAGCGGTTTCATAACCTGGAGTGCTTCCTCGAACCGACCAACCCGATGGTCAAAGGGAAAACCAAAAGCATCGAACTCTGGTTGATGCCATCCACACCCGACACCTAATATCAATCTGCCCTGGCTCACTTCATCTAGGGTATGGGCCATCTTAGCCAAAAGAGCAGGATCTCGAAAAGGGTTGCAGAGAACCAGTGTTCCCCACTCGATACGCTGGGTCGCTTCGGCTAGGGCCGAGAGGAGCGTCCAGCACTCCCAGATTCCAGCCGTCTTTCCATCGCCAAAGCGAAAGAATAAGTGATCGACAAGCCAAGCCGAGTCAAACCCATTGGCTTCGACCGCCTGAGCCACCTCACGGATTTCGTTGTAGGGAGGAATGAGCCCTGTAACGCCGTCATTAGTATGGTTGATGAGTATACCGATCTTCATGTTCGTTTTCCTTTTGATAATCACCAACCCAATCAATAGGTGCTGGTTGGTATTTTATCCTACCACATAGTTACTTTATTTTGAAGCTGACCGCTTTTCATTGAGAGCGAGGTAGACTACTTAACTCTATGCGAGATAAGGTAAGATATAAGGGGATAAAGACGTCTTATAGTCGTCACATATGGGCGGTCGCTCTCCCCCCTGTCGGCCACCTCAAGAGTTCTATTCACACGGAAAAGGAATCATAATTATGCTTGCCAAAAGCTATCCCTATTACCTAGCGAATCGACCTGAAGCACCCAATCAAGATTTAGCAGTATATGACAAATTTAGCGGCAAGGTAGCAACTCATGTGGCCATGGCCGATGCCACTGCCATTGATCGAGCCATTGCCGCTGCTGTCAAGGCTCAAGAGCCACTACGGGAGATAGCAGCCTACGAAAGACAAGCTGTGCTCAATCACTGCGTGACTCGATTTGGAGAACGATTTGAAGAACTCGCTATGGCTCTCTGTATCGAGGCTGGCAAACCGATTAAAGATTCTCGCGGCGAAGTCTCACGCCTGATCGATACGTTCCGCATTGCTGCCGAAGAGTCTGTACGGATGGTTGGTGAAGTAATGCCCATGGACATTAGCGCCCGAGCGAGAGGCTACAGCGGCGTGTGGAAGCGAGTACCCATTGGGCCATGCTCCTTCATCAGCCCCTTTAACTTCCCTCTCAATTTAGCAGCCCATAAAGTTGCGCCAGCCCTTGCCGTGGGTGTACCCTTTGTCCTCAAACCAGCCAGCTTAACGCCCATTGGCGCGCTGATCATCGGTGAGGTATTGGCTGAGACCGATTTACCTGTGGGGGCCTTCTCCGTTCTACCCTGTCGTCGAGATGGTGCTGACCTCTTTACGACAGATGAACGTCTGAAGCTGCTGAGTTTTACCGGTTCACCTGGGGTTGGCTGGGCATTGAAGGCCAAAGCGGGCAAGAAGAAAGTTGTTCTTGAATTGGGAGGCAATGCTGCAGTTATTGTAGATGATGATACCGATCTGGATGACGCGTTGGAGCGCATCATCTTTGGTGCCTTCTACCAATCAGGGCAAAGCTGTGTGGGCGTACAACGTATTCTAATCCATGAATCCATTTACGAAACCTTCCGTGATATGTTGGTCAGCAAAACCAAGACCCTACGTATGGGTGATCCAAAAGACGAGGAGATCTTCATTGGTCCAATGATCTCTGAAAAAGAGGCAGCCCGCCTAGATGAGTGGATTCAATCTGCTGTAGCTAATGGCGGCACGCTTCTTTGTGGTGGGAAACGTAACGGTGCCCTACTGGAAGCAACCTTGCTAGAAAATGTTCCCACTGATGAAGCCGTCGTTTGCCAAGAAGCCTTTGGCCCTGTTGCAGTTCTCTCCTCGTTTAGCCACTTTGATGATGCCCTGGCAACCATTAATGATAGTGAGTTTGGTTTGCAAGCAGGCATCTTCACCCAAAATATCTATAAGGCCCATAATGCATGGGATACTTTGGAAGTCGGGGGGGTGATTATCGGCGATGTTCCTTCTTGGCGAGTGGATCATATGCCCTACGGTGGTGTAAAAGAGAGTGGTCTAGGTCGTGAAGGCGTCCGTTTTGCCATGGAGGACATGACGGAGATTCGCTTAATGGTCTTACGCAGTAAATCGTAGTCGAAAGGAGAATCTATGCCAACCGAAATGGAAGAATATTTATTTGATCTGCGTGGCTATATCATGCTGAAAGGTGCGCTGGATAAAGAGGCTGTCGCTCAACTCAATGCAGGAATCGATTCCCTGCTTCCAATGGAACCTGGTGAATGGGAGGGGCATGTCCACCGTCATGACAGCGGAAAGGGGAATCAGCTCCATTTACAGAATATCTATGAAAACGGCGAACCATTTGAGCGACTGATTGATCATCCAGCCTGGATCAACCACGTTAACCGCTTTGTCGGTGGGGATGACGGTCTCTTTATTGATGAATCCTTTGTGATCCAGCAAGGGCAGGGACCGGGACAGCAGTTTCACTCAGGAGGCCACAAGCGCAAGATCCGCACCCAGTTTCGCTTTCACAACAACGAGTTTCGCTGTGGGCAGATCAATGTGCTCATCGCCCTAAACGATATCGGTCCGGGTGATGGGCCGACCATGGTGATTCCTGGTAGTCACAAATCCAACCTAATGCATCCTGTCTACAAGACGGAAAATCGAAAGCTGGGTGACGTGGAGGTGGAAGGGACAATTCCCATCTACTATGAGGCCGGCGACACCATCGTTTTTGTGGATTGTCTTTCTCATGCAGGCGGTCCGCGGCAGAATCCAGGCTTTCGTCGAGTGCTGATTATTCGCTACGGACCGCACTGGGGACATAATCGCTATGGCTATCAGCCATCAGATGAGTTGTTGGCTCGGCTTACGCCTGAACGGCGAAAAATCCTGCAACCCATTCCGCCATTTTTACCGCCGCAAACTTAGATTTTAGGATGCCTGAGATGCGAAAATCGTATGCATGATTTTTTGCTTTGGGTTAGAACGAAGACAGGATAACGTTTAGCTCTGTTCTGGCAAGCCGTAAAAACCAAATAGATTAGCTAGTTCAGAAAAAGTTGCCCAGTCACTATACAGAATCCCAGCATCCTTAAGGGCCTCTTCTGCCTCCTGGGTAAAGCCAGCTTTGGAGAAGAACCATAGCACAACTTCACTGTACGATTTGCTCTGACGGACTTTGTCTACTTGTGCAAAAAAATGATGAATCGCTTTTTTGCCAATCCGTGCCTGGGTATATTTTGCTTCAACCAACCAAACGCCTTCCTGCCGATTGATTCCAGCGCTTGAGCCGGGCAAGAACCACTCAGCAATGACATCAATTTCAACAGCATCGCCAGCGATGACCAATCCACCTCGTCGTTCGATGCGGTCAAACTTGGGCAAATGAACCGATAGGGGCTGACCAAAATAGCTTGGGCCATCGATGCTACGCCCATCAAACCCACGCATAACCATACGGACATACAGTTCACCAATTTCACCCTTTGCATCGCTGAGGTGACCACGGATTCGTTTGATTTCTTCTTCCCACCCCTGTACAACCTGTTCAGGACCCAGTTGTTCAATTTCTACTGCATGTTGATACTCGATGAAGCGACGCATCATGGGTTCACTGGGGCCTTGATAGCTGAGTAGTCCAGGTTTTTCAACCACATCGATCCAGCGCAGCTTCTCCAATGTGGCCCTCACTTCAGGTTCGTCAATGCCAATTTCCCGGGCAACTTGGTCTGTATCAATTCGCTGATCGGGATACTTTGTTGCCCATAGCATTACTTTGCGCGTCGTTTGCCCCTCGTTGAGTTCGTGACTATATTTTTCATACTCTTCCCGATAGTGCTGCCATAGTTTTCCATCAGGGTTGGTCAGCTCGTAATAGACAAGGTCGTCGAGGGCGTCAAACGACGGAAATCGGTTTTGGATTAAGCTATAGCTTGTTAGCAGACAGTAGATGCTATAAGGATATCCAGCAGTGAGTTGCCAGATCGCTTTGGCTAGCTCTTCGGATATAAACAGTTTCTGCCACTTCGCCAGCCGGAAAATTAAGTCGTAGGCGTATTCTTGCTTCAGCGGTCTTAAATAACTGTAATGAAAGCGGCCCTGCAACATACCTGTCAGTGCCCGATGTACCAAAAAGGAGACAGCCGAACCCGAGACCAATAACGGTGCCCACCAAGTTTCGGCTGCGTTCTGGAAACTATCTGTGAGATCGTGATGGATCTCCTGCTTGGGATCGTAGACGTTTGTCAAGACCTGGAATTCATCTATGATGATCGCCGTTGGCAGATTATGGGTTGCTGCATATCCACTAGGGAAGTTGATCACCCAGTGTACAAGACCAAAGGGAATCTCCCGATTCGCTGCACCACGATATTGATGATATAAATCAAGTATATATTCATCGTTGTACTCTTGAGCAAATTGAAAGAGCCTATCAAAGTCGGTCCGTTGGCGCACCAATATCGGTTCTCGGTAATGAAAGGCTAAGTAGCAACGAACGTATCCACTAAAATAGTGTTCAGCAAATTCATAACTAGATAGAGGCTCTTTGCGGTTTTGATATTCGGCAAACGAAATGTATACCGGAAGAACTCTATCTTGCTCATGAAAAAGCCGGTTGAACAATTTATGCAAGATCGCAGTTTTTCCAGTCCGGCGGCGTCCGATCAGAGCAAAACTATTGCCCATCTGCTCTGGAATATCGGTGGCCCATTTCCAAAACCGTTCTAACTGCTCGTCTCGGTTCACAAAGAATCTCCCAACGAGATCTTCTATCGGGTCTATTTGTGAATTCTTATCTTGCTGCATTTTCTATCCCAAAATCTTCAAGCTACGATCTTCCAACGGCAAGCTAATCTTTTCCCCACCCCGTCGATGAGATTCTCGTAAGGCAATGGCGATTTCCAGAGCCTCCCGTCCATACTCACCTGGACAAAGTGGTTCGGTTCCATCATCCAGGTTTTTGACGATTCCCTCAATAGCCGCCTGCTGGGAGCTGCGCGGTCGTTTTGGGTTGGGGAATTGACGGCGAATGGGTTCACGGGTTGTGGGTAGGCGGCTCCACAGCTCAAAATCGGCATGCTCATTCCGGGCGCTAATCCAACCATCCTTGCCAATAAAGTCAAAGTTCAACCAGCCACCCGTATTGAGGAAACCGCGAATGCCATTTTCATAGAGAATCATACCTGTTCCGCTTAGATCACCATCCCCCGCGGCAGCTTCATCACTATTCATATGGCCAAAGACCCACTTCGCAGGCGCGTCGGCAAACTGCCGAAAAAGGCAGAGTGTATGGCTATGCCCCCGGGAAAGGTTCCAGCCGTAGTTGCAGACCATGGAGGAGAATGTGCCAATCTCCCCAGCCCTGATGGCCTGTAAGCAAGCTTGAAACCAAGGACTCCAATTTTTGTGGCAGGCAATGGCCAGCAATGTGCCATGTGTTCGGCATGCCTCAATCATGGCATCGGCCTGCGCAAGAGATTGGCACATGGGTTTGGTGGCGTAAATTGCCTTGACGCCCATCTCTGCAAGGGCAACGACGACTTCCGCCCGTTCCTTGGCTTGGGTCGTTACGCAGACAATGTCCGGTTCCTCTTGGGACACCATCTCTCGATAATCGGTATAGAGCGCGTCTACATCCCAACGCTGACGAAAATCGTCTAGCTGTTGGGGCATCAGATCCGAAGCGGCCACCAGTTCCACACCCTTAGCCTCTATTAGTGCTGGGGCATGTGCCCAAGGATAGCGAAACTGAGGTCTGTTCACTTGCTCATCATCAATGGTACTGCCCAATCTTCCACAGCCGATAACAGCCCCTCGGTAGTTTGTCATAATTTTCTGCTCCTTTTTGTAGTGGATAGGTTCATGGTAGAGACATAAGCAATCCCGGAATGGGACAGCGGGACATGGGGTACCTCAGCGAATTGTAGCCCTTTCTGGGATTGCGGTCACCTTATAAACTGTCCACGGCCAGTTTACCCACTACAGTTCTGCTCCTTTTAGCCGACCCGCGCGCTCAATCCCCCATCAACAGGCAAGAGTACGCCGGTGATGTACTGGGCTTCGTCAGAGGCGAGGAAAAGGGCTGCGGCTGCTACATCCCAGGCCGTCCCCATCTTTTTTCGTAGGGGGACCTGGGCATCGCGTTCTTGGCGGATGGTTTCTCGCTCTCTGCCTTGAGTGTTGGCTCGTGGTTCAATGGCCATGGGGGTATCCATTAGCCCAGGCAAAATGGCGTTAACGCGTATGCCGTACGGCGCATTTTCCATGGCCAAGGTTTGGGTCATGGCGTTGATCCCTGCTTTGGATGCTTTGTAAGCCAAGGTTCGATTTGAACAGAGGGACGCGGTTGAGGAGATATTGGTAATGACGCCACTCTGCTGGGTTCGCATAGTCGGTAGCACGTGTTTGCAGGTAAGAAACATACCAGTGAGGTTGATATCCATAATTCGGTGCCAATGCGCTTCGGCTAAGTCAATAGCACTGGCGTCGCCCACCAATGTACCAACATTATTGTGCAGAATATCGATGCGTCCGTAGCGTTCCATGCAGGTGGCTGCAATGGATTGACAGTCAGATTCCACCGTAATATCCCCACGACAAACGGATGCAATGCCCCCTTCGTTGCTGATCAGTTTGGCTGTCTCTTCTGCCGATGCTACATCCCTATCCACCAGAAGGAGCCGCGCACCCTCTCTGGCAAATCGAATCGCTGTTGCCCGACCATTACCAATTGTCTCACCTGCCGTTTGGCCTGCACCAACAACAATGGCAATCTTGTCTTGAAGTTGCATGATCTGTCCCTTATTACAGTATACTATAGATATTTAGGTAAAATCGTTTTGCCTTTATCGTATCAGTAGACCGCAACAGCTCAGCACGCCCGCGTTCGGCGCAAGGTGTGTCCTCCCAACTGCGGTCTGCCCTGAAAAATAGGACACGGATTGAAGAGGATTAAAGAAGATTTTTCATCTTTCCGTGGTGCCTCTTGATCCATGAAAAACTACTGAATATAGGAAAGTGTAAGAATCCTCCCCGAACTCTGGCCAAAATCTGGCCGAATGCTGATGGCTGATTAGCTGAAAGCTTTTTTAAATGCCATGCACTAAATCTGATTCAGGGCGGGAGGCAATTTTACTGGCGCACTATACTGGAGAAACCAAACAATGTCAAAACCAAACTTTATTATCTTTCTCACCGACGATCAAGGCTACGGTGATCTCTCTTGCATGGGCGCGACCGATTTCCGCACGCCTCATCTTGATCGCTTGGCTGCCGACGGTGCCCGCTTTACAAGCTGGTACTCCAACTCACCTGTCTGTAGCCCTTCCCGGGCGGCCCTCCTTAGCGGTCGTTATCCAGGCAATGCAGGCGTACGCTCAATCCTGGCCGGTCATCGTACTGCGACAGGGCTGCCACCAACCACACCAACCTTGGCGACTGCACTGAAACCGCTAGGCTACCAGACATACATGTCAGGCAAATGGCACTTGGGGCTGGCCGATGGTTCACGGCCTCATTTCCATGGTTTTGACCATTGGTACGGTTTTATGGCTGGCTGCATCGACTTCTATTCCCATATCTTCTACTGGGGGGCCAACAAGCCCGGGCCAGGTCTGAATCCTACTCATGATCTGTGGGAAGATGATGAGGAGATCTGGGACAATGGCCACTATTTTACCGAAGCCATTACAGAGAGAGCCATTCTTTATCTGCGCCAGGCTGCAGCCAATGATGAACCCTTCTTCCTTTATGTTCCCTACAACGCTCCTCACTATCCCATGCATGCTCCCCAGGAATACATGGACCGCTTCCCTAATCTTCCTTGGGATCGACAGGTTATGGCAGCCATGATCAGCGCAGTGGATGACGGCATTGGTCAGATCATGGCCGAAGTCGAGCGATTGGGCCTAAGTGACAACACCTGCACTTTCTTCACGGCAGATAATGGCCCCTCTCGCGAGAGCCGCAATTGGCTTGATGGGAGCCAGGATCCGTACTATGGTGGCAGCGCGGGGAAGCTCAAAGGCCATAAATTTAGTTTGTATGAAGGGGGTATTCGCGTCCCAGGGATTATTCACTGGCCTGGCACCATTCCTGGTGGGCAGGTATTGGACGAGCCATGTGCGTCTATGGATATTTTCCCTACAACCCTTACGGCTGCGGGAGGAGATGTCTCCAGCTATGAGGTCGACGGGACGGATCTAATGCCATATCTGCGGGGTGGCAATGCGCCAGACGTGCGCGACATTTTCTGGGAACAAGGTGGACAGACGGCTGTGCGACGTGGCGAGTGGAAACTTGTCCTTCAGGGTCAACTTGTGGAAGGCGTACCCCCTGAAGATGAGATCCATCTGGCCAATCTTCGTGAGGACATGGGGGAACAGACGAACCTGAAAGCGCAAGAACCAGTGGTGGCTGAGAAGCTGACTGCAACGGCCCAAGCCTGGCGAGCTAAGATTGAAGCGCGCTGGGAGCAAGAGTTCGCAACGCTCAATCAGGGCGTCACGACATATGTTCCAGATCATGAAAGATAGATTTCGCTACCTCTCATGAACAATCCTCAGTAGTTTTTCATGGATCAAGATCCACCACCGAGGATGAAAATCAGTCCGGAGTCCAGAGTCTAGAGCCCAGGGTCGATATCTGAGACAACTGACTCTGGACTTGAGACTTTGGACTATTTTCAGGGTAGATCGCAATGAGCACGCCTACGTGTGGTACGAGGCGTGCTTACTTCACCGAGCGCTACCGATTCGATTGAAGAAATAGAGGAAGGTACATTTGCAAGCTCCCCGCGGGTCCCGCTCCACTGGGTAAGGTGTCAGTAGGTTCATCGACGATCAGCAATCCTGAGGGGGCAGTGTTTAAGAGTGTTACAGTTGCATCGGCTTCGCCATCCGTATCTGGATCGTCGGATTCAATGACAACTGGGGGTGAATCGATCTGTCCCTCGGCCGCAACAATCCCCCGTGAGGCTGTTGCCTGGTTTTGTATGGTGCTAGCAGCCGTATCTTCATTGATTGTGACTGAGAAGCTAATTTCAACGCGTTCACCGACTGGAATCGTCTCTATATCAATCATTATGCTAGTGTCGCCTGCTTGATTGCCTTGCACCACGGTGGACCCGATGGGTCCTCTTACCGTACCGTTGAGAAGGGTTGTGTTTGGATCAGGCGTATCGTTGAACTGAACATCAATCGCATCCGCGTTCCCATTGTTGACGATGATAATGGCATAAATCAATGTATCTCCAGGCGAAGCGCCCACAATATCATCTTCATCAGTCAAAAGAAGGTCCGCCTTCGTCATGGAGAGCATTGGCGCAGCAGTAACAGGTAAGATCGTTGGATCGTTCTGCTCGGGTGTACGTGGATTATCCGTGGCTACGAGCGGGTGATTCGTGCTTGTGACGCGGCCCTGGTTCGCTACGGATGCCAAATTTGTGGGCAAGGTCTCATGAATCCTGACAACATAAGAGATGGCGATTTGGTCCCCACCATTAAGGTTTCCCATTTCAATGCGAATTGATGTATCTCCACTATCGTTGCCTACTGTAATATTTCCAACATTGGTTTGCACCGAGCCAACGATCAATTCTGTATAAGGATCTGGCGTGTCTTCAAAGACCAGTGCCGTTGCGACACGTCCGCCTTGATTTTCAATCACGATTTGATACGTCAGCGAATCTCCAGGAGATATGAGTTGGTCATTGTCGGCATCTGTCAGAAGAAGTGCGGTTTTGTTGGCTATAATCTTTGGGTTGGTACCTAGACGTATCTCGGTTGGATCGCCAATAATAGTCGTCGTTGGGTCATCCGTCAGCACCAGAGGCAATTCGGCACTGGAGATTGTCCCCTGGTTTGCCACTGATTGAACTGAAGGCAATAGCTGGCTGTTAATGGTTGCGTCGAATCTGATTCGTACACTTTGGCCAGGTTGGATCGAACCCATATCAACTCGAACCCTATTATCACCAAGCTGGTTTCCCTCAAGCACTGTTCCTTTGGTAGTGATAACGGAGCCGGGGCGCAGGATTGTATTTGGATCAAGTATGTCATTTAGAACCACAACGGTTGCTGGTGACTGACCTCGATTTACAATCTCAATGAGATATTGAAGCGTCTCTCCCTGGGCTGGGATCCCATCACCATCCAAATCATTAGTTAAAGTAGCCTGTTTGATAGCCTCAAGCTTCGGTAATTGACTGACCTGTATTTCTGTTGGATCATCAATTTGTGCTGTACTTGGGTCATCGGTCAAAACTGAGGGGAAATTGCTACCACTGACAATGGCTTGATTGGCTATGTGGGTAACGCCTTCAGCCAACGGATTGGAGATGACAGCGTCAAACGTGACGGTGACCGCTGAGCCAGCAGAGATGTCTCCAATATCGGCAACAACATGTACATCCCCATTGCTGTTGCCAAGCGTGACAGTACCCTGAGTGGTCGACACGCTGCCATTGACTAAAGTTATGTTGGTCTCCAATAGGTCATTGAGTATGGCGGACGTCCCTGTTGCTGTTCCGGAGTTTGTAATGACAACAGTGTAGGACACTGTGTCTCCAGCGCTAAATTGACCGTCACCATCTAAATCATCTGCCAAAGAACCAACTTTCACTGCATCAATAGAGGGAGCATAAGGGGGTACCGTTGGGAGTGGGGTAGCTGTTGGCGTGACAGGTACAGTGGGTACGGTCGGTACGGTAGGGACTGTAGGGACTGTAGGCACCCCTGATATAGGGGTACTGATGGCTTCAGGAATCGATTCATATTCAATCTCAGCCTCTTTCACAGTGGTACAGATTCCTGAAATGCCCGAGCAAGATGCACTGGGGAATGGGTTATTCAGTGCTGCCTGAGCATTGGCTGTTGGTACGGTAAATAGAAAAAGCCCAATAAGCAGCGCGAAACAAATCCCGGTCTTTATGTTGCGGTTGAATTCAAAATTGGTATTTCCCAAAGTCTCAACAAGAGAGGGCAAACTTCGGTGTTGAAGTGGAGTCGAATAGGGTTGCCATTGTTCTGTGCTACTGCATTTATGATTGAGCATGCCTGAATACCTCCTTGGTCAATTGCAGACAATAAATGGCGACGACGTAGGTGTTCAACGCTTAATATCGTATGATGAGTATATCGGAATGTCATGTGGCTGCGGTCATCGTTTCGTACACATGTGACAGTCACTCACGAACTTCGCTGACCAGATACCAACAAATTTCGGTTCGTTTGGACGCGAAGTGATAATGTCGCAAGTGACTGCTACGTAACCATGGGCCCAAACAACGGCCAACGACCTATTATTTAAGGCCGCAGTAAACTCAGCCGCCGAGGAGCAGAATCGGGCATGACAAGATGAAATATTGTATGATGTGACGTTATACGATGAAGTGAGGCAGGATAAATTGGAGAATCATCAACTTAACAGCATGTAAAAAGGCAAGTTGGCTCAGTCTAATCAAAAAATACTACGAATCCATTTTACCATACTTTCTATTACTGTTGCCTGACAATTTTACTTAGAAGTCATCTAAAAAATCAGCCATTCCTCTCTGAGAATAGATATCCTATTTGGGTATATCCACCCCAGTACTGAGGATAGAGCCGCTGTCTGAAAAGAATGACTTCTTAGGGTTCTAAGGAGATCCAATGAATCAACCACCAGAAAACTTTGTCATCGTTCAAGAAGAACGACTCTTAGCTTTTGCCACCACCTGTTTTGAAAAGGCTGGACTGAGCTATGACCATGCTGCGCTAATTAGCCGTTTCTTGGTCAACTCGGATCTTCGAGGAGTGCGCAGCCACGGTACCCGTGCGGTGAACGGCTACTGCCTCCGTTTTGAAGAAGGTTCTTTGAATCCACAGCCAACCCCTAACGTCGTTCATGAAACGCCCACATCTGTTACTGTAGATGGGGATGGAACCTTGGGATATTGGCCGATGGTCCAAGCGACCGAAGCCGCGATTGCCAAAGCTCGAGAGGTAGGTATGGGGATGGGACTGGTTCGCTATATCGGCCACTATGGCTCAGCCGGTCACTATGCGCGCATGTGTATGGAGGCGAATTGCATCGGCTTTTCGGTCCAGGGATACCGCAATCAGGGGCAAGTAGCGTATGACGGTGGCGGACCGAATCCAGACGCTCATCTAGGCTACTTTGGCAATCCACCCATCTGTTTCGCCATTCCAGGAGGAGAAGCTCCTCCTGTAATTTTAGATGCGGCCACCTGTATCTTGGCGGACTACCAAAGAGGACCAGAATATGAGGCGCTATTCTCCATGATTCCCGCTGCCTTCTTCAAGAGCATTGGATATGGGGCAATTGCCACCTTAATGGGCGGTGCTTTGACGGGATTTACGCTTTCGGAAGAGCCCTGGAGACAGTGGTCCTCGGCCTACAATGGCGGTATGGTGATGGCCATTCGGATTGACAACGTTGTACCAGAAGATGTCTTTCGTGGTGAGGTAGATCGGTTGGCCCAAGATATCGCCGCCGACTACCAGCCCATGCCCGGCACAGATCGTTCGCTGCTTCCCGGTGCTATTGAAGAGGAACGCATGGCCACCCATCGCCGAGACGGCATCCGGTATGGAGAGATGGAACAGAACGCAGCCAAAGCCCTCAATGAACGATTAGGCGTCCCCCTGCCTTGGGCATAATTGATGAGGAACCAATATGAAATTTAGCTCTCTTCCCGTATCATTCTATGCTGATTTCGCCGCGGGGCGTCGTACTCTAGCCGATTGGTTCAACTTTGCTGGGACGATTGGCCTCGACGGCGCTGATGTCAGCGTAGCCCATTTAACTGAATTATCATCCTCCTATCTCGGTTCCCTGCGCTCTCAGGCTGACGACGCTGGTGTACAAATCTTGATGATTGCGACATACAGTGACTTTACCCATCCCAACGCGGATGAACGCCGTCGCCAGCAGGAGGAAGTACGAGATTATATCAATGCCGCTAGGCTGCTTGGTAGTTCCTTTGTACGGGTAACCGCGGGCCAGAATCATCCGGGCTTGGTGCGAGGGGAGGCGATTGACTGGGCAGTGGAAGGGCTGACCGCCTGTCTGAGCGCAGCCGATGCAGCAGGGGTCACGCTTCTCTACGAAAATCACACCAAAGGCTCGGTCTGGGAATTTGTAGACTTTTCGCAACCGGCAGACATTTACTTGGAAATTGTCGAAAGAACAGCAAACAGTGGCCTTCTGCTTCTCTTTGATACGGCGAATAATTTGGTTCTCAACGATGATCCAGTAGAGATTCTTCAGCAAGTCAAGGATCGGGTTGCTGTGATCCATACGAATGATATTGTACAGGCAGGCCATTTTGAGCCAACTATCCATGGTACAGGCGTTGCACCCATTCGGGAAATTTTTGATTGTCTAAGCCAATTTGGTTTTGATGGATGGATTAGTGTAGAAGAAGCGAGTAAGTCAGGGGAAGAAGGGTTCCGCACGGCAGCTACTCATGCTAAGCAACTATGGGCAGAATCTTCTTTATGAGCTCTTATCCATTTGAATACATAGTGTCAATCAAAGTCTCTAACGTATCTGCATCAAATGGTTTAGGTAAGAACTCGACCCGCTTATGCTGTAGAAAGGTAGAATTCACTTGCTCGCGGCTATATCCAGACGAGACAATAAATGGCACATTTGCATTGATGCTTCGAATTTGTATGAAGGTCTCCTGGCTGCTTAGACCCGGCATGACCATGTCGAGAATGACAAGATCAATAGCGTTGTTGTGTTGCCTAAACTCTTCAATTCCCGCTTGACCAGTGGCGGCTGTATAGACCTGATAACCCAACGATGCCAAAATATCCGTTAGGGCTAGGCGGACATGCTCATCATCTTCGATCAGTAAGACATGAGTACTTTGTTGACTGTTGTGCCTATAAATATTACTACCGCGGCTCTTCAAGTGCATTGCTGTCGCGCTCATCTCGATTCCATTAGCTTGCGGCAGCATTCCCTGCAGTTGAGCAGAATCCAACGGGGACGAATGAGGCATTGCAGCTGGGAAGATAAGTTGAAAAGATGTTCCCCGACCGATTTGGCTATCCACCCGAAGTCCGCCGCCATGGGAACGAACGATCCCCAGAACGGCTGCAAGACCCAGGCCATGCCCGTCTTCCTTTGTCGTAAAGAATGGATCAAAAATTTGGCTAAGGGTTTCTTTGTCCATGCCTTGGCCGTCATCTCTTATTTCTAAAAGGACATAACTTCCAGACGCTAGCTTCTCTGCTCCTGGTGACCATCCCAAGAGAGTCGCATCATCCAGCTCAACTAGGGATGTCTTGATATGGATTGTGCCACTTTTGTCTGGCATGGCTTGTCCTGCATTGATCAAAAGATTCATGACTACCTGCTGCATTTGGCTTAGGTCGGCTTTAATCAGTGGCAATTGAGGTGTAAACTCTGTAATCACCTGGACGTTGTTGGCTAACGAAAGGGCAAATAGCTCTTGATTTTCTTGCAGGAGCCTATTGAGGGAAATGTGTCCTATTTTTATCTGTCCGTTTCCGGCATAGGCCAGTAGCTGACGCGTTAGCAATGTGGCCTTTTGGGCAGCCTTTTCTACATTTTGTAGATGAGGTTCGATGGGGTTGCCAATTTGGAGACTCTTTTGGGCTACAGCATTCTGTGCAAGAACTGCCCCCAAGAGATTATTGAAATCATGGGCAATACCACCTGCAAGAAGACCAACGCTTTCATTCTTTTGGGCAACTTTCATCTGACGTTCGATGCGGCGGCGTTCAGTAATATCTGCTACGGTTGCTACGATATGATGAGGCTGAGCATCTCCAGCATAGACAAGACCCAGACGAAAATAAGTTTCTAAGATTGTTGACCTGGTTGTTTGTACTTCTAATTCAATCGGTTCATTGGTAACTTCTCCCTGAATTAGAACCATCAACTGATTCTCAAATCTTTCAAGATG
The DNA here is from genome assembly GCA_039028975.1 of Chloroflexota bacterium. Taxonomy (GTDB): domain Bacteria; phylum Chloroflexota; class Anaerolineae; order Caldilineales; family Caldilineaceae; genus JAHBNG01. Next base: position 22,070 of record JBCCHB010000051.1, read on the forward strand.
AGTAGGTTCTATCAGATTATGGATTCGTTGCGCTGTCAGGGCTTCTTCCGAGTCTTCAATCATTTCATAAAATGCACGGTTTGTCTGTAGAATACGCCCATCCAAATCAAACGTCACAATCCCAAGGGGCGCGCTTTGAAAGATCATCTCTAACTCCGACTGGCGTTGGGCAAGCGCGTCGGCTGTCTGTGTTCTTTTTTCAATTTCCAGATTTAGCGTATCATTAACCGTAAGAAGCTTGACGAGTAGCTGTTCGAATGAGCCTGCACCAACATAGAGTAGGTACGTCATGGCAAATAGGATAAGTGAATAAGAGATTCCCGCAGCGATAGATGGCTCTATAATAAAGTTAGCCCCTGGTACAATGCCTATTTCAAAAGATAGTGTAGCCGCCATGGTGAGGAGAATAGAACAGGCTCCTACCCGCAATACAGCTATTGGCCCCATGGCCAGCCCGGCCGCAACAATCAGGGCCAGAAGCATTGCATGGATGTCTCCCGCAATATTGCCAACTTTTATCGCGCTAATCCCTGCGAAGCTCAGGATTGCGACTTCACATAAGTGAATTGCGGGTCGAGGGTAGCCCAGCCGCAATACAATCCATGCACCGAAGAGTAGGGTTAGAATCACTAGGCGGACGTTAAGAAGTAGGAATTGGGATTCTTCTGGATATAGAGCGACAATCAAGGTCCGTAAACCGATGCCGAGAATTGCCAACCAGATGAGTAAATTTAAGAGAATGGCTCGGCGATTATCTGGTGCCGAACCAAAGTCTGGAATCTGAAATGCTGTTCGTAACGCTAACAAGATATATTCTCCGGACTATTTATAACAAAGCGCGTGGAACCTTAAACTCTCCTTCGGTTTAAAGAGGCATGTGATGGGCAAATCGGTTGGTTTTGATATACGCCGGATGATGAGAGGTAACTTCTCTTCAGAAATTATACTTCATCCAAATATTTTATCAAAAAATGCTTAAATTACCGTAAGGAGATAACCCATAAGGAGACAACCCGTGATGATTGGGACTCATCCGGCAGAGGGAATGGCCACTTCATTTAAGTATAATGTTTGAAAATCAGCATTTGAGGAATTATCCATGAAATCATCTCTATTGACATCTAACTTCAAAGAATCTGTTATTCGCGATATGACGCGGGTCGCTATGCGCCATAACGCCATCAACTTAAGCCAAGGTTTTCCCGACTTTATGCCACCACCATCGGTTGTGAACGCGGCTGTGGAAGCAATCCAGGGTGGAATCAATCAATATACAATTACATGGGGCTATCCGACTCTGCGCGAAAAGATTGCTGAACTCTATCGCCCACAGCTTGGTTGGGATATCGATCCTGATGTTCACGTGACGATTACTTGCGGTGTGACGGAAGCCATCATCTCCGCCCAGATGGGCATCTTAGATCCAGGGGACGAGATTGTCATTGTGGAACCTGCTCACGAAAATTTTCGCCCAGCTGCCTTAATGGCTGGAGCAACGCCGGTTCCCTTTCCGTTGCTTCCTCCAGCATTTGAGCTTGATTTTGAACGCCTTGCCACCTACATCACACCCAAAACCAAAGCTTTGTTGCTCAATACACCCCAAAACCCTACAGGCAGAGTCTTTAATGCCGAAGAGATGGCCGGTGTCGCTAAAATTGTCATTGAGAATGACTTAATGCTGATCACCGATGAGATTTATAATTATATTCTCTACGATGGTCGGACCCATGTTCCCCCAGGCAGTTTGGATGGGTTACAAGAGCGAACCATCACCATTAGTGGTATGGGCAAGAGCTACGCCATAACTGGTTGGCGGCTTGGTTATATTGTTGCACCAGAGCCTATGGCAACCGGCATTCGCAAGGTACATGACTTCTTAACTATTTGTGCCCCGACGCCCATGCAGGCAGCCGCGGTTGAAGCCCTAAGCCTTCCAGAAAGCTACTATGTCCAGCTGAGAGAAGATTACGCCAAACGGCGTGACATCACCATGGGCTACCTAGAAGAGATTGGCTTTACCGCAATTATGCCAGAGGGCGCATATTACACTATGGCCGACTACAGCCAATTGTCCATCCCGCAAGCGTCTATGAGTGAGATGGACTTTGCAACTTGGATGACGACCGATGTCGGGGTGGCTGTCGTGCCTGGGAATAGCTTCTATTCAGACGATGACGCACGTTATACAACTAGTACCGTGCGCTTTGCTTTTCCCAAGCAGTTGGAAACTTTGCACGAAGCGGGAAACCGGATGAAGGCTAAACTTCTCTAGCCATCACTTCCCGTGCCGCACGGATACCTGTGCATAAACGCCATGGACTGTGGCAAAGTATGTGGGGTGCGTGGCTTTTCTGGAGAAAAATATGATTTTTTGATGGATTGAGCCAAGATATCTAGAAAATAGTTTCCAATATTCCTTGTACCTCAAAACCATTCTCAGACTGAATCCTTTAATCCGCCAAAACTTGGGCGACTGAAGGGTACCAACAACTGAATCCACGACCGTGCCTTCTAGGCTGGTTAGGCCGGGCTGGGGCGTTGGCCGTACAAATATTTTTTCGGGACGCAGAGCAAACGTGACGGCTTGTCCCAGCGCAAAGATCGTACGCTGTTCATAAGCAATCTGCCGCGCTACGACCAAGGTGATACCAGAGCTAGTCTTGACGCTGATGGTATCATCATCTAAAGAACTGATGGCGCCGTTGAGCAGATTGGTGTAGCCGATAAAATCGGCTACACAGCGGCTAATTGGGCGCTCATAGATGTCGCTAGGCGTGCCAAGCTGCAAGAGTCGCCCCTGATCCATGACTGCGACCCGAGCCGACATGGTCAAGGCTTCCTTCTAATCGTGGGTGGCACAGACAACCTAATCAAGCAAATATGCATTCCCTTCGCTACTCTTACCGTTTACTGAATTGTGCTATATCCACTGGCTTCACCACCACCATAGCTGTGGCTCTATTTTGGCATCTTTCTCTTTGGCTCACCATCGTACAAGCTCAGTCACCAACTGGCCTGCTGGAGCAATCTGACTGCCTGGCAAATCTTACCCACGGTACAGAAAGAGGCTCATTTCAAATCTTCTGTGGCACAATAACCGTACCAGAATTCCATGCCGACCCAGGCGAACGGACGATTCGACTACCAGTTATCGTCTTGCGCAATCGAGAAGCTGACAGGGCTTCAGATCCCTTATTCCTTTTGCAAGGGGGGCCAGGCGGTTCCACCATTGATACCTACGCCCAAGCCGTCTTCTATGGCGTTGCCTTCGCAGGGATGAAGAGAGATATTGTGCTCTTTGATCAGAGGGGTACAAAGAATGCCGATCCTTCTTTGGACTGTGCACCGGAAGATATAGCCCTGGCCGAACAAACAATTGAGCAACCCCTCTCTGCTGCGGAAGAGTTATCGTACTCAAAAGAAGCGTTTGCTGACTGTCATGCCCGTCTTGAGGGCCAAGGTATCAATTTTGCTGCCTTCAACAGTCTGGAGAACGCAGCTGATATTGAAGTAATTCGCCAAGTTCTTGGATACGGCGCCATTAATGTCTATGGTGTCTCGTATGGCACGCTGCTGGCACTACACTATATGCGCGATTTTCCCAACAGCATACGCAGCGTTATTTTGGATGCAGTGGTACCCACCCAAATCGCCTTTATCGCCCAAATTGCTCACTCTGGTGATCGGGCCTTCAATGAATTATTCGCGGCCTGTGCAGCCGATAGCGAATGCAACAGCGCTTATCCCAATCTCGAGCAGACATTCTACGAGCTGGTCGCAGAGCTAGAGGAGAACCCCATGCATGTGCCTGTAGCCGATCCAGAAACTGGAAAGATCTACCGAGCTTTTTACGATGGGGATCAGCTATTGAGCATGTTTTTTGGTGCACTCTACGCTGACGAGAATATCCCTATTTTGCCGCTCATTATCGATATCACCAAAAAGGGAAAGACTCGGTACCTATCTGCTAATTTGGCTTCAAGAGCCTTTGGGCGTAGTTTGGCTACGGGGATGTACAACGCGGTGCTCTGTACCGAAGATGTGACCATGTTGAGCGCTTTAGTGGGGACAGAAGGAGTGCATCCATCATTTCATGCCAACCGCCAACTGTTGCTGGATGAGCTAATCGCGGACTGCGAAACGTTAATGCTGCCGCCCCTGCCATCAGTCGTCAATGCTCCTGTGAAGAGCAATCAACCGACCTTAATCCTGAACGGCCAGTTTGATCCGATTACACCACCTGCCTTTGGCGCGTTAGCAGCTGAATCATTACCCAACAGCTATTCAGTAACGTTTCCAGCCATCGGACATGGTGCTGCACTCAGTGGAGAGTGTCCCCAATGGATCATTTACCAGTTCCTTGAGCGACCCAACCGTCCGCCCGATGCAGGTTGTATTGATGCCTTACCACCACTCAACTTTGTGACGCATGGGGAGGTGATCTATAGTGGCGTGCCAAATGAGGTGCGTTTTGCTCTTACCCAGGTAATGGAGGGGCGTAACGTCTTTTTGGCCTTTTGGCGGATTACGCTTATGGCGGGATGCACGCTGCTATTGCTTTCCGCGTGGATTGTCTGGCCACTTGCGTACTTGATCAAGCGCCGTCGGGAGCGGAAGGCTGAACGAGTCCCTGAAGCGAGGGTACAAGATACCTCTGCTGAATCCGTTTTTCCATCTCTCTCTGAAATCGATGCACTACCTAACTTCGGTCGGACACCTTCACATTCCACTCCTAAGGAAGCGTTGGTTCAACCGGCTTGGCCATTGACATGGGCTGGCTGGATTCTATTCTTCTGTGGACTTTCGATGTTCTTATTCCTGGTTGGTCTGGCTGTGGCAATTTACTTTGAATTCTCTGTAACAACAGATCTGATATCGGTAGGGGTGCCACGCATGTTTGCACCGGTTTTTGTCTTGCCATCCCTTATTCTAATGCTTGCTATAGCGATGGTTATAATCTCAATCTTGTCATGGTGGCGAAGGCATAACTGGTTGTTGTGGCGAAGAATTTACTTTGCTGCATTGACAGTTGCTGCTATTGTTTATACAAGCGTTCTATTCAGCTTCGGGTTGGTTACATCCATTTATCTTTCATGATATCATGCATATAGGGAGCATCAATGGATAACTTCAACGATTATTTATTCGACTCTTATGAGATTCGAGAAAAGCTGGTAGCAGACAAATTTCGACCTCGCTATCACTTTTTGCCCCCTGAAGGGCGTTGGAATGATCTCAATGGAGCCATCTTTTGGAAGGGGCGCTATCATCTGGGCTATTTGCAAAAGATCACCAATGGCCCCAACGAACTGGATTTTTCAAGCTGGCAGCATATCTCTAGCCGAGACCTGCTGCACTGGACCTACCACAAAGCCTCTTTGAGGGAACCACTGGAAGGCAAGAAGGGTGACTACTTCAACAGCGGTGATGCTATGGAGGGGATGGACGTTCCCACCATCATCACTAACATGCCGCGCAGGGGGATCTGCATCTATCAATGCCACGATGATAACCTAGACGACTGGGTGCCACTACCTGAAAATCCGGTCATACCCATCGAGGCTGGCTGGAATCATCTCTCCAAAACCCTGCCCGCCAACGCAAAATACCCTGAGAGCGTTATCTTTGATCCGAGTGGTTGGAAGGAAGGGGATACCTACTATGCCCTCATTGGTAACAAGAACCACCGTCTAGGCTATGAAGGTGACTCGACGAGCCTATTCAAATCCAAAGACCTAAAAGAGTGGGCGTATGTAGGACCTTTCTATAAATCTGATCGCAAATGGACCTCCGAAGAGGAGGATTGCGCCTGCTCTGACTTCTTCCCATTTGGTCAGAAGCACATGCTGCTCATGCATACGCATCGACCCATCAGCAAATGCCAATATTACATCGGGCGCTACGAAAATGAGCGATTCATTCCCGAAATCAATGGTCAACTTAGCCACTTGGGCAGTATGCTGGCTGGGCCAGAGACCTTGATCGATGACAAAGGTCGGCGGCTCTTTTGGGGCTGGATCCGTGATGCCCGAGATGCCGAGGAAGTGGGTTGGAACAGCATCATGACCCTGCCATGGCACTTTTTACCATCGTCAGATAATCGGTTGCAAATCCATCCCGTTGACGAATTGAAGGCACTACGCTACGATGAAAAGAGGGTGGATGACATCCATCTGCTGCCAAAACAAGAAGTGCGTCTGGACAATTTAGCATCGGACTGTATGGAACTACAGCTAACTATCGAACCAGTAGACGCTCAGCAATTTGGTTTGAAACTCCTCTGTTCGCCTGATTGTGAAGAGGAGACGCTGATTACCTTTGACCGACAGTGCAACGAATTTATCATCGATTTTGAGAATGCCAGCCGGGACAGAAGCTTGGTTTACCCATGCGGACCGGAAACGCTCAAAAGAGGCAATTTGAAGCAGCGCATCCCCTATCCGTTAGGCAAAAATCAAGCACTAACGTTAGATATTTTTGTCGACCGATCCGTTCTGGAAATTTTTGTCAACGGGGATATTTGCATCGTGCAACGGGTCTACCCTATGCGAGAGGATAGTCAGGAGGTTCGTCTCTTTACCAAAGACAGCGCGATGACCGTCTGCAATATTGTAAAGTGGCAGATGGATGCAACGAATGCTTGGTAACAGCTATACTTGCCACGGGTGGTTTTAGATAGTTGGGGTTACCCATGAGAGGTACGGTAGCAATCTCGGCATAGGCCAGCATAAGATTCACTGCCGAACGGTTGCGTGACCTATACCAGAATTGCAGGTCGAGCCGTACAGAAAAGCCCGAAGTTATTTCGTTACTTTGCCCAAGTGCAGTATGGTTAATGGCCAATCGGCTGCAATTACCCTTTAAATTTGGAGAATTTACATGACAGCATACGATGTAATCATCGCCGGTGGCGGTCACAATGGATTGGCCTGTGGTGCAATCCTGGCGCGAGCAGGTCTCTCTGTATTGGTCACCGAGCGCAACCCGTGGCTGGGTGGCTGCGTGATTACGCGTGAAGTAACCCTGCCCGGCTTCAAACACGACATGTACGGCTCTTCCCACGTCTGGATTCATCTGAATCAGGACTTTAAAGAGCTTCTGCCGGAATTAGAGGCCAATGGACTGAAATATATTTGGGCAGAGGATCATATCACAGGCCATCCCAACCACGAGGGGCCAGGCATGATCGTCTACAAGGACATCAACAAGACCTGCGCCAGCATTGCCCAATATTCGGAGCCGGACGCCCGCCGCTTCCGCGAAATCTACGATGGCTTTTTGGAAATCAAGAACGGTATCATCTCCAACATGTTCAATCCGCCCACACCACCGGGGATGCTCGAATCGGTTATGGTAAATAGCAAAGAGGGGCTGGAGATGTTGCGCAACTATCGCCTCAGCCCTAAGGCATTTACGACTGAGAACTTTGAGAATCCTCACGTGCAGGCCATGATTCTTGGCTGGGCCATGGCTCCCCAACTTTGGCCTCACCAAGAGGGTGGGGGACAATCCTTCTATGTAATGATTCCAGCTATTCACTACTTTGGTGAGTCGATTCCCCAGGGGGGGAGCATCGAGTTACCCAATGCACTTGCACGGTATATAGAGGTCCGCGGCGGCACTGTATTGACTGAGGCTACCGTGGCCAAATTCACCGTCCAAAACAACGAATGTACTGGCCTGGAGTTAACTGATGGTCGCAAATTTACCGCGAATCGTGGTGTCGTCACCAGCCTAGATCCCAAGCAGTCATTCTTGCGTTTGGTAGAGCCAGGTATCTTGGATGAAGGCTTTTTACGCATGGTGAAGAATTACCGCTTTGGTAAGGTGAGCATCGTACGCGCCCACTATGCACTTAATGAAGCCCCAGAATTTAAGAATGGCGACGAAATGTCCAAGACGCCCTTCCAGCGCATCTTCGGTTCCATGGATGACATTGAGAAGCAGTACGCGGATATCTCGCTAGATATCCCGCCCGATAATCCCTTCCTCTGGTCTGCCTGTTGGACCAAGAAAGATCCCACTCGCGCACCCGATGGCAAGCATACCTTGATCGTGGACACCTTTGTCTCCAATAAGCTGCCAGGCCGCAATAAGTGGACTGACGCGCTGGCCAAACAGTATGTCGACAATGTGATCCTGCCCAAGTTCCGCGAATACACCTCCAATATGAGTGACTCAAATATCCTTGGGGAGTACGTAGACCACGCGGAGACACTGGCGCGCGACAACTGGTCCTTGGTTGATGGAACGACCACCGGTGGCGAACGCATTATGGCCCAAAGTGGATTTTTCCGACCCTTCCCTGGCTACTCCCAGTATCGCTCGCCCATTAACAAGCTCTGGATGACAGGCCCGTCTACTCATCCTGGTGCTGCCATCACGGCCATGGGGACGGTGACGGCCAAAGAGATGTTGGAGGAGTGGGGACTGTTGGAGGATGAAGATGAGTTTGATTTTTAGAGAATTGCTCAATAGACATTCCAGAGTAATTCGTTTTGACAATGCCAATTCATCGATTAAAAATATGCTTGTATTCTAGCAGAATACCGAGTAGAATAAGCACTAGAGATGTTATACTGCGGTCGTTTTCAAACGGAGCTGAGTATAATTGAACGAATGAGACAAACGATTTATGACAACACCCACATTAATTCAAGATGATATTCGGTTAACGTTACCAGGTGATTCAGATTCCTGGCCTTTACAAGGTGCATGGCGTTACGCGGACTATGAACGCTTGCCCAATGATGGGCGGCGTTATGAGATTATTGAGGGGGTTCTTTTTGTGGCCAATGCACCGAGCTATGAACATCAGTTTACCTCTGGCGAGATATCTTTTCATCTACAGGTTTTTGTGAAGCAGAACAATTTAGGTGTCGTGGTTAGCGCACCTTTTGAGGTTCACCTTGCGGCCTCTATCCGTCCAGTTCAACCAGACATTCTTTTTATCCATCGTGAGCAATTGCCGAACGCCAGCATTCAATTTTTTGATGGTGTTCCAAATTTGATTGTCGAAGTGATTTCACCTAGTTCAATACGTCGAGATCGGAACGTCAAATTCGACCAGTATGAACAAGCTGGCGTGGCAGAATACTGGCTCGCTGACCCCAAAACGCGTTCCGTTGAAGTCTACACGCTGTCAGCAGGAGGTGAATATGCGTTGCTGGGGCAATATACTGAGGATGAAGAGATAACATCAAATGTGCTAGAAGGATTGACGATTGTGACCAGCCAGCTATTTGTGTAGCATCGGGGATATGTTTTAGACGGAAATCCTGTATCTACTGAGACTATCCCTCCCCCTTTGTACATCAGCAGTAACAATTTAGACTCTAGCAGGGATTTCTCAGATTTCACAGATGAATGAATCTGTGAAATCTATGCAATCGTTATACTCAGTAGCTCGCAATGGGTCAATCTATGGCATTTCGCGCCCAGAGGGCCCCGAGGGAGAAATCTGAAATTTAGCCGAGCGGAAGATTTCTCGTCGTCCCTCCTCGAAATGACACGGGTGCACAGTTGCGATCTACTGATACTCCCTCTAAAGCTGATTAATAACCACCAGCAATACAAAAATCAGCTGATTAATAACCACCAGCAATACAAAAATCAGTAGAGGATGTGTTGCATCTGTAACCAAGCGCACTGTCAATGAGAGATTCTTCGGTTCTGTCGCAAGCGACCATAGCTGAACAGAATGACAGTGCGCACTACTGATAATTCATCCGGAGAGCATTGTGTCCAATAAGATCGAAAAATATACCGCCCTTGTCATCCAACCAGAAGTCAACGTTGCCCGAGACAAAAATGATATCCAGCAGAATCTAGAGCGTGCCTGTCACCTCATCGATTTCGGCGTAGGGTACTTCTACGAACGGCCAGTGCGCCTGGTCGTCTTTCCCGAGTACTTCCTTCAGGGCGTCACTACACCAGGTAAAGGGGAAGATAGCCTCAAAGAGTTCATGAAGAAATCCATCACCATTCCTGGCCCTGAGCTGGATGTGCTGGGCCAGAAAGCCAAGGAGTATGGACTTTATATTGCTGGTGGCGGTGTAGTAGAGCAAGTCAAGGAGTTCCCCGACCGCTGGTTCAACACGGCTTTTATCATTGGGCCCGACGGCAATGTGGCCTTGCGCTATCACAAATGGCACATCCCCGCCTCGATTGGTTTAGGTACCAGCCCCCATGACATGCTAGATGCCTATGGTGAAGTCTTTGGCACAGACATCAAAGATCTCTTCCCAGTTATCGACACCGAGATTGGCAAGTTGGGCACTATGACATGCCACGACGGCGCAACCCCCGAAGTGTCACGTGCCCTGGCTTTTAACGGTGCCGAAGTCATCTGTCATCCGGGAGCCATTCAAGAAGTGGAGGGAGTCAGCCAGCCGTGGGATTTTTGGCGCTTTACCCGCCGCACCCGTGCCCATGACAATATGTGCTATCTGCTCTGCTCGAATTGGGGCAAGGTCAACTATGCATACTACCCCAAAGCCTTCTGCCCTGGCAACTCCATGATCATCGACTACACCGGCATGATGCTTCGTGAGGCACCTTATCCAGAAGAGCAGATTATCGCCGCTACCATCGACATTGAGGCACTGCGTGATCATCGCACCATTGCCAATCACAACATGTGGATCGACGTGCGCACAGAGGGCTTCAAGCAGATCTACGAGGAGCCAATCTACCCGCCCAACCAGTTCCCACCTGGCAACCCACCCAAGACCCTATCCGACAAGATGGCCGGGGCCAAGCAGGTCTACCGGACACTCTATGAACGAGGGCAGTTTACCCCGCCCCACCCTTATACAGTCGATGAGATGCCAGAGTTGTTTGAAAAGCGGGTGCGGTATGCCCAGGAGACAGGTCGGTTAAGGAAGGAGTGAGCACTATGAAAGTCGTCTCTAAACTCGTCAAAATGGACTTTGCTGTCGGCAAAATCGAACGCAAAGACCAATATATCATCATCACCAGCGACCCCGAACGTTCGACCATTGAGACTAAGGTGCGCCTCTCTCCAGAAGATGCTTGGGATATGGTGAAGGCTGGGTTGAACTGGCCTACGATTTCGTATGTTTTGTCTCTGCCATTTCTGATTCGCAAGGCTAAGCAGACTAAGGCTAAGCAAGCTATGGCTAATCAGACCAAAGCAGAGGAAGTGCAAACCTGATGGAAATCTGTCTAACCGTCGAAGGCCAACGAGGCCTCACCTGGCCGCGCTAGCTCAGCAACGCATTGTGTCATGGCGGCGTTTCGGGCTGGACGAACCGATCTATGTCCAGTATGGGAAACATCTCTACAACTGACTGACCTTTAACATGGGCTACTCGCTCTCATTCTTCCCCAGCCGGGTGGATACACTGGTGGCTCGCGCTATGGCGTTACGAGCACAACTGAAAGATGATAGTGACAAATCTTAGATAATAGCTTTTTGTTTACTAAACTGTTTAATGGGTATACTTATTATAATTGTATCCATTAAATCTCTGAGGAAGAGGCAAGCTCATGTTTCTGAACCGTGTACAAGAGCTCCAATGGTTGTCTGAAAGATATCAGTCAGACAAAGCCGAATTCATCATTTTAACGGGACGTCGCCGTGTCGGTAAGACGGCGTTGCTGAATGCGTTTGCGCAGGAAAAGCCGGGTACCTATTTTCTTGCCTATCTAGACTCAGAAGAATCTCTACTGCGTATGTTATCAGAAGAGATATGGGCGGAGGAGCATGGCGCGGCGTCAACGCCTGGTTCTTACCAATCTTGGTTGGGGCTATTTCAGGCTGTGGCGCGGTTGTCTCGCAAGCAGCGTTTTGTGTTCATCCTAGATGAATATCCCTATTTGGCTGGCTCGAGCAGTCATCTAGCTTCGGTAATTCAAAAGATGTGGGATGAAGAGTTGCAACACTCTAAGCTCTTTTTTGTGCTATGCAGTTCTTATATGTCTGTAATGGAGCGCGATATCTTAAACAGAGATGCCCCTCTCTATGGACGGCGTACGGCGCAATTGTCCATGCACCCACTAACGATTCAACAGTCGCGAGATTTTCTACCCAACCGTACGCCAGTCGAATTGATTGAAACTCATGCACTGACGGGCGGGATGCCAGCCTATCTCGCCCAACTGGATCCTGAGCGATCCTGGTGGACAAACCTCAGTCGAACTGCATTTGATCCAGCAAACATTCTTTACCATGATGGTCTCACGCTGCTACGTGAGGAACTCCGCGATCCACGACACTATGTTGCTGTTTTACGCGCCATTGCAAGTGGGCAACATAAGCTCTCTACGATTGCCCGCGAAGCTGGATTGGAGCGTAGCAGCTTACCGAGCTATTTGACAACGCTGCAAGGTGCAGGTTATGTAGAACGACGAGTACCCGTTGGTATTGCTCGCCAAAGCCAACGGCAGCGAGGAACCTGGCACATTGCTGATCCTTACATTCGATTTTGGGGACGCTACATTTTGCCTTACACAGGGGCCATCGAACAAGGACAAGGTGCTGGGCTGACCGAACAGGTTCTGCGTCCAACGTGGGAGCAGTTTGTGGCCATAACATGGGAAGAGCTTGCACGTAGCAGCGTTTATCAATTGGCTAGCCAGCATACACCGGGCTTCTGGCCAGAGGCTGTAGGGTCTTGGTGGAACAGCCAGAATCAGATCGATGTTGTTGCCGTAAGCTATCAGCAAAGGATTGCATGGCTGGGCGAAGCTCGCTGGCGGAATCAACCCATGGGTATGGCGGATCTGGAGAGCCTTCAACAGAAAACAAAAGCCTGGCAGGGCGATGAGAGCGGTTGGCGCATCTATCACGCATTATTCAGCCGCAGTAGCTTTACGCAACCCTTGCAAGAGCGTGCCAAGTCTGATCCAGAGCTATTGTTGTTCACTCCAGATATGATTGTTATTTAGATGAGTTTTTTATAATGGGACCGCGAGGAGAAGTAGTCTGGTTAAACCGCAGAATACTCATTGACGGCATCATTTTGCTGTCATGTGGGTCATAATCTTTGTGGCTCTCTTTATTATGACAGTAGGACCTGACGAAGTCGCCAATCCGCGACTACGCGGCCGGGAGGAATAGCGCAATGGCACAACTTGTTATCCTAGGGTCGGGCACACCGACACCGACGCCCGAACGGTGGGGAACCAGCTTTCTATTGTCATTCGACAAAACGTGGCTAATGGTTGACTGTGGTCCGGCGGCGACATACAAAATGCAGCGAATGGGCATTGCCCCCACTATGGTCAGCCATCTCTTCTTTACCCATTATCACTCAGACCACGTGGCTGATTACCCGTGCTTCCTGATGACCCACTTTGAGCAATCAATGGACGACGCGCCAGAGTTGTCCGTCTATGGGCCACCACCACTACGTTCCATGACAGACAAAATCTGGGGCCGTGGTCAGGGTGCCTTTTGGGATGATGTAATTGCCCGTACCCAACACCCTATGAGCATTGAGGTCTATCAGCACCGTGGCGGTAGAGGGTCCCGAGCTGAACCTGCCGTGTCTGTTCGCGAGGTTCATCCCAAAGACGCGGTTGAATCTTCGTTGTGGAGATGTGCCATCCACCAAGTCACTCACGCCCAACCTTACTTAGACTGCATCGGCCTTCGCTTTGAGACACCCGTTGGCATTGTTGCCTTTGGCAGCGATGGCCAAGCAGATGATGCTCTGGCTGAGGTGGCGGTTGACGCTGATCTCTTTGTTATGGCTGCGATGGGGTTTGAACTCCCCAAATGGCGGCAGAAAGGTGCGCGATTGGCCCAAGAAAATAATGTGAAGCGATTAGTAATTGCTCATCAATCGCCCGGCTTGACTGCATCCAGCGATATTGAGAATGATGCCATCTACGACATCAAACGCGAGTTCAGCGGCCCCGTCTATTGGGGCAAGGATATGATGACTGTTGAGTGGTAAGGGCATAAGCAGAAAAACAATCCGAGCCGGTAGGCTTATCGACGGTACCGGTTGCGAAATGCTATTGGACCAAGCAATCCACCTTGAGGACGGCATCAACCATTCTGTATTGCTGTTCTAGGTGAGTCTTTGGATGATATTACCTGTTTAAAAGCGCTGTCGCTAGTTATGAAAGACCGACAAGTCATTTTTTACCTACGGGTCATATCCATATGACAAGTCTGCCCTGCCGGATTTCTAATACCGCCACTCACTGAACTGAGCTTGTTCGTTGGCCAGAAAGCCCCATCATCGTATTGGAGATACACCTTTGAAAAAAATTCACGGCGCCCGTGCTATCGTCAACTGTTTGGAACGGGAAGGCATCGAAATCGTCTTTGGCATTCCGGGTCTTTACAATATGCCTATCTTCGATGCGCTCTACCACCACCCCACCATTCGGGTCATTACCGTGCGGCATGAGCAGGGGGCTGCCTTTATGGCCGATGGCTACGCTCGTGCCACTGGCAAACCCGCGGCCATCTGCACCCTACCAGGACCGGGCCTGACCAACGCCATGACCGGCATTGGGGAGGCATTCTATGACTCCTCGCCCATTCTCATCCTCTCCACCCAAGTCAACCGTGATTTTATTGACCAAGATCGAGGTCTCCTCCACGAGATGACGGGTCAATTTGAGATGCTGGAGAAGCTGACCAAATACGGGGAGCGAATTACCGATGGGGCCGACATTTCTGACGTCTTCCGGCGCGCGATGAAGGCATTGCACAGCGGGCGCCCACGTCCAGTACAGATCGAGATTCCGCGTGATATCCAAGTCGAGATGGTGCCTTGGTCGGAGGATGAAGAGAGGCACCAACAGCCCAGTGCTCCCGAGCTGATGGTGCCTTGTAAGGAACAGATTGCCACGGCTGCTGTGACTCTTGCCGAAGCGGAACGACCGCTCATCTATGCTGGTGGTGGCGTCATAGCCAGCGACGCTTGTGACGAACTTGTTGCACTTGCCGAACGCCTGGGAGCACCTGTCCTCACCACTGGCATGGGTATAGGCGCGATACCTAGCGACCACCAATTGTGGTGTGGTGTACCCTGGATTGCTGGTGGCGCCAATGTAGCTGATGTTGTGGCAGCTTGTGATGCTTTTCTAGCAGTAGGCACCCGCTTTAACCAAGGCATGACAGCAGATTGGTCTCTGCCTTTGCCTGAGAGAACTATTCGTATAGACATTGATTCTGAAGAGATCGAGCGCAACCTCCCCATGCAGCAGAAGATTGTAGGCGATGCCAAAAGTGTACTGGCCGCGCTCACCAGCAAGCTAGAGGACTCAGGTGTTGATCGTGAGGGGAAGGTAAATCCGCAACTCGCCAAAGCTCAAGAAGTTTTCAAAGCTGGACTAACGGCTAAAATGGGGCAGACTGAACCGTGGGCTAAAGCACTGCGTCGAACTCTACCGCGTAACACCATACTAAGCTGCGATATGTCCCTTTTTTGGGCCGATATGCTCAGTATTTTCCCAATCTATGAGCCACGCACTATGTTATTTCCCTGGGGCTTTGGCACGTTGGGTTTCGGGCTGCCCGAGGCGCTTGGGGCCAAGCTGGGTTGCCCAGAGAAACCGGTTGTGGCCATTGTGGGAGATGGAGCACTGCTCTTTACTGGAAGTGAGCTGGCAACAGCTGTACAATACAATCTGAATATACCCATAATCGTTCCCAACAACAACGCTTATGGCATGATCAAGGTCCAGCAGCGTGACCAGTATGATGGCCAGTTTATGGCTGTTGATTTGGTAAATCCTGACTTTGTGGCGCTGGCTAGGGCCTTTGGTGCCTATGGAGTGCAAGCTACTACGTCAGACGAATTAGCAATCAAACTTGCAGAGGCTTTGACCGCAGACAAACCAACACTCATCGAGATTCCCTGGGGATGGACGTGGGGTGCAGAGAAGGGCTAAACTAGGCATAACCAAGGTATAGAAACGAAAAATCGAATCATGAAGAATATACTCAACCTTCTTTCTAACGAAAATGTCCTCGGGCCCTCTCCCAAGGCGACTGTTGCCATCCAGCAATCATTGGCAGAGACTCATCTCTATTCCAATGATATCGAGCCAATCTTTCTTGATGCATTGGCCGAGAAACATAGTCATGGTCTCACCCCTGCTAATTTTGTAAGCGGCAACGGCTCCTCTGATGTGCTGCGTATGGTGGTGCAAAGCCAGCTAAAGCCGGGGCAAAATGCGGTCATCGCCGCGCCGACCTTTGGTATTTATGCTGGCTTTACAAAGCTCTATGGCGGCAGATTTGAGCTGGTGCCATTGAAAGAGTACACGGCTGATCTACCCGCTCTGCTTGCTGCCATCGATGAGCAGACCCGATTGATCTTTCTCTGCAATCCCAATAACCCGACGGGAACGTTTGTCAGCCATGCAGCACTTGAGGATTTTTTGCAGCAGCTTCCACCTCACGTGACGTTCGTATTGGACGAAGCGTACAGAGAATTCGGGGACCATCCCGACCTGCCTCGAGCTGAGGAGTGGATCGCAGAAGGGCGCAATCTCATTGTCACCCGCACCCTCTCCAAGCTCTATGGCCTAGCTGGTTTGCGGGTTGGTTATGGTATGGCCCGAGCCGATCTGATCGATCAAGTTCGCCAATATCATCAACGTCACCATAGCGGACGAATGACGTGGCGTGGCGGGACCGCGGCCCTCTCTGATAGGGAACATATAGAACGTACGCTGGCCATGGTCCGTTCGAGTCGTGAATTCTACTATGCCCAGCTCCCCAAACTACAAATTGGCTATATTCCAACCCAAGCCAACTATATTCTCCTCAAAGAGCTACCTGTGAAAGCCGAGCATCTTGTCCAACAGGCAGAAGCCCAAGGTTTGCTGCTCAACCATACAGCCTGGTCAGGGCTGCCAGAGAATGTACGCATTACCTTTGCTCGCCCCCATGAAAACGAGCGGGTGCTGGCGACCATAACAGACATTGTCTCGAAGGCCTAGCCCATGGCTATATGGCCACCTCTACCAATTCATCCCGTTTTTGCGTATAATTTCAGGGTAAATATCCAAGTGTTTCCTGAAGAATTTGATACGAGCCGACCATCTCCTTGGCTTACCGCCACTTCGGGCTTGGTCGCAAATAGATGGTGGACGATATTCATGCACTTGATGCTTACGGAGCTCGCGTCACAACGCCAGATGAACCGGCAAATGCAATTTATCTAGCCCACATTCCGCACCCATTTTGCGGAAAATCAATAATAAAACCGCTGACGACCTTAAAAATGATGTAGAAAGAGCAATTTGAACTAAATTTTAACTATTTTATGGCGTAAGTGGCACTAGAATTCATTTATTTGTGTCATAACAGGCGTCAGATGAAATTTCACAATGCTGCATGAGCGAAAGTCGACTGATTTGGTTCAAAAACATTGAATGCATGTTCTTTTTGGACCCATTTCGCCGCAAAATAGCCTCATCTTTAATTCAAAAACAGGCGTTTTTTCCTAGCGGAATGTGGGATCTAGGGTTAGTAACAGACGATAGAAAGATGAGATAATCTCCGATCTGTCATTTCTAAGCCTATCCTGTTCGACCATAGGCGTAAAGCGCTAACGAAGCCGAAGAGAGTGCAGCGAGGAGAAACCTTCCGTTAGGGATACCCAGATCTCTCGCTCGGGTGCCCCAAGGCACGAGATGATAACACATACCTCATGAGGTGAGTGGCAATCCTCTATACCACCGTATTTTTGGGGAGTGATGAGAGCGTGTTAACGCTCAATTTTACACTGAATCGGAAGCCGCACTGTAAACGTCGTTCCTTCTCCCAACTGGCTGTTTACTGATACTTTGCCCCTATGCGCCTCTGCAATCTCCCGCACAATGGCCAATCCCAGGCCGCTGCCGCCGTTGTCACGACTACGTGATTTGTCTACCCGATAGAAGCGCTCAAAGAGGCGAGAGACATGAGTGGGGGCAATCCCTGGACCACTGTCGGCAATTTGTATCGTGGCTTGCTGTTCATCCTGATGACCGGAGATGGTGATGTGGCTGTGAGGTGCATAGATGAGTGCGTTATCCAGCAGGTTCAGAAAGAGCTGTATCAGCCGATCACTGTCTCCCCAAACTTGCATAGTAGATGGCAGATCCAACTCGATTGTTACTCTGGCAGCTTCAGCTCGCGGCTCCATGGTTTCTACCAATACGTGCAGCATATCCGCTAGATCGTTCTCTTCAACTTTCAGGGGCAATTCCGCGCGATCTGTCTGGGCCAGCAGCAGCAGGTCATGGACCAAGCGTCCCATACGAGAGGCTTCTGAGCCAATGGTTTCAAGCGAGTTGATATAGTCATCAGGCTGGCGAGGGTTTTCCAGTACAACATCCACTTCACCACTGATAACTGCAAGGGGCGTGCGCAATTCATGGGAGGCATCGCTTACAAAGCGCTGCTGATTACGGAAGCTCTCATCCAGCCGTTCCAACATCTGGTCAAAAGTAGTAGCCAGTCGTCCTACCTCATCATCCGGCAGTTCCAGGCCCAGACGTTTGCTTAGATCTTGCGCGCTGATGGCCGCAGCCTGTTGGCGGATTGTTTCGATTGGGCGCAGTACGCGGCCAGCCAGCCAGTATCCAGATCCGATGGTTGCCAACAAAACAAGCGGCGTAACTAAAAAGAAGAGAAACATCAAACTAGATAATGTCTCATAGATATCTTTCGTACTGCGCCCCACTTGGAGCCATTCCACGGCTTCGTCACCAATGAACAACGGTATGCTGATAAGTCGCAACCCATCTCGCAGTTCGCTAAATCCAAAGTCGAACCTTTGTGGGTTGCCTTTGCCTCGTTGGCTGTTGTTCCCACGTGGACCATCGCTAGCGTAGGGGACCGTTTTGAACTGGACTTCATCTCCTGATGGCCAAATAACGGAAACATTATCCCGCTCTCCATCCCAAACCTTCGTTTGGCCGTCGGCTAGCAAAAGGCGTACAAGATCATCCTCCCGATTGCGTCGTTCTTGTTGCTCGCTGCTGTACCGAAAGACGTGATGTCCGCCATTATAGTCGATGGTGGTTAGCAGCTGTTCCGCACTCAGACGCAGTCCATCATCCAGCGCACTCTGTAATTGGATGCTCAGGCTGAAGTAGAGAAAGAGGGCTGCTCCGATCAAGACGATTAACATCAATATGGCGAGCAGGAGCGCGATACGTGCACGGATTGTACTAAACGTTGTTCTAATTTGTCTCATCATCGGTGAGTTTATAGCCCATGCCCCGTACGGTTTGGATCAACTTAGTTTCAAAGGGATCGTCAATCTTGCGGCGCAGGTAGCGAATGTACACATCGACAACGTTGGACTGATTATAAAAGTCATAGCCCCAGACATGTTCGGCAATCAGGGTGCGGCTAAGTACCTGATTGGGGTGGCGCATTAACATTTCGAGCAAGGCAAACTCTTTAGCCGAGAGATCAATGGTCTGTCCATCGCGTACCGCAGAATGTTTGACTAAATCTAACGTTAAATCCCCAGCAGATAAAGTCGTAGTGCGTGGCTGATCGCTGGAACGCCGTTGTACGGCCCGTAGCCGTGCCAGCAACTCACCAAAGGCAAAGGGTTTAACCAGATAGTCGTCGGCACCTGCATCCAGCCCTGTAATGCGGTCATCTACTGTGTGTCTGGCAGTCAGCATGATAATATTGGCGCTGTTGCTGTCACGCCGCAGCCGCTTGCAAAGTTCAATCCCATCCATCTTGGGCAACATGATATCCAGAATAATCACGTCGTACGTAAAGGTACGTGCCCACTCGTACCCCTCTTCACCATCGTTTGCCACATCCACCACGTAGGTGTTCTCTTCTAAACCGCGCTTGAGGAACGCGGCAATTTTGGCTTCATCTTCAACGACCAATACGCGCATGGTTTCTCCAGACGTAAACTAATTGCTTAAAAATATAGCCCCTCCACCAGCAATTATAGCTGGGGAGGGGCTATTATCCTCGTTTTGGCACTTTAGCAACGAGCGAATTGGATGTGCGAAGTTGAAACTCACATTACTTCGCTAATTTCCGAAACATCGGCTATGTATATCCACTTCTTAGCTCTGTCAATCTCAAAGGTAATCCAGTGACGTGCTTCTAACCACTCCCACGTTTCGGGTATATCTTGAATCTTCTGAGCGTCCTCAGGGAAGCTATTCTGAAGCGATTTGATCACTTTACGAATTTCACCACCAGATTCACGTAGGCCAATTAAGTACTGAACAACCTCTTTGTCATACTCCAATGTCCAAAGTGTCATTCAGGCAATCCCATCTCTGCCACCATTGCATCAAGATCTTCCTGACTGACTCCCCGTGATGGGTCCGCTAATCGAGCAGCATATCGTTGATTTGCAATACGTAACCTTCGCTCACGATTCAATTGTTCACGCAACTCGTGAATTAGGCGAGCTGTAGAATTCCACTCATTTGGGGCTACCATAACCACTTTAGGAGTAGACCTACTCATAACAACAACAGGTCCATCCATCGTTTTTGCAAATGCTGCAGCCGGATTTGATTTTAAATCACCGGTAGCCAAGGTTTGATATAGTTCGTGCATGGTGTCTCCTAATGAAAGTAAAATAGCTCACGAAACACCTGGATTATAACCCTTGTTTTGTCCCATGTCAAAGGACGATGGTACGATTAAACTTGCATAATGTACAATTAACAGATCACAGCGGGGTTCCACTGATGCGACCCGCTGCTTGCTGTTGTAGACCTCGCTTATTGCGCTCTAGGGCGAATACGCTGCGGTTTACTAGCGATGCCGACTGCCGTCTTGCCCGCGTCTACTTCCTCTTGGGTTGTTGCGTACACGCCTCTGCTCTCTCTCTGGTTGTATGGCCAATTCACTCTGTATGTTCGTAAAGGCTCGTTGCGTTGCTTCCGGCACTGTCGTTGACTCAGCCTGTATTGCTACGGCTGGGCTGCCAGTAACGGCAGTTGGCGTGGCTAGAGTAGACGTGAGCATTGTGTATCCAAAGCTACCCATTGCAATGGTAGCACTCAATACGAGTGCACCTAAACCAAATCTGTTCAGTTGTTTCATTATCTGATTATTCACTATAAACCTCATGATCTCAGGCAAGATTTATGCATTATACGGTTCAAGCTAGACGTGTAAAGTCTGCTGCGTCCTTTGGCCTGGCACTCTGTTCCGGGTGGTCGCCCGTATAAATTGAATGCCTGATAGCATTGCGCCCAACATTAACAAGATAAAGAGCAACATTGCTGGGTCCTCAATGCTGTGTGGGCCAAAGTCTCGGATGTAAGGCGTAACTAGTGTTGCGGCAGCAGTACAAAGGATTCCATTCAGCAGCAGTAGCCACGGCCCCGAAGCATTTTTTCTAGTGTATGAAGGTTTAGAATATGCAGGTTTAGGGTTTGACGCTGTTGAACTGGTAGATAAGAAACGATAACCATAGCGCGCAAGAAAAGAATCGCCACTTAGCGTCGCTCCTGCGTTGGTCGACAGCAGCGTACCTTGGATCACTATGTAAAATGCTGAAGGGTTTACCACACCGGCCAACACAAAGTTAAGATTCATAAAGAGGCCACCTAGCAAAGCCCAAGTGGTTAGTGTACCGGTGAGAATAGCGATTCCCGCCAGTAATTCCCCAAACATCACTATCCAACTCATGGACATTGGGTTTAGTGCAAAGAACTGGGTAATCAGTGCTTCATAGAATGGAAAGTAGACTGCATCCGCACCTAGTTGTGTTTGGAAGAAGGTTGTTAATTTGTCGCCCGACCGCCACATCGGATCGATAATTTTTTCCACACCGGCCCGCAGCCAGCCTAATCCGATAAATAGGCGAAGCGGCAGTAATAGGGCATTGCCTTTGTGCAGCTCTGTTTCCAAATAAGTCCAAAGTTGGGTACCATACGACGCTGATTTATCTATTGCTTCTGTCATAATTTTTCCCTGATGAGCAGGCGGCGCATTATAGGTCGCCTGCTCATTCCATGATCTTAACTGATCGGGATTTGACCCTAATGTCTAGATCTAGAGGTTGAACAGACCCCCCAAAACAGAAGCATTATCGTTTGATTCGGTCGTATCAGTGTCGTCTTCTCCTCTGTCACGATCCTTGTTGCATTTGCCATGCCGGCGATTGCCATCCTCTTCCTGCTGAATGCCATCCTCATTGCCCTCTGGTTGTGACTGGGCTGGAGGCGCTTCCTGGGCATAGGCGGTATAAGCCATGGTCCCAACTCCACCTAGCCCGATTGTGGCAACAGCAATGAAAGCCAACATCTTGTTTCGAAAATTAAAGTTCATCCTGCACGCTCCTTGTTTGCATAATTTCAGCCATGTACGATTTTGCTAACCGCATTAGTTTTGTGATTTTTGTACAGCACTGAATCTGACTTGTTGTTATTCGCCGTCTTATACTGCGGTCGATTTGAAACGAGGCCGAGTAATTGACTGGCTTACTTGCCAGTATATCTGGGCGGTGTTGTAGGATGATTAGATGTTGATTACAACTTTTTAATCAAACGACTTATCCTATTTTTGCAGCAAGGGCAGGAATAGCCGTTCATCCTCGAGCAGATCCAACGCATCTTCCTCCAGACGAATCAGCTCCCTTGTATCAATGGCACCGACAGAAACGCCGCTGATCACCTGGCTGCGAACCTCAACCGCATCCAGCCGTTCACCGCTAATTCCCACGGTTGCGCCGCTCCAGAAAGAGGCAAAGGTACAAGTACTGCTATCCCCGGTGACTATTGAGCCACAGGTAAAGATATCCTCCTGAGCGCCAACTGCATTAGAGACGGAAAACGAACCGCGTGTGGTCAAGTAAAGCTCGTCCGTGATGCTGGTAGCCGAAACGCCCCAAACATCTTCGTTGTTGGAATCCGCAAGTCCTACATCAGAGCCATCTACAAACATAGACCAGCTCCCGCTAGTTGCTTCTCCTAGAGCGTTGGGTGAGAAGAGAAGGATATCCTCATCACGGACGCGCTGACTAATGCCAGGAATATCCACCGAGCCGGAGAGGCTGATGAGTATTTCACCACTATCCAACAGCGATAGCCCATCGATGTTGCTGTTGTCATTCGTTAATCCAGCCTCAGAACCATCAAAGTAGAGACTCCAAGAACCGGACGTCGTATCGCCCATCGCCCCAGTAAACTGTAAGATGTCAGCATCATCGACCAAACCTAATCCAACGGCTGTCATATCAAAGGCAGCTTGGAGACTAACCAGAATGGTTGTGTTGTCAACTACGGCAAATGCATCGACATCTACCGTATCGGCTAGCCCTACATCCGATCCATCGAACAAGAGTTGCCATGTCCCCGTACTGCTCAAATAGCCAACAATATCCTCATCATTGAAGCGTACTCCGTCTACAATTCCACCACTAGTTGAGCTGAAGTAGATGCCGTCTCCAACACTGGGCGTCGTGATTGGGGACGTCGCAGTTGGTGTGATCGTTGGTGTGGCGGTTGTCGTATTCGTTGGCGTTGGTGTACTTGTCGGTGTCGCAGTTGATGTTGCTGTCGGCGTAGGGGTCGCCGTTGGGATTGGCTCTGTGCAAATGGCCGGCAGCGCGGGAACGGTGTTACCTGGTTCAGTGAGCAGCAGATCGTTCATAGTTTCGGTTAGTTCACAGTAGTTAATGTGAGCCTCGGTGGTGAGTGTATTCTCTAACAGGTTGTCTCCCTCAAAAGAATCCTGGGAGAGATCGTAGAATTCTTCATCCCCATTGTCATAGCGAATCAGCTTATACTGTGCATTGCGGATGGTCTTACCGTCCTCCGCCTCGCTGGTTTCCGCAAATTTCTCCGAAAAGATCCAATCGCGCAGGCTGCCCGGCTCGGTATCTTCGATATATGGCATCATACTTACACTGTCGATGGTGACAGTGCTGGGAAGAGTTGCGTTAACATTGACGTCCATTAGCTCCAAGGCCGTGGCAAAGACATCCACCGAATTGACCAACGCACTTGACTCGCGGTTTGGATTCACCACCCGGGGGCCAGAGATAAGCAGTGGAACATTGATTCCGCCCTCATAGAGGCTACCTTTGGCGCGTCCGCGCAAGAAGGGAAGTTCAGTCACCTGGCTGGGTGTTCCATTATCCCCAATGAATATGACGGTGGTATTTGCCCGAACTGTGTCTGGTAGGACTCCAAGCAGACGTCCAATCTCAGTATCCATGGCCTCGACCGCGGCGTTGTAGTAGGCCGTTGTATTGGCGCTAATGTCAGTATCATCACCTGACAAACTGTCAGAGCTGTGCAGCTCGTTGGGTGGTTTGTGGAAGGGCGAGTGAGGTGCGTTGAAAGCCAGCCAGAGGAACCACGGTTCGTTCTGCCGATTATCGGTAGTAAGCCAGGAAATGGCGTCATCAACATTCTCTGTGGTGGCGTAGTTGGTGATGCTATTATCTAGTTGAACGCCATCCACGACCTTGGTCCAATTAAAGTAATCGCCTATTCCGCCGGATATGCTGCCAGCATAATGGTTATATCCAAAGTTGATGGGGGCGGCATTACGACCTTGACCTGTGCTGAGGTGCCACTTACCAATATTGGCGTGAGCGAAACCCAAAGCAGGATTGGCGTCTAGCGCATTAGGCAGCGTAAATTCGGAGGAGAGCAGCCCGGGGTTGGTGGCATCACCTGGTAAAGTCCCAACGCCCGTACGGAAGCCATACCGCCCTGTCAGCAATGTAGCCCGTGTGGGTGAGCAGATAGGAGCGGACCACGCGTTACGGAAGAAGACGCCGTTATCAAAGAGTATATCCAGATTAGGCGTGGGCGCGGTGATGCTGCCTTCACCATAGCGGTCGAGGACGTCTACCCCTAAGTCGTCCGCAATGATGAGCAACACATTATCGGGCGCATCCAGATTGGCAGGGGTTGCTGTCGGTGTAGGCGTAGGCGTGGGCAATATAGCCGTAAAGGGGTCGGCAAATTTCTCATCAGCGATAAAGGCGTCATCGGTTAACGTTTTGAGGAAAGCCACCAGGGCCGTTTTCTCGTCGTCGGTTAAATTGAGGCGTACTGGATTCCCGTTGGGTCTTTGCAATTCCGTAGCCAAGTTGGGCGACGCCTGAATGCCGGAATTGTAGAATTCCACCACTTCTTCCAGCGTAGCGAAGCGTCCGTCATGCATATACGGTGAGGTTAGCTCAATATTGCGCAGCGACGGCACTTTGAACTTTCCCTCATCGGTAGCGACGCCATTGGCACCGCCTACACCCAAATCAGTAAGCGTGGTGTCCAGGCCATTATTAAATGGCTGATCAGCGGCTTGAATATCTAGACGGTGGCAGCGATTGCAGCCAGCCGGTGGCCCACTAAAGAGAGCGAGTCCCTGTTGCTCCATTGTACTCAACGTGCTCAGCGGTGGATCTGCGTCCAAAGCCGCATCATATGGTGATTCGTAAGAGACCATAGAGCGCAAAAACTGGGACATGGCCAGCGAAATGCGTTCTGACGTGATGGTTGAATCGCCAAATGCATCTTGGAAGAGTTGTGGGTAGTAGCTGGTGGCTGCTAACTTGGTCTCCAAGGCATCCAACGTCATCCCCATTTCCACCGAATCTTGAATGGGTAAAAGCACCTGATCTTCAAGCGTGTTGGCTCGTTCATCCCAGAAGAAGTGGCCGTTGGGGTAGTACCGGTTGTTGGCCAGCCCCATTGAATTACGGGGCGTTTGACCATTTACACCTGTACTAAATTGGGCTGGATCGGTAAAACCATTGGCCTGGAAATGACATGAGCTACAGGATACCGTATCATCAACCGATAGTTTGACATCATAGAAGAGAACCCGCCCCAGAGTCGCTCCTACATCCGTAACCGGGTTGGTCGCTGGCGTGTTGTCTAAATTACGAATATTGGCCCTTGTGAAATGGGCAGGCAGGGCAGGATTCGCATAATTATATGGCGTCTCTGGCAACATGGGTTCAGTGCCAGGCTGCTGATTTTGGGCATTGGCAGCCAGAAGGTTAAATCCTTGGATACCTAATGCGAGGAAACAGATAATGATAGTCAGCAGAATCAGCTTAAGATTGGTGGTAAAGTGCATAAATTTTCCTTTGAACTACTCTGTAGCCGTTTTTAATGTCCATCGAAGTTGCACCTCAGACCAACAAAGAGTATACCCACGCGGACCGAATAAGAACATAAACACGTAAAATTGAAAGCCACTGTTTCTTTCCATCCGTGTGGGTGTAAAAAAACTTAACTCATTTGACTACGACGTTGGTTAGCGATGAATCAAATTCGATTTCAGGGGGAAGGCGTTAGAGAAAGCGATTTTCCAAAGATCGCGTGCATTCTCAGTAGATCGCAATGCACCCAACATGGACTGAATTGACTCTGGACCAGATGACTGAGCGACTGCGGACTACTGATTCTATTCACTCCGCATTTGTTCAGAGGTATGTTATCAGTGATGAGCAAAGTTGAGAATCCGCAATTTGTTGAGGTATGGCAGGCGGATTGACGCAGTTATGCGGGACAACTAAAGGATTCCGCTTTGACTTGGGATCTTATTATGAGCAGTGAGTTGGTGGGTTGGTGAGTCGGTGAGTCGGTGAGTCGGTGAGTCGGTGAGTCGGTGAGTCGGTGAGTCGGCGGGTGTATCGTTCTGAATAGACTTGGTTGGGGTGGAGGACCGAAATGCAAGATGTGCAACCATTGTTAAGTCGTGCGCAAGCGGGGGATGTTGACGCCTACGCCGTACTCGTTACGCAATTTCAGGATATGGCGGTTGGGTATGCCTACAGTGTAGTGGGTGATTTCCATCTGGCCGAAGATATAGCGCAAGAAGCATTTGTGGAAGCGTACACGCACCTATCGCGCGTCTACAATGCCAACGCGTTTCCTAGCTGGTTGCGCCGCATCCTCTTCAAACAGTGTGATCGGCTGACCAGGCGTAAGCGGTTGACGACTGTTCCACTGGATGGTGTGCAATCAATATTCTCCAGTGAGCCTACGCCCCTAGAAGTTGTGTTCAATCATGAAGTGACTGATGAGCTGTCAGCTGCAATCCACCAATTGTCTGATAGCCAACGCATGGTCATCCTGCTCTACTACATCTCCGAATATTCACAGAAAGAAGTGGCCGCGTTTCTCGGTATCCCGACAGGTACCGTCAATAACCGATTACACGCAGCCCGCAAGCAATTACTTAAGCTGCTGCAAAGTTCAGAATTCAGCAAAGGAACAACACTCTCTATGGTACAAGAAAATCTTCAGCGGAAACGCCCCAGCGAGCAAAGTGAATTTGTCGATGGTGTTCTCAATCTATTGGCACCAGACAAAGGCCAGCATAGTCATGCCCTCTATACATTGGTCGATGCTGGCGATCCCAACGGCACATATCGCAATGGACGCATCGCCCACAGTCGCTATGATTGGCAGAGCAGCCGCCTCGGTTTCAAGGGCGAACAGCCCGTTGTGAATGTGGGTGTTTATGACATCACCATGCGCATCGGAGCAGCCCAGGTTCGAGTAGCTGGTGTGAATTCAGACAAAGTTCACCCCGACTACCAGGATTCGGACTTTACCGAACAAGCCGTGCGGGAAGCCCTTGAAGCCATGCAAGCCAACGGCTATGATCTTTCGCTAGCGTGCATGGTCGATCCGAAATCGTTTGCGGCGGTTGGCTATGTGAACGCCTTTCCGGAAAACCACTTCTATATGCGGACGGATGATTTACCCACGGAACCACCTCCCATATCCATGGAAGCCTTCTCCGCAGACCAGCTAGAGTCGTATACTGACCAGTTTGCTCAACTCTATAATCAGGAAAATGAGGGCGTTACGGGTACAACCGTACGCCCCAATTATCGGCGCTCCAAAGTGCCGGGGGGATATGGCGGCTACCTCTGGCGGAATACGGATGGCGAACTGGCTGGCTATGTTCTGATATATCCGGCACATCCACCGGAAGCATCTGCAGACATAAGTGGACAAGTCATCTCTCATGAGGAGTCAGCCGGTTCATTTGAGGAGCGCCTGCGCGTTCTGGGGTACTTGGCCCGCGAATGGGGATATGATCAGGTTGAGTTCTTCCGTCAGCCTTATAATGGTCCGCTGGGCAGACACCTGCGCAGCCTCGATGCACGGGTTGAACGCGGCTATCGTCACTGGCAAAAGCACATGATCCGTATCCTCAATCTGAAGTCGTTGATGAGCCAACTGACTGGGGAACTCTCGCGGCGGCTCCGACAATCCTACCTCAAAGATTGGCAAGGTGACCTCATGCTGTCCGACGACACAGCAGCAGTGACCCTTCGTATTGATCGAGCCAACTGTCACATCGTTGAAACATCTGGTTCTGAACTTCATCGGGTTGAAGGTGGCGCTGCTCTTGCCCAGCTAGTCGTCGGTACTGAAGAGCCGCTGCTTACAATAGAAGGTCACCGGATGAAGATCTCTGGCGATGCTGCCGCGTTGGTGTCCATTCTGTTCCCGGCTCAATATCCACAGATGGGGAACCAGGCATTGTGATTTAGGGAAAATGATTTAGAATTGCGCTCTGATGATAGTAGATAGTTGTTCAATATGAGAGCACCTTGTTCATCTACTTCTTAAGCTTATCGAATGAAATGGATGAATAAGGCGCTCTTAATTACCTAACAATATTAAGTGATGCCGATTTCAATCCGCTCCTCGCTGTAGCAACTCAATCACATCTTGCGGAAGACCTGCAATTTCGGCGAAGGCAGCAAGCGCGCTGTAGCGTTCAGTATCCCATAGCCAAGTCGTATTGAGCCAGAATCCGGAGAGCACGGTTGAATGATAAACGCTATTCACAACGGGCATGGATTCATAGCGACCATTCTCATCCAATACCCAAAATTCTGCGATTTTATGTTCGGGCCTCGAATCGACAATCCAATACTCCTTTCTGCCCGCTGCTTCGTACTCAGAAAACTTATCTTCAAGGTCTCGTTTAACGCTTTCAGGCGAAATGACTTCAATCACCAAGTCTGCTGGGCCAGATAGGCGCTGCTCTTCTAGATAACCTTTGTTTTCTGTTGTAACAAAGAGAATATCTGGCTCACGCGCGTTGCTGCTGGGAGACGGCTTCATCTCGAACGGGGCGGTGAAAAGTTCACCTAACCGATAGAATTCAATATAATTTCGAAGCAAATGGATGAGATAAGTGACTAGAACTTGATGTCGAGTTGCGGCGGACATAAAAATGATTGCCTCTCCATTGACCCACTCAGCATGAACGTCTTCATCAAATGTGTCCAGATATTCTTGATAACTCATCGAAACGTGAACCTCATAGTCGGCAACTGTTTCACGTAGGGTCCGTTCCATAAAGGACATAATTTAAAATCTCCTTCGTATCTATCCGAAAAGCTCTATGGCGGTACCTTCTTGCTCGATTGAGCTGTTGAACTCACAATCACTTGCGGGATGGACTCTTCGCCTATCACATCCTTCTAAAGAGGGTTGGCACCATTGCTATGTGTAGGCGTTAACCCGCGCTGGGCAACCTCCTTCACCCATTGAGTATTTTCCTCCGCAAACGTTGGCGGGGGAGGAGCTTGGGCATAATCGATATCCATATCATAGCCACTCTGATCATAGAGTTCGTGGAGAATCTGATTCAATTTGATAGCAGGCTCCTCGTCACCTTGCAACAAGGGAACCGGGATATCTGGGATGGGCTGCCGAACAGAGAAGAGATAGAAATCTGCGGAAGGACGGCGGCGTGCGCGGCTAACAACAATACGATAGTGATTCTCTTCTGGGACAGTCATGGGCATGGGCCTGCCCGCCCGCAACAGATCGATTTCAATAAGATGGGTGCGGCTGCCCAGAATCTCTTGGCGCTTTTGTTCATACTTCTCACGCCCGTCTCCGGCACGCTCGTTGGTAGGTGACAGAATTTCAATGACTGTTACAACATCACGGGTATCCGCAGTACGAATCTCCAAGTAGCGTTCTTTGACTTCTTCTGGAACAGGTAGTTGCCCTGTAAGCGGTTCCACTACAGACAATCCAGCCACTTGAGGCTGAGGTCTAGCAAGGGCTGCATTATCGACAGAGATGATCACGTCCGGTTCACCTACAGGATCATCCGGTGGTGCGACCGCAAGATAGTTACGTTGCTCCATATCAACTCGATATTTAGGGCGCAAGAGCGGAGTCAAGAAGCGACGGATGTCGACTATCAACTCGGTATGTACCTGGCTCCATAATCCTGCTTGCTCTAAGTAAGGATCCATCCCTGGAAACGGGCTTGGCATAAGTCCTCCGCAAAATTGTTGCTATTTATACTCAGCTCCGTTTGAAAACAGGTCTTTGGTCTCTCTGGTAGAGCTTGGGAAAACACCTGTTTTCAAAACGACCGCAGTATAGTAGCTTCCGTTTTGTCCAATTATACCACAACATGGCAGAACGGTAGTTCGCACCCATCGACCCATATAAGAGGTTGTGTTGGCCAGCCATAATCACTGCGGCCCATAATGGGTAGATCACAATGTCAGTTTTCCCCATTTTGTGTATAATTTCAGGCAAAATGGCGAACACTTCCTGAAAACCTTGGTACGAGCCAATTATCTCCTTGGGAATGAGCATTAAATAAGTTGGGCATGTCATCTCGAAGGATTGAGAGATCTTATACACAAGTTATTTAATTCCGATTCCTGGCTTACCTCTACTTTGGACCTGGGAGGGAATGAAGGGCGACAATGTGTGGGGGACAAGGTAAGTTCTATTGCGGCCGTTTGAAACGGAACTGAGTGGAAAGTAAGACACGATAAAGGTGCGCGTGTGGGCGATTTTGAGCAAGATGGGCGGTTAAGTGGAATGCAGGTTGAGGCGCTGGGGCAGGCGTTGATCAACGGATATTCGCTCAATACCTTACGACGGATGGTACGGATTCGGCTCGACATACGACTCGATGAGGTGGCGGGTGGAGAGAACTTTGCCGATGTAGTTTACAACCTGATCGACTGGGCCGAGCAGACGGGTCGTGTTGAGCGGTTGGTGGCTGAGGCATATAGATTCAACAGCGGCAATCAGCGGTTGCGAAGGGTGGCTGAGGAGATTTTGGGCGAAGCATTTGCGGAGCAGCGAGATGATGCCTCTGAACGAGCCCCCTCTGGGTCGGATGCCTCCGAGCCGGATTCCGCAGAACGCAATCAGCCGAGACGAAACGTGGCGTTACGTTCCGCTGAGGATGAGGTTGAAACCGATAAACCTGAGGTATCTGAACCATCTGAACCAGAGGAGCATTTACCAGTAGAGAACCCGCTTGATGATGCTGGTCCCTCAAGATCTGGGAATAGAGAATATGACAACGACGAAGAAAACGCCGCCAACCATGATGACGTGAAGAGCTTGCTCGAAACGCTGAAAAACCTCAAAAACCCTGAGCGGTTACGCCAATCAACATTTGCCAATTCCGCTCTCGTCCGGCAACGAATGGCCCAGAAGCCAACCCTGACCGTTGACCAAGCCCTAACTGAACTATTCACGGACACATTGACCCTGTTGGCCCAAGAGCACCCCTTACTAGCCGATCAATTACGGGGACTCTTCTGGGAAGGGCTGACGGCTACTAGCATGGTGGATGAGGGACGACCCGAAAGGCAAGGAAAAGCGCGCTTTCGCCGTCAGCGGGATAAAGCATTGGTCCTCTTTATGGATCTGCTTTACGCCCAGGAAGCAGGGACGTTTGCCCTGCCAGCTCAGATGAAAGAGCGGTTCACTCTACCGGTAGAGAAGAAGCCAAAAATTGAGTTTGATTGGGTGACCATTCCAGAGGGGCCATTTTGGATGGGTAGCCAAAAGCCAGCTAATTTGTTAAATAGGTTGTTTGGTGTTGAAGAAAAACGAGAGCGCCCCACCGATCCCCTGGCTATGGATTCCGAACTGCCACAACATGAGGTTAACCTTGCCGAATTTCGCATTGCCCGCGTGCCGGTCACCAATGGGCAATACAAGCTATTTGTGGATGACCAAGACTATCAACCACCAACTCATTGGGAAGGTAGCCAAATCACGATTGGCAAAGAGAACCATCCCGTTGTCAACGTCTCTTGGCATGACGCAATGGCCTTCTGCGATTGGGCTGGTGTCCAGTTGCCCAGCGAAGCTCAATGGGAGAAGGCGGCCAGAGGGACGGATGGCCAGCTCTATCCCTGGGGAAATGAGTCGCCTACGAGAAAATTGTGCAACTTCGGCAACATTGTTGGGGGGACCACGTCGGTTGGTCACTATCCAGGTGGGGCAAGTCCTTATGGCTGCCTAGATGTGGCGGGTAACGTTTGGGAGTGGACGTCAAGCCTCTGTAAACCCTACCCGTACGACCCAACGGACGGTCGAGAAGACTCCGAAAGAGACGGTGACCGCCTGTGGCGCGGCGGTTCGTTTGTCGACCTTATTCCCGGCGTGCGTTGCGCCTTTCGTTATCACCACGTTCCGACTGCCCGGTACGACCTTGTCGGGTTTCGGTTCGTGTCCCCTCTGTAGTTGGTCTCCGGTTCTCTGATGAAAAAATCTACTATTCCATAGAAATCCGTGCGCTGCTTTTAACCTGTGACTTCAACAAGCCTAGGTTCTACCTCTTTCAACTCATACCGTTGCAAGAGCGTATCAGCGGGAATGGGCGTAATCTCAACAAGTCGTCGAATCATGGTAATCGACAATGTACGTCTGAGATTCAAAATTTCGCCAAGTCTTTGCGTGGTGATGCCAATTTGCTGGCTAAATTCAGTACGCGAGAGTCCTCGGCTTTCCATATAGTAGCGGATAGCCTCTACTGGATGAGGTTTCTCGGCTGGATACTGTTCCGCTTCATAAGCCCCGATTAAGGTTGATAGAACTTCCAATTTGTCTAAATTGGGTGTATCTTCACCTTCAGCCATTAGCCTGTCAAGCTCTTCTAATGCTGCATCATAGTCTTCTTCATTACGAATTGGCTTAATATCCATTGTATCCACCAACCTCCGTTTGTGAACCAAACAGCTATAACAAAACTAAACTTCAAATGCATCGATTTTATCGTATTCGGCATGGGTACCAAACCACCGAATATGGACAATCTTCGATTTATAATGAATGGCAACAATAAGTCGATAATGGTTTCCAGCAATATTGAATACGACTCTTTGCCCGTCTAGGATCGAGGCATTTGCATATCTTGCTTTGATGTCACTTGGTGATTGCCAATCCGCCAGCGATGTGTCTTCGCGCCAAGCGATGAGTTGTGGCTTGGCATTGGGATATTTTTCTTCAAACTCTTTTAGAGTTCTTTCAGCCCGAATCCGCAAAATGCCTCCGATTTTCCTCTCTCAATGACAGTATTATCAATGATACTCCCGTTTTGGGACATTTGTCAAACTATCTCTATGGTGCTAGTCAATAACGATTTACTAATTCAATAGGTCAATTGGGCGCTAATTTCTATTACAATTAGCTTGATATTCTACATAACACCTTCTGAGCTATGCAGGCTAAGGTACGGCTTGACCCAACCCATCAGATGCGCTACCATTACGCGCATCATCTTCATCCATCAACTATCTTGGAGACCAACCAATGATCATCGATACCCACTGCCACGCTGGGCTTTTTAAATACGAACCCATCGAGTCTCTGCTCTTCCACATGGAGCAGAACAACGTGGACAAGGCTGTGCTGATCCAATACATGGGCAATACGGACAACGGCTATATGGTCGACTGTATGAATCGGTATCCAGGCAAGTTTGCGGCAGCCATGTGCGTTGCCCAGGATGACGATGGCACCCAAATCGAACGTTGGCATGAGGAGGGCATTCGGGGCATCCGCCTCCACGCTACCTCTCGCAGCGTCACATTGGATCCCTTGGATCATTGGCGTACCGCAGCCCAACTGGATCTGGTCGTCAGCGCACCCTGTAGCCCAGCCGCACTGATCAGCCGAGACTTTATAGATGCGGTGGAACGATTTTCGGACACCCGCATTGTCATCGAACATTTGGCTGGTTTGAAGCGAGGTGCCGAGTGGCCATTTGAAGAGTTTCGCGAAGTTCTAAAATTGGCCCAATATCCTCACCTCTTTATCAAACTTCCTGGCTTTGGAGAATTTTGTGATACCACCGCTCTGTTGAGTGCCGAGATGGCCGAAAACCAGGTCGATCTGAGTGAGGCACTGCAAGAACGGACTCACCCTGCCTTGAAAGAGATCCCACCTGTTGCCGAGATGACCCTAGAAGCCTTTGGGCCTCAGCGCATGATGTGGGGGAGCGACTACCCCCCTGTCAGCTCACGCGAAGGCTATACCCTCTCTCTTGAGCTACCCAAAGCTTACTTTGGCAACCTCAGTGAAGATGAACTGGGGGCTATCTTTGGGGGAACCGCAGAGCAGGTCTGGGGATTAGGTTAAATCAAAAATTAAGGAAACAATCCATATGCCCATCCTTCTTTACGATCTCGTTGGCATCGATGACCGACGCTTTAGCCCCGCCTGCTGGCGCACCCGCATGGCTCTCGCCCACAAGGGGCTAGAAGTTGAAACCATCCCTACCCGCTTCACGGAAATTGCCGCCATCTGCGATGCAGAACAGAAGACAGTCCCTGTACTCGACGACAACGGTACCATTGTCGTTGATTCTTGGGCCATTGCCCAATATTTAGAGGAGACCTACCCAGACAAGCCCTCTCTTTTTGGCGGTACATCAGGATCTGCGCTGACCCGCTTCTATGACCAATGGGCGAACACGGTTCTCAGCCGAGGTCTGTTTAATCTGGTTATCCTGGATATTTACAATCATCTGACACCTGAGGACAAAAATTATTTCCGCACATCTCGCGAGAAGCGGATTGGTCGTACCCTAGAGGAATTCCAAGCAGGCCGGGAAGATCGGCTTAAGGGATTTCGCAACAGCCTCTTTCCGCTCCGCTTTACCGTCAAAGAACAGCCCTTTTTGGGTGGTGACCAGCCTCTCTACGCCGACTATCTCCTCTTTGGCGGCTTCCAATGGGCGCGGGTCGTTAGCGATTTTGCGCTAGTAGAGGCAGACGATCCAGTCAATGGGTGGTTTCAGCGCTGCCTGGATCTGCATGATGGGCTGGGGCGAAACGCGCTGGGGTATAATTGGTAGCCAATCCAAATGAGACCGAGTCGTAGTCGAGGTGTTGCTCGAGCACGCATGTATATAGCTGCCCATCTGCACTGGACCGGCGGCTTTCCATTGCCACTGAGTGAGGGCGACGATCCTACTCATTTGCAATGGCAACCTGCCCCCCAACTTCGTAACCCAGATCCTGCTCACTTTCGGCTCGAGCGTGAACACCTTCATCGGGCCAGTCGAGCGTACTCCAAGCTGATTCACCGCTTTCCTCATGCCCTACCCAAGACGTTAGACAACTATGATGAGTGGGTTGCACGTGTCCCTCAACTGCTTGATCTCTGTAAACTCCCTATCCATGAAGGGAAACCCTTACCCAAGTCACTCTTTGAGATGGAGGATGCCTATCCGCGTCGTATCGTTGCGCGAGCCAAAGACCTAGCAGACAACAACCCAGAGTTGGCCTCACTGATCGACGCTTTTAGTTGGACCTGCTTTCTCAAGCCAGGAGAAATGCCAGAGATCCTCACTTGGCTAGAAAGTTACTCAACACAAATTCGTCGTATTTGTCAGCATTTCCCTCCTTCAGAGGGAGAAAACGATGGGCCGTCGTTAGAGGGTACAAATTTGTATAGTAAAACATGGGGTGACGAAGCAGAGTCGATAACCTTCATTCTCCTTCTCTGGCGCTTAAGCTATCGTGATGGCCAGCAGGCCATTGAACCCTTGCTGACACACCTGAGTGAGCCGCTCATCTATGGTTGGCCCATCAATGGTTTCCAAGAACATCTGAGCCAATGGCGGACTATTTTGATTGCAGCTCAACGCAGCCGTCAAAGGCTGGATCCTCCCATCAAATCCTTCCCCACGATTGGGGAGGAGACGATCACTTTTGCCAGATGGCTCAGTGAGCAACCAAAAAGCTCGCGCCGTCGGACATTGAATCTCATGGCCCTCATCAGGCCCGCAGAAGGGCTATTGCCTCGATACAAAGGATGGTGGGCGAGGACCAACCTTGGCTTACAGAAGGCTAAGGGATTGATTGCCATACCCATCACCATACGTAACAGAGAAAGTGGTTGGCACTATCGACAAGCGACGGAAGAGATGATTGAGGAGATTGCCGAACTGAAGAAGAGTGAGCCATCCACACATTTTTTCCGTCAGCTATTCAGACACCTGCGGGCTTTGAGCCTTCCTGAACATCAAGAGCTAGTCGATGCATTGCTGGTTGCCTTACCCTACCTTCCTCAATACCAGGACGAGCGATATTATTGCCTACTCTATGTGGATTGGTATGCCTACTTCTCCCAACGCGAAGTTAAAAAGTTGCCTTCTGTCATACGAGCAATGGGGCAGACGCTGGCCCACTTTCAAGATCCGACTCCCTTCCTAAAGCTGTGGATCGACGATAGTTCACTGACATGGGATCTCATTTATGGACTAGAAGAAAACAAAAGACCGCTTGCCCTGAAAGCCTTCTACCATACGTGGCAGGAGATGGGGGCGCTCTCGGAAGACGATGGCTATCGCCTGATTCAGATTAGCCGATTTTGTGATGAGGCGGCTGAGATCTGTGCTGTGTTTCGCTCCTTAGCTGTGGACGACTTGCGAGAAAAGTATTTGAACACCCAGACTATCGAGGCGGCATTAGCAATCACTCCGGCGAATGAGCAACTGGCAGAGCTGGTACGGATCATCCATCGCGTGGTTGAAAGGATAGAGGATGCCTCCGATTCACTCATGCTAGTCAATCGGACCTTTGAGCAAGCCGGTTGGCACCAGTGGGTCTACCATCTGTTGATGGATGGCTCAATGGCCGGGGTTGTTCGCGCAGGCGATTTTATCAAAGCAATTGAGTCGCTTGAGGGGGCCATTCCCGAATTCCCGGTTTATTTTGATTTTGATGATAGCAGATCTGATGATGGTGAGACTGAAGATGTGAGGGTTGATCATAAAGCTGATTCCTGGTGGGCTACTTATCCTACATCGCTTCAACCAACTCTGAAGTTGCTAGACCAAATTTCATTTGATGCCAAGAAGATAGCCCAACGGGTTTTGGCTAAAGATCTTCCCAGCCCCAAGAAATTGCAGCAAGAGATGGTCGTCATCCAAATGCGACTCGAGCAGCTATCCCTAGGACATTTAGCTGCTGAGGCCCAGGTTGAACCAACTCAAAGTAAGCACGTCTTGCGCCTTACTAAGCGATTGGACAACCTACAACAGCGCCTAGAGAATCCTAAGCCTCTCTCCCCAGTCCGTATAGAACGATTGCAAGTAAAGTTAGCTCGAGCCACTCGTCACGCCCTTTTAGAGCGATGGATTGCAGATCTGAGAGATGAGTTATATCGCCACGTCACTCGTATTTTGGATATTATTGAGATCCCGGCGTGGTTACTCCAGCCTCGGCAGTTGAGTTTGCTAGCCCCCATTTTGCAGATGGAAGAGCGACCCATGCGCCAGTTGGCCATCGAGCTGCTGCAACGTCGCTGCGAGCCACCGCCGTGGAGCCTAGTGGATCACCCTGCCAATCAAGCCTACCTGGAGAGGATCACAAAACGGGGCATCAACATTGAACCCTGGATCCAGCCACCTGGTGAGCAAACGCTGACCGCTCAGAATGGCCGCCAAGTTGTACTCAGCTTTGCTGATGATCCGCTGGATATTGTCCAAATGGGTGAACCCTTTAGCACCTGCCTAAGTCCGGGGGACTTCAACTTCTTCTCCGTCTTTGCCAATGCCGCGGACATCAATAAGCATGTGATTTATCTCTATGATGCTGAAGAATATCACAAGGCGCTGACTGATAGCGGCACCGACTCTAAAAGGACAAACGCGGGCCTCCAATCCAATCGGCACATCCTTGCCCGTTGCCTAATTGCGCTGACCGATCATGGCCATATTCTGACCTTTCACCCTTACTGCCACGATGACACGTTAGGCTTTGAGCAACTAATTGTTGATTTAGTGGCAGACCTAGCGTCTCGTATGAAGACCAACGTCCACGACCATGGGCAAGTCCCCACTTTGGTCGCATCGGATTGGTATGATGACGGCCCCGTCGATCTTCTCGGCCGTTTTGACTTCCTCAACCCCGGCTCCCCATTTCGCCGAATGCTCAAGACCATCGCACCCGATCAACTTGTCCCCCATTTAGAGGCTGCCATTGCACCCAATCGGTTACACTCGCTGATTCTCGTCCGAGTACTCCATTTAGAGGAGGTGGCGAAACGGCCAGAACTTGTTTTGCCCTTACTGCCGCTGCTTCAGTCAAATAGTGGCATTACAGACGAGGATCATTTCCAGGCAATTTGGCTAGCCTTTGAGGCTGGCAAACAGGACAGTCTCCACGACCACGTTCGTGAATACGTACGGAATCAAGCCTTACCCACGTTCATTCGGTACTATAGACGTCATGGCCGGATCAATCTGAAGTTAGGGAAACTGCTGGTTTTGGTAGAGCCACCTCTTGCATTGCGTGCGCTTCGCCAAACCCGACCCAAAGGTGTGAAAAAAGATGAAGATGAAAGAGAACCTATTCGGCGCAAGCTATTGGCCCAAGCATATGAGGCTTTGAATCGACCGGAACGGGCGAAACGTATGCGAGAATCTGGATAAAACCATCTATTCCCTGCCAGGCGACAATGGCGGCTGCTCTCTCGCCACCGAATAATCTCTTTCCTCTACTGGTGGATGGCCCATAGGTCCGTACGCATCAAATTCCTCAGATTGATCATCTCCAGCAATGAACTGAACGTCTATGCCATTGGGCGTGACATCGCAGCGGTGAAAGCCAAAGCGGGTGTCAGCCTCCGGCCAACGCTCTTGTAGCTGGGCGGTATTACCTGCCGGTTGAGTGCGGTAGAGCCGGATACCGTTCACCAACTGCATGGGGCGCCCCGTATGGACATGACCGCAGAAGAGTATTTCCACCTTTGAGGCTTGCAGCAAGGACCACAGGCGCTGTCTATGGGGCTGGCCAATGGAAAAGTACCAATTGTCCCACTCTTCCCCTTGGGTCAGATCCCAGTCCGGTTCATCTGGAGATTCCATAAAGGGCCAATAGTGCATAACGGCTACGTGGTGTTTGGCGGGTGGCAGAGCAGTCAGGCGCTCCATCAATTGCCAGAAGCGTTCTTCATGGGGTAAGCTGGTCCCGGCTACTGCTGCGTAAAAGCCGGTAAAGCGAACCCCTTTGTGTAGGAAGGTCCATTGCAGTGGTCCAAAGTAGTTGGCAAAGAGATCCAGCCGCGAGTCCGTCATGTTGAGGTCGGGATCATGCCACCCCAATCCCTGCGGATCCCATTTCGGTTTCACCCCATTCACAAAAGCATGTTTGTTGCCCACATCCATGTTGCCCGGAATCACGTAGCAGGGAAAGGGCAGCGTATTCAGATCTTCTCTCGCCTGTTGATACTCGAATTCGTGGGTTTGTCCGTCCCGAGTCAGGTCGCCACCATGAAGCAGAAAGTCGGCATCGATCCCAGCCATCTGCTGCTTTATGGCTGCCCAGCGCTGATTGACCGCTGGGCGGAAGCGATAGGAACGGGGCGTTCCCATGTGGCTGTCGTTGACGTGGAGAAATGTCCATGTTGTGTCACTAGTCATAAGCCTTTACTCTCCCGATATGGGCATTTGCAATTCGGAGATTTCTGCTAAAGTTAGCTGGGTAACATCTGCAATGAGTGAGTGATCGACACTAGCATCAAGCATCCGGCGTGCGATGGCAATCCGTTCATCTGCCTGCCCTTCTGTTCGCCCTTCTGCTCGCCCTTCAATCTGGCCTAGCTTGTAATTGGATTCTACTAGACTTGCCTCGTAATGGAGATTCTTGAGATATTGCTCGTAGGAGCGGCGATCTTCTTCAGGAAGCTTTAAGACGTCCAGGGTCTCTTTGGCTCTTCCAAGACCCTTGGCCTCGAAGTCATTCCTGATTTCTTCGTGCTTTAAGAAATAGATCCACTCGTCTAGCGGATCCCGGATGATATCATCAAACTGCTCCACCTTGAGCAAAAAATATTCTGGGAAGAGAACAGAGACTGAATCACTCTGTTCTGCCGATTCTGCATAGAGCAAGCGTTGCTGGGCGCTCAACTCCAGCGGGCTGCCTTTGCGCAAACCCACAAATTCGGTTTTGCCATGATAGATATAATCATCCCCTCTGCCCAAATCAAAATAGACGATATTGACTGAAATCACCTTTTTGATTTTGGAGAAGGGATCCCCTTGGGAGATATACTGAGCAACTAGCTTGGATGTGCCATAGAGCATCCGCTGCAGATAGTCCCATTCACGCTCATGCTGCACTTCGATAATGATTAGCTCTCCAGCATCATTCTCAACCAGCAGATCGACAATGTTCGACTTGTCATCATCGGTCTCTTTATTGCTCTCGCTTTCGAGAATCTCCTGAATGCGAATCTCCTGTCTGAGCAATTCGCTCAAGAAACCTTCCAAAATGTCAAAGTTTGCCTTATCTCGGAGAATTCTCTTGGTCGCCCAGTCAAATGTGATTAATTTGCGCATGGTTGATTCTCTTTTTTAGCAACCTATTTCATCCGATCTCAATTAGAGATTCTTCTCTTCACCCTCAGAGACATTTCCACCTGCTAATTATACCATAGCTCTCATAGCGTCAAATAGGTAGCTTGAGTTTGGTTAAGCAGTCGCCGCGGATTTCTCTGGCTAGCTGGATATAGTATACTTGAAGCAAATCGGCAAGAGAGAAATTGTTAATTTTTATGGAGCCTGATCATATGAACGAAATAGAACAAATCAACATCACCCAAGAACTCAATGCATTTACATGTCAGATCGAGATTGCCATCCAGTGGTCGGATATGGATGCAGCCCGCCACGTCAACAATACCATCTACTTACGTTGGGCAGAGACTGCACGCATCGCACTCTTTTACCAGCTTCAGATTGGCCGAGGTGATCCCGATCGCAACATCGGTATGATCCTGGGGTGGCAAGAGTGTAAGTACATTTTTCCAGTTACCTTCCCGGATACGGTTTCTATTGGGGTTCGCGTAACGGATGTGGGGGACGATCGGTTTATGTTAGAGTGCCATACCTATAGCCAAAAGAATAATCGCTTGGCGACCATATCCAAGCAGCGGATCGTATCGTACGATTACCAAGCGTTATCCAAAGTTGAGCTGCCCAACGACTGGCGGGAACGGTTATTGGCAAGTTTGTAGCGGGATTAAGCGAATTCAACCTTCCACACCACAGCCGCCCCGTCAGGTGCCTCCACCCCGGCCGTATTGATGACCAATCCACCAGCCTGAACTGCCCAATCGGACTCGGCTCCGCCCAGTAAGCCAACCCTGCGAATCTCTCGCTCTAGCAACCCTGCATTACCTCCAAGCGACTCGAAGATGATCTCTCTGTTTGGCTGGCCTAACGCAAATGCGTAGAGGGTATTGCCATCTTTGGATTGGGTATAGCGCTTGTCATCGGCGGTGCAGCCCTTGAAGACCCACTTGGGGAATTTTCCGCTGGTGTCAAAGAAGCGGGCGTCATCCCCTTCGCCATGGACTTTCCAACCTCGGGTGTTATAGATGGATTCGCCATATTGGTTGAGCCAGGCACCCGTGTCGCGTAGTGCCTGTTGTTGTCCTTCAGGGATGGTGCCATCGGCTTTGGGCGAGAGGGAGAGCATGAGGCTGCCGCCGCGGGCAACGCGATCGATGAGATTATTCAGGACATCCTTACCCGTGAGGTAGGTTTGGTTCTCGACCCATCCCCAAGACTTGTCACCGATTTGCAGGTCATCGTTCCAGGGGCGAGCCACCGAATCATCCCGGCTGCGGCCTGCCTCGTAATTAAGTACACCAAACCGCGGGTCAAAATTCTGTACTTCGTTAGGAGCCATCTTATTGAGGACGGTCACTCCTTTGCCCCATTCGACGCTACGGTTTAGATAGTGGCAGAGTAACTCCAAGGTGTGGCGTTCGTACTTGCCGCCGCGGAACTCACCGCTGTCAAACCATGTAACGTCTGGCTGGTAACGGTCCCACACTTCGATGACCTTGGCTACCCATAGCTGTAAGAACTCTTCGTAATCCGCACCCACTTCTTGGTTCCAGTAGAAATCAGCATAAGCTGGGTCAAAGAGATCCCACTTCTCTCGCTTACCCTGTTCGATGATTTGATGGTTAAGCTGCTTACCAAATTGATCCCAGCCAGGGAGATACCAGTTGTAACCGCGTACGATGTGGAAGGGGGCCACAATACGCAGACCTCGCTGACGCAGCGCGCTAACCAACTCGCCGTAGAGGTCACGTTTGGGACCCATCTTGCCAACGTTCCATTCATAGACGTCGCTGTCCCAGAGACCGTACCCATCGTGATGGGCTAGGGAAAAGCCGCCATATTTGGCACCGGATGCCTGCATCAGATCTGCCCAGGCATCCGCGTCATATTTCTCGGCCATAAACATGGGCACAAAATCTTTGTAACCAAATTTACTCAGTGGACCATAGCGGTCGATATGTTGCTGATAAGCCGGGGCTGCTTCAAAGGTGGGATCATAGACCCATTTTCCGTACCATTCATTGCCAAAGCCAGGGACAGAGTAGAGCCCCCAGTGAGCATAGAGGCCGAACTTGGCGTCAATCATCCAGTCGGGAACACCATAAGATATGAGGGAATCCCAATTGGGTTGGTAGGGTCCAGATAAGTTTGGGGAGTTTGTCATGGTTTGGTTGCTCCTATACGTTGCCAGAAAAAGTTTGCCCCCACACCCGTTCCGAAAGCTATGGGAAACCCGAATATGGAGGACAAATTTTTCCTGACCATCTATGTTGTGCAGTTATTCTGAAAACTGTTGCATAAAGTATACACCAACCATGAAGATAACAAAGAGTATCTGTATTGATCAGCTAAGGCACATTTCCCCTTGGTTCCACATTCTGACCTATACTAAGACGCTTCCCCCAACTCATCGTTTCCCATATCGCCTGCCCCACACACTCCCCCTGTTGTAACCCAGCCTCAATGGCACTACGCATACTCGTACCTGCATACAGTTCGGCCATGCCCGCTTCGTAAGCGGCTGCCTCAAAAGTCGTAAAGCGGTGCAATGTGCTTTCTCCATCAATGACACCCATCGTATCGGCAAAGTGGGTCGTGCCAAAATAAGCGGCTAAGATCTCGGCTGCAGCCGCACCTGTGGCCGCGGAGCCAGACGGATAACCAGGTGAATTGGGTGTAGGCAGGTAGGGCTGCCACCCTTCATCTATAAAATTGTTGATGTATGTTTGGGGGCGTAACAGAAAGACCTCATATTTACTTCCCCAGATCTGAATCAGACTATCATGAATGGCAGCACCAATGGAAGCATAGAGCTTACTGGCTTGCGCAAGGTTCAACCTTTTCTCTTCGCTAACCTGGGCAGCAATTAACATCCAGCGGGTTACGCTGTTTCCTCTTGCTGCGCCGCCGTCGGCCCCTTCACGCTGACCGAGAGGCGACCCATGACCCCAGAACTGTGCTATATCTGACTGTTCAAGCGTTACGTTCTTAACCGCTTGATAAACTTCGTTCATCTGCATATGAAAGGTCTTGCCAGGGAAGGTAGAGAACTCTAATGCCAGCGG
Organism: Chloroflexota bacterium; assembly: GCA_039028975.1. Taxonomy (GTDB): domain Bacteria; phylum Chloroflexota; class Anaerolineae; order Caldilineales; family Caldilineaceae; genus JAHBNG01. Next base: position 65,702 of record JBCCHB010000051.1, read on the forward strand.
TTGAGTACAACTCGAAAGAGCCTCGCCTTGGGAGCCATTAGAAGGGCTACCCAGAATCAACGGGCGAAGTGAGTGCCAATTAGGCTGTTCTGGTGGAACGCCATGTGAGGTTGTCTGCCAGTAAGCGTCATGGCCAATAGGCACTATAAAGGGGTGGCTGGCAAAGTCTGCAAACCCATCACTCGCAGCCCAATCAAGTATCTGCTGGCCGATTTCACTTCCGTATGCCAATGAGGCGTCAGCTGTTGCTCGGTCAACGACCTGTAGCCTTTTACGTACCTGGAGGTTGCGAATACCGAACACTGCATTCTGAACGAGGTGATTATCTGGAATGGAAACGCTGCCACCATAATCGCCTGTCAACAATCCACCTGCTACGGTTGCTAACGCACCAATGGCAACCGTTGGGTTATCATAGGTTTGTTCGCTATTTCGCATAGATGTGGTTGGCACCTTCTCAAGGCCAGGATAGATGAATGCCTGTTGGCCTTCTTCGCTTCGTATGGCTTGGTCCAGGGCAATGGTCATATAGGCTATTATGCGAGCCGTTGTAGGCAAGTCAAAGCCCTGTTGATCTACTTGCTGATGAACCAACTCAATCCACTGGCGCGGGATGGCCAACTCTTCCAATAAACGCGTCTGATTACGGCTCTGCAACTGAGAGGTGTTTGGTTGAGCCAGAAACGGATACTCATTTTGGGAAGGGAGGTTCTGTAGTTGCCTCTGTGATTGAGACCCTAATCGGTGAAGAATACGCTGCCCAACACACTCTCCGCTACGCAATCCTGCTTCCATACCTATGCGATAGTGGATGCCTCCATAGAGCCTTGATAACCCATTCTCATAAGCTGCGGCTTCTAGGGATGTAAAGGTACGAGAGCGCCCCATATCATCCACAACTCCACCATTGTCAGTCAACGCCATGATGCCCCAAATGTTGGTTAATACCTCGGCTGTGGCTGCGCCAAATGTAGCATGGCCAGACGGATATTCGGGAAAATTGGGTGTATCCAAAAAGGGTTCCCAGGTAGGATCGATATAGCGCTGAATGTATGTTTCTGGGCGGATCACCATCTCATTGTACTTCTGTGCCCAGGCAGCAATCCCTGCATCGTGAACGGCAACGCCAGCCAACATGAACATCTGGGCTGCTTGAGCTAAATCTAGATTCTGTTGATCGACGAGCTGATTGGCAATCAACATCCAATGACCAGGATGCATGCCTGCCTCGCCGGCTTGATCATCCCAAAAGTCAGCAATCTCTTCCTCTTCCTGGGTAGCCTTTACACTTAAATGATAGACCTCCATCGCCTGGTGATAGAAGTCTGAGTGAATATCTGTGGAAAATTCTACAGCAAGGGGTACCTGGCATTCAAGTGGATCAACCAAAGCCAACGGCCGGAGCAAATGCCAGTGCGGCTCGATCGGCTCTGCGTGGCTGGGTATAGTAACCCAGAGGGACGGATCCCCCGTTGGTACTTCATAGGTCATGGTTCGCGTTTCGGCAAACCCATCTGTTGCCGCCCACGCTTCTATTGCTTGGCCGATTTCCGTACCCAATTGCATGGATCTGTCCACAACATCCTTGTCCACTATGGCTAGACGCTCGGACTCAATCTGATCCCGCAGGCGCTTTACATGACTGCGTACCTGCTCTCGTTGGGTAGAGTTGAAGAGCGTCTTGACTGGTGACTCGTTGAGTATCGGCTCACTAGCAGTTGCTACGGCACCATTGACCACAGTAGGCCAATCATACGTTTTGTCGGGATTGGGCTGAGGCATAGCAGGCATGTCGTTCAATCGCCCACTGAGTGAATTGATCTTTGGCGTCCCTACAGCGGTGGCTTCGTACAGAGCCACGCTGGCATAACCATAGACCCGGGCCGCGGTGGGGGGATAGATACCGATGACGCTTACTCGCTTATAGAGCAGATCCATCCATGCTTGAGCTACATTCGGTGAGTACATTTCCGCTGGAATCTGGGAAGGGTTGGCGGCCACAGCAGGGGATGTGCTTGGCATGAGCAATGCCATTATGATAATGAAGGCAAAAAGAAATCGACGCATATTCATCTGCTCCATAGTTTATCGATAATGTAGCTTCTAAAAAGAGCACATTAGACCGGCTAGAGGTAGAGTCTTTGGATTGTCCCCAAGATTTCTTACGGGTATAGAGAAGCCGAGTTCTTCTCAAGAACCCGGCTTCCCTACCTACCACTCATTTCCGCTTCTATACTGCGGTCGATTTGAAAATAGTCGTTTGTCTTTGCTCTATAAGGGAGCGAATCGATTGTTCTCAAACCGAGCTAAGGATCGAGAATTTAATAAAACGTAATAAAAGATCTCTCGGGTACTCGAGATGACAGGTCCGAAGTTTGGGTTTTATTTGATCTTGATTCCTAAGTATAAAGACTACAAACGGTTTACAAACGGTAAGCAATCACAATCCTCGTATAGTAGTGAGTAGCTTTACAGCAGGCGATGCACAATGGGGCAGTTGACGATAATTCCTGTGGAACCATAGGGCGCTCCACCAGGGCCAGTAATCCACCCTTGCTGTACAAAGCCAAGAATCTGGAATTCTTCAATCAACCTTGAAGTGTATCCATTGTCGATAGCTTCTTGGGTCCATTCGCCTACATTCAAGTCCCACAGGGGGCTGTAATCCGTAGCAATTGTGGGAATACCGCCAAGAATATTGAGAGGTCCGCCTTCACCACTGAGGGCACTGTTAAAGCCTTGACGTTGGGGGTTGCCGATTCCTGTCGGGCCGTTGGCAAAGGCAAAAATACGTTCCACGGCGCTGAAGAGGCTATCATCACCTCCAACGGCGATGTCATCAAGACCTGGAGCGAGCGTAACGCCTTCCATTGCAGCAGCCATTGGATGGTTAGCATCCATGCTGAGGTAAAGTACAGGGCGAGCAAAGCTAAATCCTGGTGTTAAGGAGAGGGTAACGGTACCTTCATCAGCACAGATGTCTACCACCTTATCATGCAACATAGTATAGTCAATGCCTTCGCCGCTGCCACAATTGTTAAGGTCGTCAGCATCAACGCCCATAGCAACCACTGGTGCATTGTAAACGGCCCCCCCTGCATTTTCAATGTAGACCAGCGGGCTGTACTCATCATCGCCTACAGACCCAGGCTGGAAGTCAGCAGGTGGGAATGGATTAGGCATTTCACCAGGTGTAACAGATCGCTCTGGAGAGAAATCAACTATCCCACGGTTAAACGTCAATGTACCATCCGTCTCTAGAAGGGCAATACGGGCTGCCTTACCAACCGTCGTATAAGCCAACTTTGGAGACCAGTTGAGCCCTAATGCATCAGCATTACCCTTGTCTGTTGTATCCGTGACCACGTACCAGACGGATGTCCCATCGAGCATTTGCCCTTCGTATAGAGGTAATGTCATGGTCCCAGCATCGACATCAACTGTCGCTGATTTCAACAACTGGAAGGGACCAATGAGCTCTCGCTGTACAGCTGACGGAGCTGGGCCAAAATAGGTAAGAGGAATATCAGCCCCGATGGATGGAGGAGCGGGTTGAACATCATCACCTAAGCCTTCTTGAGCGCTAGCTGGAACACCGAAGGCTAGAACGCTTATGAGCGCCGTAATGACAATGGTGAAACGGATGTGGGACAAAGCCTTTTTCATCAAGATCTCCTTATGAAAGACTGATTTTGTTCAGCAGTGTGTAAGAATGTGCGTTGGCACTATTCTCAAGAAAATTGTAATGGTATGTAACATCTTTGTAGCATTTACTTCAGGAGGAGTTCACATGGCCATGTGATCATATTTACTATAGTTGAGGAGAGTCCGCTGATCAATGAAGATTCGAAAGTCTTCGTTACCAGTGCTTTCGAATCGAAAGTATTCAGACGTAAGCATACAGAATTGGGGGAAATGATGATTCGCATCGACGACACAGATCGAGAGATATTGAAGGCCCTACGTTATAACGCAAGAATCACCTTTGCCGAATTGGGCCGTCAAGTTAACTTGACGGCTCCTGCCGTGGCGGGTCGCATTCAGCGTTTGGAGAAGCTTGGGATCATTAAGGGGTACCAGGCACAAGTGAATGAGGGTGCTCTGAGTGGACAATTCATGATAATCATCCGAATTGCCGTGGAGAGTCGGATGGAGAAGCGTTTTCTCAAATTTGTTGGCGGATGTCAATTTGTGAGCGAATGTTGTCGAACATCGGGGCAGGAGAACTTTATGTTGAAGGTTGCCATGCCATCGACCCAGGCACTGAACAAGCTGGTAGGCGATCTGAACTTTTACGGTAAGCCTGTTACTTCGTTGGTCATTGATGAGGTGCGATCTGCATTTGAAGAGAATATGAATGTGTTTCGCTAACGACCAGATTTGTCAATGTAAAGGCTGAACCCGACGCAGTTCAACAAACTTCCCGCTTATCTTTGTCGCTATGGGCTAACGACAGACTAATACTGGCTGAAACGCGTTTCGTAATACTTCGTCCAACGTACTGCCCAGCACTGCCTGCAGAACGGCATGACGTCCATAACCGCCCATAATGATCAAATTGCTTCCATATTCGTTTGCGGTGTCGAGAATGATATCGGCAGCGGAACCGCTCTTTCCTACGAAGGTGGCTTCCAAGTTGTGCTCTTCCAGGTATCTTTGGGCCATAATCAGCGGCTTTGAGTGAGCCTCCCCTTGTTCTGACACAGTTACCACCACGAGCGGCATGGACCATTGGGTGGCCAAATGGGTAGCGACAAAGAGCGCCTCTTCCGCTTTGGGGCTACCATCATAGGCCAACAGACCGCGATTCATGGCGGTAACAATCTCTGGTACAACCAAGACAGGGGTTGGGCTACGCAGCAACATGGTTCGGAAGCCAGATTTGAGTCTGGAAAAGGGCTGGGATCCTGGTGGATGACTAAGATTGAGCACAACTAAGTCTGTCCAGCGCGCCCGATCACAGATCGTACGTGCAACACTACCCATTTCCACAACCAAATCGCCGGATACGCCCGCTTTTTTGCAGCGTTGCGCAAACTCATCCTGAATGTTCTGGCTTTTGGGATTTTCCAAATGATAAAAAGTTGGGACAACATAGAGACCGCACAGCCGCGAACCCTCTCGCTGGGCAACCGTGATGGCTTGCTCTAGCCCAATCCATCCATCTGCTTTGCCGTTGATGGGGACCAAAATGTCACAGGTGAGCTGTTCGTCGGGGTTTGCCGTCGATTGGACTTTACGCCACTCGCCCGCTTGCGGGCCAGACTCTAGCGGATCAGGTGTTAATGCATCTGTCACTTTGGAGCGAATCCGCGCGGCTACCCGTTGCGTGGTTGGGCTGGTCCGTGCAGCCAAATAGGTAACGGCCCTTCTATGCTCCACACTCCACCCTAGTTCCTCCTTTAACGCGTCCATATGTTCAAATAGCCATACATACAGATCCGTCTCCGTCCGATCAGGGAATTCGCGCAGAAGAACCTGCTCTCTCATAATTTGTACAATAGGTAGATAGACCTGATCATACCAATCGCAGACCGCTGTGTCCTTGTCTATGTTCACGTCCTTCTCTTGGTCCAAAATGCGGTGGTGCTCCTCAATCTGTTGAGCTAGTATGCGATAATGCCCTGGTGCACTGGTTGTCAGATCGGCATCTGGTCTTAGCCTTTCCAGATGGGTCTCTTCCAAGAATGTCGCGTATCGGCTCTTGAGAATTAGCGCATCGGGTTTGTCTTTGGGTGTTAGAGGGACTTGGGTGTAGACCTCAGTCACATACCCTTGAATCGTCTTGTTCTTCATTTGTCGCGCAACAGAGACGCGGTGGTTGCCATCCAAAACAAAATAGACGTCGCTGATCTTATAGACTTCTATCGGGGGGACACCAGTCGCATCAAGGGTGGCATGTTTGACTTTGGCCCATCTCTGCGCGTTGAGGCTACGGCGCGGCAAAAAGCTGCGGGTAAAATCACTATAACGCCCAACGCTACCAACGATGGCTTCCAGAGGAATATCCTGCAGCCCTCGCGAGGCACCACCCCTGGCCCGCAGCTTCTCTTTCACATCATCGTACGATAATAACCCGGTCGGTCGCCCGGCAAGACGTGCGAAGATTGTCTCGAGGTTTGCGCGACGCCGAGCATTGCGAAAGTCCACTACTGCTGAATGTAGAGGTGAATTAAAGTGGCTCACACCGGGCCTCCTTATGCGCTGTCAAGAGAAGAGATGGGTAATGGACTAGATTATACCATCACCATGAGAATCACAACACATCTTAGAATCACAACACTTGATGGTACCGTCATACTTCTCCTATCAGCCACCTGTACAAACTAGTACTATACTTCCCTTTGCCATTGATGGCAGCCAGTACCCAGTTGCATAATGAAGTAGAAAGCTTCATCTGACTGAATACGGTCCCATTTTCTCATCTATGGCCAACCCCAGTATATAATTCCTTCGTAGGCAACCCAAGGCAGGGCATCTCTTTTCCTGTGTGGTATGGACCAAATACAAAAATCAATATTTCCAATATGAGAACAATTAATGAGGAACCCAATGAACAAACGTGATTTTCTCCCCTTTCGCCAAATCCATCTCGATTTCCACACGAGCGAAGCCATTCCTGGCATAGGTGCTGACTTTGACCCAGATGAATTTGCCGATACCCTGGCCAAGGCCCACGTCAACTCCATTACAATCTTTGGTCGCTGCCATCATGGGTGGATCTATTATCCTTCAACAAAACATCCTGAGCGAGTACATCCCCATTTGGAGACCAATCTGGTTAAGGAACAGATCGAGGCGTGCCACAAACGGGGTATCCGGTGCCCTATCTACACAACGGTGCAATGGGATCACTACACATCTCGAACTCATCCCGAATGGCTCATGACTGACGAAATGGGCATGATTCAAGGAACACCACCCTTTGAGGCAGGCTTCTATCGCTGGATGAATGTCAACTCTCCTTACACTGATTTTCTTAAAGAGCATGTTACCGAGATGCTTGAGCTCTTTGATGTGGATGGCTTCTTCTTTGACATTGTTCAGCCTCGACCATCTACCGATCCGTACACTCAAGATAAGATGCGAGCGGCTGGCCTGGATCCAGCCAGCGCTTCAGAACGACACGCCTTCGGCATAGAGTCCCTCCATGACTTTAAACGGGACATGAGTGCATTTGTGCGCAACATTCATCCAGATTGTAGTATCTTCTACAATGCAGGGCATGTGGGAACACGTCAGCGCTCCGTGGCTAATGCCTATAGTCACTGGGAGTTGGAGACGTTACCGAGTGGTGGTTGGGGATATCAGCACTTTCCTGTAACCATGCGCTACGCTCGCAACGTGGGCGGTATTGATGTGCTTGCCCAGACCGGTAAATTCCACACTTCGTGGGGCGACTTTCATTCCTTTAAGAATTTGGCCGCGCTCCAGTACGAATGTTTTCGCATCATCGCCATGGGAGCCAAATGCATGATCGGTGATCAGCTTCCACCAAGAGGCCGGATTGAGAAGCACGTCTATGAATTAATTGGGCAAGTCTACGCCGAGGTCGAAGAGAAGGAGCCGTGGTGCCAAGGTGCTACACCTATCAGCGAGATCGCAGTGATGACGCCAGAAGAGTGGCAAGGTGCTCGGGCAACCAGCCTGCCAGGTGCCATTAAAGGCGTCTCCCGAGTGTTAGAAGAGGCATCCCATCAGTTTGACATTGTCGATTCACAAAGCGATCTTTCTGGCTATCGTGTCATCGTTCTACCAGACCAAATTCCGGTTGACGATGATCTAGCAGCAAAGCTGGATGGATATGTTGCTAATGGAGGCAGCCTGATTGCCACCTTCGAATCTGGCCTCTCTCCCAATAAAGAGGACTTTGCCCTCTCTTGCCTAGGTGTAGAGAAAGCCAGCGATGGGCCTAAGGACCAGAATGGCAACCTTGTCCGAGGTAGCAACTTCACTAGGGGTGACTACCTCAACTATCTGCTGCCTCAGGGCGAGATTGGTGCCGGGCTGCCGCCCACCGAACACGCTATGTACATGCGAGGGATGGACGTGACCGCCAAAGCCGTGGCTGAGATCCTGGCACCGCTGATCATGCCCCACTTTGATCGCACCTGGGAACACTTCTGCTCTCACCGCCAAACACCTTCCTCTGGGGAAACCGGCAATCCAGCCATTGTACGGAACGGGAACGCCATCTACTTCGCTAATCCTATCTTTAGTCAGTACCATCAGAACGCACCCCTTTGGTGCAAACGTCTCTTCCTAAACGCACTTGAAATGTTGTTGCCAACTCCGTTGGTTAGCCACCAAGGTCCCAGTACCATCTTCACAACCCTCAATGAGCAGGCAACCGAGAACCGTTGGGTGCTTCATCTTCTGCACTACATTCCTGAGCGACGCGGGGTAGATTTTGATGTAATTGAAGATGTGATCCCGCTCTACAATGTACCTGTGTCGGTTCGAGTCGATAAGCAGGTTACCTCGGTTCGCTCCGCACCCAATTCTGCAGCGATTCCATTTGAGCAGAATGACGGGAGCGTGTCCTTTACCGTCCCGGAGATCAACGGGCATGAGATGGTTGCCTTGGCTTTCTAGTCGCTTCACTAATAATCTATGGAGGATTAAGATCGAATAGAGATTGCGCAGACCGTGCAGACTCTCAATCTGCGCAATCTGCAAATTCCAGTCATTTTCGGGGTAGACTATCGGGGCCATCGCCTTGTGTGAGCAGGATCTGATCGATTCGATAGTCATTCTCTCGGTAGCGAAGGCCCAATGATGTGACATCCGCACTCTTGCGTTCAACGTGGTGTTGGCCAATTTGGATCCAATGCCACTGTCCCAACCCATCTCGCTCATTGTCGGCTACGGACTGCTGAGCGCCATTGATGGACCAATATAGGGAGTTATCTCCTAGACCTTTCGCATAGCGACGAAGCCAGACGTTGTATGTCCCCGGTGTGGTCAATGCGATCAGGTAGCTCACCTGGCCAGATTCCTCCCACGCCACCGATTGTTTAGAGGGGCGAGGCGCTTGGATATAGCAATTCTTCACTGAATCACTCAATTCTGTCTCAATCTGCCAAGGTGGGCGGAACACATTCATTGTCAGCCGATGATAGTGCTCTGCTTCGATAAGTACGGTACCTTCTTCTTCTTGAAATGAGGGTCGAGTAGAAAGGCGAATGGTGATGGTGGGCGCGCTGGTTGAGCCAATTGTCTCTGATTCCATATAGCGCTTGCGCAGTTGGTCGGGGTTCCACGCGTCCGTTAACGTATCCGTTAAATCAGTTTGGGGGATCGTTGAAGATAATGAGTGCGAGGGAATCAATGAAGAGGCTATTGATGGATGAATCAGAATTTTTTGAGAAGTTGTGTGGGTTTCACCCTCATTGTCCTGTACTTGGAGCTGGACCAAATATGTTCCCGGTTTGTCATACACATGGCTTACAACCATCTCCTCGCTCTGGAGAGTCTCTCCATCCCCTAAGTCCCATGCAAACCTAGTAGGATCTCCATGACTAAAGGCACCATCCAAAAGGAGCGGTTCACCGGCCAAGGGTACCTTGTCCAAAATAGCAAACTCCGCTCGCAAACTTCGACGTTGCATCGCCTTCCGATTGGACAGGTTGATTCCTCTCTCGAGGAGGGAATGGCCTGAATCTCCTTGAAATTGTGGAAGCTCCTCGGTCTTACTATAGATGATTGGTCTGAGCCGTTTAGATGAGGCGCTGTTGAAACATGGATTGCCCCACAACCACTGGGCGTTACTTTCTATCTGGTTCTGAGCCAGAGACTCTTCTGGCCCTTCAAGCCAGGGATGGCGCATGGAGATAACGAGATTTCGCAAAATGCGATTATTCCTTGGTGGCTCTGTCGCCTCAGGAATCTGGTTCACAATGCGTATAGGAAACTGGGTTTCTATAATCGAATTGTGAGCAACATAATTTCCTTTTGGCTGATTGTAGATACCTAAGTCCCCAGTTCCATGAAAAAAGCGAACCCCATAGTCGGCTAGCTGAACAGTATTCTGAACAACTAGGTTGGTGTCTCCAACGATGCGCACACCACCGTGGGTCTCTGTAAATATGTTTCCAATGACGCTATTCTCGCTGCCATTCCTTAGGGTCAACTCTCCAACCGACCTCTCTTCACTGGCGCTGACAAATTGATTGTTGCGGATCAGATTGTTGGAAGACTTGATGGAGATAATTTCGGCATCAGCAACCACATTGTCAAATAGATTCTCTTCAATGAGTGCATACACCTTGGCCTCACTGGTCTCATCCGATGATTGCCCAATCTGAATTCCCTCTTGTCCATTTTCCACTTTGCTGTTAAGTCGTACAATATCGCGGAGCACATTGTGATCAATTCGATTGTAGACGCCATAGCCTTGGTCTGAGGAGATAAATTGGGAGATAGATATGGAGATGGAGCCACGAAAATAGTTATGATCGATGCGATTATAGGACCTTCCATGCCCTATGTGTAGAAGCCTACCCAATGCAGAATTGCTATTGCCTGAGTCAACAAAAAAATTAGACGAGATTCGATTGTGATCACCTTCTACCCCAACAACCTTACCCTCGAAACTGGCCTCTTTGAAATAGAGGCCCACGAGCTGAAGATGATCCCCACGAAGTTGAAATTGAGTGCGTCCGCTAAACACAGCACCATAGGGTGTCTCAGATCTGATACGTATCGGTGCTTCCTTGGTCCCACTGCCTACAAATTGCCATTGACCACTGTTGTGATATATGCCATCTTTGATGATGATTTCGTCGCCCGGTTTGGCTCGCTGGGCGGCTAGCAAAAATGTAATGGGATCTGTAACGATCTCTATTTCACCTATACACGATGTGAATAAGAAAAACAGAAGTGAAGACAAAAGACAGGGGATCCCGACTGAACGCAGTGTGTGCGATCTTTGATGAATCAGCCGAATCACTTTCAGATACTTCCTCATAGATAAATAAATTTATTATATTTCACTAGAAAGATTTTGTCCCGATTTTTTGAACATGCCCTGAAGAGTTTCAGAAGGGGAGACATCCCCGTCTTTACAGGGACAAGAGTTTTCTTTGGTCATCTATAAAAGCGCCTTAGGGTCTGCTTAGAGCCGATGCCCCCAAATCAAGCTGACAGATGCCAGCTTCTTGGGCCGGGCTGCTTTCTCTAAGGGTAAATTCTTTGCCAATAGGGCTGACAAAGTGTGGATTCACATTTATCGTTTCCAAGCAGATATCTGAATTTAGCCCTATACCGGTGGTCTCGTAGGTAAGATTGTGGCTGCAAACATATGAGTACTCGGGCGCAAATGTGTTATCAACAATTTGGGTTTCGTAGAAGATATTGTTCGCTATCGTTAGGCCTGTGGGTAGCTTATTCTGTGAGGAGTTTCCTAACTTGAGCAGGCCACCTATGACAGTATTGTTTATAAAAGAGAGCTTTTCTGTATTCCAAAAAGCAAGCAAACTATCCTCTACATCTGCGTGACTTTGCTCAATCAGGTTATTATAGAAGTTTCCGCTGGCTACTTGACCGTCTACCATCGCCATTCGAATCGACGAGCCTTCACAATTCTTAAAGTGGTTAAATGAAAATAGATGACGTTCTGCAACGCCATCTGTCTCATGGATTACCACGCAACCAGTCGAATTATCTTCACCGCTGCCTTCCTGGTGCAGCTCTTCCCCATCAAAGAGGTTCTGTCTTACCACAACAGGTGCTAGGGTACTCTTGATGTCCAGACATTCTTCCATCCGCAGGCCGTCAGTGCAGGTATTATGAATGACGAAGACAGATCCTGCATTGCGTATCTGAAGCATATCTTCCGTTGGTGTTTGGAAGTAGGATTGAGTCAATCGATTATTGGCAATGGAGATTTCAGCAGGATAGAGATCTGTGGTTGTATTACCAAGTATGAGGAGATCGTGACCGTCCTGCCCCCCGTCAATGTGATTGCTGCTCACTAGTACGGTAGAGGCGTTGTTCCAAAGCCGTACTGCATCGCCGTGCCCGCCCAGGATGGTGTTGTTGCGAACGATCAAATTGGTAACAGGGGCGGCTTCGGTACCCGCTACATTGATGACCCACCGCAAATCATACTCATTCGAAACTTCAACATGAAGACCTGCAATGACGTTATGGGCATTCAACCACAGCCCGCCCATAATCTCCACATCTTCGCACGCATATGGTTTTACCGTAACGGCCAACTCACTTGTCCCAGCAGGGATGCGCAGGAATGTCTCTAGAGTATATATGCCGTTGCGTAGGAGAAATGTGTCACCCGGTTGGCCACTTTCTATGACCGACTGCCAATCGTCGTTGGTCGATAGCACAGTCGCCTCTGGGATAGTTTCTACTGTGTCACATCTTTCTAGAGACTGTGCGATAACTGAAGGAGAACCTACTTGTTGTGTAAGTATTGGGTTTGGCAACTCAACAGTCTCATCTGATTGTATTGTTCGGCTCGCGTTGGAACTTGCTTTACCTTGTCCTGTCGCTGTAAAGGGATTGGTTCTTGTTACTTCGTCTAAGCCACTGGCAAAAGGCAGGAATAGAATAGGAGAAAGAATTGGTCCCCCCATCTCTGGATCAAGTCGATCTAGGATACCATCTTCATTCACATCTTGCGAACCTTCAACAATAGTTAGAATCCCATCATTATCATCATCTGGATCCAGATAGTCAGGAATAGAATCACTATCCGTATCAAGGGGTGTATCAACTGTTGATGCAAGATTGCCTTCTTCAAATTGGGTTGGTACCCCGTCATCATCGTCATCACTGTCGATATAATTGGGCAATAGGTCACCATCACTGTCATCGTTGGCTGGGTTCCCATCGCCATTTAGATCCTCGACCACCGTAGCGATTCCATCACCATCATGGTCATTCTGTTGTCCAAAAGATAGGTCAATGGGAGGTAGCAGGGATGTTCCTGGTGCGATAGAACTAGAGGTCTCATCTTCTGATGCTTGAGGTGAGCGGTTCGTTACACAACTTAAGCTTTCTTGCCCATGCTGGGATTCAGCTTCAAGTACTCGATCTATGTCAGTACTCAAAAGTAGGCGATCGATGATTGTCCCTGATTCTCGCATCCAAATGTAGAGCGTATAGAGACCTGGCTGAGGAATGTGAATAGAGGTTAAGCGACCTTCGTTGGAATAAGGTTGCCATAGATAGGACGTATCAAACCCGCTAACTCCCGAGCCACAGATGGCAGTAGCTACAGCTCCGTTAATGCCTATGTGGACTGAATCATTCAATCGAGAAGCAGTCGGGGTGCGCCCTCTTAGTGACACATAATAGAGACCAGATGTTGAGAAGTCAACCGTATACTGAAGTGCTGGACCGCTTAGGGAAAAATTAAGATTAATATTAGGGGGTGCTGGTGTGTAAACCGCCTGGCCGCCTGAACTATCTACATCAGAGAGAAGCTGCCACTCGATCTCTGCTGCTTCATACTGTCCCCTTTGTTGGGCAGTGAATGCCTCTGCCTCAATAATGATTGGATCATTCTGCGCTACAAAATGTCCGTCGATGCAGTCCGACGCATCAGCAATGACGGTCCTGCTAAATAGAAGAAACAGTACAGCACAACCAACAAACCAAAATCGCAGGTACCACAACGAATGAGTCATTTCAAGTTTTCCAGAAAAACAAAATTTGACTCAGCTCCGTTCTAGGGCCTTGCTCTATGCTTTCTATACTCAACTCCGCTTGAAAATCGTACTTTATTGCTCTGGTACATCTATGGAAATGTACGGTTTTCAAACCGACCGTGGCATGGCAGGTTGTTAGAAATTGGCTCTTTAGGGATCAGGAATCGAGGGGAGCGAGCCAAAATACGATACGTTAATGATCTTGTCTAGTATTTTTGTCTTGCGGGGCTATCTGGGCTTTTTGTCCATTGCTACTTTCCAACGCCTGCCTATTCTGTATATGCTGCCAAAGAACAAAAAGCATCATCGCGGTTGTCCCGTAGTAGAGAACGCCAGTTAGAATAAATCCCATAGTTTCTAGAGGCAGTGAGGAAACAGAACCAATGATTGTTGAGTCCAATATCTCTAAACCCTTTCGTCCAAACCATGTTAACCCAATAAGGCCTCCGACTATCATACCACTAGCGGTTCTATAATGCTTAATTGCGTAGGCTAATGGTAAGACAAGGACAACCAAGTCATACTGTTTGTGACGAGGCAGAATGTAAACAACAAGGGATAGAACCACTAGAAGCAAAAAGTCATTGTAGGTTTGAGTTCGTAGAGCGACCACTACTGTGGCAAGAAACACAAGTAGGCTAAGCACAACTGGCCATCCTGCGGTCGAATAACCTAGTCTTTCAACAACAGAAAAGAGATCGAGATCGCCTACACCCTGATTGTTTGTAGATGCAACACGTAGTGGATCCAGCAGAATATCCACGACAGAACTAGAAACCCAAAACGACGCAAATAGGGTTAGCCCTACATGAATTAGACCGGTGATAATTAGCACAGAAAATCGGCGTCTGCTCGTCAAAAAGAAGAGTGCCAAGGGCATGGTAATGGTGTACTTGACCCATGAAATAGCCAGCAGAAGTCCAGCCACCATGCGATTCCTCTCTGCCCAAATAACTGCCCAAATAAAAAATGCCAGACAGAATAGGCCGTGTTGTCCATTGCCAATTGTGTGGCGAAATGGCAGGCCAGTAACAAACAGGGCCGCCAACCAGAATATCTGCTCCTGAGACTGTAACTTTGCAAGCCGGATGACACCAATAATGATGGCTATACCAGAGAGAAGGTTAGTAATCAGCCAGAGAATCTTGGCCACAGACCATTCAAAGAAAGCATAGGGCCACAAAAAAATGAGAGAGGATGCAGGGTAAGACGCCCGCTGTGCTAGGATGAAAGGAGATTCTGGAGATTTGGATAAGCCTTGAGCATCCAATTCCAAAAAGAGTTTGAAGGGGTCAGTTCCTTGTAACAGAACACGACTAGGGCTCCACTGAAAATCGATACTGCCATCAGAAAGGGATGTGTTACCGTAGAGCTGCCCCGCTAAAGCAGTAACGACACCATCTACTAGCGCAGCACAGGCAAGAACGATAACTATCAGTTTAATGAGGCGAAGAAAATGTTGTCTTTGTTGATGCATTCAATTTGAGGATATGCCCAGCGACCAGGATGCTCAGCCAGGCAAATGAGAGGACTAAGCTTTTTGGTATCTGCGCACCGATGCATACTGCTCATGAATAGACGAAAAACCCAGCCGATATTTTGTTATACGCCATTGATACGCTAGATGCTCCTTGATGATTCGGAACAGTCTAGCTTTTGAGACACCATGTATTCTGCTTTGGAGAATCGCAGGATATTCGGCAACCTCGTGTCCCATCAACATGCCATTTACCATCAGCTCAGTTCCAGAGAGGAAACCACTAGATTCAAACGGTACTTCATTTAGCATGGAGCGACGGTAGGCACGAAATAGAGCTGTGTACGTATGAATCTCTGGTTTTACAAGGATGCGATAGAGTAGCGATGCACCTTTGCTAAGAAAAATTCTATGTCCTGGCACATTTTCGATTCCCCCTTTGGGATGATAAGGAGAAGCCGTCACCATACTAACATCCGCTGTAAGATGAGTCAACAGCTGGGGAATCTCGGCAAAGCTATAGGTTCCGTCACTATCTGATGTGACAACAATATTGCCTTGGGCCAAAGAAAAGCCCGTACGAAGTGCCGCCCCCACACCTAGATTGGTCGGATGCTTTACAAGGCGGACCTCAATATTCTCGTACTGTACAGCATCAAAATAGCTTTTCAACGCATCATACGTGCCATCCTGACTTCCATCATCAACCAGAAGAACTTCAATGTTCTTTGTAGGAATCTGACCAATCTTCTCACTATCACTCAACTTGACTAAAACATCAATAAGGCGTTCTTCCAGCGTTGGAATACTCTCAATTTCATTATAGCAGGGAATTACAACGGATAAATCCATGATAGGTTACTTCCTTGTTTGTGTTTTTAGCAGGATGCAAAGCTCAGGGTGCAGAGACATTATCAATAGATCGCAATTACCATGACATATACTACGTCGTTTCCGTTTGTTGAACCCAACGCCATTCTCACCGATTGCGAACGACTAATAATTCCGTAGCATCTATTTCAAAATCATAACATGGAACATTTCTGGGATATCTAACAGAACAATCACATTTGGAGAACTGGTAGGGCAGTCAGAGGTATAAACCCCTTAGAAGTTAAATGGTATATGTTCTGTCTATAGAAGCCATTCTCTATTGAGGGTACGATCTGTGTGAGATAGCTATGTGTGAAAGAGCGGTTCAACTTGCTTCGAGTTCAGCCCCCGCTGAGCTAGATCAGCGTGCTCTTGCATGGTCATAACAGTGAATGAACTGGTCATCTGATGAAAAATTCTGCCCACCGCAGCCAGTTTCTTTTCCCGCGGAACCCGCATAGCGGGAAAGAATGAGAGTTCTTGAACATCTTCACAGCCTAAGAAATCAAGAGGGTGTAGCAATATGGATGGTTCTGTGCCGGTTATGCGGCAGAGCATCATGGCAAATCGGAAATATGCTTGTGCCAAAGCTGGTGAATACATGTCCAGGTAGAGAATATAGCTCGCATGGATGGGAATCTTAAAAAGGGGCATGGTTGTTACAGGTATCTCTAGCAAATCTCCTGTATCCAGTTGCCAAAAATAGGGTTTATTGGGACGCAGACCATCACGAAATGTGCCAAATAATCCCTTGCGCTGCTCTCGTTCCTCTTTACTCATTTTTGTCGTCATGAGAAAATAGGCTCGCGCAACCGGATTGAGAAAATTAGGGAGCGTCGAGCCATCATATTGATATCCCTTGCGAGCCAACACACGCAACACATTTTCAGAGCAGCTAAATCCTGGACCTCGAAAGCCGATAGGACGTACCCCCGTAGAACGCTCAATATGCTCTTCGGCCTGGCTTAGATCAGCATCAATTTCATCTTCGGAGTAGAGATGTAACCACGGCTCATGGCTAAAAGAATGGTTGGCGATTTCATGACCTGCTCTAGATATATCACCGAAAATATCGTGATTCTGTTCTAATGCAGCATCTTGCCCCACAAGAAAGAATGTAATCTTCAGGTTGCGTTTTTGAAGAAATTCTAGGATGCGAGGCACGGCAATCTCATGGTATGACGGATAGGCAGACCAAGCTGGATCTCCGTGGGTCTTCATATAGGTCCATTTGTCGTCCAGGTCGATGGACAGGCTTGCTACAGTCTTATTCATAAATTATATGTTTACTCATGAATTTGATGTGACTTTGAAGGGTGATGGTTCGTTTCTCAACTGCTAGATTATTATGTCAATGAGAGCGGCTATGTTCTTCTATCGTAAACAGCTTTTTCGTATTTCGTTAGGTATAGGCAATACTTACGGAACGACTTGGCTAACTACTGCTTAGTGAGCCGCAGCAGAACTAACTACTTGAGTCGAAACGCTAGGCATGGCCGATGGGGCTTCCGCGCTTTCGTTATGAAGAATCTTCTCCACAGCATTAAGCGCTTGACGAATAACAGCTTCGCCATTGCTTAATGCTGGGTAGATCTGGGAAGTTGTAGCCAGATAGAGATTTTCAATTGGCGTCCCTACATTCGGGATAAGGTGATTTGAATTGAGCCGATGAAGTGGTTCAACATAGCGTTCTCGATGAACTAGAAAATGGCGAACCCAGCTACGGTCGAATTGAGGAAACATCTTTTCTAAATGACTTAACCAGATCTCCTGAATTTCTTCATTTGGTTTAAGATACCACTGGCTCTCTGGTGCTGTGTATTTAGGTAGGTAAACAAGATGATGCCCTCCCACGAATTTCGGATCAATGTAGCTTGTTGTCTCCACAATACCCGTAAAGGGAATCGTCTCGTCTGTAATGTTAACGGTCCAGTATTCGGTAAGGGGTCGATCCAAAATCATTAACGGACAAATAATGCCTAGATAATCGGTCGCCTTCAAATAGTCCCGATATTTCTGGTTGGCTTGGGGGATTAACCGCTCAAATATAGGTGCCTGAAGCGTACCGATGACTTTGTCAAATTCATGAACTTCACCAGCAATCTGAAGCCCCTTCGCCTTCTCATTCTCAATCAAGATCTCTTGGACAGGTGAATTGAGTGAGATCTGGCCACCAGCTTCTTTGATTGCTTCTGCCATGGCCTTCACCAGCGTCTCATAGCCGCCAACAATGTGGCCTGCTTCTTCTTTCTGATTTGCACCACTTCGGGTAGATTTCATTCGCACTAGCCGAGACCAGATATAGGTCGCAGGGACATCATCGAATGAGCCATCAAATTTGGCACGGAGCATGGGACGCCAAATGTTTTCATAGGCTCGCCTTCCACCAAGGGCGACGAGCCACTTTTCAACACTTACACCCTCTAATCGGTGCCAATCTTTGATAAATTGGGCATAAAGTACGGTGAATCCCAGGCGGAAGCGATCCAACCAGGTTAGGGGTGGAAATCGGAAAAACTCGATCATGTTATTCATCGAGAATAGTTTGTCTTCAAAATAGAAGGCCATCTTTGTCTGGCAAAAATGCATCTGGTCAATTAGGTTTAGCTCCTGACAAAGATCCATCACATGGGCATCGCTCGACAAGATCGCATGATAGAATCGATCCACCTGGATACCATCATCCAGGTGGATCGGTCCGGCTAAACCGCCCAGAAAATTAGATGCTTCATAGACATGAACGGAAACCCCTTTCTTAGCCAAGTAGTATCCAACAGTGAGACCCATAATACCGCCACCAACGATGCCTATCTTCATTGCTTTATCTACCTTATGCTATAGCTGGAACTAGTTGATTTTCTTTTTCGAGCATGGAAACATGCCAATCTATGGTTGTGCGCAGCCCCTCTTCTAGAGTGGTATCTGCAACAATCCCAAGTATGCGCTGAGCTTTACTCACATCTGGTACGCGACGCATTACGTCCTCGTATTTGCCACCCGAAAAGCTCTTGTAAGGAATGTACTTCATTGGGAATGGTTCCTCTCGTCCCATCAGCCGATTTACCAAGCGTGCTAGCTCTAAAATGGTAATTTCGTGGGTGCTCCCTAGATTAAAGATCTCCCCATTCGCTTCCGGCTTTTCTACTGCGGCCACAATTCCTTTGACCGTATCTGCAACATAGGTGAAGCTGCGAGTCTGCATTCCGTTACCATGAATTTCTATCTCTTCACCCGAGTAAACTTTATTGATGAATACTGACTGAGGACCGCCCCACCAGGTCATATTATGACGAGGGCCATACGAGCCAAAGAAACGGAGAATCACCACGGGAAAATCATACATTTCCTGATAAGCAAAGCAGAGATGTTCATCATGGAGTTTAGACACAGCATAGCTCCAGCGCTTAACATTGCTGGGGCCGATGACTAGGTTGCCATCCTCAGAAAAAGGAAGTTGGGGATTTTTGCCATACACATCCGACGTCGAAGCAAAGACCACTTTGCAACGGGTCACTTTGGCAATGTCCAATACATTTCTCGTCCCATCATGATTGATCTGGAGTGTATCTAATGCAGGATCGTATCTGGGAATTTTGAAAGCCGCTAAATGAACAATTGCGTTACAATCAGCGCAGATATCATAGAGATACTCTTTGTTTCGCACGTCTTCTTCAAAAAATGTGAAGCGAGGATGAGCCAAATTATGCTCCAAGTTACGGCGTGTACCCATGGAAAGATTATCAATGGCGACAACGCTATGCCCTCGTTCCAAGAGCGCATCCGATAGGTGGGAACCAATAAATCCAGCCGCACCGGTAATGGCTATTTTCTTCTTTTCACCCTGTTCAATATTCATTATGCTTCCTGTTAATGCTTGGTCATCAATATCTGGCGGTCACTTGGGAATTGGGATGAGCCGTGATTGCCGAATATTAGCAAGACCTGTTGAATAGACTTCTCGTTGATGATACTCCAATAAGTTCAGATATCGTGATTTTTTTCGTTCAGATAGCTGTCACCCTGAGCACCTATGGAAGATTGCCTAAATGAGCGGCAAGCGGATCGAGGCTCTTACAACTTGTATCGTATCGGAAAATTTCGACGGAGTTCAGCTAAATTTTCCGATAACTCAATCCTGTCATTTGAGGATTTTGTGCATAAGCGGACTCATAGTCGTGCTGACGTTAAAGCGGTCCCAATTGTCAAGAGAATCCGAAGGAATTGCTGCATCAGTGAGTAGCTTGAGCAATAGAAAGTAGGCTACGAACTGGCTTTGATGGCACGAGATTGGACTGGCTGCTTGGCCGAAGAAGATAAAAATAGCAATCCACCTATTATACCCATGATCAACTGTGTAGAATAAACCAAGAGTGATAAGGAGAAGGCATCGGCTTGGAACATTCCAACTGAGCTGAAGAAAAAGACGTAGGCTACTTCTCTCACTCCTAATCCTGCAATAGAGACAGGCAACATGGTAATGAGCCAGATAATGGGTACAAAGATATAAAAATAAAAGGGCGCAACTGAAAAATCGAGAGCGTATGCGAGCGCCCATACTGAGGCGACTTCTACCCACTGTGATACAAGACAGATACCGATCAATCGCCAAATAAGCCCAGGCTGCATTCTTATTTGGTATAGGGTCTCATAGATCTGAACTACTTTTTCCCGATTCGGATGTATAAGTGGCCAATCCAGTATAAATCGGAATTTTTGCAAGAATGGTAAATTGAACAGGAAACACCAACCACAGAAAAATAGGGCTGCCAGAACAATAATAGTGGCTATGATCGATGGGTCGCTAATGAGTTGGAAACCGACCAAAATGCCCACAAAAGTCATAAGGAAAAGTGATATAAGCCCTATAACCCGATCCAAAAATACGCTGGCGACAACATCCGTACCGGCTCCTCCTTGACGGCGTAATTCAAGCACGCGAGTTAGGTCAACCCCAACAACCTGGGGCATAAAGTTGGCAAAAAACATACCCATGAAATTGGTATTCACGACCGTCATAAATTTAATTTTATTTCCAGTTGCTACTAAAACTGTATGGAGCCGTATTGAACCTAGAAAACCTAACGCTGCAATGTATAGGAACAAGCCAAGCAAATAATATGACAGATCAACCGTGAATAGACTGCCGAGTATTTCGCGTTCTCCAACTGTATAGATCAATATCGCAAGTAGTAAAAGACCCACAAGTATGCGAAATACGAGACTTCCGCAAAGGCTTTTAAGTGTTTTAAGACCATTCATATTTATATTTGTAGCGAGAGTGCCGACGCTAGTTCTCCGTGACCTTTTAGATACGCTTGCATCTTTTCAAATTTTTCGGTATCGATGCGTATGTGGTTTGTGGAACGAAAAGGCTTTAATTCTGCTCGAAGTCTCTGGGCATCATGAGTGCCAACAGGGAGCACTTGCCCAATTTTTTCTACAATGCTGGCTGGATCCTGACAAAAGTTTTCGTAGGATACAACCAGAAATCGTTCGGGACCAATGCGAGCAAATTGATCTCGTACCATTTGAGCGTGGAAGATTACCTGATCACATACATCTTCAAGGGGATCTTTATTGGAGTCATCGCGATTGTCGTCTGGTAGATGAATGCCATAAGCAAGACTTGGATCCCCGTGGATATCATTGCGGGCGCGATATAAGGCTTGGGCATGATAGACAGGATCTCGTGTCATACAGACAAAGTATGCGTTTTCAAAGACTTCAGCGACCAGATGAGCAAAGGTATTTAGGCTGTTATTCTTGTTTATGAGTGGTCGACCCCAAGCTTCTTCAACTGCTCCGAAAAATTGGGTCATCCTTTGGACCATTGGCTCATCAATTTCCGTTGGGATGATTGAACGGTCCGTCCCAAACCAGCGATCCCAAATGTACAGCGCATCGTTAGGACCAGCAAACCCATTGGTTTTGCCATAGTAGCTTTTAAAGTCGATATGTTGAGCAGATGTCAGAAACCGGCCAAATAGCTGATTGATAACAATCGGCGAGCGAGGAAACATGGCCGTTAGATTATTGAAATACGTTACGGGCAGATGCCGAATGAGTACTTGAGAGGCTAATGTTGTGCCTGTTCGGGGCGCACCACACACAAATATCAATGGTAAATTAGCGGAGGAGGCTTTGCGATATTGACGACTTTCCAACGGTTGAAGCAGTAGATCCAAAGGGCTTGCTATTACCCCTAATAGTGCTGTACCTAGTGTGAATAAGGCTGTTGAGTCTCCTGAACGAATTAGCCGTAGGAAGAGACCAAAGGGATCGTGGAATGTGGTTGGAATGTACTTTTGCAAAGATGCTCTCAGCGTATCGGCCATAGCGAATGGGCAGTTCTCAATATCTGTGGCGAATTTTGATGGACTTTCGTGGACCTATCATAACATCATGTATGTGCGTTGTATCTAACAGATTAATCACAAATGGCCGCAAAACAGTTCGCTAATTGACGTGAACTGTAATAGATCCAAATGATTAAGAAAATAGGTAGAACAGTAGATTGTATGAATGCCCTGAGTTGCAAGAAGGCATACCCATTCTATCATCTATAGCGGTGTAGAAAACTAGACTCAGCTCCGTTGGAAAACAGGTGTTTAGCCCCTCTGGTCGAGCTTGGGAAAACATCTGTTTTCAAAACGATCGCAGTATAGGTGGATAGGGACTGGATAGTTGTGGAAGACGAAGTGTGGTGTGTGGTTACTGACAATAAACTCAGCCGATCGCAAAGTCAATGAGGGACCTTTCAGCCCCTTAGGTTTGTCCTAAGCGAACCTAAGAGATGAAATTGCGATCGACTGATGTTGAGATGAGTGGCCTTGCCCTCGGTAGGGCGGCATATTCACAGTAAGTGGTGTGAGTTATAGCGAAGCTGGCTCATTTTCTTTTGTTGAAGCTGATTTCGGGATACCATTATTGCCGTTTCGACCATTCAAGTCATAGCTAGAATAGGTTGGAATGAACAATGTCTGATCTTCCTCAATGGACTCAAACCACTCGCCTTCATTCCCATAGTATTCATTATAATAATAAGTGGACTCCTGGGAACGCTCTAGACGGTTGAATACACATCCGACAAGAGGGGCATTTACCATTCGCAGTGATTCAACGGCCTGTGCTATCATTCCTTTTTTTGTTCCATGGCTCACAACCAAAAGTACTTTATCGGCTACAGTTGAAAGTATCTGTGCATCTGTTACTGCCAAAACTGGGGGTGTATCGAAAATTACAATATCAACCGCCGATTTCACGCGATCAATCAGTAATTTCATTCGCTTCGAGCCAAGTAGCTCTGCAGGATTCGGAGGGCGTAGACCAGTTGGCATGATATACAGGTTTCGAATTTGTCGTTCAGGTGAAAAACGTAATGGTTGGGACTCCTCTAACATGATGGCGTCAATTAATCCAGGTCGTGTTGGGATGTCAAAGATCTGATGGACACTTGACTTCCTCATGTCCGCATCAATTAATGCAACCTTGTAGCCTGCCTGGGCCATGACAATTGCTAGATTTGCTGCTGTAGTTGACTTACCCTCATTCGGCAGAGCACTAGTTACCACAATCGTTTTAAAAGGTTCATCAATATTGTCAAATTGCAGTGCGGTGCGGATTCCTCTATACGCTTCACTGAGAGGATGACGAGGCTCCCGTAGGGTAATTAATGCCTCATTGGTGCCAGTATTCTTTGTGCTTTGCTTGCCTCGTTTGGGCATGACCGCAATTGAGCCAAGTAGTGGAAGATCAACTAATGATCTTATTTCGCGAGGTGAACGAAGGCGGTCATCCAGAAATTCGATTAAGAAAACAAATGCCAAAGCCACTAGCAAACCGGCAATAGAAGCTAATGCTGTATTGATTAGAATCCTCGGGCGTATGGGCGTTACTGGAACCTCTGCCGCCTCTACTACGGCAAGACCATCTGTTGATTGGGCCTCCGTCAAACGAATAGATTCAAGTTGATTCCGCAAATTACGCCGATCGGTTAGTAATTCAGATAACTCGGACTGCAAAGACATAAACTCGAAATCTTCTTGAGACGTACGAACTTCTGGTAAATCGCTTATCTGAATCTGCTTCGATCGAATATCCTCCTCTAACCCCTGTAAATCTCGTTGGAGATTTGACTTCAACCCACTATACCGATCTGTCTGCACACTATTGAGCTGAGCGCTAAAGACGCCCGGCATGGTGTTCGCTACCAGGGCCGCCAATGTTGGCGATACACTTTCAATGTCTATCCTCATGAGCTGGGTATCACGCAGAGGTGTTACTTGTCTATCGACAACGTCTTTCTTTAAGACATCAGCATCGATCTCTAGCTGGTCTGCAATTTCTACGAGTGTCGAGTTTTGTTCCATAAGCCGAGCCCAAGTCTGTGCGAGTCTTTCTAGAAAGATAAGATCTTGGACGTTTGACGCACCTTCTGGTGTACGAGCGCTATCGATCAAGAGAGTAGTGGAAGCTCGATAAACTGGTACAATCATCGTACTCAGGGTATATGCTGTTACGGCGCTGATTAGAACACACAGAATTAATAACCAAAGCCATCGCCAAACAATCTTAAACAGTGCTTTTATTTCGGACTCAGTAGATATCTGCATAGTATTATTACCGCCCCTTAAAGCCAATGACAACGCCAATTGTCTTAAGAAGAATCTTAGTATCAATCACCAGCCCTTGGTATTTGATGTAAAAGAGATCGTATTGAAGTTTAACGGCTGTATCCTCAACAGAAGATGTATATGAATATTGTACTTGAGCCCAGCCTGTAAGCCCAGGTTTGACAGAATGACGGGCTTTGTAAAAGGGTATTTGCTCTGAAAGAAGCTCTACAAAGTGAGGGCGTTCGGGCCGGGGACCGATGATACTCATCTCGCCTTTAAGAATATTCCAAAACTGTGGCAGTTCATCTAATCTGGTTTGCCGCAGAAATTTACCAACAGGTGTAATTCTTGGATCATCTTCTTCTGCCCATACTGCACCGCTGAATTTTTCTGCGTCAACAATCATCGATCTGAATTTTACAATTTGAAAAGGCTTACCTGATTTACCCGTTCGCTCTTGAAGATAGAAGAGCGGCCCTGGCGCGTAGATTCGGTTAATAATCCAAATAACCGGCAGCATGGGTATCATCATTATACATCCTTGAAGCCCTATTAGTATATCCAACAGGCGCCTACAAAATTCGTACAATCTGGAAATTCCGGACCGTGAGTTAGATAGCGCTGCCCCA
Organism: Chloroflexota bacterium; assembly: GCA_039028975.1. GTDB lineage: Bacteria > Chloroflexota > Anaerolineae > Caldilineales > Caldilineaceae > JAHBNG01. The sequence goes on from JBCCHB010000051.1 coordinate 90,969, forward strand.
ATATTTGTACCTATATGGTTGATTGGTATGCGCTGCATTACCGTTTCATAAAGCTCAGGCATGGTTGTCAACTCAAACCCTAAGGAACGGCACTCTACTAACACATTAAGAAGCCCTGGCTGTATTGAATCTGTATTTGTGATCGCTAATACGACTTGATCGGGCTGATATTTGTTTACAATTTGAACAAGCTCAGATGAACCTCCCAGTACTGAGATACCAGCAACCGTAGAATCTTGCTTTTGAGGATCATCATCAATAAACCCAATGATCTTGTATCCGACAATACTACCATATTCGGCTCTTAGATCATGATGCTCATTATGTCCGAGCAGACCACCACCTCGTAGCATACTCGCTAGCTCACTGCCTGACTCGCCAGCTCCTACAACGACTACGGATTGAGGCAATCCCCACTTTGCTATGCAAATGGCGTAGACTAATCGCCAAGAAATAAGGAGAATGGTTCCAAGAGCACATATGGATAATACATCAACCCAATTTAGTGCTAAAACACGTTCAATCTGAATGATAGCCAATAAAGAGACAAGTAGGACTGCCATCGTACCTATTACCAAACGGATTGACTTTAATACGCTGGCCGCAACGGTAAGATTATATAAACCCATCGAAAAACCAGTACAGAGCCAGACCGTAAGCAAAATAATTCCATAAATAAGAACTACTTCTTGGTACTGTATTGCGCCAAACAACGCTGGCTGTCCAATTTGTATGATTGGCAGCACAATAGCTAGAAAACTTAGAAAGACAAGAGATAAATCGACAAAGGATAATAAGAGTTTACGTTCAGAAAAACGTAAATTTAGCCGGCTAGTAGTAGTCTTGGGAATAAATGGAGTAGCAAGCTCCTGAGCAGCATTGATTCTTTGAGCACGTGAAAGATTCATCGGGGTTTACTCGCTTATATCACTACTGTTAATGACCAATAAATTTAATTGACTAGAGTTGAGTAGCGCTTGATAAGAGCTACGGTCTGGACTTATCACAATTAGGTTCTCACCCTACTTTAGCGAATAATTGTACTCCGGACAGATTTGTGTGCAAAAGCTAATTTTTTTCTGGCTTTTAGGAGGAAGGATGAAATAAATTGCACATATGAGAGGCTGTACACAATTGATTATAAGTCTTTTGATTTGATCAATACTTAGGAGAGTTCTGAACCATTGTTGGCATCCTTGTATCCTTAGTATTAATAAATGAATGATGGTCCATTACATCCTCATACAGACTAGTGGTTTCAGTCAGCATCCGTCGAATCTCAAATTCACTATGAAATTTTTCTTTTCCCGCCGTACCCATCTGACTCCGTAATTCGGGATTTTCAATCAGCTTCCGTAATGCAATGGCCAAATCTTCTGCATTGTGAGGAGGTACAATATAACCGGTAACTCCATCTACGACCTCTTCAGGTATACCATTGACCTTTGAGCCAACCACTGGTAACCCAGCGCGCATAGCTTCAAGAATGCTAATCGGCAACCCCTCATAATTAGTACTTAGTACAAAAACTTGAGATTCTGACAAAATCTGCGGAACATCATTGCGGTCCCCTAGAAAATCAACCTTTTCGGTTACATCAAGCTGTTCAGCTAGCTTAATCATATCGTCCAAATAAGGTCCACTCCCCACAAACTGAACACAAAAGTTCAAATGTGACAGCAGCGCAATCGCCCTAAGTAACGTAGCTTGATCCTTCTGTTCACTAAATCTTGCTACCATGACAAGTGTCGGTGGTGATACATTTGGTTGAGCGACTTGGCAATTGAGAGCGTCAATGCCATATCGAATTGTCTTAATGTTGGAGGGGTTGGAAACACGATTGTGAATTGCCTGTTGTCTATCATCTTCCGAGACACAGATAATTTGTCCAAGCCTACCGAGAAGTGCTTCACTACAATATGCAATCCGTCGACGAATAACAGGGTTGCCAAGGCTGAATCCCCATCCATGCGCTGTATACACCGACGGGATCCTTGCAATACGACAACCGATTCTTCCAATGGTGCCTGCTTTGCTGCTATGTAGATGCACAAGATCAGGCTTGATGGAATCTAAAAGTTGTAGGAACTCTCGAACTGCTTTGACATCGGTTATGGGGTTAATCGAGCGGACTAAACTGGGAAGAATATGGACGTCAATACCCAGTTTGGCAACGGAATCCGTTAACGATCCGTAAAAGCCGACGGCCAGTGACACATCGTATTGATTCCGAACCCTAGAAATCAGATCAAATACATTCCCTTGTGCACCGCCTATATCTGGTCTCGTGATTACGTACAGAATCCTGCGCTTATTCATGGTTAATTCTCTATCTCATATAATACTGGTCTATCCCATATTATTGGTGGTTTTCTTATGTGGAAAACGAACTTATACTTTAAGTAGGGTTATACTTGTTTCAGCGAAAAAAACTGTTCGATTTTATAGGACACACTATGTAATAGTGGTTTGCTTGATACACTATTGATCTATTTTCAATCAAAAGGGAACGTTTACTTTCGTATTAAGTATAGGAGCAAGGTAGCACTACGGCTGGCAAAAAGCTCATACAATATGCAATCATGATATGGTGTGTTGAATTAAAAGGAAATGAATTTAAAATCATTATAAAGCAATAAATTACTTAAAGGTATACAATGACTTTGCATGTGTTATACGCAAGGAGAGCTTATTATCAAGCTATTGCGGATAGTGAAGTTTCTCAAGATAAACCTTCAATTCCCTCAATAACTACATAATTACATTTTGCCTTTTTGGGCTGAGAAAATCTTTTGTTTTGGAAATTTTCTATGTTCAAAACAAATTCAACATAGAGCGTAGAACTACATTGTGTATGATACTCCAAAAGAGGAACGGCAAAACCTATCTGGTCATCAATATAATGAGGATGAAGTTGTGCCAGTTGTCATAACAAATATCGATGCTGATTGCTGCGCGTTGGTTTGTGTTAAAACAATAAGTTTTGCGCGTAATTGTTAGGAGGATCGGGCATGTTCTAGAATCGACTTAAGTAAACACTTGATAGAAGTTTACAGTGTTTGCCTTCTTTGTCTGTTTGACATTTTGACGACTTAGTTGAAATGGTCAATTTATAAAACCCGGGCTAAGCGCGTCGTAAACTAAATTATTCGGTACTTTTACTCTGAGAAAATACTGAAAAACTTAGTTGACAAAGTACTAAGTCGGCTCAATGATATTCAACTTTGTTTGAAAAGCTGTTTTATTCTTTCTGCCACAGTTAGATGATTTGTTTGGTCTAAATTATCTGTATTCTAAATTTATTCTGCACTTAACATTACGTGAAAACGGCTCAGCGAAGACGCTTTTGCTCTACAAATAGCATTATAAAACAGTAATGCGTCTGATTATATTACAAATCGCTGACAAAACGGACCGCTTTTGTTGTCTAATGAGAGTAGAATGCCTCTTAGTATTTCCAATAAAATGCACTTCATTTTAGCCAGAGGAAACATTTAGCGAAGGGGCCACATACATCTTACTTAAAAATTTCACATACTCTCCACAGGCATGCTAGCTCTGAATCACTAAATTGCTTGATCATCCTCCTCTATGGATCAGCTTTCTTGCATCAATGGTCTAAACATATAAGGAAACTGCAAGAAAAGAATATACATTATTTTGTTATACTGAAGATTGTTTGCCATTTTTGTGTTATGCGACAGTGAAATGTTGGCCCGAGCTTTCTCTAATTTTTACTGCCCATCGTTTTGAGAACAGGTAATTTTTGCTTTTTTAGGCACCCCAGAACATATTTTTAGGCAAATCTACGAGAATATTCAGTTATTTCCTTTCCCTGTGCCTGTGGTATCCAGGAGGCAAGAACAAATTTTATTGGTATTCTGTATAGCAGATGTTGACTGATCCTAGTCATTACAATCTGCGCTTTAAAAGGAGAATCACATGCTACGTTTGATCGTACCATCAACATTCTTGGCCTTCACTATATTGCTCTTTCTTACAACCACCATCGACCAAAATTTAGCTGGCAAAGAACCAAATGTTGATAATAGACTCGATTTGAACAGTCTTCCATTTAGCCTAAATAGTTTTCAGGAAATTCTTTCGACAGCAAATTTACCTCGAACTCAAACATCAGTGATGACATATGCCCAAATGCAAGCAAATCAGGCACCTCAGATCGTGACTGGTTCCATGGAGTTTACGAAACTTGTATTTCATGATCAAGTAGATGATGTTCATGCAGTCCTAGCAGCTGATTTCAATGGTGATGGGCTTTTGGACGCTATTGCAACTGACTACCAAGATGATACCGTTTTCTGGTACGAGAATGATGGCGCGGGCGGTTTCATACCAAGGGTACTGGATTCAAATCTAGATGGAGCTTACCCTGCACACGTTGGTGACGTAGATGGTGATGGGGATGCTGACGCTCTTGCCGGTGGCTACCTTGGCGATACATTTGCTTGGTACGAAAGTGATGGTACCGGAGGATTCACCAAACATATTATTGACTCAGCTGCAGATGGTGCGCATTCGATTGTAACGGCTGATTTGGATCAGGACGGCGATACAGATTTAGTCAATACAAACCAAGATGGAAACCAAGTAGGTTGGTACGAAAACGACGGAAATGAAAACTTCACTAGGCATATTATTGATTCTACCGCAACAGGAGCTAAAAGAGCTGAGGTTGCAGATATAGATGGCGATGGCGATATTGATATCTTTGGTGCCAGCTATCATAATGATGAAATCTTCTGGCTTGAGAATGATGGCAACGAAAACTTTACAAAGCAGGTAATGAGTATGACCGCCGATGGGGCCTATTACGTTTCGCCTGCAGATATCGATGGTGACGGTGATATGGATGTTTTCACGGCCAGCCGACTCGATGCAACCGCGGCATGGTATGAGAATGATGGTAATGAGAGCTTTACTTTTCATGCTCTTTCGACCAACCGTTTGGGGGCACGATCTATATTTGCTATGGATATTGATAAAGATGGCGATATAGATGCGGTAGGTAATGCCTTAAACCAACATCAAGTCAGCCTCTATACGAACGACGGCAACGGCAATTTTACCATGCGCATAATCGATAATGCCGCTCAAGGGGCATATGGCGTTTTTGCCATCGATATGGATAAGGATGGAGACATGGACTTGTTATCTGCCAGCCGTATCTCTTATGAAGTTGCACTCTATACTCAATTCCAAGCACATACCGAATCACTAAATATTGGTGAGACACTAGTCATTGACACTGCCAAATTACAGACTATCGACCCAGAACAAGGGCCTCAATTGTTGACCTATAGCCTAAAAGTCGCACCAACGCGCGGAATACTGAGACTAAATGGCACCCCCTTAAGCATCAACGATACGTTTACTCAGGATGACATCGATAATTCACGTGTAACCTATCTACATACAGCCGCAAACAACACGGATGACAGCTTCGAGTTTTCCGTTTCCGATGGTGGAGGAAACGGGATTACGCCGGCAATGGGTACGTTTGACCTCGAGATCAATGGTAGTGGAGGGCCAACTGATACACCTACTCCGACCCCAACTCCTCCCCCTGGATCAACTCCAACACCAACTCCACCTCCTGGCTCTGGTGGAAATGGTTCTTTCCTGTATGTGAGTTCAACGAGTAACGGCAATGTCGCCGGTATCGATTTTGACAATGAAGATGTTCTCGCCTACGACCTGGATAATAATCAATGGTATATGGTGTTCGATGGTTCAGATATTGGCATAAGCTCAAACTTAAATGGGCTAACCATATTGGATGATGATTCACTATTGCTTAGCTTTGTTGATGCAATTAGTCTACCCGGTATCTTCAGCACGGTGGATGATTCAGATATTGTGCGTTTTAATCCCACATCTCTAGGCGCTAATACAGCCGGAACTTTTGAACTCTATTTTGATGGTTCAGATGTAGGTCTTTCATCAACTGCTGAAGACATCTATGGGCTACACGTTTTGAGCAACGGCAAAATTATCATAAGTACGAATGGTGTTGTTTCTGTGCCTGGTGTGGTGGCCAGTGATGAAGATTTATTGTCCTTCACACCCTCTTCACTGATGGCAAATACAGCCGGCACGTGGCAAATATATTTTGACGGTTCAGATGTCCAGTTGGAGAGTGATGGCGAAGATATTTGGGGCGTCGAAATCGACGAAACGAGTAATGAAATTCACTTTAGTACATTTGGCTCATTTGCCGTAACCGGAGTTAACGGTCCCAATTCTGACGTCCTTACCTGCCAGGGCAACACGCCAGGTTCAACGACAACGTGTTCGTATTCTCGTTTCTGGGATTCATCTATGCATAGCTTCGGCAGCGAGAATGTCGATGCTTTAGCCCTACACGATTCGCTGCTTGGTGTACCTGTACAACCCTCAATCCCTGGAACTTCGACATTGCTCGGGCCAATTGGTGTAGTCGGCTCAATGGGCCTCACATTTAGATGGTCAGAGGCAACCGATGCAACAGATTATACCCTAGTCATTTATGAATTACAGGGAGATACAATTCTTTTCATCAATACCTATTCAGCGACGGCTATCTGCGCAAATAATGAATGTTCTGTTCAACCAGGCATAACATTTACGCCAGGAAGCTTTAGATGGTTAGTTCAAGCGGAAAATAATGGGGTGAAGGGCGATTGGAGCACCTATACTGGACCTTGATCCTGGGGTAGTAAGGTAGGTGCTACAGTTCTGTACGGTTTTGCCTCAGTGCGTTCGGCCATGGCCGAACGCACTGAGGCATTTAGTTTTTGGTCATTTCCATCTTCTGTGGCGGAGTTACTATGCAACAATGCCTGGAAATTGTCAGTGTCTATTTGAGGGATGTATGATGTAAATGATGCGATGCTTCAAACAGTCGATCCTGACAACGGTTGTACAACTAGATATTGATGCGGAAGATATCTGGGGTCTAGAAGTCGATGAGTCAGCCAATGATATTTTCCTAAGTCACTCCGGTTCATTCTCTGTCCCTGGGCTTAATAGAAAATAATGCTGATGTACTTGCATGTGCCGGTAATACTGCCGGAACAACATCAGCCTGTACCTATTCCCGTTTCTGGGACGCCTCAAATCATCATTTCGATAGTGAGAATGTGAATGCGCTTGCTTTGCACGACTCCTTGCTTGGGGCGTCCTCGCCACCACCAACAGCGACGCCCACACCAGCGCCAACGCCAGGAACTTCCACACTGATTTCGCCGAACGGGGATGTCGGTTCTGCAGGTGTGACATTTACGTGGAGCGAGGCGACCAACGCGACGTATTACACGCTGGTGATTTATGGTGTTGGTACAGATTCCATCATCTTCACCGCAAGCTATGACGCCACAGCGACTTGCGCAAACAATGAATGTTCTGTACAACCAGGCATTACGTTAGCCGCCGATTTCTTCGCGTGGTTGGTGCAAGCAGAAAATAATGGTTTAGGGGAAGAGTGGAGTACGGTTGGCGGGCCGTAAGATCCAATTTGTCCCGTTCGATTACGATAACATTGTAAGTTAACCCACGAGTTCTTTTGCATTCTTAGAGCGTGAATATTCAAATACGCTCTTGTATTATGTCAAGTTGATTGCAATTGAGACGAATGCATATGTGCCAAAAAGTAGATGATCGATCACACTTATGGACATGAATAAAACAAATGATGAAACTAACAATAAAA
>JBCCHB010000052.1:0-94794 GCA_039028975.1 Chloroflexota bacterium
ATTGACGCTACCTTTGTTGGGACGATTGAAGATCTCCCAATCGATGAGGCGGCCATTACCAGCCAATCCGATACAGCCCGCGCCAATGCCGCCGAGAGGGAAGCTGATCTGGTTGGTTCTGTTGCCGGTATAGAGGAATCGATCCATGGGTCATTGCCCTCTCTTAATCATACCGAATCCGCGGATCCACCGCCGCATAGAGCAGATCAACCGCAAGATTGACTAAAACGTAGACCAAAGCGACAAAGAGCACCACCCCTTGCGCCACTGGGAAATCTCTGGCGCGTAGGGCATCGACAGCCACGCGCCCAAGCCCTTGGCGGGCAAACACCGTCTCGATAATGACCGTACCGCCAAGTAGAGATCCAAATTGCAGCCCGACAATGGTCAAAACGGGGATCAGCGCATTTTGAAGAGCGTGGCGCAAGACGACAAAGCGGGTGGCCAGCCCTTTGGCGCGCGCCGTGCGAATATAGTCTTGACCCAACACCTCCAGCAGTTCGGAGCGCGTCATGCGGGCGATGAGTGCAGAAGCGCCAATGCCTAGCGCCAGCGCCGGCAAGACCAGACTCTTCCACGTCCCCTGCCCAACGACGGGGAACCAGCGCAAGTTGACGGCAAAGACAAGGATCAAAAGAAGCCCTAACCAGAAGCTGGGCATGGAGATACCGGCGAGCGCAATGACCATAGTAACGTTGTCAGGCCAGCGATTGTGGTTGAGGGCTGCGACAATACCCAGCGCTAGCCCCAAGGCAATCGCCACCCCCATGCCAGCCAAGGTCAACCGGATGGTGGCGGGCATGGCTTCGATAATCATCTCTGTGACGTCGCGTTCACCCCAGAGCGATTTGCCCAGATCGCCGCGCAGTGCATTGCCCACAAAGCGCAGATATTGGACCGGCAACGGATCATTGAGTCCTAGACGCTCGCGTACCTCTTCCACTTGACGCCCGGAAGCGCCCGTCTCGGCAAACATGGCCATAACTGGATCACCAGGGACCAAGTGCAGCATGGAAAAGACAGCTATCGAAACGCCCAAGAGTACTGGAAGAGTCAGCAGCACACGGTTGAGGATGTATTTGGACATGATGAAGGGTTGCAGGGTTGCAGAGTTACAGGGTTACAGGGTACAAGGTGATAGACGATGTAGCCGTCAAGCCCCTCCTTGGTATCGGTACGTTCCATTACTTAGGAATGAACATTAAATAACTTGTACACAATGTGACAGGCACTCACGAAGTCACCTGGCTGGTAAACCATGACTTACGCTCGCTTGGACGTTAAGTGCCAGTCACCAACGCGCAACTTATTTACGACCCGTTCCTTAACCAGCGCAGGGATTGAGCGGTTACCAGGCAATTTACTTTTCAACCTTGCAACTCTGCAACCTTTTCTACTTCTGAATCCAGGTATCGTACAGATAAGGGAAACCAATCTCGTTGAAGAAGGGATCCTGGACGCTCTCCTTCATGCCGTAAGGGTAGTACAATTCCATGACGTTGACAGCCGCGGCTTCTTCATTAATAACGCGCATGGCGTCTTTCACATGTTCAAAACGGGCTGTTTGGTCGAGGGTGGTGCCGCTAAGAGCCAAGGCTTCGTCCAGGACATCATTCTGGAGCTTGGTAAAGGCGTAGGGACCATCCGACTTGAAGAAGTTGGAGAGCAGGCTAGGCCCATCGTAACCACTGTCGCTCATGGTCATCAGATGAAATTCACCGGTCGTCCCCGCTTCGATCCAGGCGTTGAAATCGCCGGACTGGATCTCCATATCGATACCCACGTCGCGCAGCATGGCCTGTGCGGGCTGTACAAAGAGTAGATCATTCTGCGGAATGACCATGGTCACATGGAGCGATTCGCCATCGCGTTCGCGAAGGCCGTCGCCATCGCTGTCCACCCAGCCGGCCTCCTCCAGTAGTGCCATCGCTTTGTCTGGGTCAAAAGCACGATCTGAAGCCGCAAATTCATCCACGCCACCTGGGACCATGTTGGACGGTAGGGCCGCTAGGCCAATGTTGCCAATGCCCGAAAAACGGGGCGAGTCGATAATGGCCTGACGGTCGATGGCATAAATAATGGCTTCTCGTACGGCCATCTCATCGGTCGGTGTTCGCGCGGTGTTCATGAGATAGTAGCGGGTTGTGCCAGCCTTGGGAATGAGCTCTACCTTAAAGCCTTCCAAATCCTGAAAGAGGGCTACATCCTGCTCGCCAAAACGCACCAGATCGATCTCGCCAGCCTCTAGTGCGGCAGAGCGGGTTGCCAATTCGGGAATGCCCTGCATGACGATCTTCTCTAGGTAAGCTGGCCCTTCGTGGTTATAGAATTCGGGTGCCCAATTATACTCTTCGTTGCGCTCCAGGGTAACGTGGCTGTTCTGCACCCATTCGGCAAACTTGAATGGGCCAGTGCCGACCAGATGTTTGACACCATAATCGTCGCCAAATTCTTCAATCGCGGTCGGCGAATCGATCCCAGTTGCCCCGTCGCTGAGGTAGGTGAAAAGCGCGGCATATGGCTCATTGTAGACCAATTTGACTGTGTACTCATCCGCAACTACGGTCTCGCTGTACTTGTCGCCGCCCATATACTGCCAGGCCGCCTTGGGTGTCAGGCTGGCGGTGCGGTCAAAGTTGAATTTAACCGCCTCCGCGTTGAAGGGCGAACCGTCGTGGAAGGTGACGCCTTCGCGCAGTTGAAAGGTAATCTCCAACCCATCATCGGACACCTCCCACGAGGTCGCCAAACCTGGATGGATCTCACCAGTAGCCGGATCAACAATGACTAGCGTCTCCAGCACGTGGCGCGCAATCATGCGTGACTGAGTGTGGTTGCTTTTGTCCTGATCCAGCGAATCGTTGACCGCATCCTGATCACTCCAGATGAGCGTGCCGCCATAGCGATCATCCTCCGCAACTTCAGCACCGGTAGCTTCATCGGCGGTACCGGTTGTGGCAGGTTGTGGAGCACATGCCGCTATCAGAAGCAATGCGACCAACAATGTAAATAAACCCAACGGTTTTCGTAACATTCCTCTCTCCTTTTAGGTTAATATTGTTTAGACTAAAACTGTGTCAAACTCACTTCGTTTTACGACTCACTGAATACCGACTCACCGATTACCGGCCGACTACGTCCGTAAACGGGGATCAAGCGCATCACGCAGTCCATCTCCCAACAGATTGATTCCTAAGACCGTAATCATGATTGCTAGGCCGGGAAAGGTAGTCACCCACCACGCCTGGCGGATAAACTGGCGCCCCATGGTGAGCATTGCACCCCATTCTGGCGTTGGTGGCTGGGCGCCTAGGCCAATAAAGCTAAGTGCGGCGGCAGTGAGGATGGCACTGGCAACCCCTAGTGTGGACAAGACGATGATCGCGGGCAGGACGTTGGGGAAGATGTGACGCCCCATAATCTGAAAGCCGCGGCAACCCACGGCGCGAGCACTCAAGACATACTCCATCTCGCGCAAAGAGAGTACAGAGCCACGCGTCACCCGGACATAGGTTGGCGTGGCCGAAAGACCGACCGCAATCATAACATTGAAGAGGCTTGGTCCCAACACAGCGATAATGGCTAACGCTAACAGAATGCCAGGGAAGGCAAGCCAAATGTCCATCAGCCTCAGAATAAAATTATCGACATGGCCACCGTAGTAGCCAGCGATTAGACCTAGAAACACCCCGAGGAGAGCGCCAATCCCCACTGAAATTAGCCCAACTCGCAGTGAGATGCTTGTGCCGTGAAGAATGCGGCTCAGAATGTCGCGGCCGACTTCGTCTGTACCCAGCAGATATTTGCTGGAGGGGGCTTGTAACGCATCATAGATTGTTTGCTCGATTGGATCGTATGGCGCAATGTAGGGTGCAAACATTGCAATGAAGATTTCAAGTATGACGATGATAGCACCCACAAGCGCAGCACGGTTGCGCAACAACTGTCGCATGACAATCGATAGCTGGCTACGTGGGTTGGCGTCCATGATGGCCAGTTGTTGAGGCTGACGTGCGGTGATTTGCTGGGCCATACAAAAACGATCCGCTAAGGAATGAGTGTGAATAACTTGCGTGTTTCAATCGGGTTTGTTCCCATCAAATGACCAAGTTATTTCATTCCCGTTCCTAAAATGATGGGCTGGTGGGGGATGGAACTTTTCGTGCAAATTGAGAAGACTGATGGTTACAAGTATACCAGCTTCTCTCAAGGTGTCAAACGGATTTTAGGGCGTTGGTCATCGTATCGTCCGTAAATGTTACTTAACGCCAAAGCAAGCTGAATTTTCGTGCTTTTTACCATCATTATTCGTGAGTAACAATATCAAATGACCAAATAATTCATGACTGCAAGAGCATAATCGTACTACACCCCAAAGTCAGACGAGCAGCTTGGCGAGTCTTAGAAAGCATGGCATACTCATTTGAGATTAACTATACTATAGTTTTTCAGAAAAAGATTTTCATCAACAGATTCCTCAGATTATACAGATTAGAGAGAAAAATCTGACAAATCTATTCAATCTGTTGACAAGAATTATCTGAACATCTATATCAACAGGGGGGAGAAAGAAAATGACACAGGTACGCCGTGATGAAGATTTGGCCGGCATTACGCTGCGCCAACTGCTAACATTGCAGCCAACAGCTGGTCCAGAGCCGCCGGTTTGGCTACCCGATGGGTCCGCCGTTCTTGTACAGTCTGCGTTGGGCGGCGCACCAGCGATCCGCCACGTCGATGTGCAGAGTGGGGAGAGCAAAGAGCTGTCGAGCGGCATGGGTTCGCTGCCCTTTCTTAGCAGTTCGTTGATGTCCACTGCCCCTAACGGCCAATGGATCTCCTATGTAAGCGATAAAGGCGCAGATGACAACCGTGGACGCTCTAGCCGGGTAGAAATTTGGCTACAGCCTACCGCTGGCGGTCCCGCCATTCAGCTGACCCACATCCATGCCAATATCAACGCCTATGCCTGGGCGCCAGATAGCCGCGCCATTGTCTTTTCTGCCAACCGCTATGGCCGCTATGATATCTTCAAAGTGAACGTCCCCGATGGGAATACCGTGCGCCTCACGGATGATTCGCGATACGAAGTTTACCCGGTCTTTTCACCCGACGGTGAGCAGATTTATTATGTACGTCTGAATAAGACTTGGACCGACCACACGATCATAGCAATGACGGTAGATGGCGGGGAATCTCGTGTCGTTGCTGAAGATGGTGACTTTTTTGACTATCACTACGGACGTACATTTGGTTTCCCGCTGACTTCGTACACCAGACAGAGCATTCTCTTCCCTTCCCACCGTAATGGCTGGATCAACTATTGGCGAGTATCCATGCGTGGTGGGGCAGTTGAACCAGTCTATGCGGAAGCATCCGACCAGACGCAAGCCCAGATTTCTCCCGACGGGTACCAAATTGCCTTTGTGGCCAACACGAACGGCACAACCCGATTAACAATAGCAGAGGTCGATGGTACTGGCCGGCCACAGGTCTTGGTCGCACCAGAAATGGGCGTTGTCTCGGGTCCAGCCTGGTCGCCTGATGGTTCGCAGATTGCCTATCTTTTGGGCACGCCCACCTGCCCATCCGATCTCTGGTTGGTGGATGTGGCAAGCGGCGAAACACGCCAGCTCACGGCTTCACCTACCTTGACAGCCCTACAAGATAAGTTGGTAACGCCGGAAAAAGTTACCTATCGCAGCTCTGACGGTCTCGAAATCGCGGCCTATCTCTACGCACCAGCCGAGCGGAAGCTTAATGGTAAGTATCCAGCCCTGGTTCTCGTCCACGGCGGCCCTACCAGTCAATTCACCGACGTCTACCGCGACGATGTACAATATTTTGTGCGCAAAGGCTATGTGGTGCTGCTGCCCAACATCCGCGGAAGTTCCGGCTATGGCAAGGCGTTTGAGGATGCCAATAACCAAGATTGGGGCCACGGCGACCTACGCGACGTACTGGCTGGCGTCGATCTGCTTAAGTCGCTCGATTATGTGGACGACACGAAGATGGCCATTCACGGCACCAGCTATGGTGGTTGTATGAGCATGGCCGCGGTCGGCTTTGCGCCGGGCGTTTTCCAGGCCGCGGTCCCCCACGCGGGCTACGGCGACTGGCTGGACTTTGATGATGAACAGGAACTACGTCACCGCCAACTGCTGCGCTACGAATTTGGCGATGTAAAAGAGAACCGTCACGTCTACCGACGCAGCTCACCCATCTATCACTTGGGCGACGCTACAACGCCGGTCTTCCTGGTGCATGGCGAAGGGCGCTATCCTCGCTCCGATGCTTCGTCCAAGTTTGCCACGGCTCTGGAGCAGGAGTACAAAACCTTTGAGTATAAGATTTATCCCAATGAATGTTACTATGTGCGCTCCGCAGAAAATCTTGGTGAAATGTATCCAGACATTGTTGACTTTTTGGATCGGTACTTGGGTGTGTAAGCTGCATCATCCACTATAGCATGTGGGTCATCAGCGGCCATGATACAGTCCATCGGTAGAACTTTCGACCTGAGCAGAAGTAGGTGAAAAGCGGAAGTTACTGTGAAGGGGTATTAGGCGAATAGAAAATCAGCCTTGAATCAGGTAATGGCTAGCTGAAATCAGCGTGGTCGCAAGCAACTGCTTCGCGTTCATGCCGTATCCGCGTTGGAGGAAGCTTAAACGCGGATACGGCATGAACGCGAATAGTGGTTAAATTTCTGCGCAGATCATGTCTTGCCTCGAAACTGAGATACTCCTACGAATGGGTAGTATCTCAGTTTCGGTAGGTCAAGATTGTTCAGTTCCTTCCGAAATTATCTACTCCGCCCAAAGGAAGAGTACCGTATATTGCGTGTCCACTGGATCGCCAGCCAAAGTGAAGCAACGTACGTTGGCTACGGCATCGCTGGTCGTAGAGGACCACCAGGCGACCTTGCAAAAATCCCTGCTTGCGCCATATGCGGTCACCTGTACATGGCCACCAGAAGTTCCGTTGCCGCCAAGTCCGGCAAAGCGAACCCGGTAGCTGCCAACAGCGCTACGTGTAATGGTATTCGGTCCGCCGGATGAGTTGTACGAATGCTGGGCAGAAGGCGCATAGCTGCTGCTGGTTGCATTGTTTGCCCAGACATATCCCTTGCGTTCGGTAAAAGGCTGCGGCCCTGCCTCTTTCTCCTTTAAAAGGAATAGCCCTCCTTCAATGTCACTCACCAGGATGGTTCCGCTTGGCAGATAGGGATAGACACCCCAAGCACCATTGAAATTGGCGCTGTTATCGGCTGGCGATGGAAAAGTGTCGAAAAAGGCAACCTCAGTGGGGGAATTGGGGTCTGTGATATCCAAGATAGTCAGACCGCGTCGGTAGTTCGACATGTAGTAGCGGTCACCCTTAACAAATCCGTTGTGGTCAATGGCAGGCGTGGGTCCAGTCCAGACATTGCTGAGGAAGGGTGCCGTGAGGTCAGATATGTCCAGTGTGCGCAAGGTTGTATTCAAATCGGCATCTTGCTCATCTAGTTCGTCTTGGATGAAGATGAACATCTTGTCCTCTGTCCACCATCCAGAATGAGTGTATTTGGCGTTTGGATAAGACGTGGAGCTGATCATCATGGGGGCAGCTTTGTCCGTCACGTCCCAAATATCGACCGTATCTTCATTAAAATCGATGAAGAGTTCGCAGGGGTTGTGTCCCGGAGCGCAGTAGGCTGTTCGGGAATCGGTTAGCACAAAGTTGGTGGCATCATGAACGTACTCGGATCCGATGGGTGGTGCCGTCACTTCTACCGGTGCTGCTGGCGCGGTGAGGTCCAGAATGCGGAACGCACCATCGTCTAAGTTTGCTCCAGCAATATATGCGTATGGTGTCAGGCCCGATAGTGCTTGTCCTGTTGTGTAATCGGTATTCCCCATATAGACATTGTGGGCGCTGGCAAGAGTGTGATAGGTTGCAGCCAAGGAAATTGTAGCCGGTAGATTGGTCAGGTCGATAATTTGTAGCCCCTGTACCGTATTGTCGGCTGTGACATATGCATAGGCGTTCCATTGGTCCTCGCTATCGTTGAAGAATTGATAGACCTTGACATCTCGCCACATCGTATCCCGACCGGGTATCGTCCCGACCTCTATCGGGTTCAACGGATCTGTCACGTCGACAACGGCCGTTCCATTGTGGAGGCCAATGAGGGCATACTCGCGGTCATCATTTAGATCAACAAATCCCCAAATATCGTTGGCGCTTGAGGGGTTGCTACTAAATTGGCTCAAGGGAATTTGGGATAGGAAATTGATTCCTTGGCAGGGAAAGATGCCGGCCATACCACTGACACAATTGGTGAGAGGCTGCACGGTTTCCATCATGTTCATGGCAGCCCGTTCTTTACCCCCTTGTGCAATCTCCAGCCCTTTGCGATCTTGAATCAGCGTGAGATTCCGCTCTGCCAGTTGCTCTCGATACTCGAAAGATGGACCAATAATATAGGTTGGCTCGTCGCTTGCACCCCGTGCCTCAAGCCCAATCTCGGTTGCTTGAGGGCCACGGACTGGAACCATATCGCTTAACAGCAGAGCCATTTCATTTGGGTCAAACTGATATGTTCCAGAAGAGACCACAACCTCATCCCCTTTATCGGCTTGATCAATGGCATATCGAATGGTTTGACAGGGGCGCTCTGGATCGAGGCAATCTCCCTCATCTACACCATTCACAGCGACATAACGAATCGCTGAACCATTGTGGGCCTGAAGCGGCGGCGTAATGCTAAACAGAAGCGCCAAGGCAATGCCTATACAGAGATACGCCCGTATCATGAAAATCGAATTGGTTGTTGTATTCATTATTAGTTTTGCTCCTATAGACTCAGCTCTACTGGGACAACGTTTAGCGTTAAATAAGAAATGTCATCGACCTCTGTTAGTGAGGACGTGGCGAAATAAGTGTTTCTTTCGTTTCAATCGTTTCGTTGGGAAAGGTTGTAGCGGGGAGATGTAGCGGGAAGATGCAGCGGGAATATGTAATAGAATCGTGAGTCCATCCACAAAAGTATATTTTATTAACAAAATTGTAGTGGGTAGGCTAATGGTAGACACTTCAAGCAATCCCGGAATGGGCCACGAATCTTCTGGGTAACTGACCTCTTTCCGGCCCATTCCGGGATTGCGGTCTCCGCAACGACTCTCCACGGTCAGACTGCCCATTACATTTTATTCGCAAAATGCTGTCAAACAGGTTTAAAACCCCCAAAGCTGTATGCTCAATCACCATTTTAGGTCATCCACTGAAAATGGCGAGCCGCCTGTGGCACAAGAGCATGGACAGATATAAATTCATTTGAACAGATTAACGATTTTGGCACTATTTTTGTGGTTTTTTTACGAACGGCGGGTACTGGAGTATAATAGTTTTAGCTTCTATACTCAGACTCTGCATCTCATAGTTATTGTATATTTGGGCCACCATGCATACGTCTCCCCCTATGGTCACCCATTTATTTACCCAAGCCTTATTTTGGAACATTAGCCGTGTGCCATCTCGTCACCTAAATTGAGAACCCATTGGCTCGACCTATATGTATCTGCGTGCCAACCCGATTAACCGAAAGAAACTCGACTGCGAGATAATTCTTAACTCCCTTCCCTTTTTCGTGATGACGTTGAAGTTGAACTGTCCAAATATTTCTAACCAAAGGAAACAAACCATGTCTAGACATTCGCTGAACCACCGCACATTAAGTCGCCGCGAGATGCTACGCCTTACAGGAATGAGCGTAGTTGGGTTGACGATGGCTGCATGTACTGCGCCTACATCTACACCAGGAACTGAGGACGCGGCGGACGATAGCGTACCGGCGGCCGATCTGACGGCAAACATCACCGTGTTTAATCAAGGTGGTGAGACAACAACGGCCATTTATGCAGATGCCATTGCACGCCTTAATGAACGTGCGCCAGGGATCACTGTGGAAGATCTATATTCTTGGGGAGGGTCATGGGGTGAATATATCAACCTCCTCAAGCTGCGGGTGGCAAGTGGGCAGCCCGTCGACGTGATCTACATTGCCATCGAAGGCGCACGTGAACTAATCTTCCAGGATATTATTACACCAATGGACGATATCATTGACGCTGATCCCGAACTCCAACGCGTCGTTGATCTAACCGAGCCGGTGCTCCACAATGCGTTGAAGGGCCCAGATGGCGCAACGTACTTCATGACCCGTGAATGGAACAACATGATCATCCACTACAACACGGAGATGTTTGAGAAAGCTGGGCTGGAGCCACCTCCCCACGACTGGACCTGGGACGATTTTGTCGAGACCGCCATCCAGCTAACCTCGGGTGAAGGCTCGGAGAAAGTCTTTGGTTTTGCCATCCCGTACTTTAACTTTGGCTTGGCACCCTGGTGGCATACCAACGGCACGGCCTCACTAACCGAAGATTGGACCGACTCGAATCTTGATGATCCGAAAATGCTGGACTCGGTAAAGTTCCTTCATTCCCTCGTTCACGAACATGGCGTATCACCAGCCGTTGCTGGCACGGCCCCCTATGAACTATTCCAATCGGGTCGCACCGCCATGACTGGAGCAGGTCGCTGGCCGCTGCGGGGCTACATCGACAGCAATTTTACTACGGTTGATATCACGCCGTGGCCGCAGATGGAGACGGGTACGACTGTTTTCGGCTCAGGCGGCTTCTCGCTGAATAAGGATACGCCCAATTTGGATGCAGCGATTGAGGTCATCAAGGAATTTATGAGCGATGCCACGCAACTCGCCTTTACCAATCAGCATACGTCGTTGCCTGCCACGCGCACGGTGACGGAAGACAACGCCGACTTTAACGCACTGCCGGCTAGCGCGCATCTCTTCTTTGACAGCCTCGCCGATATTAAGCCGATTCCATCGCCAGCCAACTTTGCCGAGATGGAAGGCATCTTTATGCGCAACATGGACCTGATCATGGGTGACTCGACTACAGCGGAAGCGGGGTTAGAACAGGCTCATACAGAGCTGTCGGAAGCCATGCAGACGTTGCAGGAACGTTTGAACGGTTAATCGGTGAACAGTAATCGGTGGGCTGTTTTGTGAGCAGACTCGCCATCGAACTCTGTTCACTGATTACTGTTCATTCAACACTTATAGATGGCCAGAAAAGTTCTGTGCTCCCTAACCTGGCGAAGCCAGAATGGTAAATGGTGAATAGTGAATTTTGAATGGTGAACGGGTTCGTGTCCAAGAGACCTCTCATTCACCATTCACCGTTAGCAATTCACCATTATCAATTTTCTTGCCCAACTTCGCCAACAAAAAAGTTCATTTGTCGCTTTCACGAAGGGAATCCAACATTTTCTTGCCGTAAAAACATGAAAAAAAATGCGAAGGAACTATTCAGAAATATCTAGAGTAGGCTGGACAGGAGTCGGGACAAGACGTTTCTGGCGGACTATAGCCCCACGAATGGGCTAACCTTTCTACATCTTTCGTGATAGCAAAAAAGAGGTAAAGCAACGTATTTACCCCCATCCCAGCCTTCCCCCCAATCAGGGGGAAGGTGATTTATCTACCATTTTCGCCACCTATACTATTAATCAATGCCCAATAACCAATGCCCAAGCACTTAACCCCAAAACAGAATGAGGCGCTTGCCGGGTACCTCTTCATCTTGCCTGTCTATATAGGCTTTATGGTATTTGTTCTATGGCCCATTTTGGAAGCCGCTAGAATTAGCTTGATGGATTTTGATCTGCTGCGGCAGGCCGAATATAATAATTTTGAAAACTATACCAAGCTCGTAACGGACGCTCGGTTGCGCACTGTCTATCGAAATACGATTGTATTTGCGTTATTTGCCGTCTTTTTTAATGCCGCGATTGGGCTTGCCCTCGCTGTACTTCTTAATCAGCGGTTGCCTGTGCTGATACGCAATTTTTATCGCTCCATCTTCTTCTTCCCCATCTTGGTCGCCCACGCGTTTGTGGCCGTAATATGGCAGTTTCTTTATCAGCAAGATACGGGCATCGTGAACTATTATCTGGGCTTTCTCAACGTGGAGCCAATTTCCTGGCTGGGAAGCACGCAATGGGCGATGACAGCCGTGATTATCATGGATGTTTGGAAAAACACAGGCTTTGCCATGCTCGTCTTTTTGGCCGGTCTTCAGGGCATTCCAACGCATTTCTACGAAGCGGCCCGCATTGATGGTGCCGATGAGCGCAGCATCTTCTTCCGTATCACTCTGCCTCTATTGAGCCCAACTATCTTTTTTATCTTAGTGATCTTCTCCATTGGTGCATTCCAAGTTTTTGATTCGATCATCGTCCTGACCAATGGTGGACCAGGAGACGCCACCCGTAGCATTGTTCTCTACATTTACGAGGTTGCATTCAAGACTTTCAATATGGGCTACGCGTCAGCCTTGGCAATGACCTTGTTTGTCATCATTTTGATGCTAACCGTTTTACAGTTCTTTGCAAGTCAACGTTGGGTGCATTATGAATAGATTTCGAAGGAGTTTCTCTTGGGGCGATCTGTTTTCATTCTTATTACTCACCGTTGCCGCAATTTTGGTGGCCATGCCATTGCTGTGGATGTTTTCGACCTCGCTGCGACCGATTGCCGATGGCTACAGCCTGCCGCCTAAATGGCTGCCAACCGAATTCAGAATCGAGAATTACGCCTATCCCTTTCAGTCGAATGTACCATTTGGGCGACTGTTCTGGAATAACCTTAAGATTACGCTCACTGTGACTGTCGGTCAGCTTTTGCTCTGTTCACTGGCGGGCTTTGCCTTTGCGCGGCTGCGTTTTCCACTGCGCGAACCGCTCTTCATTTTGTTGCTTGCATCGCTCATGATACCCATCCAGGTTACTGTGATCCCTATCTTTTTTACAATGCGGGCGCTGGAACTAATTGATACGCATTGGGCCATCATCCTCCCGAGCTTGGTCAACGCGTTTGGTGTCTTTTTAATGCGCCAGTTTTTCAAGACGTTGCCTCAGGAACTCTTCGATGCCGCGGTTGTCGATGGTGCCAGCCATCTGCGGACTTTTCTACAAATTGCCCTACCCCTGGCAAGTGCGCCGCTGGCAACGCTTGCCATCCTTACATTCAACGCGACCTGGAATAGCTTCTTTCTGCCCATCATTTTCCTCAGCTCGTGGGACAAGATGACGCTGACCCAAGGCATCGCGTTTCTCAGCGGCCAGATGGGGCCAGCGGGCGCAACGGGGAATCCGTCGATTCGCATGGCGGCTGTGACCATGGCGCTGATTCCGGTGCTGCTAGTATTTTTAGTGGCCCAACGGTGGATTATCCAAGCATTTGCCCAAACAGGGATCAAAGGGTAAGGACGCAGGGACGCCAGTAGGTCGGTGTTCAGTAGGTCGGTGTTCAGTAGGTCGGTGGTTTGTAGATCAGTGATCGGACGTACCACATACCGAATACCTTAACTTTGATAATATTTACTTAACGACTGCATTATCCCTATGGTAAAATTTAGATATGTAGGAGATCTCCCACGATAGGCATAACAATGAGTCAAAAATGATCAAAGAATTTATTTTAGAAAATTGTGGTCCGTTAGAGAAAATAGAGTGGCAGCCATCTCCGTATATCAATTTGGTGATTGGGGAAAATAGCTCAGGCAAAAGTGTTCTCTTGAAAATGCTCTATACGGCATTGCGGGCTACGGAGGAATACCATAGAGGGGATGACCGGTCTAATTTTATTGAAATTTTGAGCGATAAACTACATGGTGTTTTTCAGATTGACAAAGTAGGTGATTTGGTCCGCAAAGGTTCAGGGCGGCTTACCTTCGAATGTTTGATTGATAGCCAGAAAGTCCAGTTTTCTTTTTCACCATCGGCAGTACAAAATGTTGGTGAGGTGTCAAAGATCATCAACTCACGCGCTGACAAGCTTTCACTCTTTTTACCGCCCAAAGAGGTTCTTTCATTAACTTCTATAATCCGGCGTTCTCGACTTCAGGATCAACTATTGGGGTTTGATGATACATACCTCGATCTAGTGAACGCCTTGGACGGCGAACCCACGAAAGGACGCGTACATACTAACATTAAGGACGCACGCGACAAGCTGTCTGATTTAATTGATGGCCGTCTACAACAATCTAATGGCAGCTGGAAATTTCGCGAAGGGAACGCACAATACTCGATCCACATGACGGCAGAAGGCATTAAGCGGTTGGCACTCATTGATAGATTAATTGGTAATCGCTCCCTCCAACCGGGCTCAGCCTTATTTATCGACGAGCCAGAAGCCATGTTACATCCGAAAGCCATCGTTGAGTTCATGGAAATCTTGACCTTATTAACGGGTCAACAGATCCAGATCTTTATGGCCTCTCACTCTTATTTTGTCTTGAAGGCGCTGTATGTCATAGCTAAACGTGAAAGGCTCAATATACAAGTTCTGTCCTTATTCTCGGATATCAAACCACAGATATCAAATTTAGCAGAAGAAATGCCTGATAATCCGATCATTGATGAATCAATTAACCTATATGAAAAAGAACTCGATGCAGAGCTAGCTTAAGTTATGTCAAAGGACCTTATACTCTGTGAATCGGGATTAAGATTTACGCTGGAGCAAAATAAGACATTTCTTCCTGAACAAGAACCTTTTTATAAGTCGCTCAGTGCCAAAGTCAGCATTAAGATTTGTGACATTGTATACCTCAACCCGACAAATGAATTATTGCTGATCGAACTCAAATCTTCGTCTCCCAGAGAATCCCAGGAATTTGTCCAAGAGATCAAACAGAAATTTGTTGATACACTTTTGCTCTATATTGGGACTGTATTTAACCGCAAAAATACACCATCGGCATCCCTACCGCCAACCTTGAACGAGCCTTCCTCTTTACAGAAGAAAATTCGCCTCGTACTCATTGTAAAGGGGCACAAACGAGCGTGGTTGCCCCCACTACATGACAGTCTGCGTAAGGAATGTAGAGCACTGGAAAAGCTCTTTTCTCTGGAAGAGACCCAAGTCTATAATCAGCAGTTAGCCAGCCAGAAGCTCGGCCTAATCATCGAAGAGTAATCCAGTACACCAAAGGGATATAGCTATGAACCACTTTCTCTACCAAGGACCCAAAACCAGCCAAATCAGCTTCCCGCTTGGCGGCATTGGCTCTGGCTGTATTGGCTTGGCTGGCAACGGTCGCCTCATCGACTGGGAGATCTTCAACCGACCGAATAAAGGCGGCGTCAACGGCTTCTCTCATTTTGCCATTCGCGCCGAATCTGGATCCGAGGACGGGGGAGAGGTCAAAGATGTGCGGATTTTGCATAGTGACATGCCCGCACCCTATCAAGGCGATATGCGCGCCCCCCGCTTTAGTACCTCTGGATGGGGTCCGCGCCGCGAGCACTTGACCGGGCTACCCCACTTCAAGAGCGTCGACTTTCAGGGTGAATTCCCGCTGGCAGCGTTGACTTTTCAGGATGATACCTTCCCTGGAAATGTGCAACTGCTCGCCTTCAACCCCTTCATCCCCACCAACGAGGATGACTCTAGCATTCCCGCCGCGTTCTTTGAATTCAGCATCACCAACCCCACCGCTCAACCCCTCACCTACACCTTGGCTGGCGTGCTGACCAATCCGTTACCCGCCAGCAATCAAAACCAGATTGCAACGACCGATTGGGGCCACGCCCTCCACCTGGCATCGGACGGTGTTCAGCCCGGCGAGGTGGTCCACGGCGACCTGACTCTGGCCACGGATGCGGGCCTGGCCGACGATATTGATGTGAGCTGGCAGCAATACTGGTTTCGCGGCATCTGGTTCGACAATTTGGAAGTCTACTGGAATGATCTGAACGCGCCTGGCCCACTCAAGAATCGCGTCTATGAAGATAACGAACGCCCCAGTGATGGGACACGCTTCACCGATCAAGATACGGGTGTACTGGCCGTACATGTGCCGGTTGCCGCGGGCGAAACGCGCCAAGTCCGCTTTGTGCTAAGCTGGAGTTTCCCCACCTGCGAGAATTATTGGAAGGGGAACCCCGGTGATGCAATTCCTTCCAACCCCATGACCGACGCGACATGGCAGAACTACTATGCTACCCTCTGGCCCGACTCCAAGGCGAGCGCCCGATATGCCATCACAAACTGGTCTCGCCTTTTTGACGAGACTAAGCGTTTTAAAGATGCCCTCTTTGCTTCGGCTCTGCCGCCAGCCGCGCTCGATGCGGTATCGGCCAATATCTCGATACTCAAATCGCCCACCAGTTTGCGATTGGAAGATGGCACCTTTTATGGCTGGGAAGGTCTGCACTTGGACGAGGGTTGTTGCGAAGGGAGCTGCACCCACGTCTGGAACTACCAGCAGGCGCTGCCCTTTCTCTTTCCCAGACTGGAACGCTCTATGCGCACAGCTGACTACAAATACAATCTGCTCGACGATGGGGCCATGCCCTTCCGCATTCAGCTACCCATCGGTTCAGATCCCTGGCCTTTCCGCCCCTGCTGCGACGGTCAATTTGGCGGTGTGATGAAGGCCTACCGAGATTGGAAGATCTGCGGCGACGATCAGTGGCTGGCTGACATCTGGCCCGCGGTCAAAAAGTCGCTAGAATACGCTTGGAGTCCCGACAATATCGACCGCTGGGATCCAGACAAATCCGGCGTGTTGACCGGTCGCCAGCACCACACGCTAGATATGGAGCTATTTGGTCCCAATTCATGGCTGACGGGCTTCTATCTGGGCGCGCTCAAAGCTGCATCTGAAATGGCTGCACATCTGGGTGAAGCAGAAGCCGCAGCTGAATATCAGGCCATCTTCGAACGGGGCAAGGCGTGGATGGATGAACACCTCTTCAATGGTGAGTTCTACATTCAGCGCGTCGATCTGGGCGACCGTGCGCTGGTCGAATCCTACGGCAGCCAAGACGATTCGCTTATGGGTGGCTCTGCATTAGAGGCGTACTGGAACAGCGAACACAACGAGATTAAGTATCAGATCGGCGAAGGCTCTAGCATTGACCAAATTTTGCCTCAGTGGCATGCCTCTCTCTACGGGCTGGGTGATCTCTATGATCCAGCCCAGATCAAGCAAGCGTGTGCCGCCATCTACAAGCACAACTTTATCCCTGAGATGGGCAAAGTCTATAACCCATGCCGCATCTACTGCTTAAACGATGAAGGCGGTTTGGTCATCTGCGCTTGGCCTGAAGGGGCGCAGAAGCCGCTGATCCCTGCACCCTATTCCCAAGAGACCATGAATGGCTTTGAGTATGCGGCGGCCATTCACATGATCATGGTCGGGCTTGTCGATGAGGGCATGACCTGCATCGAGGCCATTCGTCACCGCTATGATGGTGAACGGCGCAATCCGTGGAACGAGTTTGAGTGTGGCAATAATTACGCCCGCAGCATGGCGTCCTACGCGCTACTCAACGCTTTCTCTGGCTTCGAGTTTGATATGGTCAAGCAGTCGGTGGGTTTCGATCCGGTTCAGCCGCAAGATGGTCAATTCAAGTGCTTCTGGTCTCTCGATTCGGGCTGGGGCGAGTTCAAGATGATGCCGAATGGCTGTGAGGTATCTGTGCTCTATGGAGAACTCGCGCTGCGGAGCATCCAGCTGCCTTTCTTGGAGGGGAATCAGGTTTCAGGCATCAACTTTGAGGGGCAACCAGTGCCTTATAACGCCGTGAATAGCACGCTCAATTTTGATAGCAAAGTCCAAATTAGAGCGGGTGAAGTTCTGCAGGTACTCTACGCATGAGTACGCGTATTGTTCTTGTTGGTGGGTTTCTGGGCGCGGGGAAGACGACTCTGCTACTTGAGGCAGCGGAAAGACTCGCTGCACGCGGCTATCGCGTGGGCATGGTAACCAATGATCAGGGGGAAGACTTAGTTGATACGGCGCTGGGCCACGAGGCCACTGTTCCGGTGACAGAGGTGGCTGGCGGTTGCTTTTGCTGTCGCTTCCCCGATCTGCTAACAAGCTTACAACATCTGCAAGAGGTGGTTGCGCCCCACGTGATTCTGGCAGAACCAGTGGGGAGCTGCACCGATCTGGTGGCAACCGTCTTGCGTCCGCTGGTGCAGTTCTATGGTGAGCAGTACGAACTTGCCCCCTTAACCGTTTTGCTTGACGGTACCCGCTCCATTACCGACTTCTCCCCCAATGTCCACTACCTATATCAGCAGCAGTTGGCCGAGGCCGAACTCATTCTACTGAACAAGAAAGATCTGCTTACATCGGGTGAGCTTGAGGCAGAGCAAGCGAGAAACCAGGAGATATTTCCCCAAGCTCGGGTTTTAGCGATTTCAGCCAAAAGAGGCGACGGACTCGATACCTGGCTAGATGTTGTGCTTGGTCAGAGCAGCGCTAACCCAGAGGCGCTGCTCATCGACTATGAGCGCTACGCCGAAGCTGAAGCCGCGCTCGGTTGGCTCAATGCCAAAGGGCAGGTGCGAGCCAGCAAAGCCTACTCGCCTCGTCAGTGGATCACGGATCTCTTCACAAGTTTAGACCGATTTTGTGGGCAGAATAATTGCCCCATTGCCCACGTTAAGACACTGGTGATGGATCCGCCAACGTTGGGTGACAGTCATGCGGCTGACCAACTTGTCGCCCCTTGTGGTGATGTAGCCAGACTGCTGCAGCCAACTCGGATGAAGGCCAGCCTGACTGACTCATCTTCAACAATCTCCTGGGATGTAGAGCACAGCACGCTAGAAGTCACCGCCCATCAATTTATTCTCAACGCACGCGTTCATACCGAACCGGCACGGCTTGAACAGATGGCCATGCAAGCCATAGAACGAGCCAAACCCGAACCGGGCGCGCGCTGGTATATAGAGAATTTTGAATGTTTTAGTCCCCTACCACCCCAGCCGACTTATCGGCTACCCTAAAGTTTCTATCCAACCGCCTAACAAAAAAGGGCAAACCTTACCCTAATCTTTACAATTTGTTATTCTTCCAGTACTATAGTATTAGGACGTATGCTCTACGTCATCTGTTGTTTGATTATACCCAAATTCAATTTTATATCTACGTAAGATGACAACAGATTCAAGCATTAACCGATATCGTTCTGCCCATGGGCCGTTGCCTAAGTAAACGTCTAGAAATAAGTTCATCCAGGTGCGACGCACCTAAAATCTACAAGCTATTTCTGACCAGTTAGTTACTTAGAGATTGGTCTCCGATGAATTTGATTCGTCGGACATACCGACTAGACATTTTTTCCGTAGGTGCTGCTTATAGCTGCACAGCCGGTGACATTTGTGCCGCTACAAGCAGCACCTACGATCTGAAAAGTCTGCGCTTAGCCCATAATCTTATGCAGGAAGCTATCAATTAGTATCTGGAGGAAAAAGGATGTTTTTTCATAGTTATGTCCAAAGACGTGACGGTCGACGACACGTCAGTCAAGCACGGTTGGACAGGAATTACTTCTCACGACGCGCCACCATTTTGGTTGGCGCGTTCTTTGTTGCTACACTGATATTATCTCAATATGGCATTGTTCTTGCACGACCGCTATTGCAAGTGCCAGGCGACATTGTCATCAATGAGATTATGCAAAACCCATCGAACGTAAACGATTCAGCTGGGGAGTGGTTTGAAGTTGCCAATACAACTGCCAGCGGCATTGACATCAATGGCTGGACCATAAAAGATGATGGCACTAATTCCCACGTCATCAGTAATGGCGGACCTTTGATTGTCCCGGCTGGTGGTTTCCTGGTGCTGGGTAGGAATGCAGATTCAGCAACGAATGGTGGTGTTACAGTTGGTTACCAATATGACACCAGTGTTTTTTTGGCGAATGGTGACGACGAAATCATTTTGCTAGATGGCTCGCTCACTGAAATGGATCGAGTGGAATATGACGGTGGTCCCAACTTCCCTGATCCCAATGGCGCTTCCATGGCTCTTAATGATCCTGCCAATGACAACAACATTGGTGCCAACTGGAGTGAGTCTACTATGGCTTTTGGCAGCGGAGACTTAGGTACACCTGGGGCTCCGAATAATTCTGGTGGCGGCGGCACAACCCTGGCCATTGCCCCCACCGACGCCGACAAAGCCGAAGGCGACAGCGGCACCACCAACTTTACCTTTACCGTCACGCGCTCTGGCGACACCAGCGGTGCAACTGATGTCGATTATGCGGTCACCAGTAGCGCGGCAGATACCACTGATTTTGACGGCGGCGTGCTGCCTTCTGGCACCGCGAACTTTGCGGCCAGCGATACCACAGCCACCATCGATATCCCTGTCTCTGGCGATATGGATCCTGAACTTGACGAGGACTTCACCGTGACCCTCTCTAATCCCGCCAATGGTGAAACCTTAAGCACTGACGCGGCAAATGGCACCATCCAGAACGATGATGGTGTGCTCCTTACCCTCATCCACGATATCCAGGGGACAGCTGACCTGAATCTCCTCGACGGCCAAATCGTAACCATTGAAGCCATCGTAATTGGCGACTTCCAGGACGGCGATGGGGATACCACCCGAGATTTGGAAGGCTTCTACGTTCAGGAAGAAGATGGCGATGCTGACGGGAACGCGCTTACTTCGGAAGGCATCTTCATCTTTGAAGATGCGCCAACAGCCGATGATGTCAACGTAGGCGATTTGGTGCAGGTTACTGGTACCGTTGATGAAGGGTTTGGACAGACTCAGATTGATGCCATCACCGATATCACCGTTGTCAGCAGTGGGAATACCTTGCCCACGGCTGCTTCCGTCTCCTTACCCGCTTCAACCCGAACTAGCTTCGGCGGCGACCCAGAAGCCGATCTGGAAGCCTTTGAAGGGATGCTTGTTACCTTCCCAGATACCCTGAGCATTACCGAGATGTTTAACCTGGATCGCTTTGTGGAGATCCGGCTGAGCCAGGGGGGACGTTTAGAGCAATTCACCCAAAACAATACACCAGATGCCACAGGTTTTACCGCTCACCTGGACAGTAACGCTTCCCGAACCGTTACCTATGAGGACGGGTTGAATGGTTCGAACTCTGGTCCCATTGGCAACTTGGATGGCTTTGGCCCCACCTTTAGCACGGCTACCGACATTCGCATGGGCGATACTATTGACAATCTATCGGGTGTCCTCACCTATGGATTTAGCGCGTGGCGAGTACGAGCAACCCAGAATGGTGAGAATAGCTTTGCCAAAGTCAACAATCGTCCTGCTCTGCCGGATAACGTCGGCGGCTCGATCAAAGTGGCCAGCTTTAACGTGCTCAACTACTTCACCACAATCGACACTGGATTAGACAACTCAGGCCCCAACGACACGTTGGAGCCGCGCGGTGCAGACGATCTCACCCCCTTTGGTGTTAATCCTGCAACTGCCGAGTTCGACCGCCAGGCGGCCAAATTGGTCGATGCCATTATCAAGATGAATGCTGATATCGTTGGTCTGGTCGAGCTGGAGAACGATGACGATATTGCCATTGCCGATCTTGTAGCCAAGATCAATGCTGTAGCGGGTGTGGGTACCTATGCCTTTGTGCCCACCGGTGATGTGGGAACTGACGCTATCACCACGGGTCTCATCTACAAACCGGGCACGGTGACCCTGCTGGGCAGTGCCGCGATCCTGACCTTTGTGGAAGCCTCTGCCGCAACGACCTTCAACGTAGCATCGGCGCTTAACGCCTTCGTCAGCGCCGATGACGAGGTGCAAAACTTCCCCCGCAACCGTCCAGCCGTGGCCGCCACCTTCCAGGAGAATGCCAATGGTCGACGTATAGCCGTTGCCGTCAACCACTTCAAGTCTAAAGGCGATAGCAACCTAGAAGATACTTTCTTGGATGCATCAAATGACCCTGCTGCACCGGCTGAAGACATCCAAGCCCTGCTTGATGATCCCAACTACGATCAGAACGATGGCGCTGGCTTCTGGAACCAAGTGCGCACCGATGCAGCAGGCGAACTGGCGGCTTGGCTGGACACTGATCCAACGGGTCAAGGCGCCAAGAATATTATGGTCATTGGCGATCTGAATGCCTATGCAATGGAACAACCCGTTACGACTCTGGAAGCAGCAGGGTACACGGATCTAGCCGAAACGTTCCTTGGTGCGAGCGCATCTTCCTTTGTTTTTGATGGACAACAGGGGACTTTAGACTATGCCCTAGCCAATAGCTTCTTGCTCCCCCAGATATCGGGCGTAACAGAGTGGCATATCAATGCTGACGAACCGGATGCCATCGACTATAACCTGGACTTTGGGCGAGACGCCGCCATCTTTGACGGCACCGTTCCCTTCCGCGCATCGGATCACGATCCCGTGATTGTGGGACTAGAGATACCGGTCAGCCAAATACCGAATATGTCTCAGTCGCTAGTTGGCTTTATGTATAACGGAGCTGCACAAGACCATGGTCAATATGGTGAGTTGACCATCGACTTTGGCTTTACATACAATAGTGGGGCCGCGCTGGAAAACATCTACTCCCTAATGACTGTGGTCAATAATGCTCTTGTGGTGAATACGGATCAGGGCGTAGCTGGTGTTGACTCCACTATCACAGTCAAGAATGTCGACCTGCCGGGTGACAACAGCTTGTTTGATACGGGTGAGCAGCTCGTTATCAAATATGTAGTTGCGATTTCCAACGTCCCGTGGACAGTCAACTTCGACTTATACGGCACTGAAGCGGGTGTTAGCGCAGCTGGCGTTGGCGAACTGCTGGGCAGCTTCACCATCGACAGTTCCATGTTTGATTTGGACATTACACCTCAAGTAGAGCCGGCCATCTTCCTGCCATTCATTCAGTAAGAAGCCGCCTGGAAAGGGTGCAATCAGTGTCAATCTGAGGGAGCGAAGCGACTGAAGAATCTCTGTTTTAAGTGCGAGCAACCATGAAATTCTTCTTCGGGTATTCCTTAGAATGACTTTCCAGATAGCTCTAAGATCGTTCTGTAAATAGAGCGATTGTCCTGATTTCTTTGGCTGTACATGAAAGTAAACGAAGGCCTTGTCGTGTACTCCGAAGTTTTGACGAATTAAAGTGAGCTACCTTAGTACATCGTTCGACAAGTTTTGATAGTTAAGCATAGCCCGTCCATTTTGGGCGGGGCGGGTGGTGCGACCAGCCCATTTCAAGAGAAGAGCATGGGATTTCCGATGCTCGTGCCGTTGCAAACCGCACCTTCGATGAGGGTCGTATAACGATGGTTGTGTAAAATGCGCAATAGAGGGCGGCTCCACTTAGAAGCTCTGCATTTTACACAGAATTCGTTATATAGTTTTTAAGATAAAGATTTTCCGCACTTCCCTTCGACAAGCTCAGGGGAAGTGCGGAAAATCTTTATCTGGATATCTATACTTTCTCGATTAGTCCTGCTAATGTATCAGAATTTCGCTGACAGTGTACTGGAGAACTAAAAAGGTCGACATCCTACATATGGATGTCGGCCTTTTTTATTGGATGATAATCGAAACGTGGAATCACATGCTCAGCGGTTTGTTCTACTCAGCTCTGATTGAAAACTGTACTTTGATTATTCTGGTCGCGCTGTGGAAACTTACGGCTTTCAAAGCAACCTCAGAATAGCTGACAGAAATGGGGCGTACGATATAGCTGACAGAAATGGGGCGTACGATATAGCTGACAGAAATGGGGCGTACGATACTGAACTTCTCACACCTATCCAGTAAGATAGGCACAAGATTTGTTCAATGTTTGTATAACTTATTGCGGTGAAATGATGAATACAATAATAAAGCGATGGTGGATCATTGGGTTGCTTGGGTTTGGATTGGCTGGATGTGTCCAGATGAGCAACGTTCAGCTAGAGAGAATTCGCCTGCCAGAATCGAATCATAACGACCCAGCCTCATTGACTATCACGTTAGGAAACAACGAGCCAGACGACGTTGAAAGCCAGTCAGTGACAATAAGCGAGCATTCTTCTATGGTTACTGAATCTGTCCAATCCAAGCAAGTTGAAGAAGCTGTACCTCAGTTTAAGCTTTTCCAGTTTGGAGAAGGTGAGTCAGGCTGGTATACAGTTGATGACGATGTTATGGGCGGTGTATCCAGCAGCCGCGTAAGAATTTTTGAAGCCAGTGCCGATAGTGGAGCAAACACCAACTTTATGTTCTTTAACGGCACCATGTCGCTAGATAACAATGGCGGTTTTGCATCCGTACGCTCAGAGTGGCAGCCTACCGACCTGAGTGGTACAGATGGGGTTCTTTTGCGGGTTCTGGGCGATGGCAAAGCATATCGTCTGCGCATTCGGACCGCATCAGCCGGACCAAGAATCAGCTACAATGCCCTCTTTCAGACGGATCCAGAAGAATGGAAATTGGTTTACGTTCCCTATGCCAGCATGATCCCGACTTACCGCGGCTTCCGTATGGACGTCGAATCTTTGAACCCGGCTACTATTGCTGCATTTGGCTTCATGTTAAGCGATAAACAGGCTGGCGAATTTGCCCTGGCCGTAGACTGGATGCAGGCCGTCACCGAGGCAGAAGCTCGTGTGATTCTAGACCAAAGGCAAGGATAGATCCAAACAACCCATCTCCAAATTTGAGTCAATCTTCTTATGCAGAGGCTTGGTGCGTTTCATGCGCCAAGTCTTTTATTTTGGGTAACGGTTGAGCATCCTCATATGAAATCAATCGTGCCACCACAATAGCCGGAGCACCGCGGTCTCTACTAACTTTATAAGATTGAGCACGAAGCAATATCCATCAAAGACAAATGGTTCGCCTGGTATGGTGGGCCTTTTTTTGATCCTTACCTCTGAATGAAACCTATCGCAAAGTGATTGATTGAATATCACTTTGTAAATAATTTGCAAGAAAATTGTCAGGAACTGTTTCTTGAATTATCGTAAACCTATAAGTGTGAGGTTCGCGTGAGGTTTGAATGAGGTTCCCCGCTCCCCAAAGTGGTGTATACTAAACCCATGCGATCAAGCAAGTTCAGTACGTCGATGATGTATCGAACCTCGAGTCAACAAGAAAACCATACGCTTCGCCGTAACTCATCGCTGTAACCGATGCTGGCTTCTAATTTCACGCATCATACACCAAGGTTTATCAGAAATCCGTAGCCCCCAGCCAGCTTATCCCCGTGAAGACGGGGAGTGGTCGCATAGCGACTTAATTTTTCAAAGTAATCTTAGGAGAAATCGTATGCATCATATGCAAGAATATCAAGGGCAGCACAACCCGTTGAACTGTTCGCCTGTCCTTAGCCGTATTCGCTTCTTTTTTGTTCTAATCCTCATCATGCTTTCTTTGGCTGTAGCAAGTCAGCCAGCTTATGCGGCTACCCTAACCGTCTGCGCCAGCGGCTGTGACCACACGACGATTGCCGCCGCCATTGGTGCTGCTACTGCTGGAGATACCATCGATATCCTCGACCCCGTACATACCGAAGCGGGCATTACCATCAATAAAGATCTGACTATTCAGGGCCAGGGTGCCGAAAATACAATAATCCAAGGTCATGCCAACTTTCAACAAGCCTCAGATAGGGTATTTCAGGTAAACAGCGGAAATGTTGTTTTTAAGAATTTAACCATCCAACACGGTGCTACTATCAGGAAAGGGGGTGGGATTCTTATCGGAGGTGGTACCGTTACGGTTGACGCCAGCCACATAATTTCTAACACTGCTGGACAGACTGGTGGCGGAATCTCTAATGGAAGCATGCTGAACGTAATCAATGATAGTTTGATAAAAGATAATTTTGCTCAGCTATATGGTGGCGGTATTGATACGCCTGGTACATTAATCGTGAGTGCAAGCCAGATCATTGCGAATGAAGCTGGTAGGGGAGGCGGTATACGGAGCAGGGGCAGTGGAAAAATTACCATAAATAATGGTAGCCTCATCGAAGGGAATTCGGCAAGCTCTACAGGTGGAGGCATTCATACAGAAGCCGACAATGGGGGGAACTTAATCATTGAGGAGAGTCTTATTCGTGGCAACGAAGCAACAAGAGATGGCGGCGGTATATGGTGCCAGACCACAGTGACTATTAGGGAAGCGGACATAATCAATAACCTTGCCGCGCAAGGGGGAGGCCTCTACCGAAACAGTAAGGGTACAGTCATGGTGGAGGACAGCCTCTTTAGCGAAAATACCGCCATTGTTGGCGCGGGTATCTTCAACGTTCAAAACGCAATGTCCATCGAAAATTCGACGATTAGCAACAACAACGCATCTTCATCTGGTGGCGGTATTTTTAGTAATGCAACGCTGACAGTTAAGAATTCGACAATCAACGGCAACGCTGCCCCCAGCGGCGGCGGCATCTTTTCCCGGGGCACTATCGACCTAAGCAATACCATCATTGCCAGTAGCGCGCGTGAGGCAGTGGATGATGCCTACATGACCGATCAAGATACCCAACTAGTTGTCGTTGCTCCTGGCGTGCTTGCTAACGACCCTAGCTCTAGCCAGGCCATCTTCGATACCGCTCCCAACAACGGTACGCTTGCACTGAATGACGATGGCTCTTTTACATATGATCCGACTCCAGGCTTCTTTGGGACCGACAGCTTTACCTATTTTTCGGCAGGCGGTGATTGTTTCTTGAGTCTGCCCCATGGTGCTTCCATTATAGACTCTGGCCACAATCTAATCGAAGATAGTGGCACCAATGCCTGTGGCCTTGTTGACGGCACCAATGGCAACATCATTGGGCAGGATCCGAATTTGGGGCCGCTACGCGACAACGGCGGCCCTACCCATACCCACGCCCTGCTCACGGGCAGCCAAGCCGTTGACAACGGCGATTGCAGTGGCAACACGATTAGCGACGATCAACGGAGCACAAGCCGCCCACAGGGCAATGGGTGTGACATCGGTGCCTTTGAGGGCGAGGAGAGTGGACCGACCGGCAGCACCAACGAATCGAATCGAGCAACGGTCACCATCACAGTCAATGAGAACAAAGATGACGTGCTGGTCTACTCTGGCAACAACCCAGCCTTTACCACGGACTATAGCGAATTTGCTGCTGCAGTCAATATGGATATGATAGTTCAACCAACGTTCCCCGCTGATCTGACCCCCTACAGGTGCATCATCCTACCCGCCAATCAAGATCCATTTAGCCCGGCCCAGATCGCATTGCTAGAGGAGTACATCACCCTCGGCGGTCACTTATTCGCCATAAGTGACTTTCAGAATAGTGCTAACAGCAGTGGCACAACGATGAATGCATTGGCTAGTGAACTTGGTATCAATATGGCTGTCATTGTTTCTCTAGGCGGGGCAGACCCGGTCATCACGTCGAATATTGACAACGTCCCACCATGGACTACGGGTGTCTCGACTGTCCAATACTGGAATCCCCTGGCAATGGGTATCGGTGTTGAAGCCAATAGCCTGGTACGAGACGTTAACAATGCTCCAATCGTTGGGGTGCAGACCAAGGGACACGGCAACTTCTTCTTCAGTGGCGATCACAACGCTTTCTCCACCGGCTTCGGCTCCGACTATAGCGGGACCGATGTGGGCACGCTGGCCGCCAACATCTGTAATGGCCAGGCGGAGGTGGGGGAGGATGTGAGTTCCTCTATAACCGAAGCGTTGGACAGCTTCAACTACAGCTCCCAGGATAACGGCCCGGGCTTTGCCCTCGGCACCCTCACCATCAATTTCGGCTTCATCTACAATGGCAATGTGAGCTTGAGTAACGTTTACTATGAGATCACCGTCGCCACCAACGCTTTTGTCCGCAATGTCGATTCAGGTGACGGTACCGCAGGTTCCATCCTCGTGGTCCCTAACAGTGACCTGCCCACTGGTGATAACACCTTGGACCCAGGTGACACGCTGCTAGTCCCCTTTGCGGTTGGCGTCGACGCGGTCCCTTGGACCATCAATTTTCTGATGTATGGAGATGAGGTGGGCAGCGTCCAAGCAGCTCACAAAACGCCAGTGGCCACCTTTACCCTCGATTCATCCATGTTTGATTTAGATGGCACTCCATCTTTGGAGCCAAAGCTCTTCCTGCCATTGGTTCAGTAGAGGCTGAGTAGTCGTTGCAAAAGCTTTCCTAATAGAGGGTCTGCCAAGTCTGGCAGACCTTTTTTATATTCAGGCTGCGTATAAAGTACTATTTTACCCAGTTTCGCAAAAGCCGCATTGATGGCTAGATCCGCACAGGGCATGCTCCCCAGGCGGTTGTGTGTGACTTTTACACGATTGCCATTTTCCTCTCTAGTAACGGCGTTACTTTATCATGGCTTCCAATATAAACCCATGAGTATCTTAGCCGTAGCTCGGTAGTTGTCCACAGGTCCATCTTCTCCCTGGCAGAAAAGGTAGTATACTCTTTACGGACTGGATAACGTCCGCTCTGAATATATCTAAGAAGTTGCCTGGAAAGTCATTCTGAGGAGCCCGCGACGAAGAATCTCAAGGGCGTTTGAGCAAAAAATGCAGATTCTTCAGTCGCTTCGCTCTTTCAGAATGACACCTTCGAACCCTTTTCAGACAGCTTCTAACGTTAACAATCGACGTTTACAACCAGCGTTTACAACCAGATCGATAGCCCCCGTTGAGAAAGCAATAGTAAAGGAAAGAACGTGATGTCTATATTTGCAGTATTCCGGTTGAGGCAGAGCCTCTCCGTATTTGCTTTAGTCTTCAGCCTGACAATTATGGTGGCCAGTGCAGCCTATGCCGACTCACCCCCCAATATTACAACCGATATTCCGTGGACTGATACAGGGGGTGTCTTCGACATTGGTGCTCAAATCTTTGATGCCACCTTCAACGGGCCAACAGACATTGAAGCTGCCTTCAACAATGGCCGCCGTCAAGAGGAGAGCCAGCTTGGGCTACCCGCCAACTTTTTAGGTGATCTGAACTTACCAACCAACTACAACTCCCTTAGCGATGACGAAAAAGCCCTCTATATCATTAATGACGAACGAACGGCTCGTGTTGGGGAGGGTGATGAAGATGTAATCGGCTTACCGCTTGAACGAACCGATACTTCGCTAAACGCGGTAGCCCAAGCCTATGCCAACCTGCTGGTTGAGCAGAACACCACAGGTCACAACAACAACAGCGGTCCTTCAGGCCGTTTGAATGGTGCCTTTGGCGACTACACCAACGCAACATCCTGCCGCGAATTCATGGCACGAACTGAAAATCTAGCCTACTTTTGGACAAGTGGTTCAAGTATACCGTTAGCACTAGAGCGCTCAATCTACGCCTGGATCTACGATGATGCTTCATCTAATTGGGGACACAGGGAAGCAGCGCTTCTGCAAGACAATGATCTTAATGGCAACGCCTGGGGGTATACGAATAATACGGGTAGCGCAGCAAGCGAAGGCTACCTGGGCATTGGCGTGGCCAGCAGCACCAGCTATAACAACGGATTTGGTTGGGCCAATTATGGCGTGGCCGTGACCATGAACATCATCGATCCGGATCCAGTCTGCACCAAACCGAACGACGATATGGGGGCAGCCATCAACTCCTTTGACTACAATGGTAGCTCAGGCGATGCTGCATTAGGTACGCTCACCATCAATTTTGACTTTACCAACAACGGCTCCAAAACCCTGAGTGATCTCTTCTTTATCTTTACCAATGTAAGTAATGCCATCATCGTCAATGCAGACAATACCCCAGGCGGAACCGGACTGAGCGGACGCCTCTCTGTAGCCAATGCGAGCCTACCCAGCAACGACAATGAATTTGATCCCACCGAAACGCTACCGGTCGCGTTCCAGATCGGCATTGAGAGTACACCATGGAAGGTGAATTTTGACATGTGGGCCGTCGATACAAGCGTCAATGCAGCGGCACTTGGTGAACCAGAGCAGCTCTACAAACATACCGTAACCCTTGACTCGTCTATGTTTGATCTGGCATCGCGCCAGGTGGAGCCGGTTCTCTTCTTGCCGTTGATAGGGCAATAGTCTGTAATTAACTACTTTGCAACCTCGCAAATTTTCCCTTAGGAATGAGTTGTAAATAACTTGCGCGTTTCAATCGGGTGTGACCCCTTCAAGTGCTCAAGTTATTTAATTCCCGTTCCTTAGCGCATCCCAAAAGTAAGGAATAGGGGCATGAGGGCCGCGGATTCAGGGAAATGCAGATCGATACCCGAATTTGTAGCGATCGTTCAAGATTTGCGAGAGGAATTCCAGTACGACCGTTCGCCCGGCCCCATAGTCACGATTGGCAAAAATAATGAAGCTAACAAGCTTAATTCTCGGTGTAAAATCCCTCCAAGAATCAACAGATTACTACACACATCAACTCGGCATGGACGTGATAGATCACATCCAAGTAGATAACTTTGCAACGACCGCTTTCCGATTCCCCAACAGTGAAAATACCGCGTCTTTGGAGTTATCGTGTGCCATAGAGAACGGGAACAGTTCAGAATCTTACGAAGAAGCACCGACAGATAATTACTGGAAGTACAGCCTATTTGTCGATGACATCGAGCGGACCTATCAAGCACTCGATCCCAAATATCTAGCAGGAAAGCCGTACCAGTTCAAGGATATCGGCTATTTGCTTCATACAAGCGACCCGAACAATTACAACATCGAGTTCATCCAGAAGTATTTCAAAGAGAATACTCAGCCAACTGACTCGCAAGACACGCTGCCGCTAAAAGAATCTCCCGTTTTTGGCCTCATCACGCTGCGAACGAAAGATCCAGTACAGTCCATCAAATTCTATGAAAACTTTTTTGGTCTAAAGTTCATCGAAAGAATGAACGTTGCCAGAGAAGACGGTACCGGGTTCTCTCTCTACTTCTTGGGTCCCGAACATTTGCAGCCCCCTAACCTAGCAGATCCGGACGCGATTGAAAACAGGGAGTGGCTGTATCATCAAGAAGAGACGTTTATTGAATTGCAGTACCATTGGGGGACGGAGCATCGAACCGATTTTCACTACATCGACAAATCAGACCGAGTTTTGGGACTAAAGGGCGTTGTCTTTGCAACAAACCATCTAGAGAAAACATATACAACGCTAAGCCATGCGGGGCTTAGCGTCACAAAAACGGTTGAGGCTGTCTACCAAAAACCTATTTTGACACTACAAAGCCCTGACCAGCACCCGATCGTCATTAGGCAAGTGTAGAAATACTTTTTCCGCTGGACAGGTGTTCAACCTGATGCTTGTCTTCCTCAGAGGCTCTGTTAAACAAGTTGCCACAACTTAGGCTTTGACTATTCACAGCACTTTAGCAGACTGTTTTAGTCTAGGACAGGTATGAGTCCAACGGAATATCGAAATTTGAATTGATCGAACCTAATTCTGAA
This sequence comes from Chloroflexota bacterium, assembly GCA_039028975.1. Classification (GTDB taxonomy): domain Bacteria; phylum Chloroflexota; class Anaerolineae; order Caldilineales; family Caldilineaceae; genus JAHBNG01. The sequence goes on from JBCCHB010000052.1 coordinate 31,277, forward strand.
GTAAGGAGGAAATAAAATGATGACGAAAATAATCGCTGGGGCATCTATTCCGACAGGTTCATACAGTTCGCTTCAATGCGCGACCGGACAAAATGCCCGCGCCGGATTCTCTACCATGATCGTCTGAATCTGCTCATCTGACACGCCCAATGTGCGCAGCCGTGGCAGGAACGACTCAAAGATGTGGCAATACCCGCTGCCGCCACCAAAGCGCATTTCATGGCCGCGGTTGCGGTCGTGGGAGATCATTAAGCTTCGAACATACCCACGTTCAATGAGCGCTTGGATCAACTCAGCTCGGGTCTGGTCCAGCATCCAATGCTCTTTGCCAATCACATCAAACTGAATGTAGCACCCCTCATCAGCGAACGCAGAAAGCACATCGATGTCGGGTCGCTCATCTGCATGGCCAACGATAAAGCGGGATGGGTCAACTCCTATCTCTTTAAGGATGGCCAGCTGCTGAACACCGACCGTGCCGCCGGGAACCTCTTGGCGGCGTGAACCGGTGGTATGGGTAGTGATGACCACGCCTGTCCGCTGCTGGGCCGCGGCCACGGCTCGCAGCACCTTCTCCTCAATCCCTTCCACATGGGAGCGATGAATGGCCGACTTCACCACGCCACACCGTCGCTGACTTTCTCCGATGCCGTCAACCAGCTCTTTGGTGATATGATCCGCTAGCTCATCATCAGACAGCTCGGCCACAAATCCGGGCATGCAGGGTTCAATGTAGAATCCAGCCGTGGCGATGATGTGAACGCCCGATGCCTCGGACAGGCGCGCTAGCACATCCAGATCCCGCCCCCATCCATCACACGTCACCTCGACAATTGAATTTCCACCCGCTTCACGGTAGGCGATGAGTTCCGCCGTCATCTGCTCGAAATTGTCGAGTCGCATATAGGTTGCAGTGGAGCGGGTTACGCCCAGAAGGTCAGTGCGGGGACAGAGCCGCTGATCGCACCAGATGTGTTCGTGAGGTAGGCAGATGCCAAGTTCGTCGGTTTGGATTGGTCCTAGTACGGTTTGAATCATGGTTAGACAAGTACAGCCTCCTCCGTCAGCAAACGCTCTAACAGATCCAGCAATTCTGCGGTTGTGCGGAGCTTGATTAAGCCGTGGGCAAGTTCACCTCGAGCCTGCTTCTCGCCAGCCTGGGTAAGGGCAACAACGCCATCGCTGACCACCAACACGCCAATGCCGAGGTCGGCTAGAGCCTGTGCACTTTGGCGAATGCCAAACTCGAACATGGTTCCCAGCAGAATCACGTTGCTGATGCCCATCTTTTCAAGATGCTGGACAAATTGGGGTGTAGCCAAGGCGCCCCAGCCCGGCTTGACAAAAATTGGTTCATTCGGTAATGGCCGCCAGTCAGACGAGAAGGCATTCTCCACCGTGTCGAGTTCCCACAACCATCCCGCAGCACGCTGGAAGGCAGAGGGTGTAATCATTGGTGGGCGACACCCCAAACAGCTAAAGGCTACGTGCAGCGATAGCTCGCGAGCCGTTGACAGAACGCGGCTAATGTTGGGGGCGCCAAGTTCCAGAGCTTGGAAATATTCATCAAATTCGCGCATCAGCACCTTTTCCTGGGCGTGGAGCGCTAGCTGACCGGTCTGGGCATCGGCAAAGGGTCTATGAATATCCTGCAGCAGGACCATGGATTGCTCTTGAGTCAGCTCAATTCGAGGCACTTCGTTGGTGAGGAGTGGTAGTGGGTGGCGAGCAATCATAGATTAGTTGCAGGTCGCTTATTGTATATTCGCTAACGTGCAGAATAGTGGAGGTGGCTGTCACCTAAGATGGCGTGAGGGTTCAAGTTTGCCTGCCGATTTTGCCTGTGACAGTTACCTGGAACGACCTAGTTTACAATTTCAGGCTACTACCCAACGTCGAATATTTTGTGTATCAATAGCTTGAAGCCTGGTAGCACTTGGCCGCCATCCAACTCATCATCTGGCAGTAGCACATCGGACCTCAACCCTGTCTCCAAGCGATAGACATCAACCGTGCCCACATCAGGATACAGCACCCAAACTAGACTGACACCAGCCTGTTGATATTGGCGTACTTTGGCGTGGACGGCGAAGACTTTATCATTTTTGGAGACGACTTCAACCGCAATATCAGGGGCAACCGTAATATCTTCATCTAAGGGTGCGGATAGCTTTCCAGTGGAGACAAAAGATACATCTGGCTCACGTTTGGGCAACCCATCGTTAAAATCATAGGTTGCCGATGCATCAAAGACGTAGCCAAGTCCTTGCTCATCGACGTGGGCACGGAGGAAGTAATTCATGCGAGAGCCAATAAAGCCGTGCAAGCCGCTTGCCATCTTTTTCTTGTCCTCACTGTCTGATATTTCTGTCAGTTCAAGCTCGAGTATCGATGCCATTCCTCCTCCTTATATATACCGCACGAGTTTCTAACTCTTCTCCCTTCTATTCTAACCCTCGTCAACGATGTTCGCAAAACCGTATAGTAGATCAACCAGATACTTCTCCACATCGGCCAACCCAGCAATCTTGCCATCCCCCTCAATCACCATAAACTCGTTGATGGGGCTGCGGTTGCCGCCACCAATGGTTGCGCCTCGCAGGCAGGGCACGTTGAACTGGTTGGGAATCACCGTCCATGGTCCGCCGCCTGCTTCAATAGGCCAGATCAGGGGTTCTTGGATATTCCATTGCTCTAGTGCCTGGCGTGCGGCCTTCACCACGGGATGGGAGGGCGATGTCTGGGCATGGGAAAAGGCGGCAAAGACATCGATCTCGATATCGTCAAAGCCGTGGTCATCTAGATGTTGACGCAGATGGCCGATGACCTCCTCTGGCGATATCTCGATGACGAGGCGCATATCGAGCGTAGCGGTTGCCTCGCCTGGAATGATGTAGGGAATGGTGCCTGTCTCCTCACCCAGGAAACCGCTGCGCATTCCGGCGATATTGAAGGTCGGTCCGTAGAGGTAGTTGATGAGTGGATCGCGACCATCGGTCCCGCCAATGATGTGAGAGACATTCTGCGCACCGCCCATGGGGAAGACGTCCCGCCAATCTCGGCTCGCCGTGCGTTCGACCAGATTGTCGAGCAGTTCATTCTCTTCGGCATCGAGCGGCTTGCGATAGGACCAGACATCTTCCAGCCCTTTGACCTGGCAGCCAGTGCCGTCTTTGTTGGTCAAGGTGGCCAACGCCTGGGCCAGACGGAATGGCGGCGAATCGACCAGCGCGGCATTGGCGCTGTGAATGGTCTTGGCTGGCCCCCGCCCCCATGCCTTGCCGCTGGCCGTCAATTCGACCACGATCATGCCCTTAAGACCCAGCCCAATGGAGACACCGCCTGTGGCATTCTGAGTGCATGAGGGGCAGAAACTGGCATCCACCTGTTGCAGCCGGTCGGCATAGCGTTGGGCAAAGTCTCGATAAGTGGGGCTGCCCATGATCTCTTCGCCCTCAGCCAGAAACATGATGTTGACGGGTAGCGTTCCTTCAACGGCGATGATAGCGGATAAGGCATTGAGCCACGCCACATATGGCCCCTTTGCCCCCAGCGCGCCACGCCCCACCAATACTTTGGGATAGGGATCAATGGCGACCAATTCGGCCCCCCAAGGATCATAATCCCAATCAGCAGGCTGCACAGTACGCGTGTCAAACATGCAGTAGTTATGGATGGTCAGCGGTGCGCCCGCGTCGTAATAGGCCCAAACCCCCGGATGAAAGCGGCCGTCGATGATCTCAACTTCTTGGCAATCTAGCCCTCGATAAGACGATGCCACGATTTCGGCACATGCGTCAACGCCCATGTTATCCCAGCTTACGCTGGGCTGGCGCACCCAGTTCTGGATGTGGGCGGTATGTTGATCGATATGGTCATCAATATGCTGGTGAATGGCGGATCGGTTCATCTGTGTCTATCCTTTTCGCAACCGTATATCTTAATAACTGTCATGCTGAGGGAGATCGAGGCGACCGAAGCATCTCGGTTGTGTCTTGGAACCAGAGATTCTTCGCTTTCCTGGCAGTGCTTATGAGTCTGGCCTTGTATTAAAATAGATTCCACCTATGCAACTTCGCTTCGTCGACCCACTCAGAATGACAATTAACCCGATAGCGGTTACAACAAGGTCTTCCTTTGTTAATCAGCTTCCCTCTTTGGCAAATTCGTCCATGATAGTGGCTGCGTACTTAATGCCCCGCAGATACTCCTCCACCGAGATGTTTTCGTTGGGTGCGTGGAGATTGGGTTTTTTAGGACCAAAGCCAGTAAGGACCGTCGGAATGGGTAGATTCTTGATAATCACCGCTTCCGCAGTCACGCCGTGGACAACCGGCACGCGTCCAAAGGATTTCTCCGCGGCCCGAATGATGGCTTGAGCAATCTCTGCGTTGACGGGGATGCGCCATGGATTGGGGCGGGCGGTGATTAGATGCACCTCGATATCATCGAAACCTTGTACGTGCAGGTGCTGCTTGAGCTTCTCCAACTGATCCAACGGTTCCAGATAGGGCGGACAACGGAAGTCGATTTTGCACATGGCACGGGACGGCACGGCTGTCTTGCCACCCGGACCCGTATAGCCCGATTCGATACCGCAGATGGTGCAGGTTGCGCCAAAACAGCGTTCGATAAGTAGGTCCCGCTCATCCTTACCAGGCGGCAGGGCTGAGACCCCCAGTGCGTCCAGCTTCTGGTCCAGGTCGAAGTCTTCCAAGGCGCGCTCCAGCCAGGCAATGTCCTCGTCAGTTGGTTGATCCCATGTGTCGTACCACCCGGGAATTAGAATGCGTCCCGACTCATCGACCAGTGTGTTCAACGCCCGCACTAGACGCCACGCCGGATTGACCACCCAGGCCGCGTCAGTCGAGTGGATTTCGTGGGCCGGTCCCTGACAGCGCAATTCCACGTAGAGAATGGCCCGATTGCCCAGGGCAACTTTGGGGCGAGCGGTGCCAGCGTCTACACCACCATCCAGACAGTGCATGGCATCGGCATGAATGAGGTCAGCATACTTTTGCACCCAGTTATCCAGATGTGGGCTGCCGATCTCTTCCTCGCCTTCAAAGAGAAACTTAAGGCTAATGGGCGGCTCTCCACGGGTTTCCACAAAGGCTTGGGCCGCTTTGACAAAGGCCAGCAGACCACTCTTGTTGTCCACCGCGCCGCGGGCAATGATCACATCATCATGCAGATCCGCAGCAAAGGGTGGACTGCGCCATGCATCGAGCGGCTCTGGCGGCTGGACGTCATAATGGGCGTAGCAGAGCAGGGACTTCTCTTGCGCACCCGCAAGCTGCCCAAAGACCACGTCTGGTCCGCCATCGGTTGGGAGACGCTGCACATCATTGATGCCTGCGTCGTGCATCAACGTTTGGGTGGCTGCGGCTCCTTCATCAAGGCCGATTTTCTGGGCAGAAATACTGACGATGCGCAGATAGTCGCGCAGCTCTTTAACCAGACCTTCGGCGTGATTGTCTACCCATTTGTATATATCATTCATGTGCTAATCGCTCTCTGTGCTGGTGATTCTGAGGTTACCACGGCATGCCGCATAAATCCAGGAGCCCATCTAGCGGGGCGGCCTGACTGCCGGACAAGACCATCGCTTCATTGAATGTAAACTTCATCCTATCGGTTGGCTGTGTAACGAAGACATCTCCATGAAAATGTTGCCACCCAAAGTGCTGATAGTAGCGCAATAAGTCATCTCGGCAGAAGAGCGCTGAGAAGTCCACATGATGCTCGTCGCGCAAAAACTCGCTAGCACGTACCATGCCGGCGCCCGCATAGCCGCGTCCTCGGGCTTGTGGATGGGTTTTTACCCCGCCGATACCACCAAGTAAGACCCACTTGCCATTATATTTCCCCTTTCTTGTCAACATGCCGACATGCGAGACAAGATTTGCTGTATCATCCCAAATCAACAGGCTCCACTGCGTCGCTGCCCATTGAATCTGGGGACGAACAGCATCATCTGTGGTAACGGGAGGGTAGACCGCTCTTGATAGAGCGCTCAATGCTTGTTTTTGAGCTTTGTTGAGTTGGTCTACGGATTGAATTTTGATTTCCACTGAAACATGCCATCGTTTTACTCAAGTGCAATTAGCCCAGCATCCGCCATTTCGTCGGCAAAGGGCAGGAAGGTTTCTGGCGTCAGCGTAAAGTCAAATTGCAGGGCAATCAGTTCGCCGATTTCCGCCAATGATCGTTGCCCATCGATTAGATTCCAAAATTCGTCGGCCAATGGGCGGGTCGAATCAAAGACGATACGAGCATCCTGGGCCACCATCGTGTCATAAAGCTGGATGAGGGCAGGAAAGGCGAGTCCCCCAGCACTGGGTGGTGGTGTTTCTTTAAGTTTGGTTGGGATGTGATTTAATTGGGCGGACATGATCGGTTTCGTTATAGTTGTTCCCTAATGCAGAATAGCTAAAATTATAAATAGTAAATGGTGAATTATGAATTGTCAACGGTTTCGCCTCCGATGCACCTTCATTCACTATTCGCCGTTGACAATTTACTATTCACAATTTTCTTGCTCGATGTACAAGAAGTCATTTGGTTAGGGAATAATTTTCTTTGGACAAATCCTGAAAATCCTCTTTGATTCGCGTCCCTATTTATCTGATTTCCAACTGGGTTTGTAGAAAATCCCCGTGACCCTTCGTTCATCCGTTTCATCCGTTTCATCCGTTTCGCGTTCGATGATGCCCACTCGCTGAAAGCCAAGGGCCAGATGAAGGGCTGCAGAAGCACGGTTATTCAACGGATATTCGTACAACCCAGTGATAAAATCGACCTTGGCATGAGTCTGAAACAGATGGCGATAGAGAGCCGTCGCTACACCCTGTCGTTTGTATCGTGGCAGCACCGCCACCATCTTAAGCCAAAGCAAGCGACCATCGCCTTCATCTCGCAACGGCTCATCAAACCAGCGGATCGGATCCATCTGATCAGGAGTCGGTCTGGCAATGACGACATAGCCAACAAGAGCATTGGCTTGCCAAGCTGCATACGCAGTACGCTCGGCAAGAAATGCCCAAAATCCTTCGACACTATACTGTGAAAGAAAAAAGCCATTGGTCTCAGAATCTGAACGGTCGGAGGAGGCCGCGGCAAAGACTTGATACAGCACGTCCAAATCCTCGCGTTTAACAGGCGCAATCTTCAACGAGGCCGTCATGGTCTAGGCCAACCGCTGGTGGATACGTCTCTTGACAGATTCCACCTTCTCCTGGAGTAGCGTCTGTTGAGCCGCAATGCTCTCCTGTACAGGTTGAGCGAGTTCGGTTGGCAACAGGGTTTGGATGGACGCAATGGCATCGCCATCGCGCTGGGCAAAGTAATCGAGTTGCCGGATCGCTTTTTCGACTGCGGGCTGCCCTTCACCGGTATCGTCCATTGCGGCACGCACCGCCTGATTTCCAACCGCATCCAGCCGATAGAGACTCCGTGTCGCTACCTCGTCGGCAAAGGCAAGAGCGTCTTGCTGACCAGCATTGGCAATTTCGTAGGCTGCTAACGCCAGCGAGATGCCTGCTGCCCGAAAGACCCGCGGATCGGTCATCTCTGCCGTCAGTAACTGAGTGTGAAAACAGCGGTCGGGCCAGGACATGATGAGCGGACTGGGGACGCCAAAGGCCGCCCAATAATGATTGTCGCTCCAGGGCGTGTAGGGGGCTTGCTCAAAAATAACCGGCGCAAGGGCATCATCCTTGGCAAAGACCCAACTGGCATCTTTGGGCGCACGCTCCATGACGCCAGCAAAATAGTCGTTGATGAACGAGGGCGTCGAGTCGGGATGGCGATAGAAGAGCAGGGCCGAGTTGCACTTCTCTTGATGGTGGCCCACACTGTCCAAACAGAAGGCGGTCTTGATCTGATCCAGCTCGCCGCGGTTGCGATCAATGAAGGCTTCAGACCCCAGCCCCTCGGCCACAAAAAGAAACTTGATGGAGCGGCGCGGGCGAGGAATTTCACCCGCTTCGATGAGCGTATGCAGGGTGCGGGCCATCTCCACCATGAGCGCTGGACCAGCCGCGCAATTGGCTGCCGGTTTGGTTGCCGCGGAGGTATGGGCAATGAAGAAGACCGATTCGTCAGGCAATTCTGCACCCGGTATTGTGGCCAGCAGATTCTGCCCCTCACCTTCAAAGATCTTGCACTGAATATCGGCGTGAATGGTCACTGGACCTAGCTGAAAGAGTTCACGCAGATGTTGCCCAGTTGGGTGATCGACTGCGCAGCCCCAGGCATCAAACTTGCCTGTCTTGTTGGGGAGACGCAGCAACTGCACCGCACAGGGCAGATTTTCTCTGGTGCGGAAGGGGGCCGTCTGATAGAGCAGGTAGTCGGTGAGAACCCCTTTTGCACCTAGCTCCATTGCTTTGGTGGCCGCATGGGTCCAGAGCGCTCGGTGTTCGGTGTGATGGATAAAGACGAACTTCCCGTCGAGATCTTTGCCGGCAAAGTCGGCGTCCGATTCGCCCGTGCCAAGATCGACTAACTCGGCCGTCATGCCTCCTGGTGGCGTGGGGCATGACCAAGGCATCAGACAGGAGGGGGCGTCATCAAAGGTGACCAGTGTCTCCTGAGTCGGACCGGTTGTGCGCACAACCGCGTTGTAGGGTTCCCACGCCAGTGGCATGGTCTGGTGCAGAAATTGGGTTTTGCCATCCAGCGGGTAGGTAGTCGAGTTGACTTCGGGAAGGCCGATCTTCCGCAGTTGTTCGGCCACGAGATTGGTGGCTGCGTGATAGCCAGATGAGCCGGGCGCACGCCAGAATTGAGTGATGGCTTCGGTTAGTTCTTGGGCGTTGTCGCCGGATAAGTGGCGATGGATTAGGGTTGCGATGTGCTGCATCTGTATATATTTTCCGTAGGTTACCAGAGTGTTTTTACATCGTATTGCGAGATCAATGAATCCACTGTGATCAGAGGCATCTTTTCTAGATTGCTTTGTGAGATCAAGATTCTGTCAAAGGGATCTTTGTGGAGTAATGGAAGTGTGTGGACATGTAACGTGTGGTTCAGCCGAATCGGCAGCACAAAAAAGCTGTTGTCATGCACTTCCTCTATAATGAACTGTTCTAAATTATCTGGTACATGTAACTTGCCAATTTGCGCTTTGATCGCAATTTCCCAACCCGAAGCAGCGCTAAAGAAGAGTTCGTTATTTGTATCCTCAATTGTTGTTCTCACAGTGTCGGATAGTTGGGGGGCGTCTTCAACCCACCACAGAAACGTGTGAGTATCCAGCAAAAATCGCATGATTACCTCAGCTCCCGTCAAATGCGTCGAGGATATCATCGGGTAGAGGTGCATTGAAATCTGGCGCTATCCAGATTTTTCCTTTAGCGCTTCCTGGCTTTCGTTTTACCTTTTTCTGCTCAATTGGTACAATTTTTGCAATTGGCTTACCTGCTTTTCCAATTAAAATCTCCTCACCAGCCAGAACCCTAAGCAGCAACTTTGATAAATGAGTCTTAGCTTCATGAATATTAACAAGAGCAGTCATTCTGTTTCTCCTGAGGTTAAACTTGCGTTTCTGCTATGTAGCAATCTGAAAAACATGCCGCTCTGATTGTAAACTAAGTAGTAGACTAAGTCAATCCGATGACGTAAGTTTGATTGATGCCAGTGAACTATTTAAGTGAAGCTCATCCAACTAAGATTCACTGCCACTCAATCGCGGATCCAAATAATCCCGTAGCCAGTCGCCGACCACGTTGATCCCAAAGACAGTGAGGGCAATGGCTAGGCCAGGAAAAGTAGCCAGCCAGGGCGCAAGTTCCAAATATTCCCGTCCTTCGGCCAACATGCCGCCCCAGGTAGGCACGTCGGGCGGAACGCCTAACCCCAGGAAGCTGAGGGAAGACTCGGCCAGAATGGTGCTAGCGACCGAAAAGCTAGCGATGACGATGACCGCGGCCCAAGTGTTGGGCAGGACGTGGCGCAGCAGAATGCGCCGATTTTTGACGCCAACCGCACGGGCTGATTGCACAAACTCCTGTTCGCGCAGCGAAATCACCTGTCCACGCACGATGCGTCCATATTGCACCCAGCCGCTAAAACCCAGTACGGCAATCACCTTGAGCAGGCCGGGACCAAGGACCGCGATGATGCTGATGGCGAGCAGAATAAAGGGAAAGGCCAGTTGGGTGTCGGCCACTCGCATGATGACATCATCGACTGTGCCACCGAAATAACCCGAGATGAGGCCCAGAATGACGCCCAGGCTGCCCGCAATTAAGACTGCGGTAATCCCGACCAGAAGCGAAATCCGGGCGCCGTAGATCAGGCGGGACCAGACATCCCGCCCTAGCGTATCCGTCCCCAGCAAGTGGACCAGACCTTCGTCGTCTTGCCAACCGGGGGCTTTGAGCCGTTTGACGATGTCAATTTCAGTGGGATCATGTTCTGTTAGCAAGGGGGCAGACGCGCCCAAGGCTATCATAAAGACAATCACAACCATGCCAAAGAGGGCGAGCTTGTGCCGCATCAGGCTGCGCAATATCTGATAGCGACGGCGACGGCGGCCTTCGCTAACTTGGGCAGCCAATTCGCTATCTTTGGGTATATGGCCGGCTTTGCTTGAGCCGGATGAGTGTTCGACTGTTGCTGTCATCAGTTGTATTGCACTCGCGGATCTAGCCAGGCGTAGATTAGATCAACCAGCAGATTGACCAGTACAAATATGATGGCCAGCAGCGTAACGCCAGCCTGAACGACTGGAAAATCTTTGTTGTAAATCGATTGAATAATCAGGCGGCCGATGCCGGGCCAGGCAAAGATGGTTTCGATGATGACTGAGCCACCTAGCAGAAACCCGACCTGAAGCCCGATCATGGTCACCAATGGAATGAGGGCATTGCGCAGCCCATGTCGGTAGACAATGGGTCTCTCGGTTAGGCCTTTGGCCCGAGCCGTGCGCATGTAATCTTGTTGCATCACCTCTAGCAACGAGGAGCGGGTCAAACGGGCATTTCGGGCCAGTGAAAAGGCGGCCAGCGTGAAGCCGGGCAGAATAAGGTGTTGCCACGTCCCCCGCCCAGAGATAGGCAGCCATTTGAGGTAGACGCCAAAGAAGAGCATGAGCAATATTCCCAACCAGAAACTAGGGACTGATTGGCCAATCAGGGCACCAGTCATGCTCACATAGTCGTACCAACTGTTGGGCCGCGTCGCTGAAATGACCCCGATGGGAATGGCAAAAATAACCGAAATTGCCAGGGCAATGAGGGCTAACTGTACAGTAGCAGGCATTCTTTCGATCACGACACTAAATGCCGGTCGGTGATGCATCAACGAATCACCAAAATCTCCCCGAACCACACCAGCGGCAAAGTCAGCGTACTGTACAATCCACGGACGATCAAAGCCCATCGCGTGACGGTATGCCTCGATCTCCTCGTGGGTCATAAAATCTGCACCTGCACCCAACAGCAGTTCGGTGGGATCGCCAGTCAGGAACATCAGCCCAAAGGAGACGATGCTGACGCCAAAGATGACGAGGAGGGTTTGTAGAAGGCGACGGATTATGTAGTACATATAATGGTAGATCGGTAGTCGGTAGGTCGGTGGTCGGTAAATCAGTGATCGATAGGCCAGCAGATACTGACCTACTGACCTACTGACTTACCGGATACCGATTTACTGAATACTCGCGTTCAACAACAGAATACGCTCGTCTGCACGCGCACTCCAATCGAGCCTATCTGACGCTGCGTAAAAATCTGTTTGGAGCCAGATAAAGATGAGTGGCGCTTCTTCAAAAGCGATCTCTTCGAGCTGGTTGCAGAGTTCAACGCGGCGAGCAGAATCGAATTCTGTGTTGAGTTCAGCCCAAACGGCTTCGTAGTCCTCGCCTCGCCATTCAGTACGATTCGAGCCAGAGTCGCCTTGAACCAGTGCGAGGTCTGATTGGCAGTTGAAGCCGGGTCCTGAACCCAGGAGATAAAGGTCGTTTAGCCCAGCGCCACGTTGGGCTGTCTTCTGGGAAAAGATCGACCAATCGTAGACTTGAAAGTCGATCTCAACGCCGATCTTCTCTAAGTCTGAGGCTATGACTTGGGCAATGTCTCTATCTTTGATGTAGCGACCATTGGGTGAGTCGAAGATGAGCGACAGCTTCTCACCATCTTTGTCCAGAATACCGTCGCCATCCGAATCGGTGTAGCCCGCTTCAGCCATCAGTTCCAGTGCTTTGTCTGGGTCGTATGGATAGGCACCGACGTTGGGGCTTTGGTCCGGGGCATTGGCAATGTGGGCCGAACATTCACCACGACCGGCCAGCAGATTCTCCATCATCCCTTCACAGTTGAAAGCGTAGTTGAGGGCTTGGCGTACGCGCTTATCAGCCAAGGCGGGATGTCGTCCCTGCTTGATGCCGATGAAGATACGGCGCATCCCAGCCACGTCCTCCAAGCGCACACCCTCTGTCTCGGCCACACTGTCGGCTAGATCGGGCGGTACGTTGACGATTAGGTCAGCGTTGCCAGACTCTAGTTCGGCAATGCGGGTGGCAGCCTCGGGTACTGGACGCCAGATAATCGTCTTGATTGCGGGCGCGCCATCCTTAAACTCATCCCAAGCTTCGAGTACAACCCGTTCTTCGGGAACCCATTCGACAAATTTGTAAGGACCGCTGCCAATGGGGTTGCGGGCCACTTCTTCTTGAGGTGTTTCGCTGTAATACTTGGGTGGCAGTGCTGCCGTTCCACCCGCAGCCATATGAGAAACCAGGATGGGGTTCGGTTCCAGCGTGATGACGCGCAACGTATATTCGTCGACAACCTCGACCCTGTCGAGACCCATGAGGGTAAACTGATAGGAGACGCGTGCCTCGTTGTTGCGGAAGTACTCCAGGCCGCGATTGAGGGTAAAGGCAAAGGCTTCGGCGTTGACTGGCTCACCATTGTGGAAGGTGTAGCCTTCCTTGATCTTAAATTCCCAAGTCAGATCATCAGTGGATTCGAAGGATTCGGCCATTTGGGGCACTAGTTCAATGTCATCATTGAAGGTCATCAAAGTTTGGAAGAGGTGACGGTTAACGTTCACTTCGGGAATAGCCCCCACAAAGTGCGGATCGAGGGTGTTGACATCCACACCTTGTAGGACGACAACGGTTGCGTCTTCCGACGATCCATCTGCTTCTGCATCACCTGTCGCTGGTGCCGGGGCGGCAGGCGCACAGGCACTAAGCAGCATAGCCAATACGACCAGCAAAATTACGCCGCTCCTCGTGCGTATGAGCCAAGATTGATGGGATTGCGTCATATTTAATCTCCTGCTTGATCTGAAATGTGTACTATGAATTTGATACGGCTTTTTGATAAACATCGAACACGCCAAGATTCTTGCGATCTGTCACAAAAACAAGACAGAAACCAAACATACATAGATGAAAATTGAGAGAATCTGTGGAATCTTCTAATCTTTGTTCGATTTTTATACCTTGAGGTGCGGCTTGTTGGATGGACAAGTATTGATATAGTTCGCCAGAGAAGTTCTATCCCTCTTTTGCCAGGCTGATTCTCGGGAATCCAAAAAAGAGAGGATGAGGTTTTCCTGGCCATCTATACTGATACGTGGAATTCTCTCAATTTTACCATAGCCGGAGTGACCCGTACGAGTTGGGTAATCAAAAAGGGACATTATCATTAAATAGCTCAAGCCCCAATAATTTCTCTGGATTGGTCCTGACCATTGTCTGGATATCCTCTGGCGGAATGCCTAAATCCAACAAGCAAGCAATAAACTGACGCAGCCCTTCAACTGGCGTTGAGAGCGCGTAACGCCCAAAATCGGTGGCCATGATGCAGTTTTCGACTCCCAATTCTTGCATTTGCTGGGCCACAAAGGGTAGACCGCCTGAATCCGACTCGCTCATGCCTTCATCAATGGAGCTGTACTCCTTTTCCACATAGTAGTGGGTTAACGGAATGGGGGTTGCCGCAGTGTAGGCCGCCATCGTATATTCGATAAATGCCCCCTTGGCCGCCATCACCTTCAACTCCTCTGTCGTGGCAATTTTGGTGACCGAACTTGAGACAATAACCTTCTCGTAGCCGTATCGCTCTTTGAGATCGACCAGCCGCATGGCCTCTGCCACCGAAACATGACCGGTATCCAGATAGACATGGGGATGATCGGCAATCATGTGTAGGATCTCATCCAGTGCCGGCCCAGGCTCCTCGTCCACCGGAATACGGATCGCACGATCTACTTCTTCCTTCTTAAATTTGGGGTAGAGTTCACTGAGCGGAACAAACTTACCATCCACCACCCGTCCCTCTTTGGTAGCTTGATAGTAGGTGGAGTGGGCACCAAAGCTGATGTATTTTGCTCCATCCCCATAGTAGAGGGCGGTTTTCACCGCGCGCGGATTCATGCCGCCATAGACCGTATTCATGATCAGGCCACCGAATGTCTGGAAATCGGGTACTGCTTTGTTGACCAGCCAGGCTGTCCCGTTGCTCATTTCAAAGACGTCCAGCAGAACAATGGCCCTCATGCCCGCGTCTCGCGCCTGCCTAGCTGCTTCCAAGGGATCGACGCGGCGCGGGCTGCTAAAGAGGTGCGGACCCGGGTGGACGTGTATATCGATGGCTCCCTCGAGCAACTCGTGAGTTAGGTCCAGAGAACGACCTTCTTGTAATCCGAGCATAGACTTTCCCCTCAAATGACTTCCTGCGTCCCACTCTCTGCCGACCGATAAATCGCCAGGCAGATTTCCAGCGCCCGCAAGCCATCCTCACCTGTCACCAGCGGTTCTCGGTCTTGCAAAATGGCATCGGCAAATTCCTGGGCCTGACGGGCAAAGTTGTAGAAAGCTCCTTGCTCCTCCGAAAACGAAGCGGTCTCCTGGTGGACCATCTCTGCATCGGTGCTGAATTCGGCCCAGTTGCGGGTCCTCGCCCGGACCATGCCCGTTGTGCCGTAAATTTCCGTCTCCCACCGTGCAGGTTGAGCACGATAATAGGGTGCATTGTTGCTAAGATTGGCGACAACTCCGTTGGCAAAGGTGAGCATGGCCATCACGCCATTTTCCACATCGCTCTCTACCCCAGAATCAGCTTGATAGGTTCGAGTCTGGGCCGTGACCGCAGTCACCTCGCTGTTGACCAGCCAACGTATCCGGTCAACAGCATGAATGGCGCTATACATCAACGATCCACCACCAGCCGCTTCCTTGCTGTAGACCCAGGCTGGCAGGTGAGCGCCACGCTGTCCATTCATGGTCTCGTTCACGGTTTGCGGCGTGCCTATCTTGCCATCCGCAATCCACTGCTTGAGCAGCCGTATCTCTTCTCGATAGCGATGGACAAAGCTGGTCGTGATTTTTACATTAGCTTCTCGGCAGACCTCTACAATTCGCTGCCCGTCGGCCAATGTTGTGGCAATCGGCTTTTCCATCATCATGTGAATACCCCGTCCGGCCGCGGCCTCGGCCGGAGCCACGTGCATGTTGTGGGGTAGACCGACAACGAGGATGTCGAGACCGATCTCGACCATCTTTCGCCAGTCTGTAAAGGCTTGGGCACCAAAGCGTTCGGCCAGCGGATTAACCCGTTCCGGCAATAGATCGGCAATGGCGACCACATCGGTTGTGTCAGTCTGATCAAAGCCAATGGCGTGACGCTCGCCTACCTGCCCCGCACCGATAATACCCACTCGTAAAGTCATGTAAATTTACCTGTGTAATTCCTGTACCTGCCTTGATAAGCATTTTTTATCCCAACTCCTGCAATTGAGCACTGAGTCTTTCTGCACTGCGCACGTTGATGATCCCGCTCTCCATACCGGACAATTTTTTCTGGGCTGATTCGTCAAAGGTTGCGCAGGCATCTGGCACCAGAACCACACTATAACCTCGGTCGCTGGCGCTACGAATGGAGCCTTCCAGCCCACCAGCAAACGAGATACCGGTCAGGATCAGCTGCTCAACATCAAGATTACGCAGCCGTTCATCCAGGCCGGTCCCTGTAAAAATCCCCAATCCTGGTTTGTCGAGGACCAGTTCCTCAGATGTCGGCTCAACCTCGGTCATGAACGCTGCTGCCATGCTATCTTTGAACGGGGTAATTTCCAGCAATCGCAAATGGTGGCTCAAATCCCGTCCATTGCTCATTTGAGCGGCGGTGCGTACATGGATCACGGGTAGATCGAGGCATCTACAGCGCTCAAGCAACATGGCTATGTTGGAGATTGCGCTTTGCACACGTTCATAATAGGCTAGGCGTTGGGCTTCAGTGCTGGCTTGACCAGGTATCTGGCCGATAGCGCAATCTGGATCGCAGGCAAAGCACTGGGCATCCATGACCACAAACGCAAAATTCTCTTTGGAAATCGATAGCTCAACCGCCGGTGGAAAGATAAGTGAATAGGGGTTGACTTCTGGTCCCGGTGGTGTTTTGGGTGGCTTTGGCAGATAGGGTTTGACCCGCTCCAATCCGCTGCGAGACTGGCCGTTACCGTTAGCCATTGGTGTCAGCATTTTCTTGACCTGATCCGTCGTCATCACCTGAACAAGTCCACCCTCCATCCGCTGCAGCGCTGCTTCATGACTATCTGCCGTCGAGTCGGCACAGGCGTCGCTCACAAGTATGACCTGATAGCCCAAGTCGATGGCATCCCGCACGGCGCTTTCGATACAGCCACCGGTGGCTGTTCCCGTAAAGAGCAACGTGTTGATGCCCAAATTGCGCAACAGACGATCAATATTGGTGGTGGCAAAGACGCCCGACGACGATTTGCTGATGACCAACTCATCTCCCATAGGCGCAACCTCAACCAACGGTTCCGCCTCTTTGCTATCGGACGGCACGACCAATCCCCGTACAAGCTGCTTCCGGCCCACATCTCGGGAATCCCTTGTCCGTTCGGCGACGCGGACGTGGACGACCTCCATCTCTTTATGACGAAAGAGAGAGAGTAAGCCCTGTATCGGTGGAATTATGTCATCGATCTGGGCAAAGTAAGGTGCAAATACATCGGCAACGCCTATCTCGATGGCTGTCCGCCCTTCGCCCCACTCTGGATGAGCATCGAAGTATTGCATATCAACCACGAGCAAGGCCATGTTGTTTGGGTCTACTCTGGACAGTGGTGAAGATGTATTTGCCTGTTGTAAAGAATGCGGAAAGCTTGGGTGCATGGGATCACTTGCTGAGACCTATGGTCTGTGTGCAATGAGGCTCATATGCAAAGATGGGGGAAGAGCGAGATAGATTTGTGGTACCGGCCAAAAGCCTGCAAGCAGATGCCATCAGCTGCCTGTCAACTGTTAACACTTATTGTATCATACTTTTTACCGAATTGTTCATGTACATTTTGCACAATCTTTTTGACGAAACGAGAACAATTTAAAGAATCACGCAATTGGACCATTCGTGGTATCAAAGTCATGTAATAGGAACGCCCGATTGACAGCACATACAATCTATGATATTACTTAAACAATACCAGTCAACTGTTAACAGTTGACACAAGGTGGCCAGATATGGATGAAGTTGCTATTTGATTGGTCAATTATCTGGTTAATCAATTCATGTCTTGCATTTCCCCCAAATAGTGCATGTTCCACAATACCAGGAGACCCCTTCCATGACCCAACTCCACAAGAAATTTCTCGTGAGCAGCTTCTTGTTGATTGCCTTCTCTGTTCTCATTGCGTGTGCTGCACCCGTTGCCCCTGCATCGGGTGGAGACGACGGTGCTGCCGAGGCCCCAGCCGCTGATTCAAGTGAACCGACCCGGCTTGTTGTTGCCCAAACGGTTGATCTGGATGGCCTTGAGCCATCTGAAGTCAACTCTCGCGCGGAGGCAAACATCTTTGGTCACATTTATGCGACCCTGTACCAAATTGCCGAAACAGGTGAGCTAGTTCCTTACTTAGCTGATTCGTTTAGCCTTTCTGACGATGGTACCAATATGACCTTTACGCTGAAGGAAGGGTTAACTTGCCATGATGGTGAGGCGCTCACTGCAGAGGATGTCGCTTATACCTTCCAGCGTGCGGCTGACGATGCCAATGGCTTTACGGGCAATACGGCTGGCTTTGTTCTAGATGCGCTTGGTTATGTAGATGCTCAGGCCGACAGCGATCTAGAAGTGACGATTATGATGAACCGCTTCACATCTCCGGCATTAGGCCTCATCTCTGAAGTGTATATTCACTGCAAAGACTCCTACGAATCCATGAGTCTTGAGGAAGCCGCGGCCAATCCCATCGGCTCTGGTCCCTACAGCTTTGTTGAGTGGGTTAAGGACGACTATACGCTACTGGCCAAAGTCCCTGATTTTTCCCTGCGTGAGACCTTTTTTGACGAGATCGAATGGCGGGTCATCCCTGAAGCCTCTACCCGTTCTGCGGAACTGATTGCTGGCAATGTGCATGTGATTACCAACGTGCCGCCTGATCAGCATGCAACGGTCGATGCCTCGGAGACAGCATCCATCCACGGCGTTGCCGGGACCCGCCGGATGTATGTAGGCTTTAATCAGCGCGACATCTTTGACGATACGGAAGGTGGACTGGCGGTTAAAAATACCGATGTGCGCGTGGCCCTCCAATATGCCGTAGACGTACCGACCATCTGTCAGGCCCTGTTGGCGTTTGAATGTGAACGGGCCTCCAGCATGGTCAACAAGCCCAACGACAATCCTAATCTGGAACCCTATCCCTACGATCCAGCCAAAGCCGAAGAGCTATTGGATGCAGCAGGTTATCCGCGCGGCGATGACGGTGTTCGCTTTGAGATCGTCTTCCAAGCTGGTGCTGGACGCTATTTGAATGATGTCAACGTGGTCCAGGCCATTGGTCAATATCTGACCGATGTTGGCGTCCAGACCGATGTGCAGATTCTCGACTGGAGCTCCGAATTTGTACCTGCCCTGCGTCAGCACGATGTTGGTCCGCTCTACTTTGTCGGTACAGGCGGCTCTACGTGGAGCGCCGTCTATGATATGGCCGATCTCTCGGAACCAACTGGTGCAACCAACTACACCGAGTGGCAGAATCCAGATTGGTTTGAGAAGTGGGATAGCCTAGCGACCGTCTTCGATCCTGAAGAAGAGCGTGTGATCACTAACGAGATGCTGGAGATCATGTACAACGATCCACCCTGGCTCTTCCTCTACTTCCAGCCCGACTTCTATGGCGTTGCCAATGTGCTCGACTGGGAACCCCGCCGCGATGAGAAGATCGTTGTCTATGGTGCCAAACTGAAATAGATTAAAGGATGATAGAGATGGTTAAGATGTAGGTAAGAGCCTCATCTCAATCATTTTGTCATCTTCATCATCTTGTCATCCCATGGGTACCTACCTAGTCCGCCGCTTGTTACAAACCATCCTCGTCATCATTGGGGTGACGATTTTGGCTTTTGTGACGCTGCACATGGCCGGCGATCCGACTTATCTTTATGTGAGTGAGCGTGCCTCGGAAGCCGAAGTGGCTGAGACACGCGCCAAGCTTGGCTTTGATCGTCCTCTCTATCTGCAGTATGCCAGTTATATATGGGGCTTGGTGCGAGGCGATATGGGCAACTCACTGCGGACGCGTACGCCTGCTCTAGAGCTTGTGCTTGAACGTCTGCCAGCGACTATTGAGTTGACGCTCTTTGCCATGTTTATTGCCGTGTTTTTTGCGATTCCCATCGGCATCCTCTCGGCCATGAATCGCGGCACGGCATTAGATGGTGGTGTCATGCTCTTTGCCATGATCGGTCAATCCATGCCCAGCTTCTGGCTCGGGATCATGCTCATCCTTTTTGTGGCGCTGAACTTCCGTTGGTTACCTATATCCGGCCATGTGCCGGTGATTCAGCCCTTTCTTGCTGGGCAATTTGGTCTTGCATTCTCCAACATTCCAGAGGCGATTCGCCACCTTATTTTGCCCGCGATCACTCTTGGTGTCTTTTCATTAGCTCGTAACGCAAGGCTGATTCGCTCATCCATGCTGGAGGTTCTTTCTCAAGATTACGTTGTTACGGCCCGAGCCAAAGGGCTGCGAGCTTTCACGGTGATGACTCGCCATGCGTTTCGCAATGCCCTTATTCCTTTCGTGACTATTGTAGGACTGGAATTTGGCTTTCTACTCAGCGGCGTTGTCGTCACCGAGACGGTCTTTTCATGGCCGGGCGTGGGGCGTCTAGTCTTCAACTCGATTAACCAACGTGACATTCCTGTGGTTCAGTCCGCGGTCGTTTTTTTCTCGCTGCTCTTTGTCATTTTGAACCTGATTGTCGACGTGATTTATACATTTCTCGACCCACGCATCCGGTTGAGTCAGAGCAATGAGTGAGCAAGCGACTACTGTAACGACTGAATCAGCCCCCCAATCAGTCTCTACGCCAGATGTTCGATTACAGCCCTCATTCTGGCGTAAAGCAAGTGCCAGTTTGGCCCGCGCAAAGTGGCCCGTTTTGGCCATAGTTTTTCTGGTGCTTATTGTACTGATCGCCATTTTTAACGACGTACTTGCTCCCCATGATCCAAACCGGCAGAACCTTATCCGACGCCTACAGCCACCACTCACATTTATGGATGATGGCACAGCCGAATATTGGCTTGGTAGTGACGGGTTAGGGCGCGATGTCCTCTCCAGGCTGATCTTTGGGGCCAGAATTTCAATTTTGGTGGGCTTGGCTGCGGTGGTTCTAGGTGGCTGTATGGGGACCATGCTTGGCGTCATCGCTGGCTATGTGGGTGGGCGGACTGATGACGTGATTATGCGGCTGGCCGATATTCAACTGGCCTTTCCTTTTATTCTGTTAGCCATCATGGTGCTGGTCGTACTTGGTTCGGGCATTCTCAATTTGATTCTTGTTCTCGGCATTGGTCAATGGGTAACATACGCTAGGATTGCGCGTGGCGAAACCATTGCCCAACGCGAAAAGGAGTATGTAGAGGCGGCAAACGCCATTGGTGTCAGTCACCAACGCATCCTGCGGCTGACGATACTGCCCAATATTCTGGCACCACTGATTGTGATTGCTTCTTTTAACGTGGCTAGCGTGATTCTGGCTGAGGCATCTCTCTCCTTTCTGGGGTTGGGCGTTCCGCCTGACGTACCGACCTGGGGTGCCATGTTGGCCGAAAGCCGAGATCAGATTATGGGCGGATTCTGGTGGTTGGCTGTTTTGCCCGGCGTAGCCATTATGTTAACGGTCTTGTCGCTCAATATTTTGGGTGATTGGATGCGCGATTTTCTCGATCCGCGTCTGCGAGGGCGCTCTTAGATGAACGCTCAACTCAATACCAATAGTGATGACTTAATCATGATGGCGGTGACTGGCTTCATTAGTCCGCCAACCTTGCAGCGATCGCCCTATCGACCGGATACGGAAGGCATTGGAACGGTGTTGATTGGCATGTCAGGCATTGTCTACAATGCGCGAGTCGGTGGACCGGCATACGGCTGGTCAGGCGATCATGTGGAGCCGGGCGTCAGCATTGCCCACCCCGACTACGACATCGATCACGCAATGCACTACCTGACCTGTGTAGGCAATGAAGCGGTGGTCATGAGTGGGCTGGCCGCAGGTGCGAAAGGAGTGGTGACCGGCGAACACGCTCGTCTGCTAGTCGATTTTGAGCCGGACGTGCTGGAACAGCTCGCCGTGGATGACAAAATTCTGCTCAAAACTCACGGCCGGGGTATGAAGCTGCTCGATTTTCCAGGCGTGCTGGTCAAAAAAGCAGGGCCAAACTTAATCCAAAATTGGGGCATGCGTAAGTCTGATACTGGCAAGCTACAGGTGCCAGTGGTGGCCAAGATTCCGGCCCGAATTATGGGTAGCGGTGCCGAATTGACGCCAGAATTTGTGGATCAAGACCTAATGACGGGAGACAAGGCCGCGCTGGCTGAACATGGCATCGACAACCTGCTTCTTGGCGATCTAGTCGCCGTGATGGACACAGACCACCGCTTTGGACGCGGCTTCAAACCTGGTGGTGTCTCTATTGGCATCATTATGCATGGCGATTCAATCATGACTGGGCATGGCCCTGGTTGCCAGGATCTATTGGTCTGTGCAGACGAAGAGATTGAGCCGATCATTGAGCCTGACGCCAACATCGTCAATTATCTGGGAATCAATGCCTAACGTTATTCTTTCATCTGATACCATTTGTAAATAACTCGACAAAAAGATGGCAGATTTTACCAAGAAGCAAGGGCAATATTTAGCCTATATCTATAACTATACAAAGATTCAGGGCCAACCACCAGCCGAACATGAGATCCAACGATACTTTGGCGTCACGCCGCCGACGGTTCATCAGATGATTTTGAAATTGGAGGAGTTGGGTTTCATATCAAGAGTCCCCAGACAAAGCCGCTCGATTCAGGTATTAGTTCCGCCTGATCAACTTCCTTATCTGGAATAAGTGTCAATGTTAGATACAAATTTATCATCTCTAGTCAAAATTTCGGTGGCGGGAGAGATTGCCAACCCATCCATGCCCGGCTTGCCCGCCAGCCCCTACATGGTCTCCGCGGATGGCGAGCCAATGGTAGTACCTGCTTTTGGCGGCATTGTCTACAACGTGGGCATTGGGGATCGGGCCACAGGCTGGGCGGGCGAACTGATTCAGCCAGGGGTTTCGATTAAGAATAGCAACGCCAATGCCAATACCGCGCTGGGCGTCTATGCGTGTTTGGGGAATCGTGCTCGCGTCGTGAGTGGTACGGCGGCTGGCACAACTGGAACCGTTATCGGTAAGAGCGGACGCTTTGCCGAGCACGTGATCTGCGATTTCTTGCCGGAGGCGCTTGAAAAAATGGCCCCCGGCGATAAGGTGCAGATTCAGGCTTACGGCATCGGTATGAAGCTTGATGATTTTCCCGATATTGATTTCAAGAGCTGTTCGCCAGAGCTACTGGAGGCGCTCAATCCAGACGTCAGCAGTGACGGCAAGCTGGTTGTGCCAGTGAAAGGAATTGCGCCTAGCGTTTTGGCCGGTGCTGGTGCTGGTTTGGGCAGCGAGGCTGGCGCGCTTAACCTGCAAACATCGGAGCCGGATCTACTGGCAGAGAACGGTCTGGCCGACCTGTGTTTTGGCGATATTGTAGCTGTCACTGATTGGGACTCGCGCTATGGGCATGGCTATCTGCGCGGATCGATCATTATTGGTGTGGTTTGTCAGGGTGGCAGCTTCCGTAGTGGTTACGGCCCTGGCATCGCAGTCATTATGACAAGCAAGCAAGGCATGATTGAGCCAGTTGTTGCCACGGGTACAAATATGGCCGGCTTGCTCAAGCTTAGATAGTTTTTAGATAAATTTGATGGACAATCTACTGGCAGACAAAGTCATCTTTGTAACGGGAGCGGGTCGCGGCTTGGGCTCTGGCGTTGCGCGCGGACTGGCCCAGCTAGGGGCAAAGCTCTGCATTACAGATGTCAACGAGAACGAACTTGCCCAAACCCTGGACGAGATTCAGCGAGACGGCAATGATGCCCTGACGCTGACCGCAGATGTGTGTGATTTCGCTCAAATGCAATCCGCCGTAGACGTGACAGTCCAACAGTGGGGGCGACTCGATATGATGGTCAACAATGCAGCGATTATGCCACTGGTCCCCTTCACAGAGACTACACCTGAATTGTGGCAAACCATCATCGATATAAACTTGACGGGTGTTTACAACGGCAGCAAAGCGGCCTGGCCCCAAATGGTAAAGCAAGGCGGCGGACATTGTGTGGCCATTGCCAGCGGTGCCAGCGTCCGCGGTTTTGTGGATGAGGTAGCCTACTGTACAGCCAAGCACGGGTTGGAAGGCTTTACCAAGGCACTGGCCATAGAGGCCAAAGCGGCCAACATTGGCGTCAACACTATGGGGCCAGGCAAGCGAATCAAGCCGACTTCCATCTCGCGGGCGGAGGCTGAAAACTTATCTGCAGATCAATTAGCAAAGTGGGCAGATCCAGCAACGCTTGCACCAGCCTTTGGCTGGTTAGCTCTGCAGCCACCAACGCGTTATACGGGGCTGCGCTTTGACGCTGGGCCGCTGGCCGATACAGTTACCACGGAAGGGTACAATTTTGAATTCGCTCCAGAGAAGGTGACGCTGTATGTGGAGGAATTCCGTACCCGATTGATGGGTAAAATATGATTCGCGGAGCACTTAGCCATGTTGACCTAACCGTGACAGAGCTCTCTCGCTCTCAGGTATTCTATGATCACGTTCTTCGGGAATTAGGATACAAGCCGCTACCAGAGGCTGGAGCGGGATCGCCATGCTGGGGAATCGCCGATACGGCAGGTGGCTTCTTCACCATCGCGTTACAGACTGCTAGCAGAGAAGGCTCCAAGCAGAAGCACGATCGGTATGCTCCTGGCCTACATCACATGGCATTCCATGCGGATAGTCGAGAGGATGTAGATGACTTTTATAAATTCCTTTTGACAATCGGTGTTCAGGTGCTGGACCCTCCAGCGGAGTACACTTATACAGAGGGATACTATGCTCTCTTCTTTGCTGACCCAGATGGTCTCAAGTTCGAAGTGGTTTTTGAACCAACGCTCAGAGGGAACGTGTAGGCTCACATGAGTTTGTAGACGGAATAGGCGTTAAAACGGCAATGCTTAAAAAGGAACCTGCTGCTCTCTTCTGGGAAGGGACCTTTCAATAGAAGTTGTCCAAGAGGAAAATCATGAACTTTTCTCACAAATAGAAATGTATAGGAAACGAAATCAATGGCCATCATCCGCCTACAACATATCGGACTTGCTGTAAAAGATCTGAAAGATACCTGCGGTCGGTTTGAGCGCATCTTTGGATTGAAGGCGCGGGATTTTCGCGACGATCAAGGCAAGGGAAAACAGCTTGACGCCCGCATCCTTTTGGGAAATGATTGCTGGCTTCACGTGGTGCAGAATTGGGATCCGAATGCTCGGGTCTATCAATTTTTAGAGGAGCATGGGGAGGGCTTGGAACACATTGCTCTGGAGACTGACGACATCGAAGCTGATGTCCAACGACTACACGATGCGGGTATCCCCATATTCGAAGATACTATTTTTGATGCCAACGATGGCTATGAAGCCTTTGTCTACCCAGACGATGCCATTGGGTTTACTGTCGAGCTGATCCAGCCCCATGCCCACAGTTGGGGATACCCAGAAGACGCCCTCGGCGATGCACCAAGCGACAAGATGGGCTTGACCCGCCTCCAGCACGTTGGCATTGTAGTCAAGGACATGCACGCGGCTTGCGATCGGTTCACTAGGCTCTTTGGTCTGCCTTGGCAGGACTTTCGAGACGATCAGGGCAGCGGGATGCAGTACGATGCCCGTGTCATCTTTGGCAACGGCTGCTGGATGCATGTGGTCCAAAACTGGAAGCCAGAATCGCGCGTCCTGGAATTCTTGGAGGCCAAAGGCGAGCGGCTAGAGCACCTTGCGCTCCAGACGACCACCATTGCCGAGGATGTCGAGCATTTGAACGCCATCAAAGTGCCTATCTGGAATCGCTCCATTCTAAACGCTCAGGATGGATTTGAGGCATTTGTCTATCCAGATGATGGCGTCGATTTTACAATAGAGCTGATCCAGCCCCATCCTTATAGTTGGGTGTAGAGCAAGTGGGTAAGCGGGAAAGTAGGCAGGTAGGCAAGGAGCATGTGGGTGAATGAGCAAGTACGATTGTCACCTACAAACCTTTGAGGAGAAATAGCTATGTTAGACATCGCCATTAAGGGTGGTACCGTCGTCAACGCAACCGGCACTTTCGCCGCCGATGTGGGGTTAGAGAATGGCCAAATCGCTCTCGTAGCCCAAAGTGGAATATTGCCCGAAGCCCGTAAGGAGATCAACGCCGAGGGGCTGCTGATACTCCCGGGTATTATCGATATTCACTTCCATGTGCGCGCACCAGGTCACCCAGAAAGAGCCACATTTGCATCAGAGACCAAAGCTGCGGCCGCGGGTGGTGTCACCACGCTATTAGAGATGCCTATCAGCATTCCTGGATGTGCACGCCGAGATATTTTGGAATCGCGCAAGGCTTTGGCCCTTTCGGAAGCGTATATTAACTTTGGGTTATATGGTGCTCCTGGTCTGTTGGATAGAGACGAAATCATGGGCATGGCCGAGGCAGGGGCATGTGGATTTAAGGTTTTTACCCACGCCGTACCCAAAGGGCGCGAGGACGAATTTCTGGGCATTTGCATTGAGGACGAAGCCATCATCTATCAAGCGTTAGAGCTAGTCAAAGAGACGGGGTTGATCACATCCTTTCACGCCGAAAATGAACGCATGATCCAGCTCTTCGGTGGGCGCATACAAGAGACGGGACGTAAGGATCCCATGGCCTTTGTAGAGAGCCGACCGCCAGTAGTGGAATCCATGAGCGTGGCCCAGTTGCGAGCCTTGTGTTACGGAACGGGGGCACGGGTCCATATTGCCCATGTATCCTGTGAGGCCGCGCTGCGGGAGCTACAGGCCGGTCAAGAAATGGGGCTACCCATGACTGGCGAGACGTGTCCTCACTATCTATTTTTTACCGAAGCCGATATGCAGAAACACGGCCCCTTTGCTATGATCAAACCGCCGCTGCGTACCGAATCCGATCAAGCCGCTCTTTGGGGTGGCCTGCTGGATGGATCGCTTATGGCTATCACCACCGATCATAGCCCCTTTACCCTGGCTGAAAAAGAACGAGGCGTCACTGATATTTGGCAAGGTGCTATCGGCGCACCCAGCATTGAGGCCCTAGTTCCGGGCGTCATGACCGAAGCGCTGACAGGTCGCATAACCCTGGAACAGGCCGTTCGTCTACTCTGTAGCCAGCCTGCCGAGCTTTTCAGTTTTGCTAACAAAGGCATCGTGCAAAGTGGATTCGATGCCGATTTAACTCTCTACGACCCAAAGCCTGAAGTCACTATCGACAGCCAACAATGGATGACCAAAGCCCGAGACATCAATAGACTCTATCATGGTCGTACGACCAAAGGCAACGTAACCCACACCATTGTCAATGGAACAACCGTTTTTGAAGGCGGACAAATCCAGGTGGAACCGGGCATTGGTCAATTTGTTCAGCCTGAACGACTATAAAGTATTTGTCCCGTATGCGAATTGCTCTGAGCAAAATAGGACGACGACGGGATCAGCCTGATGCGTTCCGCCGTCGCCCAAATGAACCTAAGCACACGGGTCTACTATCGAGTACTGAAACCGGTCCGCACGATTAACGAAAAAAACCAGACAAACCGCACATATCGAACGCTGGAACAACACTTTGCCACAACGGCTGGCGCGACTTGTCCCCAAGACCCTTTCATCTTCCATAACGGATGAACTCCATGAAATTGCTTTGCGGCAATTCATTCACTACTACAACTCGACCATATCTGTTCCTCCTGAGCCACTACCAAAATCTGGGAATAAACAATTGGGGGTTGACGCCCAGCAGAAACTTTGATATGCTATCCATCGTTGTCCATTATTCTACGATATTATCTTACGACATAACCATCAGAAAGGGGGCGAACATGACTTTACGCATGAACCAACTCCAACTAAGCGCTGCTGTCACTCGACTTTGTGGATCTGAAAGTCAGCATGATGCAGTGTACCCACTGATGGTTCAGAAAGCCAGGTTGTGAGCGATTTGCTATAATCAATCTGGTTGGAGCAATATAAACGTCGTAGTCCTCGATAAGGCATGTCTTCACGAAGGTGGGGAACATTCGGGGGTGACAAGGTTTGCAGGGTAGTTACCTGTTGATCTAAATAGGCGACAGTATATAAGTTGCTCTTAAGTGTATTCGTCCTCAACGGTCATGGGTGCATTGTGCCTATGGCCGTTTTTTGATCCCAGAAAATAGAACTTTGCAAAAAGGTCATGAGTGAGTAGTGTTCACTTATGGCCTTTTTCTATTGGCTCATGTAAATTTGGTTTCTTTACAGAGGGCAGGAAACACAGATGATGAAATCGCACCGTATTGTGACGATTAACAGGAATAGGAATGATTGCAATAAGGAGACTTATGCTCACAGCAGAACAAGAGAATGATATTAACGTTGCCGGGATTGCGGTTAAAAACAACCCAAACAACTTTGAAGCCTATGTAGAACTAGGAATGGCCTATTTTGAGGCGAATCAGTTCGATGATGCCATGGCTGCTTTCCAGCAAGCCATTCAACTGAATCCCGATGCCGCAGCCGCCCATAATGGTGTGGGGCGGGTCTGCTACCATACAGGACCTGTTCAAGCGGCAATTGATGCCTACGAACGCGCCATTGAACTGGATAGAAAGTACAAAGACCCATACTACGGATTAGGCATTCTCTATTTTTCCAAGCTTGGTGATTATGATGCCGCTATTGAAGCCTTTCAGCGGGCGATTGAACTTCACCCTGGTGATTCATCTTTCATCGTCTTTCTCGGCATTACTTATTCACGTATGGGACAATTCGATGCAGCGATCAACACATTTCAGCGGGCGATTGATCTGGATCCGGAATCAACGTTTGCCTATGGAAATTTGAGCATTGTCTACTTATACCAAAGTCGCTTTGCAGAGATGATTGCAACCTGTAAACGCGAGATTGAGATCGAAGATGCTCACGATGCCCGGCGTATGTTGGGCTACGTGTACGAACTAACTGGTCAACCTGAACAGGCAATAGAGCAACTTGAGCAATCGATAGCACTCGCTCCCACTGACTACGAGGCAAGGGGGGCTTTGGCGAAGATGTATCACATTACCGGTCGTACACAGGATGCTAGCGAGCACTATGCTATGGCCAGCGCAATGGCCGGACGAGATGATGAGTACGGCCAAGCCTGCTTTGAGTCGGTCAGTGGCAACTCGGAGCAAGCACTAAAACTGCTAGAAACCGCGTTGACCAAAGGACAGTTGCAGTCAGGATGGGCACGTATTGACCCTGAGTTTGTGTTTGTACGTGATGATCCGCGTTTCAAGTCGTTGGTTGAAAATTAGCAGCCATCCACTATCAACCATCATATCTTTTATCATCAACAGAAGGAAAACAATATTTTGTACAGCGTACGCCCTTTTAATCCGACAGATCAAGAATATGAAATAGGCGTTGCTCTAAGTGCTCTTGCAAATCCGAATACCCGCCCGTCTACCGTCGACCAATGGAAAGAGACGAGCGATACATGGGACGCCAATTATCACTATCAACGCTTTGTTATTGAAAGAAATTCAGCGGATGAAACAAAAGAGATTGTGGCTGTTGGGACAATCTTTGAAGCATTCTGGTCACATACCTCTGGCGAGTACACATTTTGGATCAACGTTCACCCAGACTTTGCTGAGCGGGCGGTTTTTCGGCTGATTTATGACCATATGGTCAACAGTGTGGCCAATCGAACGCCAAAGCCGACCAAACTGCTGACAGTCTCTAGCGAAAACCTGACTGCCAAAATTCAGTTCCTGCTAGACCAAGGATTTGAGCAGACTCAGCACCTCTCCAAGCTCGGGTTAGCCGTGCCAGATTTTGATCACGCTCCTCATGCAGGAGAGGAGGAAAAGTTGGCTGCAGAAGGTATTTGTATTTATACCCTATCCCAACTTGAGAAGCTGGATTCTGACTGGAAAGAGAAGCTCTACCAGCTACGTATCATGCTAGAAGAAGAAGAGTCAGGTATAGGGAGTACAAGTCTGACACTGCCTCAATTTGAAGAAAACTATCTGCAAGATCCGGCTCTTGATCCAGAAGCTTGGTGGGTTGCTATTGATACGCGAACTGCTAGTGAACAGAACATAGGTACCTACATTGGATACAGCAATCTCTGGCTCAATGATGAGGCTCGCCAACGGCTCGATAGTGGTATGACAGGTGTCTTAAGGCGTTATCCAGTTCAACAAATCGGCAAGTTGCTCATCCTGAAGGGTATTGAATACGGGCAGCGCCACGGCAGTGAACAGATCGTGACCAACGATGATGAGCACAGCCCATTTGTGGACGTCAATGAGGAACTTGGGTTTAAGCACCTGATCGGCGCTGTGCGCTTTGCGAAGACAGTATAAAGGGAAATATGAACAACGCGAATCTACTAACAGGCTGTGAACTACACCTCCACGTCCTTGGTGCTTTTTATGCCGAGGACATCTTTGAACTAGGCAAGGACCATTACCAAAGCATCGACTGGGATCAGTGGGGATTCGTAGATGCCTACGAAGGCGCGTTTTGCAGCCGCCCTGATCCAATCAAGATCTTTGAAGACGCTCTTCACGATAAGCAGGCCGGCTTCGAACGCTTCAAAAAACTACACGTCTACAGTGAAGAAGATGGCGGTGACTTTGGACGCTGGGAGGTAAAGGGCAAGTTTGGCAGCAGCGTCTGGACCCACTACCGCAAGATGGGCGAATCAGGCGACCGAATGCTCATGGAACGTATGCTCACTACCCATCGAACTCAGGGACTGGACTATGTTGAATATCGATGCGGCAGTGGGTTAGATGGCTGGCTTTACTGGCATCGGATCTGCGCAGAGATGCTGCAAGCAGCCAGTGACGACGGGTTCACCGCTCGCTACATTCTGAGCATCCCGCGCTATGCACCAATGGAAGCCTACGAATTGACCCAAACCTTGCTGGACGACAATCCCGAATTGGCTCCCACCATTGTCGGCGTTGACTTTGCAACAATGGAAGAGGGTTTCCCGCCGAAAAATTTTAAGCCCTTTTTTGACGCGGTTGCCAAGGGAAATCAGGATAAACCAGAGCGGGCCTTGGATATCGTCTACCACGTAGGCGAATCCTACTTTGACAAGTCGTTGGAGAGCGCGTCGCGCTGGTGTCATGAAATTGCTGAGATGGGGGCCAAACGGATTGCCCATGCCATCGCCTTGGGACTTGATCCAGCCGTAGCCATTGCCCGGCGACCTCATGCTCATGAGTTGGAGCTTGTCAGCGAGCGGCTCGATCAAATCGAGTATGACCTACATCACCAAGATCGTTTGGCTGCTTATGGTATCGAGATTGATATAGCATCACTGACTGACGAAAAGGGAGCTTTGCTGAAGATGGCTCCAGAAGATAAGGTAGATCGCCCCTACGACGAAAATCGTTTGGAGCAAGTGAGACGCAGGCAGACGTTCGTATTGGATCGTCTTGTTGAGTTGGGCACGGTAATTGAGGTCTGTCCGACCTCTAACTTACGTATCGGCGGCGTCCCTGATCCCAGCGCTCATCCCATCCATCGATTTCTGAAGTCGAACGTCAATCTAATCATCAGCTCCGACGATCCCGGCAACTTTGATATCACCCAAGCTTCCGAGATTGAGTGGGTATTAAACCATACTGACATGACGTTAGATGACCTAGAAAAACGTTTAGGTGATCCGAGACGGTTTCGTTTGGGGCAAAATCGGGATAGTTCACATATGGGTTGAAAAATTGTAGGCGCTGCTTTTAGCTGCGCATTCTCTGTCAAAGGGGGTTGCGCAGCTAAAAGCAGCGCCTACGGAACAATAAGCATGGCAACCTATTTCGTTGGTTGTGTAAAATCGTCAAAATAAGAACAAAGGACGTTGAATGACAACCTTTCCAATGCGCGCTAACCGGACCTTCATCCACGATTTGTGGGAGGGCAAAGTCCTGAATGCTCGGAGGCGCAAATTTCTTTCTTACTATAAGCCGTACTTGAGAATCTTCACTATCGATATCGCTTGTGCAATTTTCGTATCCGTGATTGCACTGATCCTGCCGCTATGCATACGAGTTATCACCAAAAGCTTGGCAGATGGCATCACGCCCGACTCGCTGACCCAGATCTACACCATGGGCGCGGTGATGCTCGTTCTTGTACTAATTCACACGGTGTGCAACATGCTCTACGCCTACCAAGGCCATGTGATGGGTGCCATGATGGAGCGGGACATGCGGCGTGAGCTGTTTGCTCACTATCAGAAGCTCTCGTTCTCGTTTCACGATGATCAGCGGACAGGACAGTTGATGACGCGGCTCACTCACGACACCTTCGCCCTTGGCGAATTGTTCCATCATGGTCCAGAAGACATCGTGATTTCGTTGCTCCATTTTGTGGGTGCAATCATCATTCTGTATGTCATCAATCCAATGCTGGCGCTGATTGTCTTGGTCTTTCTGCCCGTCATGGCACTTCATGCCGTTGTCTTTAACAAAAAGATGAACATAACCCTGAGGCAGAGTAAGGATCAGGTCGGTAACATCAACGAACAGGTAGAAGATACGCTGGCGGGCATTCGGGTCGTCTATTCATTTACCAATGAGGAGATAGAGAAGCAGAAATTTGCCCGCACTGACAATCTCTTGGTCGCCATTTGCAGAAAAGTCATCCGCAGCGAAGTCCTCTTTTACGAGGGAATCATTGGCCTCACCCAGTTAATGACCATTGCCGTGGTCGTCTTTGGCGGGGTAGCCATTGTCAACGCTTCTCTCGATTTGCCTGATCTGATCACGTTTCTGCTCTACATTGGCCTCTTGATCGAACCGATCAAGCGCTATGGTAACTTTGTTCGGCTCTACCAGGAAGGCATCACTGGCTTTGACCGCTTTATGGAAGCACTGGAAGTCGAGCCAGATATTCCAGATGCACCTAGTGCTGTGGAACTCTCGCAAGTTCAGGGTAATGTGGCCTTTAGAGATGTCAGCTTTCGTTACAATGAAGGGAATGATTGGGTTTTAAATGACCTTTCTCTGGAGATTCAAGCAGGCGAATATGTGGCTTTGGTTGGCGCATCCGGCGTAGGGAAGACAACCCTCTGTTCACTCATCCCTCGCTTTTATGATGTGAATCAAGGCAGCGTGTTGATCGATGGCCAAGATGTGCGGGGCATTCAGCAGCGCTCGTTGAGGGAGCAGATTGGCATTGTCCATCAAGATGTCTATCTCTTTGCCGGAACCATTGCCGAGAATATCCGCTACGGTAAACTTGATGCTGGTGATGAAGAGGTTGTGGAAGCTGCCAAAAAGGCCAATGCCCACGAGTTTATCATGGCCCTGCCGGACGGATACAACACAGACATTGGCCAACGAGGCGTCAAGCTATCGGGGGGACAGAAGCAGCGCTTGAGCATTGCCCGCGTCTTCTTGAAAGATCCGCCTATTATCATCTTTGACGAAGCCACCAGCGCACTAGACAACGAAAGTGAAAAGGCTGTTCAACAATCACTGGAACGATTAACAAACAACCGTACCATGATTGTTATCGCTCACCGTTTGTCCACCATTCGTAATGCCCAACGGATCGTGGTTTTGACTGAGGAAGGGATCGCCGAACAGGGGACGCACGAGGAGTTGATGATATCTGGTGGTACTTATGCCAGTCTGCACAAAACGCAATTGACTATATGACATGGAATCTGACTATCCTACAGCTTCGGGGCGCTGTCATTTCGAGCAGGTTATGTCCGTTGATTTTGCCAGAAAGAACCACTTTCTAGAACCAAATAGCCCCTGTAAAGAGGAACAGGTTAGCGAGAAATCTTCTGTTTGACTAATGTCTGGGATGGTGACATTCTCTCTTTGCTAACACATCATCCTGAGAGGAAAAATGGTTTTGAAATATCGGTCCTTCCGTAACTCATTTCAAGAAAAACCAAAGGAACTTGGACAAGAGCCTAGTTGGATGTTGGGCTGGAAGATTTCTCTCTTTCTGGTCTGCGACTGAGTAATCAGTCGGGCTGTGGAAGCAGTAGGAATGGTGGCGTGGTTGGGTCGAGCCGCTCGAAATGACAAGGCCGGGTTGAATGCATTCATGCATAGCGCAGAGGCATAGCAAGGAGGCAGACTGGATACTTCTTAGATATTCGCAGATAAGTTCACCATGGGAGAAAGTTCATGGCACAAATTGAGTTACTCGACTCCACTGAAAATGAACAAGTTGATCGACTTTGGCGTGGCGTCATCGGTATCTTTGAGACAGTCTTTCCCGATCGAGTCTCAGCCTATTACGTAACCGGCAGCTATGCCAACGGATCTGCAATCCCCACCAGCGATGTAGACGGAGCCATCGTCTTTAAAGGGGATTTTGTTGATCACACTGAATACGTTCAGGCATGGAATCTGCTCCAGCACTGTAGTACGTTAGCACCGCTCAAGTTCGACTGTATATTGGCCCGCGAGCGCTTGGTCTTCTTTTATGGCAGTCGCTTTGTGAAGTTCAACAGCAAGCTGCTGTACGGAACCGATATCCGCGATCGCATTGAGCTGCGCCAACCTGAGTTTGACGCCCGCGTCCCGATTAGCAAGCCTTTCTACAGCATGGCCAGAGCCCGTGGCATGCCCGATACTTTGGTCGCCCCATTAGATTTTCCTGATCCAGACGGCGAATTCTATGGGTACGACTATCAGACAATCCGCATGGCGGACGGCACAGAATTACCGAGTATAAAAGCTATACCTGTTGGTGTAGGCTGGTGTGCCACCACCCTCTTAGATCGAGCTGGTGTACTTGTTGAGAGCAAGCAAGACTGTCTCGGAAAGTATCGGCGATACATTGGTGATGAGTGGACGCCGTTTCTAGAAGAGGTGGATATCAAGATCCGTCAAGCGTGGCATTACCTCATTCCGGAAGGGAAAGAGGAACGTAAAGAGCTGCGTGGCGTGTGTGAGCGGACGCTATATTTCGAGAATCATTATCTGAGTTGTCTTCGCGGTTATTTGCTGGAGGAGCTAGACCCCAAAACGAATGCTGGGTGGTGGATGCCCGTGGCCTACGCGGACTGGTACGGTTTTTCCGTAGAAGAGGTTCAACAAGCCACACATAACGGTATGTTGGAGACACGCATAGAACAAGGGCTTGAGGTTGTGTGGATTGAACATTTTTTTCGTCTAATCGCGTTCAAAACGCTAGGGAAGTTCATCTTTAGCGGTGATGATGCCCTACATGAAACAATCGAGCATTGGGTTGATGTGGATGATCTGTACGTTCGAACCGCAGCACGGGAAGCGCTCCAAATTCAACGAGGAGAGGCAACGAATGACGCAGCCTAATTCACACTTTTTCCCCGTTGAATGTTCTATCCTGTCTGCTAGCGCGCTCCAAGAGCAGATTCTGCCCTGCTATAGTTTAAAACAGGTAACCGATTGTTTCCTTCTACAGCACGGCGATAACGATACATATATCGTTTACCAAGG
Source organism: Chloroflexota bacterium (assembly GCA_039028975.1). GTDB lineage: Bacteria > Chloroflexota > Anaerolineae > Caldilineales > Caldilineaceae > JAHBNG01. The sequence continues at coordinate 66,388 of JBCCHB010000052.1, forward strand.
AGCAACCAAGTATATTTTACGCGTCTGGAGTAAAGATGAGCGAACTCATGCCGAAATCGAAGCGGAAGTCGAATTGCTCGATTATCTGGCCCAAAACGACGTTCCCGTTGCGAAGCCACTGAAGCGTGTAGATGGCCGCTATCTCACTGAGGTCAATGCCCCAGAAGGAATGCGCTTCGTTGGAATCTTTCACTATGCAGAGGGTGTCATTCCTGGCTGGCAAATTACACCTGAGCAGAGTTTCTGCTATGGTCAGGGCGTAGCAAAAATGCATTGCACTTTTGATGAACTCACGTCGCCCTATCTGCGTCCCCAGTGGAATTTAGCCAAACTGTTAGTAGGGCCGCTAGACACGATTCACCCTATGCTTATCCATCGGCCAAGTGATCAGCGCTATCTTGTCGACCTAGTAGAGATACTGTCTGAAAAACTTGCTGATATGCCACAGACGCAGCCGGTCTTTGGACTCTGCCATGGGGATTTACATAAGGCCAATCTTTTGTGGACAGACGATCAGCAACTAACTCTACTCGATTTTGATTTATGTGGGTATGGCTGGCGAGCCTACGATTTGGCAATTCTCTTCTGGTCAACGTGTCATCTGAAGCAGGCCAAAGCCGTACGGGAGGCGTATATCAGTGGCTATGGTGAAGTCAGACCGCTTGAATCGATTGAGTTGCAAACACTACCTTACTTTGTAGCGGTTCGGGACATCTACATCATGCAGACCCGAGTGGGTCATATGCGGCGCGGCGTAGTCGACAGCCAGCGCGTGGATCAAAAGTTTTTTGATGAGCGCTTTGATTTTCTACGAAGGTGGATGAAGGCGGTTCAGGATGATTCGTATTATGGGCTGTAAGTCTAACAAAAGATGGAGGAAATGTTGCAAAGATATTCAAAGGAATTTATCGACGTACAGGTACAATTTGCAGAACGCCTATCAGAGGTTTCGGGCGTACGGCTGGGTGAGATGTTGGCAGAGCACACGTTGTTGCGTCAACTTCTGGATGTGTCGATAAGCAGAGATGACCATAGCGACCCGCGCTGGCAAAAGTTTGTGAACGGATTCAGTCAATCACCCGTGGCGGCAGATTGGGCGTATGAATATTACTTAAAATATCCAGCACCAGTATATATACCAGAACAACCGAGATTTGGGTGCTTCACGTTCTCCTATCCATTTAGAGGGACGTCTGCGGTACGGCTACATTTTAAGAATCAAAGCAACGAACGTCTGCTAAATGCGGACTCAAGCGATTCACGTCGTGAGGAACTCAAAAATCTTTTTGTCTACCTACAACAGCATTATCCAGCCGTAGAGCGAGTACGCGGTGGCTCGTGGTTGTACAATATTGAGCCATATCGACGCCTGTTTCCACCTGAGTATATAGCAACTGTAGAACCCGTAGGGTACGAGACAGGCTTCTTTGCCCTATGGGGTCAGTTTCTACACGCAGATGGCACTGTTCGAATGCCTGCTGTGAACCGATTTTTGGCATGTCTTGCACAAGAAACAACCGTTGATGGATGCATAAGCAGTTTTCCCTACGAGGTCTTACGCCCTGAATGCCCAATTGACATCTTCTATGAGTACTATACTATATAGGTTTAATATGCCTCATGAAACTCTTATCAACTTAACCGATGGCAAATGGGCAGACAATACCCTGCAAGAAATTGTGGCGCACTTTGAGGCAGCTTTCCCTTCACGCGTGATCGGCTACTATCTTGAAGGCAGCTACGCAGACGGAACAGCAATCCCAACTAGCGACCTTGATCTGATCGTTGTCTTCGACGGTGAGTTCGCCTACGGAGAGGACGAGGCTGCGACAGCGCTTATAAGAACGTTGGAAGAATTCAGTCCTATCGAACTGGATATCGAGCTAATCGACGAGGTCACGCTGAGAGAGAATGCCAATCCTATGTTCAAGCTTGGTTCCCAGCTTGTCTACGGAAAAGATATTCGCGCGTCCATCCCGCTGATGTCCATTGAACAATGGGCGCGACAACGGATGCACGCGGCGTACTGGTTAATGATCAACGTCTTCGAGAGGCCCAAGCCAGTGCACATACCGCTAGAATTTCCGAAACCAGACGCGCCTTTCTTTGGCTACATAAACCGCCCCATGCGCCTAACCGACGGTAGCGAAGTTATGACGACACGCAACCTGATCCGCGTAACAGGCTGGATTGCCACAGCTCGGCTTGCCCATGAAGCCCGGGAATACGTGATGCGAAAACGAGAATGCTACCCTACCTATCAACGGGTAATCGGCGATGAATGGACTCCCTTGCTTAGCCAAATCGATCAGAGAGTTCGGACGGATTGGCACTATCGCATCCCTGAATCAAAAGTGGAGCGGCAGGAACTATGCACGCTTCTTGAGCAAACAGTAGCTTATGAGAATCACTTTCTGGGTGTATATCGACAGTTTGTGTTGGGCGAACTCAACAAATCAAACCATGACGCACGCATAGAAGCAATCAATTATCTAAATGGTATACCATTTAGCGATCCCGAACTCGAGCAGGCGCTCCAAACAGCTAAGAAGCTGTCTGAAAAGGGCACGAGCGTGTCATTCTGAAAGAGTGGAGCGAGTGAAGAATCTGTATTTCTCGGTACAACTACCTTGAGATTCTTCGTCGCAGACTCCGTCGCTTTGCGACTGTAACCAAACAGAATGACTTTACAGACAACTTCTAAAGAGGAGATATTATGAATCAAAGATATCTAATGAGAGAACGAATTCGATTAATCCCCGAATCAGCTATAGTTCTACCTATGAAAGAAAATTCGCTATGACTTTAACTATTTCTAGAATTTCACCAGAAGACACTATTTGGTCAGAACTAATGGGGACCGTCAAGTCCCTCAATCAGACCAACTGGGTCACTATACAAGCCGACCATTTCCAATCGAGCCATATGTTGGTCGCAACAGTTAATGAACAGACTGTCGGCTTTTTGCGCTTCATTATTCAACGATTGGGCGAAGATGAGGAACGTCCGCCTATTGCCTTCAAAGGCAAAACTCTTTACGAAGCCAAAATAATCGCTTTTGGTGTGGTGCCAGAGGTGCGCAACCAGGGCATTGGTCGAATGTTACAAGAAGCTGCTCAAGTCCATGCCCGCGAACTCGGCTGCTACCAGATCCGATCCCGTAGCAGCTATGGTAATGATGCGAACTACCATCTGAAGATTGATATGGGGTTTGCGATCCAGCCTAGCCTGGAGAATGATTCGGTCTATTTTATGATAACGCTGTGAGGTTTCGGACATGAACGTCAATAATCCAACCAATCCAGAATTCAATGTTCGTCAGCAAGACATCCAAATCGAGACACTTGCAGGCAGGCTTTTCACACCAGAATCAGCCAGACCTCTACCGCCAGCCATAGTCATCGGTGGTTCGGAGGGAGCCTTCGGCTGGTCCAATGCAATGGGCACAGCCCTGGCCATACACGGCATCCAGTCGATGGCTGTCTCCTACTTCGACTGGAATGGACAGTTCGGATTGCCCGAGCAGATGGTCGAGATACCGATTGATCCATTCGAGCAGGTCATCGAAATGCTCAAGTCGGAACAGCGCTCGGAGTGTGATGAACTTTCAATCGTCGGCTATTCGCGAGGTGCCGAGTTAGCGCTGCTTTTGGCGACACGCTTCCCGCAAATTACCCGTGCCGTTGCCTATGCACCGAGCGCACTGATCTGGCGCGGTTTCCCCATCTCAAAACCGATGCCAAAATCATCGTGGTGCTATCAAGGCCAGCCAATTCCATTTGCTCATTTTGCCGGTGGCTATTTCGACCAAATTGGTTGGCAGGACAAAGAACAGATTGACCAAGCCACCATTCCCGTTGAGAAAATTGCCGGGCCACTCCTTTTGATCTCAGGCGCTGAGGATGATGTCTGGCCCGCGGCAAAGATGGCCGACATGAGCATGGAAAGGCTAAAGGATCACAATCATCCATACCGAATTCGCCACTTGGCCTTGAATGGCATCGGTCACGATCTCGGCGTTCCAAATTTCGATAATAGATCGGCTCTCAAGCTAGAAACGGATGATCCTGTTAGGCTGGCTTGGCTAGCGACTATCAAATTTCTAAACGATTCAACAAACAAGGGGGTCACCTAATGCAGATGACCAACGAAGTGGTACCTCAAACTATTACCCAAAGGGACATTGAGAGCGGGTTACAACAATTAGGCCTGGGCCGTAGCGATGCAGTCGAAGTCCACAGCTCGCTAAGCAGCTTTGGTCATGTGGACCGGGGTGCGGCCACACTCGTCAACGGACTGATGAACGTTGTGGGGGAAGAGGGAGCGCTGGTCATGTCCGCATATCCATTAAGTCCGGCCGTTCCCCTGACACTAGAAGAAGAAGCCCGTGGTATGACCTGGAAGGTGCGCAAGCTCGATCCTGATTCTACTGAAAAGACTGGACTCGGCGCGGTTGTGGACGAGTTCAGGCAGCGGCCAGATGTGCATTTTGGCTCCGGGATACACCGGGTCTGCGCGTGGGGGCGGAATGCCCACTTCCACACCCAAGGATACACCTATCTTCTGGAGATCGACGGATGGGCATTATTGCTTGGTGAGACCATCCATAGCTGCTCGAGTATGCACGTGGCAGAACGAGTCGGTCTGCCTGAAGAGGTTCAGAAGATTCATCGGGTACCCGACGATATCCTCGCCGACTACCCCGAAGATGAGTGGGACATCGGGTTCGGTACCACGCCTAATGACGCCTGGATGACGGTCTGGGAAGAGGCCGAGCGACGCAAACTCATTCGCCATCAGACGATTGGACAAGCCGAGTGCAAGCTCTTTAAAGCAAACGCGCTGGTCACAATCTTTGAAGATTTTCTGCGAACAGATCCGTATCGTCTGTATGGTGTTGAACGAGATCAAAAAGGATAAATTATGATGCACTTAGATGAAACGATCCAATCCGTCGAACAAGGCCTGCGAACGGGCCCCGCCTTTCTAACCGAAGCGCCCGAGACACCTTCAAGCCTGAACGAACGCATGATCCACTACAACGTCCCTGGCATGAGCATCGCCGTGATCAACAACGGAGTCATCGAGTGGGCCAAAGGCTATGGCCTGACGGATGCTGCTCATAGAAAGCCTGTCACCACTGAGACTCTCTTCGCTGCCGCCTCGATTAGCAAGCCAGTAACGGCGCTAGCCATACTTCGATTGGTGGAACAAGGGCTGCTCGATCTGGAGACAGATATCAACCAATATCTGAAGCAGTGGAAAGTGCTGGAAAATGAGCTGACCCAATCATCCCAAGTCACGTTACGTCACATCCTCAGCCATATGTCAGGGTTAGACGCTGGGAACTATTCGGGCTATGGCCCCGACGAACCAGCGCCAACGCTCATTCAGCTTTTGAATGGAGAGGCACCTTCAAATTCAGGTCCAGTTCAGGTCATTACCGAGCCAGGGACGCGTGAAGCGTATTCTGGGCCAGGTTATTGGGTTTTGCAGCAACTTATCATTGACCTGACGGGCGAATCGTTTGCTGATGCCATGCGCAGACTTGTGTTAGAACCATCAGGGATGACCCAAAGCACCTTCGACAAGCCACGCCAAATAGCGTCTGGTCACGATGATAAAGGCTCTGTGCTCTTCAATGATTGGGCTCGTCATCCCGGCCTAGCCGACGGTGGCTTATGGACAACTCCGACAGATTTAGCCTGTTTTGCGCTAGCAATCATCAACGCAGCCAATGGAATCAAGAACGATCTTCTCAGTCAGCCGCTCGCCCAGATGATGCTCGCGCGGCAAGGCGGATGCCACGGGTTAGGGCTATTTCTCATCGGCAAAGAGGAAAATTTACTCTTTCGCCATGGTGGCGAGGGAGCGGGGTTTCTCTGTCAGATGGATGCCTTTCCAGCGCTTGGTCAAGGTGCTGTGATTATGACTAATGGCGTCAATGGCTGGTCATTGAAACAGGAGGTTTTACACAGCCTCGCCGTGACGTATGACTGGCCTCAGCTACAGCCTATCGGAAAAACCCGCGTGTCGGTTGATCCCACGAAGTTGGCCCCATTTGCAGGAATGTATAAAGTCACTGCGGATCCGCTGCTCTTGGACCGTTACATCGAATACTCAGGGCAATGGCAGATCCGAGAAGGTCGCGAACCACTGTATACCGTGCAGGTCGTCAATGATTATCTGAGCGTTCGTGACCCAGGTGAATATGATCTGACCTTCTATCCAGAATCGAACGATATATTCTTTACCTTAGATGATAGAACAACACTCTTGTTTCACACGGGTGCTGATGGGATGGTAGATACGTTAGATATAATCCTAGATGACGAGTTAAGCGTCCCTGCGCAGCGCACTAGCGAATAACATATATCACATAAGCAAGGTAATTGTGCTGACGTAAGTCCACGGAATCGTAACATCAGTAGTTCATGATTTTGGCGTAGGAGGCGTTCTCTTACCTCGGTCTTCTCGGGGCAATGCCGCATTAGAGATTACACGCAGTAGGGTTTCAGAGAGAGTTGGTCGCCAGCATTCCGGGAATGGGCTACATGTAGTCGGTTGGATCACGCTCTTTCTAACCCATTCCCGGAATGCTATTGTGCGTACTGCATGTAATAGAGAATGCTAATTCCGCATAATCGGGTAACTTTCGTGAACTACTGAATATAGCAGACTATTCCTGTAGCTTGACCGATTAGATATGGGTAACCTATCTGTACTCATTCTATTGGCTACCTTCGTGAAGAAGTGTTAGGTGAAATATGAATCTACAAATTTCGCGTTTGGAGCCAAGCCAAGCGAAAGCCGTTGTTAATGTTCACAATAGCGCCTTTGCCAGGTGGTCTGCCAAGCTGCCAGCCTGCTATCGCTATCAGCCGCTGCAAATTGAGCGAGCGCGTGAATGGTTGCAACTGCCTGCCCAAACAATTTGGGTCGCATGGCATTCTGGCACCCCAATTGGCTACGCCTGTTGTCAACAACGAGTCTTACCTTACAACGACGAAATATGCCTCCTTCACTTTGATGTGACCCATGAAGACTGGGGGCAAAGCCGCATTGGGGTTGTGCCTGAATTTCAGGGCCAAGGGGTAGCTACTCAGCTACTCCAGACGATTGTCGATGATTTCACTATGGGGGGAGGTCACTTGGTAACGGCTTATGGCTACAACTTTAATCCAGCCGCTACCCGCCTCTTTACCAAGCTTGGATTTGTCAATAGCGAACGGTTTGTCTATATACCCTTTTCAAGCCAAAAGCCATTCACCTTTGATTCTGTCTTTGCTCAGCTTGATTTGGCCAAGCCGCTACCATCGGTTCCGCACGGCGAAGAGCTGGCTATCCGTCCGTTACATGAAGGCGATACTCATGCCATCCGCAGAATTTTTCAAGAGAGTTCGCCCTTTGCGTTTGATGGAGAGCCTTCAGACGATGCGCTGGCTGAGTGGTGGTGGGACGAGCATGCAGATATTCGATTGGTCGCTACAATCCATGGTGAGGTTGTAGGTCTGATGGAGTGCTATCGAGACGGCGTGATTGGCATCCCTGGTGTCTTGCCAACCTATCGCAGGAGGAGATATGGCTCAACCTTATTTTATCACTTACTGGCTTCCATGCAGCAGGCTGGTTATCAGCTGGCAGTTGGCGACACAGGCGTGGTTCAGAAAGGAATGATTCGTCTCTATCAACGTTTTGGCTTTGATTGTTCCCCACGCCTCTTGAATTGGATTTACAGTTAAGATTGCATGGGCATCTTAAAAGGATGTAAAAACAAGCGTCTCAGCACACCGCTAAGTTTGCTTAGGATATAGTTGGGAGAAAAGTCAGCAGCACACTCAGGCTCAGAAAGCTACCCAATGTTGATACCAAGACAACACTGCTCAAAAAGTCGGCATCGCTGCCAAATTCTTCTGCATATACGATGGTCAATACAGCAGTCGGCATACTGGAAATTAGAATCAGCACGTTGGCATTTGGGGTTTCTACAGCCAATATTGTGGTCAAGAGGATGGCAATAATTGGCGCAATCAGAATACGAATGCCAGCGGCAATACCGACGTGTAGTAGCTGGCCTGTGATTTGCGTATTGGCCAGCCTGAGACCCAAGATGACAATCATCAACGGTAAGGATGCTTGTCCTAACAGATCGAGTCCTCGTTCAATGGGAATAGGCACAGCATACTCTCCCAAGTTCACCATCAAGGCGACCGCCGCAACATAGGGATTTGGCACCCGCAAAATATTCATCATGGCATGCCGAGGCGAGGCTGAGCCGCTGGCGGCAATAAAGATGCCTACCGTATTGTAAAGAATATTGAAGATGATAAAGAGGACTATGCCCCGGGAGAGACCATCCTCACCAAAGGCAAAGGTGGTGAGTGGTAGACCGAAATTTCCTGCATTAGCCACACTGGTGCCCAGTACAAATGCACTAGTCGAGCGTTTGTCAAGGTTTAGAAAACGGCTCACCATCCAGCCGATTAGCGCCATCAGCACTGTCGATAAAATACCCACACTAGCTAGTTCGCCCAGATCATCGGCCCGCAAGGTCGATTTGCTCAGGCTGCTAAAAATCAGGGCCGGCGTTGCTAGATAGATGATGACTTTAGAAAGAGGACGGGTATCGACTTGGAAGAGACGACCTACGATGTATGCCAAGCAGGTAATGAGAGCAACGGGGGCGATAACGTTATAAAATATTGAAAGCATAATGATAATAGAAAAACTGGGCAAACTTCACCCAGTCTCGAAAGTAAGTGATCTATCAGCCAATTGCAATGCCGTAGAGTATCTATTCTAGCTGCCAAGCATAGGTCGAAATCCAGGCTATGTCAAGTAAAACTAGCACATAATAGTCAAACAGACCACTACGACAGCAAGGCGTAAGTCCTTATACAGATAGCGTGTTTGCCGTAGCCCGTCCTTGTAGGGCGGGGTAGATGGGTAGACCAAGCACCCCGCCCTACAAGGACGGGCTACAAGTGTCCCTCTTAAATACCCATCGTTCTGTATAGTTATACGCCCCATAGTACTAGGTATCTTCATATAGGGAAATCTTAACAAACGAGTCAAGTTTTTAGCTGCCGAAAACATCATGTATTACTTGCAAACTTGCCGACTTGCTGGATACTACTCGTCGGTTTGAGGCGCAGCTTCGCTAGTATAGTGCAGTGGCAGCCCACTTACAAGAGAGGAAACAATGAGAGTAATGGATAAGACATAGGATGGCAATATATGGGATGGTTCGCGAGAAAGTGTCAACCAAACTCGTTCGCTATGGTGAATCGCCTCCACTATATTGATCATATACCCCGATGATAAACATGAGGATTAGAACAAATGATTCTTCAAGATGTGATTAGTCGTAAAATACCACCAGAACCATGGATGGATGGTGATAAGATTCCTTGGGATGAGCCGGCTTTCAGCCAACGGATGCTGAAAGAACATCTTTCTCAAGCCCATGATGCTGCTAGCCGTCGATTTACAACAATTGACAAGCACGTAAACTGGATCCACAGCACGATCTTGGCGCAAAAGCCGTCGCAGATTCTAGATTTGGGATGCGGTCCAGGGCTCTATACAGAGCGGCTGGCGAGATTAGGACACCACTGTGTTGGTATCGATTTTGGACCAGCCTCAATTGAATACGCACAGGAACAAGCGACTTCTCAAAACCTAACAATCGACTATCGCCACGAAGATATTCGACAGGCTGAATACGGCGTAGGTTTCGATCTTGTCATGCTTATTAACGGCGAATTCAATGTATTCCGTCCAACAGAAGCCAGGAAACTCTTGCTCAAATCATTGAATGCATTGAATGAAGGTGGTCTGCTTCTCATCGAACCCCACACCTTTGCTGGCGTCCAGATCAAAGCCGATGAACCATCGCGTTGGCGTGCTGCCCAGAAAGGATTATTCTCGGACTTTCCTCACCTGTGGCTTCAAGAGCATTTCTGGGACGCCAAGAGCGATGCAACCATCACCCGCCATTACATCATTGATGCAACAACAGCAGAAGTTACAAAACATGCTGAAACCTTGCAAGCTTACAAAGAAGAGCGTTATCGGCAACTGTTAACGTCAGTCGGGTTCAGCACTATACAACGCTTTGCATCGTTAACCGGTAGTGCGGATTTCGTGCAGGATGATATGTTCGTTCTCGTTGCACAGAAGGATCAGCATAACGATACAGATACAAAAGACAATGCACGACAGGAGCTTGAGCGAATTCGTCGTGGTGTTCGCACAGCACCAAGGCCAGAAATTGATGATGCACCAGAGTGGCTGAATGACATAGAGGAGATGCGAGGTTTCTTTAGTTCGGCAGCTCCAGTCTGGGATAAGGTCTTTGGCGCTGATAAGAAGGACCCGCTGTATGAGGCTGTGGCGGAGCAGATCGCGCAGACAGAATCAGCCGTGCGCGTCCTTGTTTTGGGCTGCGGCACAGGACTTGAATTGCCAGCGATCTTGGCCAAAGTGCCTAACGCCCATGTAACAGGGGTTGACTCTGCCCCAGGTATGCTCGCCGAACTGCGCAAGAAGTTCCCAGAGAAAATGACTCAGATTGAGCTGATTGAGGAATCATATGTTGACCTGCCGCTTGGTGATCAGCAGTTTGACTATGTGATCGCTACACTCACGGTTCATCACTTGGCACCCAAAGCCAAACTCGCTCTCTATCAAAACATTCGGGCAGCACTCCAAACCACCGGAAAATATATCGAAGGCGATCAGTCCACCAGCCCACAGAGTGAACAGGAGAACTTACGGTGGTATCAGGCATATATCTCGACCTTACCTGGGGGAGATAAAGCCGAATGGAACTATGACGTCACCTTGAGCCCGGAGACAGAAGAACGCCTGCTGCGAGAAGCTGGCTTCGCCCAAGTTGATCTTACCTGGGAGCAACGTGATGAATCAGGTCATGGACTTGCAGTGTTCTTGGCTAGAAGTCTTGGGCTCTGAAAGTTAATGCATTTGAGTCAATTTGTTGATGAATGCGTTATCCATGTCCCTCCTACCCATGTTGCAAACCGCTTGCCGGTCTGAGGTCGGTGGAAATGTGAAATCATCACATACCTCATGGCGCAACCCCTGTCATCTCTGGGTACCTTCGAGATCTGGGGCTTACAAATCCCAGATTTCTCCTCGCCCCTCGTCGAAATGACATGGTCGGAGATAATCTCACATTGCTACCCTGAGGTCTCACCTCGCTATAGTCTTTAAGAAAAAGATTTTCCAGCCGCCCTTCGACAAGCCCAGGGGACAACTGGAAAATCTTTTTCTGGATATCTATAGTAACTAAAATAAAAGTCAAAGTATAACAATAGGGAGAAGATTCTGTGACAAAGACCAGCCAAGGCGGCATCGCCATTGCGAAGAAGATCGCATCCGTTTATCGTTGCAATCCTAATGTACAGGTCATGATTTTAGGTGGCTCTGTTGCCCGTCAATGGGCTGATCCTTATTCTGATCTGGAGTTGGGTGTTTTTTGGAATTCACCGCCGACCGATGAGGAGCGAACAACCTTGATTAGGCAAGCTGGTGGTGATTTATGGACATTTCATTCTCATCCACCATACTCAACCTGGATAGCAAGTGAACATTGGGGTCTCGAGAGGATTGAAATAGACAGTCGAACCTATGCTGGCACATCCATGATCGATGTCAAGCATATGACCGTCACCAATCTAGAGCAATGCATTCAAGATGTCATTGAAGAACTTGATACTGCACTGGACAAGCAAGTTGTTCTCTCGGCCATTGTGGATGGAATCTCGCTCATAGGCGATGAGGCTTTACAGAATTGGCAGTTGCAAGCACGTTCGTTTCCAACACCATTGGCGGTTAAGATCGTCCAAGAAAATTTATGGTTTGGGCCTTGGTTTCCAGCTCTCGGCTATATTGAACGCAACGATGTGCTCGTAACACATCAGCACTTTATCTGGGCTGGCCAATCCATGTTGCGGGTCTTGGCTGCCTTGAATCGCGTCTACTATCCGTCGAGCGAACACAAGTGGATGACACGCTTGGCAAATGAGCTTCAATTTGCGCCACCGAATCTGGCCGAGCGTCTTCAAGAGGTCTTTACGCTTGATCTTGCTGGTGGGTGGAAATCTCTACGCACGCTCCTCGACGAGACAATTCAGCTCGTTGAGGAGCATCTGCCTGAAGTTAATTCGATGGCCCTTTTCAAAGACCATCCAGAAATCAATACTGACTGGGCAAAAAACCGATGGGAACCAAATCCTCCCTATACGCTAATGGCATCTATAGGCAGTTAAAGGATCTAAAATGCAAACCTTAACCTTACATAACTCAACAGAAAATCCAGAAGTTGATCGCATCCTGCAAGAGATCATCCATCTATATGAGACAGAATTCCCGGAGTACATTCGGGTCTACTACGTGATTGGCAGCTATGCCGACGGTAGCAGCATCTCGCTCAGTGACATTGACCTTGCTATTATTTTTGCCAAAGGGCTTACCCGCGAGCAGCTAGAGCATGCTTGGGCACTGGCCGAGCAGTGTAGTTCGTTTAGCGAGATACGGCTTGACATCGGCCTGGATCTCGAAAAACGCCTCCCTGGGGTAGGGCGGGTTCTCTTCAAGCTCGGAGGACTTTGCGTCTACGGAACAGATATCCGTGACCAACTTGAACTGCCGCCACTAGCCGAGTATCAGCAGGATGTAACCTGGAGTCCCTATCGTTTTCTTGGTCAGGTTATTCGCAATCAGGAGGTACTCACTTATCCGTTGGGTTATCCAGATCCTGATGATCCCTTCTACGGTTATACCCAAAAGCGAATCGATGCATGGTATCCGGCTACGACAACTGCTGGCACTAAAGAGATTATTACTGGCGTCACGCGTACGGCCACGGCCCTGCTGGCATTACGCGCCGAGTGCTATGTGGGAACGAAAAAGGCCAGTGTTGACTTATACCGTCGACAGATTGGCGATGAGTGGTCAGACTTCTTGGAAACTTGGTATCGAAAAGGGAAGCTCGAGTGGTACTACACCATACCAGCCCAAGCAGAAGACCAGGATCTGCTACGCGATCTTTGCCAGCAGACTCTTGCATTTGAAAATCACTACTTTCAGCACTATCGCGATTATCTCGAAAAGCTACTGAGCGGCTCCGAAGAAGAAAAGCTGTTTGCCGTCCAACGGCTGACCCAAGTCTGCTATAGGGATGAGGAGATGGTCAGTACGCTACAAGAAATAGTACAAAGTCTAACCGTTTCCGCGGAGATCCGCGATGTTGCGACACAGGCACTTATTTGCAGCGAACACAACATGAATAGAGAATAAAGTGACTAACAATCCTGACGAACAGACGATCCATAAATACTTCCAACTCTTTACTCTTTATGTAAACCAATAACAATAAGGCTATGCCACAAAAATAATTACCCATAATCTGCGCAGTTAGCACGCCCTCGTGCGAAGCGCACCGGCACGGGGCGTGCCTACTACACGAGTATTTTATTCTGTGGAATGGCCTAAAGGATATAAAGAGCAAATCGCCATGGGCTATGGTTAACATTCTGACCCCTTCTTTCTACTTACCAGCCTCCGCCAACTCAACCGCAATCGTTCCTAGCCTTTCTTTGCTCAATAGCTCGGGCATAAACGTAGCTAGCCTTCGTAGGCTGACCTCACGGAGCATGGCGTTGGTGCGAATGTTCTGGATCATCTCTGGTGGCAGGTTAGCGGCTAGAACAGCTTTGGCTTGAGGATGGTCCAAGAGATCGGCTAGGGGTGTAGAGATACGAAAGCGACTTCCCTCTTCGTCAGGAACGCCAGCAGCAGGATCTTCGGGGACCGCTACGACTTGCAAGGCTAGTTCATGGTGTTTGGCTGCATGCAGATGGGCATCGGTTATCTGGCCATCTTGAGGAAGCCCTAGACGTACATATTGCTCAGGCTGGGTATGGTGGGAGGCCATGACATCGACCATGAGCTGAATCATACGAAGTTCAATTTCGTCGTTGATGATGGGGCTCTCCTGGTTGGGGTCACTCTGCAAGTCAAAGAGAAGCGTAGCCCGCTTGCTGCCCATGCGAGCTCGGTAGGGAATCTTCATGACTGGACAGCCTTTGGTAAAGTCCATGGGCGGGGACATAACCGTCTCTTGCAGTTCGTCTACGGTAAACATGTGATTCATGTGGGTGGGCATCAGAGTGTATTCGTAGAGGGTGGGGTCACTCTCCTCATCGTTGGCTCGCATATAGACGTAGCGCCCATCAGTGACGCTAACCCAAGCACCGTAGGTCCCAAAAAGCGCAGCATCCCGCACCGGCCTGTCCCTGGCGATGGCCTCATGCAGCGGGGTTCCTCTCATCTGTGCTGGGATCTCTACCTCAAAATAGTCTAGTAAAGTGGGTGCCAGATCAATGGTCTGGACCAGCGCATCCCGTCGCTCTCCTCGCTTACCGGATCGTGGATCCCAAACAAAAAATGGAATATGGGCCAGCTCGTTATACCAGGGCATAAGATTTTTGGCCCACCAGCCATGTTCCCCAAGTAGGAACCCGTGATCCGTGTTGACGATAAGCAGCGTATCCTCCCATAGGTCGAGTGCGTCCATCTTGTCCAGCACTTTGCCCAAGTAGGCATCGCACATGCTAAGGAGCGCTGCATATTCATTGCGCATATGCTGGATCTGATCGGCTGGTTCGGTGGCCGGTTTATAAGCAGGCCAGTCGAAGTGGGGGCCGTCATAGTCATGCGGATAGAGGTCCTTCCATTGCTGCTGGGTGAAGAACGGTTCATGAGGATCAAAGGTTTCAATCTGAAGGAACCAGCTGTCCTCAGCATGATTTCTATCGATAAAGTCTAGCCCATTGGCAAAGGTGCGGGCTTGGGGCATCGCTTCTTCATTCTGCATATATTGACGATTGGTCATCTCATAGCGGAATTGACTTTTGGTATTAGGCAGAATGTATGACTCTGGATAAGGTGGCTCCCCTACTTGGCCTTTCCAGTGATCTCCCTCATGACCCCGTTCACACTCCCAAGAATCGTAACGAGAGTGATAGGTAGCACCGCCATCTTCCCAATAATGCATGTGATCACTGACCAAATGGGTATAGACCCCATGTTGGGAGAGGAGGGCGGGCATAGAATCGTCAAAAGGCTCGAGTGGCCCCCAGGAACGATGTAAGAAATTGTAGCGCCCCGTATGCAACTCGCGCCGGGTTGGCATACAAGGCATGGAGCCGATGTAGCAGTTGTCAAAGGTGACCGTGCGCTCGGCCAAACGCTGGAAGTTAGGGGCATGAGTCCAATCGCAACCATAATTGGGCAGCATGTGCCGATTGAGGCTGTCGAACATGACCATGATGGCTTTCATAGGTTGAGATCTCCATTGGTTTTGCAGGGAGTGGGTCATTCTTTCACTTATTGTAATACAGCCCATTCTCATTCCAATATTTTTCCTTTACGTTTTGGCACCATATGAATAAAACGCTTGACAAATAAGATAATCCGCTGTATTATATCAACAGCTTAATTAAGCAATAACTTAAATAAAGTTGGATAAGATAATCATGAGAGGTGATGACGACAGACTAAGCCAGACCTTTGCAGCATTGGCGAATTCGACACGGCGAGCGATTTTGGCACGTTTAGCAGAAGGTGAAGCGACCGTGAAAGAACTTGCAGAGCCGTTTAACATGAGTTTGCCAGCCATTTCTCAGCATATCAAAGTATTGGAGCGTGCAGGGCTAATCACCCAAGGACAAAAGGCCCAGTTTCGGCCTTGCACCATCGACGTAACTCCCCTGCGCGAAATTTCCCAGTGGACAGAGCAGTACCGCCATATCTGGGAGGCAAGCTTTGACCGCATGGATGACTATCTCGATCAATTGAAGAGTAAAGAGCAAGATAAGGGAAAGGATTAGGAAAACGACTATGAGTGACACTACAACTTCTAAAGATGCAGTGGTAATTGAACGTACGTTTGACGCGCCTATCGATCTCATTTGGCAGATGTGGACGCAAGCTGAGCACTTCCAAAGCTGGTATGGGCCAAAAGGCATGACCATCCCTGTGGCGAATATGGACGTGCGTGTCGGTGGCAAGCGCCACATCTGTATGGCATCCCCCGATGGCAACATGAAAATGTGGTTTACTGGTGAATACCAGGAAGTAACCCCTACCTCGCGCCTAGTCTATACTGACAGCATGTCGGACGAAGATGGCAATGTCATCCCCCCATCTGCTATGGGCATGCCAGAAGGGCACCCCGAAACGACGGAAGTTATCGTTGAATTAGAGGATTTGGGCGGGACCACCAAAATGGTGATGACGCATGTGGGTGTGCCAGCAGACTCACCTGGCGCAGGCGGTTGGAACATGGCCTTTGACAAGTTGGCAGATCACGTCGAATCGGTTCTCAATACCTAACCGAGGCAAGCCAGAAGATTAATCACGAAGAAGCGATAGGGAGAAGCGAGACGAAGCAGAGAAGAAGTCCTTCGTCTTCCTTCTCTACGTCATAACTTGGTAGCTATACGGCATTTTGGCATTCATCAACCCCATTTTGAACCGCTCTTGATGCTCAGCCCCATTTGAAAGCCTGTGTTTTCCGCAACCTCTACAGAAGAGAGCAAACCAGGGTTTTCAAAGCGACCTTACGACAATCATAAGAAAATATGAACTATATAAAAATCGTATTCGGCGCGCTTGCGTACTTTGTTTCAAGTTTTGTCTTCCAAGGGATATTGGGTTTTGTATTGGCCGGAGACTACTTTTCCAGCATCTCAATTATGCGAAATCCGCCCATACTACTGTTAGCCTTCTCCCAGGCAATTATTTCTGGCATCGCTTTTGCTATCCTATATCCAATCACAAATTTTGCCGGAAATCCTGTTAGCAGAGGTCTTAAATTCGGCCTATTGCTTGGGTTTATTATGGTGCCATTTATTGCCGTCGATCTGCCAGCTAGGTTTATGCTCCCATCGATTGAGACGTGGATTTGGGTGCAAGTACTAGTCGGGCTATTACATTATTCTGTTGCAGGTATTTTGATAGGGCTAATTTATGGACGTCATGACCAGAAAGGCCAAGTATAAAATAGCCCCGATACCAAGAGATTCCGTGTTTAAATGCCTATAGAAATAATATCCTCCAGCTCCGCAACAGTGGCCCAGAGATCTCTAGCGATACCTTGTTCCTTAGCCACAGCAGCTGTCTCTGGTCGCAGCATTTCCGCCGCAACCTTGATGAATGGCCCGATGATGCGCTGAAACCAGTGCGAATTGGCCACATATGGGTAGCGTTGCGCTAGGGCATAGAGTTCTACGGCCCGTTCTGGTTTTTCCAAGTTCGCTAAGTAACCGGCAGCTAAACAGATGCCGTCTACACCTGTGATAAAGGAGCGGGTTTGATGAGCCAATGGCAAGACGTCGCTCAGGCATTCCTGGATTTTGTCAAGCTTGCCAAGCTGCAGGTGGGCAAAGCCAAGCGTGATCATGACATCATGTCCTCTGTGCGCCCAGCCTAATTCCTTGTGCATGGCAACACTCCGGCTTAACGACTCTTCTGCTCTTGTCAAATCTCCTTCCACCAATTCCGCAGCGCCGACACACCAGAGCACATAAGAGGTTGTCCATGGTTCATTCAGATCGCTACACAACTCAAGTGCCCTCTTGGCAATGGCCTGGGATTCGCCAAAGTAACCCAGATGTGCAGTAGCGTGAGACAGAGTAGCCATCGTACCCACCATCCTAGGGCGAGTTCCTAATTCCTCACAAAGTTCAAGATTTTCCGAAAACCAGCTGCGGGCCTCCTCAAACTTACCTTGGACTAAGGATGCAATACCAAGAATTCCGAGGCAATCTAGAGGAAGCGCGTTGGCACCAACTTCTCGGCAAATCGATAGGCATTGTTTAAGCAAATCTTCGCCCTCAATCGCTTTGCCTTGAAGTACTTTGTCGAGTCCCTGGATCGTTAGCACATTTACCATACCACGCTTATTTTCTATAGAACGATAGAGTTTCAAGCTTTCTTCGAGTAACAAAGCCCTCTCATTGTCCGAATCTGCGTGATCTGACTTAGATCCGAGTAAGTAAAGTACATGTGCAAGTTCGCTGGTTTCATTAAGCTTGCGATATATGGATAAAGCCTGTCCTAACCACTCCTGAGCTTCCATCATGTTTTCAGCTTGCTGTCCAAGTTCAAGATAGGTGGCAGCTTTCTCACGCTCAATGTCCTGATTGTTCAGGACTGGCTCGCTTAGCAAACCTAGGCTTTGTTGTACCAAGTGATTCGCAGGCTCGATCTGACCCAACAAACGGTTAAAGTACGCTTGCCAGGTGAGCAGCTTGCTCAGTATGCGTTTACCCTCGCCTGTGTGCAAGTGAAGAAGCCTTTCCGTTGCCATGCGACAGCTCGCTTCCCCATCGTGAAAGCGAGCTCGCCACTCGTAGAAAGTACCTAAACAATTGATGGAGCTATCGAGGTGCTTAAGCTCACCATGTTCAACCGCCCACTGCCAGGCAACGCGGATATTTTCACCTTCTCTTTCGATCTCGATGAGTGCCTGCTGCTGACGTGCGCTCTTCAAATCGCCTTCGTGCTGTTGCAAAAATGTACTAAAAAATTCGCTATGGTCTTGGTAAACGAGGCTCTCCCTCCCTGGTAATTGGGAGAGTTTCTGTGCCGCAAACTGGCGCAGAAGCTCGTGGATTGTAAAGCGACCGTCTGCAGTGCGATGGAGCAAAAATTTGCTGACAAGCGCCATCAGGTCAGACAGCCTGGCGCCCATAACAGCTTGCGCTGACTCTTGGGTGAAGCCGCCGCGGAAGATTGACGATTTCTGCAAGATGGACTGCTCCCGTTCTGTCAGGAGCGACCAAGTATGGTCAAAGACGGCTTGGAGGTTCTGGTGTCTAGCGGGCAGCCCTCCTTGTTCATCTTGTAGGAAGTTAAAGTTCCGTTCGATTTCATTAGCGATTTCATCAGGCCTCAGCATCTCAATCCAACCTGCTGCCAGGATGATAGCCAAGGGGATACCCTCCACCAAACGACAGATGCGAATTACATCCGCACTCATTTCATGGGGCAGCTCAAAGTCTGGATTCGATCTACGAGCCTGCTGTTCAAAGAGAGTCAGCGCGCCAAATCGGTGTTGGCTTTTTTCGACAATCATGGAGTTTATCGGCATTTCGTCGCCAGGATAGGCTAAGCCATCCAGGGGATAGAGTTGTTCACCGTGAATTTGCAGCCTCATGCGGGAAGTCGCCAGAATTTTGAGATCTGGTGCCTCTTCGAGCATCTTTATGACAAGCCCAACACCATCCAAAAGATGCTCAAAGTTGTCCATGACAAGCAGCATCTGCTTTTCGCGCAGATAGTCCAGTATCTGTTGCTCTGGTGGGGTATCTTCGTAGAAAGAAAAGCGTAACGCTTCGGCCATAGCCGAGAGTAAGCCAGTGGCCGAATCTAACGCAGCCAGCGAAACCAAGGCGGCACCATGTTGAAATGAGCTCTGCCAAGCCAAGGCAGTTTCCATTGCTAGGTGGGTTTTTCCAATGCCGCCAGGACCAACAATCGTCAATAGACGAATCTCAGGATTCACCATCAGTCCATTGAGCGCTGTCAATTCCTGTTCACGGCCAATCAATGGCGTTAGAGCACGTGGGATCGTCTGTAGCGGGGTTGATACGCGTCTTTGGCTCGTAACCCCATTGAGTAAATTGGCGCGGATCTGTTCAAAGAGCTCTATCGTTTCATCAGAGGGTTCGACTCCCAATTCTTCCATTAGTAACCGCTGGCAGCTTCTATAGTGGGCCAATGCTTCATTTCGCTTGCCGCTGAGGGCAAGTAACCGCATCACTTGTTGATGTGCCTCTTCCTGCCAGGAATCCAGCGCGATCCAACGCCGAGCATAAATAAGCGCCTGCTCATATGCGTTTTTCTCAAAATAGTGATTCGTCAGATGCCTGAGCGCTTTACCTATCTGCTGATGGTAGTACTCTCTTTTAAGCAAAATCCACTCCTCGAAGGCTGGGCAGTCTTCGAGAGAAAAGCCAGCTAGAAAGGGATCATCAACCCCAGCTACAGCTACATCAAGTTCTCGGAGAATTTTCTGATCAAGCGAATCAGATCTGGCGAGGCGACCGAACAGGGTAACGTCCAGATAGGAGTCACTTGCTTGATTAAATTGAATGGAGTGACGGGTAATTTCCAAATGAGGAGGCGACGCGTGATGATCGTCTATAACGCGCCGTACATTGGCCAACGCACTACGCAAGCTTGCGCGAGCCGAGGATTGGGGGTAATCTGGCCAGAGCATACCTGCCAACTCTTCACGAGGGTGGGGGCGTGTCTCGATGACCAAGTAGACTAGCAGTGCCTGTGCCTTCCTTGAGGCAAAACCAGACACAGGGTTGCCATGTAGTTTCACCTGCAATAGTCCAAGTAGAGAGATAGAAAGTCTAGGCATAGAAGTTTTATGAAGGCTAGTTGATAAAACAAGACAATTATACTGAATTTCCTGTACCCCTCCAATCTACATAAATTAGTTGCGTTTTGGTTACGCTTTCGATGCGCTTTCGCCGCGCCCAAGTGATATGCTGGCTACCACAGCTTGGTAACGCACTTGCTGTATGATTATTACCTACACATAAGCAAAAACGGAAAAGTTATAGAACAAAGATTGCAAAGATTACACAGCTTCAAGATTGAATTCTATGTAATCTTCTAATCTCTGTTTACCATGACTTTCTCGGAATCACTCAGAAAGGAACATACAAAGATGAAAGCATTTCGGATTTCCAGATTTGCACTGGTGATCGTATTGGGAATAGTCTTATTGTCGAATTCAGTCGCACTTGCCAAAGAGTCAAATCCAGAAACAATTTATCGAGCCGCGTACGACGCATTCAATGCTGGTGATATGGATGCAGCTATGGAATTCTTTGCGGACGATCTGGTAGCTGTTCTTATGCCACCACCACCAGGAACCGATGTAGTGACATTCGGCAAAGAGGCATTTTCGGAAAGCATGGGTGGTGCAGTTGAAGGAGACATGCAGTGGGAGCTATCAGGTTTTCACATTAATGGTGAAACAGCAAGCTATAATGTCAGCGTGGCGACCGATGATTTTTTAACTGATTACAACGTCTATCCCCTCGAATTTACGGGTTTTGTCGTTATTCGGGATGGTTTGATTCTCTCTGAGGTGTGGGCCATGGAGGCGTCATCGCTGGCTAGGCTCGAAAGTGCGCTAGCGGAAATAAGCCGTGAAGAGACTGTTCGGCGATACATGGAAGAGCTGTGGAATGAAGGTAATCTATCGGTTGCCGATGAGGTTTTATCCCAAGATTTTGTAAGCCATAACTCCCCCGCTGGTGATCGCGAAGCACTCAAACAATCGGTGACCGATTTCCATGCAGAAAATCCTGGTGCCTACTTCTCAATTGACAACCTGGCCATGTCAGACGATCAGGCCATTGTTGTCACCACCATGTGGGTGGTAGCGGAAGATGCGGAAGAAGGAGATGAGGGCGAGCCGGTGAGCGAACCGATGGTGCTGACATTGGGGCTGAAGGATGGAAAAATTACTGACCGTCAACTTTTTATGACGGCTGAAGAATAGGATTGCTCAACTTTTTTGCCAAAGATGAAGGTTGCTCTAACCTTCATCTTTGGTATTCCCAGATAGAGTATCAAGTCAGCACGCCCCAGCTACGGCGCCTTAATCCCAAAGTAAATATCATCGTAATAGAGAGTGGTTGCCTCCCCTTCTGTGAGCGTCAAACATTGTCGCAGCCCAATACGCACTTGCTCCGCGCTGGGGAATTGGATGTATTGGGAATCGGCATTGGCTTTGGTCGAGTAATAACCGGCGATATCAATCCACATGCCCAGATCGATTCCCGGTCGCGTGCCGAATGTCCAGCAGTCTGCATTTTCATCACCGATTCTGTTCCCTTGTGCGTCCAAAAATTCAAGGGATACCCACAATCCAGCACCAGGCGGTGGTGAATAGGCTGACACCTGGAATTTATAATTCTGCTCAGGATCAAGCGGAATTGTCGTAAACCATCCCGGCCATCCTGCTTCGGCACTGCTGCCTGTGGTTAGCGCCAGGGCATGCGTCCCGGTCTTTGCCCGCTCAGTTGTCCACTCAGCCACAAGATCTGCCCCTCGGGAATCAATCAGCCATTCGGGATGGGATGTTTGCGGATCTTGTTCAAACGACGCGTTCTTTAGCAAGTTCCCATCCGAATTGAACGAGTTACCCCACGAGAGGTATTCTTCGGGGTGGATGATAATCCCCTCGAGTTTCACAAGGGGACCGACTGGCTCACAAGGAAGGTCATCTGGCTCCTCCGCTGCTGGACTCGCTGTGAATAGCATTTTGCTTCCCGCTAATGATCCAGTTCCGTGACCACGATGGATCACGATGAAACGACCATCTGGCGTTGCAAAGCCTTCTCCAGGCAATTCCCATGTACTATCAGAGTAGGCTGTCGGCGTATAGGTCGCGTTCACCTGGAAGTATATCTCGCCAACTTCCTGATTGACTTCAACTTCACTTTGACCAGCCACCAGTGGTTCTTCTGACAAGAGGGTATTTCCATCCGCACAAGCCACATCAATCGCCTCGAATTCAGTTGCCGTGATAGTATGTTCCACGCTAAATTCAGTTGCTTCATCGGGGTGGATGACGATGCCCTCTAGTTTCACAAGTGGACCAACTGGCTCACAAGGAAGGTCATCTGGTACGTCCTCTGCAGGACTCGCCGTAAAGAGCATCCTGGCCCCTTCGAGTCGTCCTGTTCCGTGGCCACGATGGATAACAATAAAACTTCCGTCGGGCGTGGCGAATCCCTCTCCGGGCAATACCCACGTACTGTCAGGATACGCGGTAGGGGAATAGAGTGCGTTTACCTGGAAATACTCTTCGCCGACCTCCTGATTGACTTCGACTTGGCTGCGGCCAGCCAACAGCGGTTCCTCTGAGAGCAAAATATTCCCGTCGGCACAAGCCACATCAATTGCCTCGAATTCGGTTGCTGTTTGCCCAGTAGCTTCCTGTTCAATATCATCGTTGGCCTGTACCAAGGGTTCACTCATGGGTTGCAGTGGTACACAGGCACCGAGAATCGGTATGGCCAGCAATACAAATATACTTAAAATCATATCAGTCGTGCGATTCATCTTTTCTCCTTTTGTGGAATATCGAAACCTTCAAAATTTACTCCTCACTCCCTGCGCTCACATTTGGCGCATCGGGTGATTTGATCATCTGCTGTAGATAATCGACTAACTCATCTAGACTGCTAAAGCCAACGCGTTCGTGGGTGTGTGCGTCTTCGAGAGAGGTGCGCCAGATCAAATGGCCTTGCTCCTTGACCTGCCACAGACGCAATAGGTATGCATGGTAGCGATCTGGCTCGTGGTTCATAGATTTGCCTTTGCGGGATTTCCCAGAAACGACTGGCTTTTACATCTTCTAAAGATAGCAGGCGACCGTGGCGGGAACGTGATGAGTTCGTAATGAGACCGTGAAGAAAATCGGGCACATTCCAAATTGGGCGAGTGCGTTGCACGGTTCAAGCATAATTCCAAGTGCCCATCTACCCGTGAACCGTGCAACGCACTCGATATCGACAGGCCGCATTCTTGTTGGGAGCTTACGCCTAGGAACATCCTAGGGGTTTGAAAAGAGCAAGGAATTATGTATAATTGAAACGGCAATTCTTTGACGTTTCTACGAAAATCATGGCTAGATTATCCATTTCCCTATTTGGGTCCATGCAGGTATTGCTAGATAACATTCCAGTCTCTGGCTTTGCCTCTAAAAAGGCACAAGCCCTGCTGGCTTACCTAGCTGTCGAGAAGCGACCTCATAACCGCGACGAATTGGCGGCTCTGTTCTGGCCTGATTACATAAACACGTCAGCGCGCACCAACCTACGTAGTTCACTAGCTAATGTCCGCCGTGTCCTCTGTGATCATGACGCGTCGCCTCCCTTTTTCCATGTTTCTCGCCAGACAATTGCATTCAATCGGGCAAGCGATATCATGTTGGACATTGCGGACTTTGAGGGCTTATCGTCAAGCGAGGCAATCGGGCCGGAACTGGTACCACAACTTCAGACGGCTGTATCCAATGCGCAGGGGACATTTCTGGCCGGATTCTCCATTGCGGATAGCCCAGCATTTGAGGAATGGCTTCTGCTGCAACGAGAATATTTTGGCCGTCAGCTAAGTTTAGCACTCCGGCACCTCACTCATCATTACACAAAGGAAAAAGAGTACGGAACGGCTCTGGCCAATGCGCGTCAGTGGGTGACACTCGATCCCTGGCAGGAAGAGGCTCATCGGGAAGTAATGAGTTTGCTAACCCTCAATGGGCAACGGAATGAAGCCCTTGTTCATTATGCCAATTGTCGCCGCACGCTGCTTGAAGAAGTCGGCGTTGAACCCTCGGATGAGACAACCCAACTCTTTGAGGAGATACGCAACGGCAATTTGAATGACGCTTCCGCCGAAGTGCGCGTCGATCCGGTAAAACACACCATTCCGCAACCCCTAACCCCCTTAATTGGGCGCAATGTTGTGCTAAATGAAGTGGGCGCACTCTTGACTACCGCTCATGTTCGGTTACTCACGATCATTGGCCCTGGCGGGATTGGTAAGACACATCTGGCATTGGAAGCAGCTCTGGCGCAACAGTCCCACTTCATACATGGCATGGCCTTGGTTTCTCTAGCACCGTTGATATCTGCTGATAGTATTGTCTCTACCATCGCAGAAGCGCTAAATTTTTCGTTTTACCAAAAAGTGACACCAGAAGAGCAAATCCTCGATTACCTACGGCAAAAGCAGCTGCTATTGGTGATGGACAACTATGAGCATCTGGTCGAGGATACGAGACTCGTCACCAAACTACTGGCGGGCGCGCCTGACCTCAAAATTCTTGCTACGTCTCGGGTCCGCCTGCAAATCCGGGGTGAACAGCTCTATCCGCTGGCCGGTCTAGACTATCCAAATGAGAAGCGATGGTCTCCACTGCTTGTTGGCGAAAACAGCCAGGACCAGCAAGCCCTCTTCAGCGCCTTAGCTCTTTTTGTCCAACAGGCGCAGCAGCAGCAGCCCGACTTTGCGCTGACTTCGGAGAATATAGGTGACGTGATTCGCATTTGCCAACTGGTCCACGGCATGCCTTTAGGTATCATATTGGCTGCTGCTTGGATCACACTGCTTACGCCACATGAGATTGCCGCTGAAATCGCACGCAGCTTTAATTTTTTGCGGGCCGATAGTCATGGTCTTCCCGTGCGTCACCAGAGCCTCCAAGCGGTTTTTTCCCATACTTGGTCCCTTCTCTCAGAACGTGAGCAGATGATCTTTCAGCAGATGTCTGTTTTTCGTGGCGGCTTTACTCAAGACGCAGTACAAGCTGTCACCGGAGCAATGCTCTCTGATCTGTTGGTGTTAGTCAATAAATTCTTAATCCATCGAGTACCGGATGGTCGCTACATGATTCATGAACTTGTGCGCCAATTTGCGGCACAAAAGCTGACTGAATCATCGGTGGATGAGATGATGGCTCAACAACGACATTGCGCATTTTTCTCTACATTTCTGTCTCAACGCAGGAACGACATTAGGGGGCAAAGACAACAAGACGCCATCATCGAGATTGAAGTAGATAGTGAAAATGTGCGCATCGCTTGGCAATGGGCTGCCGAGCATGGTGAGATTGAACACCTGGACCGCTCCATTGATACATTGGCCTTATTTTATGAGTGGCGAGGACGCTATCAAGATGGGTTGACCGCCTGCCGCATGGCGGTTGAGCATCTAAGTGGGCTGAATGATGGCGAGGCAATTCGTGTGCAAATTAGACTATTGATCTGGCAAGCATCCTTTAACCGTCTGTTGGGACATCGCGCTCGCTCCTCAAATCTAACACGAAAAAGCTTGAATCTGTTGAATAGCTCTGCGCTTGTTGAACAGGACCTTTGGCGTGAAAAAGCGGCAACCTATCTTGAGCTAGGTCGGCAAGCGGAACACATAACGGTGATTAGAGAGTGGCTAGAGAGGTCGCTTGCCATATACCGCGCTCGCAATGATACTTGGGGAACAGCACAGGCACTGCACATTTTGGGAATACAAATAGGTCACAAAAGTACCTATGATAAAACGGGCCGCAAGAGCGCATATCAATATAACCCAGATTTTCTTGAAGAAAGCCTTCAACTGCGTCGTACATTGGGTGACCAACGCGGCATTGCTGAGGTGCTAATGAGCCAAGGATTCATTGCAATACTTCGGAGTCAAGCCGCGGAGGGAGAAATTCTGCTGAAACAGAGCTTAAGTATTAGCAAGGAGATGGGTGATAGGTTACTTCTTTCTGGAAGTCTAAGTCGTCAGGGTATTGGCTATTGGTTTAGTGGGAGATTTGAAGAAGCTTACGCCTTAATTTCAGAAGAACTAGAGATCTGGCAGGAGTTGGGAAACCGCGAAATGTTTGCTCTAGCTACTTCAACACACTCTGTAATAGTCGCAAATTTAGGACGTTTTTCACAGGCCCGTAGCAAAGCCGAAAGCGCACTTGAACTTGTAAAAGAGTTCAGTGACCTATGGGGAATCTCTTGGGCTCTCTGGCATCTAGGTTTTGCAATTTTGGGCGAGGGGGCGTCCAATGAGGCAGAACAGTTATTGGCAGAGAGTATTGCCATGCACAAGGAGATCGGATGGCGAGGCCGGGAGCATGAGGTCCTGACCACTCTTGGATTTGCAAAAGTGAAATCTGGTGAAGTCGATCAGGCGCAACGCGTTCTGACTCCAGTTCTGGCGATGGCGCTTGAAAACCGCTTTCAGCGCACAGCCATTGAAGGGATCTGTCTTGCTGCGATCTTATCGGCTGTGCAAAACAAATCGGAACGCGCCGTCGAACTCTATGCTTTGGCACAACGCTATCCATATATCGCCAATTCGCGGTGGTTTGCCGATGTCATTGGCATAGAGATCGCAAAAGCCGCAGAGTTGTTGGCTCCAGAGGTTATCCTAGCGGCTCGTGAACGAGGTAGTAAGCGTGATCTGTGGAAAACGGTGGCTGAACACTCGCAAGGTTCCACCTAAACCAACAAGTCGGTGCAGGTTGAAAGTTGAATGTAGGAAGTTGGATGTAGTAAGTGAATGTGGCAGATTGATGATTAAACTGTACGCTCCTAAACAGTGGATCGTTCTATGGCAGCTGCGCTTTGCCCAGTTAGCAGAGAATGGCGTTCACCTTTCCGAAAATGCGATTCCCACCGTTCCCGGCCTCCCAGAGAACGACGAATATGAATGGGATATGAACCACATTGACGAAGTCTACCTCAGCGGCGGCGGTGGATTCTGGCTGGCCTGGCAAGATGAAGAGCCGGTTGGCTATGTCGGTGCCCAAGATCTAGGTGAGGTCGTTGAGTTGCGCCGAATGTACGTGAAAGCAGCGCACCGTCGCCAAGGGATTGGTACGCTGCTCGTTCAAGCCCTCATAAAGCACTGCCGAGAGCAAGGCATGAAGGCTGTGGAACTGTGGACGCCTGAAGATGGCGAAGGTCGTTTACTCTACAATCGGCTCGGATTTCAGACGGTAGATAGTCCTTTGCTTGGTTTTGAAGCAGTAGAGCAAGCGACGCGGCGAGGACCTAATCACCAAGAGATTCGGATGCGGTTGGCGCTATAGAAGAACTGCTCCGGCAAACGTATGTTGGTCCTCCCGTTGCAGTTTCATTCTAATTCAACATCAGGCATTATGATGATCCCTTCGCTGACGACGATTAATCCCTCCGGCTCACATGGGGCATCGTCCAGTTCCTCTACCGTGGTCGCAACCCAAAGGATCCTGCCGCCTTCAAATTCACCAGTGCCATGGCCCCGGTGAATGGCGATGAATCCGTCATCTGGCATCAATATGCCTTGACCAGGCGCAACCCAAGTTGCGTTCGGGTAGGCATCTGGATATTGGGTGAGGTTCACCATGAAATAGTCACCAATCGGATCCTGAGCCGGTTCCAATTCAAAATGTCCCGCTGTCATGGGTTCTACGGAGATATTAGCGCTACCGTCTGGACAAGAAAGATCATAATCAACGAATTCCGTTACGCTTATCCCACTGTCCGCTTCAACCATCTCCGACAAGATTACCCCTTCCAGCTTTACTACCGGTCCCACCGGTTCGCATGGAAGCTCATCAATCCCCTCCGCAGGCGTTGCAGTGAGCACAATTCTGCTTCCCTCCAATGCACCGACACCGTCGCCACGATGCATAACGACAAATCCCCCGTCTGGCATATCGAATCCCTCTCCTGGTACGACCCAGTGGGCATCAGGGAAGGCTGTTGGAAAAAACGTTGCATTCACAGAGAAATGCATCTCACC
>JBCCHB010000053.1:0-94253 GCA_039028975.1 Chloroflexota bacterium
ACGTGGAGCCAGGATGAATCCAAGATGCTCACCAGCAGCTCCGACAAGACCGCCCGCATCTGGGATGCCAACACCGGTGAGGAACTGGTCACCCTACAAGGACACACCGGTTCGGTCTGGCAGGCAACGTGGAGCCAGGATGAATCCAAGATCCTCACCAGCAGCGACGACGACACCGCCCGCATCTGGGATGCCAACACCGGTGAGGAACTGGTCACCCTCCAAGGACACACCGATTCGGTCAATCAGGCGACCTGGAGCCAGGATGAATCCAAGATCCTCACCCGCAGCTCCGATGGTACGGCACGGGTTTGGTATGCGGAAATGAAGAATTTACTGGTAAGAGTCTGTGACCAAGCGTCGCGCAATCTAAGCTGGGAAGAGTGGCAACGCTTTATGAACGAACCCTATCGCACAACTTGTTCCTCCGCTCCGATTCCGCCTGATGCGATCTCCGCAATTTCAGACCAGGCTATAGACTTAGCCCAGAATGGAGACTTACTTGCAGCACAGGAACGTCTGGGTCAACTAGTCGGTTGGCTGCACGAAAACGGCCAGTTCAACACATTCGGCATCGATCCGGCCAAGTGGTTGGCCGCGCTGGAGGCAGGTCAAAACCCGTGGGAGGAAGAGTCAAAAGGGAATTGAGCAATCTAGATTGGTCGGCAGGAGCGACGCTCGTCCCAAGTGCGTTGCCCCCACATGGCAATTTTGTGGATTGCAGCCATTCTCTTCTCTAACACCATTGCCTTCTCTAATAGTTGCCAAGAAGCCACAACAGGCGTGAACGTTCTCCTGCGAAATCCACATTAACTCAATCCGTTCCAAACGCTCCACGTGGGACCCCATACGTGGGGCTATCTGCGCCTCTGGACGCGGAGCGTCTGACCTGGCATTCCACGCTCTGCGTGGAACGAGCTTTGGCTTTACGTTTACTACACCAACGGATCTAGAGTGTACTCATGCCGCCATCCACAACTAATTCTACACCAAGGATGTATGAAGCATCTTGGGAAGATAAGAAGGTTACGGCTTTGGCGATCTCTTCTGGTTCGCCAAAGCGCTTCATGGGGACTTGCCCCAATACGGCACCCGCAAAGCCCTCTATCTCCTCTTGCGACATGCCTGTGCGTTCGGTGAACGGCGTTGCAATCGGTCCAGGGCTGACTGCATTCACGCGGATGCCACGGTCTACTACTTCTGCCGATATGGTACGGATCAGCGACTGGAGTGCTGCTTTGGCTGCGCCATAGGTACTAAGCGTTGCCATGCCCTTATTATTTGCGATCGACGTATTGAGTACAATCGAACTTCCCTGGCCCATCAACGGCAGTGCTTTTTGTACCGTAAAGTATGCACCCTTGAGTTAATCCCCATAATGTTGTCAAACTGCTCTTCAGTAACGGCTTCAATCGGGTTGAGTGTCGTCCCGCCTGCATTGACAAACAGAACATCAATATGCCCATGCCGTTCCTTGACCGTTGCAAAGAGACGATCCAAGTCAGCAGAAACAGTGAGGTCAGCTTGGATGGCGCTGCTCTTTGGCCCAAGCGTCGTAACCGCTTGCTGAAGTTTCTCTTCACTGCGCCCCGATATGACCACGGTTGCCCCTTCGGCAATAAAATCCTTGGCGGTTGCCAAGCCAATACCACTATTCCCACCGGTGATAACTGCAATCGTATTTTCTAAGCGTCCCATATTATGCTCCTCTTCAGTTTATGGTTGTATGGCTCTTTTTTGAATGATCGTTCAAAAATAAGGGTAAAAAAATACACTGATCTACTTCAAGACAGAAAGCGTTGTGGCGACAATATCATTCAGCGCGCTGCGATCTGGGTTCATTTTTGCCATGGTGCGGATACCAAGAACACCATTTACCAGAAATTGTGCTAATCCTAGCGTATCACGTTCAGAGTCCAATTCGCCTAGCTCAATTGCGCGTTCAAGCCCACCTTGGAAGCCAGCCGTCATGCCGTCGATGGCATCTTTGGAGCGCTTGGCAATCTGGTGGTTATGAGCGGCCAATTCCATAGCCGCATTAACGGCAAAGCAACCATCCCGAGAGTCATCACATATGGCTTCATCGACTAGATTTGCGAAAATCAGCCGAATTGCGGCCAGCGGCGATGATAGTTCTGCAATTGGATTGAGTAGGTTGCTTCCAGTTGTCTGCTGGTAATAATCCAAGGCCGCATAGTATAGCGACTGCTTATCTCCGAACGTGTCGTAAATGCTGCCTCGGTTAATCCCCATCTGATTGACAAGGTCGCTAATTGACGTTGCCTCGTAGCCTTTACGCCAGAAGAGCCTCATTGCTCGTTCCAATACTGCTTCTCTATCAAATTCTTTTTGTCTTGCCATGGTAGCTACCCTCCGACGTAACGGAGTATACCCTAACTGGAACGGTCGTTCAGGAATTTTTCTCACAATTCTTGAATGTTCGTTCTGAAATTGGTTTGATGGACACAAAGTCAACACCTACTAGACAAATGATGAGGTGCTCTAACCAAGCTTGATACGCAACTCATTTTGCCCTGGCAACCCATCGATAGCGCCTGAAGAGAGTTCATTTATGTTTGGGGAGCAAGAGTAGAGAATGCGATGCAGGGTTGGAAAGCAGACCAGATTGTCCCACCATAGACTCAAGGGTGCGTTGCATTCGAGCTGAGTTTGGCAACCTTGGCGAATGCAACGCACCCAACTGGCGCTCTTGGCCTCAAGCCGTTCGTTGAGCTGGGTACAGTGCATTCTCGCCCCGAAATCCAAATGCATTCCTTGAAGAAGCTGTTTGGGAGATCATTTGTGATATACTGTTAAATCCACAGATGCGACCTGAGCAGTGCTAAGCAAAGGCGATTAAGTATTTAGAACAAAGATTGTACAGATGACAAAGATTTTTCTCTTGAATCTTTAAAATCTTCTCATCTTTGTTTGCTAATTATTCCCTGAGAATCTAAGTGGAGATGAACAAAAATGACGAAGAATGATCTACCTAACTATGTCGCTATCAAACGATTCTAATAGACAATGCAAATAGACATTGAACAAACGCGGATAGAGCATTCTATAATGCGGCTGGACCGGCGTTAGAGAACGCCTTCTCCACCATTCTCTAATCTTTATTTGCGTTGTCTATCAGGTTGCTTGGCAACTGTACCAAGCACGTAGGGGGTGCAAAGCGCTATCTATGCTCGATCGCAATATAACTCTCACTACACTAGGTTTCTACCATGAACAATCCACTATCACTCTGGTATCACAATCCAGCCCCGCAATGGGTCGAAGCCCTGCCCATTGGCAACGGACGGCTCGGCGGCATGGTCTTTGGCGGCATCTCTCAAGAGCGCATCCAATTCAACGAAGATACGGTCTGGACTGGGGCACCCCACGACTACGCTCATGCTGGAGCTGCCGAGCACTTTCCTACCTTACGGCAGATGATGCTGGATATGGTTGAATTGGAGCGAGCCGAGAGGTGGGATGAGGCCACAGCCCTACAAAAAGAGGCCGAAGCTCTGGCTATGCAGCACTTTATGAGCATTCCCCTTGGGCAAAAGTCCTATCAGCCAACGGGTGATCTGTGGATCAATTTTCCCGAGCATCGTGATGTTGAAGAGTATCAACGCGGACTCTCTTTAGACGATGGGGTCAGTTACACTTCTTATATACACGATAATATAGCCTTTCAACGGGAGGTCTTTGCCAGCTACCCAGATCAAGTAATCGTAGTGCGGTTATGGGCAGATAAGCTCAACGCCATCAGCTGCAACATCTCCATCACGTCGCCCCACGTGGATGCTTCGGTAAGCCCAATAGAAAACGATGGCCTCCTGTTTGAAGGGCAGGTGGAACCCAACGGGATTCGCTTTGCGGCTCGATTGGCTGTGGAAGTAAAGGATGGGTCGCTTGTTGCCACTGCCGATAGTTTACAAATATCCGATGCGTCGGAAGTGATCATAACGCTGACAGCAGCATCCAGTTTTGTCTCCTATCAGGATATTTCGGCAGATGCCCGAGCGCGCTGCCGGTTGGTCATGGATGCCGTCAGGGACAAGACGTTTGACCAACTGCGAACTCGCCATGTAGCCGATCACGCCGCCCTCTTTAACAGAGTGGCGTTGACGCTTGGAGACCGGAAGCAAAAAGAAGAGCAGACCCAGTCCACACTGGAACGGCTGTTGATAGACGAGAAGACCGATGATGTCCAGCTATTCGTCCTCTACTTTCAGTATGGTCGCTATCTACTCATTGCTTCATCTCGGCCTGGCTCCCAGCCCGCCAATCTGCAAGGCATTTGGAATGACAAACTGGAGCCACCGTGGGACAGCAAATGGACGGTCAATATCAATACGGAGATGAATTATTGGCCAGCAGAGTTGACCAATCTTTCCGAGTGCCACGAGCCGCTCTTTGATCTATTGGCCGGTGTGGCGGACACCGGGAAGCAGGTGGCCCATGTCCATTATGGCGCAAGGGGATGGGTACTTCATCATAACAGCGATATTTGGCGAGGTGCAGCCCCCATCAACCATGCCAATCACGGCATCTGGCCAACGGGTGGTGCTTGGCTTTCTCAACATCTGTGGTGGCGCTATGAGTTTACAGGCGACGAGGCATTCCTACGCACTCGTGCCTACCCGATTCTGCGCGAAGCAGCGCTCTTCTTTGTGGATATTTTGACCGTTGATTCGGCCACTGGATGGCTCATCTCACCTCTATCCAATTCGCCTGAATTAGGTGGTTTGGTGGCTGGCCCCACCATGGATCATCAGATCATCCGAGAGCTTTTCGAGAATGTTATCACCGCAAGCGAAATATTGGGCGTGGATGAGGAGCTACGTCAGCAGTTGAGTGAGCTGAAGGTCCAGATTGCGCCCAATCAGATTGGCCAACATGGTCAACTTCAAGAGTGGCTGGTCGATAAGGATGACCCCGACGAAACCCACCGCCACGTCTCACACTTGTGGGGATTGCACCCCGGTCGAGAAATCACCGAGGAGACACCAGAACTCTTCGCAGCCGCCCAACAGTCTCTGCGCTACCGAGGCGATGCGGGTACTGGCTGGTCTATGGGTTGGAAGATCAACTTTTGGGCGCGCTTCAAAGATGGCGATCACGCGTTGATGATGCTCAACAATCAGCTTCGCCTAACGGGTAGCGACCAAACCGTCTACGAAGGCGGCGGCACCTACCCCAATCTCTTTGACGCCCATCCACCTTTTCAAATCGACGGCAATTTTGGGGCCACTTCGGGCATTGCCGAGATGTTGCTGCAATCCCATACCGGGATGATTGAGTTATTGCCCGCCTTGCCCAGCAAGTGGCGATCTGGTTCGGTAAAGGGTTTATGTGCCAGGGGCGGATTTGAGATAGATATTGAGTGGCAGGAGGGTCGGCTTGTGGGTGCTCAGGTGCGGGCGAGGTTGGATGGTGAATGCACCGTGCGTTATCAAGCGAAGTCTATCACGTGGCAGGCTCAAAAGGGGGGGGAATACGATTTTGATGGCTGGCTAAACGAACGCTAGGAACCCCAATCTATCCTGAGCTGATGAAACACGCTGAATAAGTACCCGAGCAAAAGTAATTTGGCATTTTATGCAAGAGGAAAACGGGTCGTGTCCAACCTCCGGGAGGTTTACCGCTATACTGAAATACATATGCGCGGGTACTTAAGCATGATCCGTGAATAACTTACGCGGTTCAATCGGGTGTACTTTGCTCAGAATTGCATTGGAAAGCAAAAAAGGCGTTATCTTCTTCAGTACATGCAAGAAGAAACGCCTTTTGTTTTGTGCCCGATACTGCTAGACACGTAATGCTCGATACTGCTGAGCTTTGCTCCGATCTGTGGTCTTGATACTGCACCCCAGCCATCGGATAGAGATAGTTTATCACGCCTGGGGCAGAATATATGTGACCATTGGCTTGCAATTTTCTCTGCTCCCCCTTATAAATTGATGATACAAGGGAAATGAATAGTCATTGGCACTGCCTCCACGCCATCCACTATCCACCTCTTACTCAAATTCTCTTAACCACAACTAGCATGGATTATAGAGATAATTAGCGAGTGGTTTTATAAGAGCATCGAATCGTGTTGTATAATTCCCTCATTGCATACTTCGCCAGAAAAGTATTATTCCGACTCTTGTCAAATCGGCTCTTGTCAAATCGGCTCTAGAACATTCCGCACAGAGAGGACAGAACTTTTCTAGCCATCTAAAAACTCAGCTCTCCATTCTAAATCCAATCACCTTAGGAGAACCATTGATGTCCAACAAACCAACGGAAATGGAAATTTTTCTCTTTGACTTGCGCGGCTACGTTGTGCTAAAAAATGCCCTATCCCAGGAAGAGGTAGCCGAACTAAATGCTAGCCTGGATGCGCTTCCCCCTATCAAAAAAGGGGAGTGGTATGGTTACGTTCATGGGCATTCTTTTGGTAAGAAAGATGGTCTAAATTTGCAACAGATCTATGAGGCTGGCGAACCTTTTGAGCGCCTCATCGATCATCCTTCATGGATTGAAAAGGTAAAACATTTCGTAGGTGGAGAAGGGGGCTTTGACTATCATCATGGGCCTCTTTTTATTGATGAGGCGTTTGCCAACTACCGCGGTCCAGGTGAGGCCATTGGTATCCACTCGGGTGGCCATGCCCACGTCAAACGCACTCAATTTCTGTATGCCGATGGGAAGTTTCACTGTGGCCAGATCGATATTCTGATTGCCCTAACACCCATGGGACCCAACGATGGCACGACTATGGTTATCCCAGGATCCCACAAATCAAACTTTGCTCATCCAGATTATGGCAAACATACCATTGGCGAGGGCGGTTCCGTTGATGCCATAGAAGGTGCCGTTGAGGTCCATATGGAGCCAGGGGATGCCTTGCTTTTTGTCGATGCCATCTGTCACGGTTCAGCCCGTCGCACCAATCCTGGTGAGCGGCGTATTGTCGTTTACCGCTATGGTCCCTCTTGGGGGAATTTTCGCCATGGCTACGCACCATCTCCTGAGCTATTGGCTCGTCTAACGCCCGAACGACGGCAGATTATTCAACCCAATCCTTTACTAAAGCGAGAACCTCAGGTGGGGTAGGATACAGTTGGCGAATTCCAAAATGTCCATACGATGTGGAGGTAGGCACGCCTCGTGCTGGTTTCTAACGCGTAGCCGCACGGGGCGTCCTCACTACACAAACAATTCACCAACCGTATCGGGTAGGTAGAGAGTCGACGGTTGGTCGATTGATTAGGGGTCGGTAAGCGCAGCTCGCTCTCCACGTTTGCATAACGGCAGAATACCATATAAACTATATGCATAGTATATGAAACGCCTTGTTTTCGTATTGCTCCTCCCCCTATATGTTGAAGTGTCCAATGGCTAGATTAGATTTGTCATCGCTTGCTCCCAAGTTCCAAGCGTAATCAGACAGAACGAACTTAGAGAGATGTTGAGATAAGCTTGCTCTAGCGGACTTTTCTTCATTTTCCGTCACACCATGATACTCATCATACCCTAACAGTACCCGTCAAGCGATAGTCCAAAAGGTGATGTTTTGCCAAGTGCAGATACGCTAAACAACAAAACCAGGGAGGAGATTCCGACCTCCAAGCCCGCTACCTTTGACGCCAGTACGGTTGAGACTGGTGATGTTGTCTTGGCATCAACTGATCGTCATCAACTCTTTGCCACATTCTTTGAGCAGCTCTACTTGGCTAAAGAGGTCTATACTTACGAAGACCAAATCGTCTTGCACTGGCCTAAAACGCTTCAGGCACCGGCGAACTATGTCGCAAGGCTACAGCATGAAAGCGGACGGATCTATGCTGAGATTATAGGAGAACAGGGAGAAAGTGGGGACCGAGTCTTTACCCAAGCGCTCTCTATCCCTGATGGCGTCTATACCGTCATTCTCATGCCGGATGCTGATGAATATTACAAAAAAGGCATTCGTGTCGAGCACAAGATTCCCCTTGCCGTCGTACGAGCGGATTACCGGTCAGTACCCTATGCGCCCCCACC
This sequence comes from Chloroflexota bacterium, assembly GCA_039028975.1. Classification (GTDB taxonomy): domain Bacteria; phylum Chloroflexota; class Anaerolineae; order Caldilineales; family Caldilineaceae; genus JAHBNG01. The sequence goes on from JBCCHB010000053.1 coordinate 8,029, forward strand.
CCAGCGCGTTGTCGAGATGCTTCACCACGCTATAGTCCAAAGTGACAAGTTATTTGCTGAAACGGCCAAAATGGCTGCGGGCTGGTGGGATAAGGTAAAGCCTGAACGCATATTGGATGTTGTTGACACAGTAAACCAGCTAAAAAATGCTACACGTATTGATGGGCAGTCGCTGTTGTATCTGCTAGGTCTCACGGGCATGGTCAATCGTTTTGGCAAGAAAGATGAATTCTCTCCGGTTCTCCGCCAGCAGATTGAGCATTGTATCTGCTCCTTTCCATACAGCAGGTTTATAGAACGTTTATCTTCAACGCGCCTTGTGAATGATGGTGCTCAAGAGACTCATCTCTCTAGCCATACCGAGCCGCTCGGTTTGGACAGTACAGGGCAGTTGCTGCTCTTTACATGTGAGTTGCTGGCTGGACAATACACTCAGCAGAGACTCGCTAATGACAATGAAGGTGGAGAGCAGCATCTAAGGCAGGGCGAAATCGCTGTTTTGCAATGGCTACGTCATGCAGCCAGCTACGGATTTGTGGATCTCTCAAGCCACGGGATGGCCCATTTAGTAGTTGCCCTGACGCATCTAATCGATTTTGCCGATTCGGAGCCGATTTGGGAGATGGCCGCCATTGTCATGGATAAGGTGATGGTAACGATGGCCCTCTCTTCTTTCCAAGGCGTTTATGGTTCTGAATGCCTTGCGGAGAATCATGGCGATTTGATGGGCCTTAGCGGTCACCTGTCCCCCTTGGCTGGTATCGCGCGTTTGCAATGGGGAATGGGCACATGGAATCGGCACATTGCTGGCCCTGTTAGCTTGGCCTGTTGTGAGAATTATGAGCAGCCTTCTCTGATTACTGCACTAGCCGTGGATCGGCCTGAAGGCATGTGGGCCACAGAATATCATACCGGCGTGAATGTCGCCTTGGGGGAGGGCCTAGATGCTGAACCAGGTAGCACCATACAGACCAAGTCAACGTCTATTTTCACTGCGCCTACTAACCTTGAAAGTAGAGCCGAGGCAGATGCTTTAAATACAGCTCTCCAACAATATGAGAATCATGTAGGCATCAAGAAGTCCATTTATAAGACAGCAGATTTCCTACTGACCGCCGTTCAAGGGATTGAACCAGAAATTTATAGAGAGGCGCATCGGCTAGATAAATTTGCGAGACCTAAAAATCGAGAAGCAGTTTGGCAAGCAACTATGGGTCCAGATGCTGTCGTATTTGTTCGCTACTCCAAGTTCTGTCAACCCAATGCGAACTCGGAGCACCGATGGCAAGAGGGGCTTGTCCCCCGCATTGCCCACTACCAGGATTGTTTGCTCGCTCTCTATCGCCTACCCGCTGAGGAAGTGGTTGGTTTTACCTATGTCAATTTTCCTACCTATGCATTTGATGAGTATCAAGTGCGCAAACAGTGGGCATTTGCAGTCCACGGGGATGCTTACCTCGCCTTGGCTAGCTCCCATCCACTAGAATTGGTGCGGGAGGGGCAGACGGCCTATCGGGAGCTACGGGTTTATGGTTCTGAGGTGGTCTGGCTTTGCCAGATGGGTAGCAAGAGCGTGTACGGCTCGTTTGATGAATTTCGGAAACAGATACTCAAATCGCGGCTCGTGTTTACTGGACTTTCTGTGAACTATACAGGACCCAGTGGAGAGGCCCTCGCATTTGGCTGGGATTCCGCACTGCAAGTTAACGGTCAGAGTTTACAACACCAAAGCCAGAATCACTACGATGGCCCATACTGCACAACAGATGGTTGGCCGGCGAATCAGATGATTGTCACCCATGAAAAAGATGCTATGCAGTTAGGCCTGACGACTTAAGATCGACAAGTCAAACTTGGCAAGTGTGGGAATTTGGCTTTCGTGATGTTACATTGCGCCTACTTGCCGTTGACGATTCCGTTCGGGGACAAGGTGTAGGACGTAGGTTAGTTGAGCTATTTGAGATCCAATCTATGAAGCTAGGGGCAGGACGGGTTAGCTTGGGTTCAGTCGAAGAGGCCAAGGCATTCTATTGGCATTTGGGGTACCGAGGAAAAACGTCTATGCACAAGGAACTGCCGCTGCCGGGAAAAATTCGGGAGCTGAAGCTAAAACGCTGGTCAGAGCAGATAGGCGATCTAGCTGTTGGGCATACGGTACAAGTTGATGAGGGTTCAGGACAAATACCATCTTTGTTTTAACCATACATTTTCAACGTTTTTATTTGACTCTATAGGGGGCTAAGGATCTCGCTGGTCCGGAACTTAAATTTACTCTGATAATCTTCGATTTCGGTGTTAGAGTTTCGGTGTCAGAATCCGAAAACGCCTATAGAGCGTTTTATTTTCTATTTTGCTTACAACTTAGGAGGAAGCAATGAGAGAACGTAAAATTCATCGTCGACGATTCTTACAATTGTCCGGCGCAACTACGGCAGCGGCTGTCTTGGCCGCGTGTGGTGGCTCCGGCCCAGAGATCGTCTCCGAAAGCGCGAGCAACGAAGCCGCCCCCGCGGCTGAGGCAGAAGCGCCTAAAGAAGAGGCCGTTGTGGTTGAGGATGTGGAAACCCCGTCTCAATTCTCGGAATCGCCGCGGCTGGCCGAGATGGTTGCTGCGGGTGAACTCCCCCCTGTGGATGAGCGTCTCCCTGTGGAGCCGCTGACTCTGGCCCGTGAAGCCATCGGTGAGTATGGTGGCCTTGTGCGCATGGTTCACCTCGATCCATCCAGCTTTGTAAGTCAATACGGTTGGTTTGCCGAGCGCATGTTGTCCTACTCTGATCAGGATCTCAAGACCCTGGTTCCCAATGTTTTGGAAAGCTGGGAACAGAGCGATGACGCCACCCAATACACGCTCCACCTGCGTGAAGGCATGAAGTGGTCCGACGGTACGCCTGTTACTACAGTCGATGTTGATTTCTGGTGGAATTCACTGGCCACCCATCCCGATGTGTCGGGCAGTGTCTGGTGGGTCTATCGCCACGGTGGCGACGTCATGACGTTAGAGATTCAGGACGATTACACCTTCTCCGTCACCTTCGCGGCTCCCTTTGGAAACTTCCCGGCCTACCTCACTCGCCGCTTCCAGGGCGATTTCCTGGTGCCTAGCCACTACCTCCAGCAATTCCACGCCGACTTTGCCGATGAGGCGGAACTCAACGCCATGGTTGAAGCAGAAGAATTCGAAAGTTGGGTTCAGCTCCTCAGCAATAAGCGTAGCGGTCGCAGCGTTTGGGGAACGCGCCCCAATTCGCCTGAATATCCCATGCTCTCTGGCTGGATCGTGGATGAAGAACCGCAACAGGGTCTGGTACTGATGAAGAGGAACCCCTACTACTGGAAGGTTGACGCCAGCGGCCAACAGTTGCCCTATGTGGAAGATCTGCGCATCGACTTTGTGGCCAATCATGAGATTACTACCCAAAAGGTCATCCAAGGTGAGTTTGACTATGTCGGGCCCCATGATGTTTCGATTGCTCGTTTCCCGCTCTACAAAGAGAACGAGGAAAGTCAGCACTATCAGGTCATGGACTACACTAGCTGTATGACCGACCGCTACACCCTCTACCCCAACCATACGCTGCCAGAAGATCCGGTCTTGCAGGAGATTGTGCGTAATCCCAACTTTGTCAAGGCGCTCAACGTTGCCATCGATCGGGAAGAGATCAACGAAAACCTCTTCTTCGGTCTGGCGACAATGGGGCAGTTGGCTCCTATGCCTAACTCCCAGTACTTTAAACAGGAATATGCTGATGCATTTGCCCAGTTTGATCCCGAACTGGCCAATCAGCTGTTGGATGAGATGGGGCTAACCGAGCGCAATAGTGATGGATTCCGCCTGCGCCCAGATGGTGAAGTGTTGGAATTTAACATTGAACACGCCGGCCCACGTGTGGGTGTGGCTACCCATGAGTACACGGAAATTGTGGTTACCTTCTGGCGAGAAGTCGGCATCGATGCCTCGACCAAAGAACTCCAGATCTCGCTCTACAATGAGCGCTGGAACCAAGGTTTGATCCACTGTGGCTGTTGGCACGCGGATCGCTGCACAGACTTGCTGCTACCCATTGAGATGCGTTGGTACATTCCGGTCAATGTTGGCCAAGGTGGTGCTGGCCCGCTATGGGGACAATATTTCCAAAGCGGCGGCGAAAATGGCGAGGAACCACCAGCCGAGATCCTGGCCCTCTTTGATGCCTACAATACGATGAACACCGTCTCTGACGATGCTGAGCGGGTCGCTGCTGGTCAGCAAATCTTCGACTGGCTGGCTGAGAATCCGCTGGCCGTTGGCTCGATTGTAGAAAGCCCTGCTCCGCTGATCTTCCCCAAGACCATGCGCAATCTGCCCGCAGCTGGCAAGCCCGTTGGTTGGGACACGTACGGTATTTCGACTTATCACCCGGAAGCCTTCTTCTATGAAGGTGGCGGCGCGTAGGATGATAGGGTGAGGGGTGATAGGGTGTTTTTCGCTTATCCTCCCTTGCCCGAAGCCCAACCGTAGGTCACATTTGCAATGTGACAGACGTTGAATGTCCGGTGATTTTGGAACATGAGGGGGCATCCATGTCTGTCCGATTTGGAATCGGACCTACGGTTGAACAGGTTAATCGTTTTGGTATATAGCCAACTGGGTTGAGTATAAGGCAAACCTTCCACTATGGCCGTTTATATAATTCAGCGTATTTTGCGCATCATCCCGCTCTTTTTTCTGATATCATTGATTGCCTTTTTGGTGATCCAATTGCCTCCTGGTGACTATCTGACTGAGCATATCAACAACTTGCGCGCCTCGGGGCGAGATGTGGATGAAGCAGAGGTTGAGCGCTTGATGAAGCAGTATGCGCTGGATCGACCCATGTATCAACAGTACCTGACGTGGATGAGGAATATTCTCACGGAAGGGTACTTTGGGCAATCTTTCCAATGGGGACGGCCTGTCAATGAGGTGATCGGGGAGCGGCTGGTGCTGACCTTTCTGATTGCTTTTTTGACGACTATCTTTGTGTGGATTGTGGCACTGCCGATTGGTATCTACGTATCAGTGCGCCAATATACCTTTGCGGATTATTTCTTTACGTTGATTGGATTTATTGGTCTTGCCGTGCCGGGCTTTTTGCTGGCCCTGGTCGTCATGTATTCATCATTTGCCTGGTTTGGCATCCGGGTAGGCGGCCTCTTTTCGCCCGAATATCAGCTAGAGCCATGGAGCATAGACAAGGTGATGGATATGATGACCCGTATTTGGGTGCCGGTAGTGATTTTGGGCATCGGCGGGACAGCCAACATCATCCGCATCATGCGCGCCACCATGTTGGATGAGCTACGTAAACAGTATGTGACAGTCGCGCGGGCCAAGGGATTATCTGAATTTTCAGTACTCATGCGCTATCCAGTGCGCATCGCCATTAACCCACTCATTAGTACCATCGGCTGGCTTTTACCCTGGTTCATCTCTGGTGGCACGATTGTCAACATTGTTCTAAACTTGGAAACGGCTGGCGTTGTCCTGTGGCGCGCCTTGCTCTCTCAAGATATGTTCTTGGCAGGTAGCTACGTGCTGATTATTGGCACATTAACGCTCTTCGGCAGCCTTATCTCGGATCTATTGCTGGCCGCGCTGGATCCGCGGATTCGGTTAGGCAGTACAGAAGGTCTTTAATGTCTCGCATTTCAGCTAGTCAGCACTTCAGCTGACTACAGAACAAATAGACTGGCTGACAAGCTGACAAGCTGACTAGCTGACTAGCTGACTAGCGGCCACACACAGGAATCATCAAACCTTTTATGTCCTTCATTCGTAATCTCTTCAAACGCAAGTTACCCGGTATAGAGCTTCAGGAGCGAATCTTCGAAGAATCGGATGAGTATTTTCGCGCGGGACAGTGGCAGTTGGTCTGGTGGAAGTTTAAACGCCACCGATTGGCCCAGCTTGCACTTTGGATACTACTAATCTTCTATCTGGTAGCGCTCTTGGCCCAATTCGTTGCGCCTCATAATCCGTTGACGCGTTACAAGGAACTCGCATCAGCACCACCCACCAAGCTCCGTATCTATGATATCGTAACGGGAACCTATCAGCGACCGTTTATTTACTCGATTATCCGTGGCCGTGATCCAGTGACGGCTCGTCCTATCTACCAACTTAACGGCGATGAGATCAACCCCATTCGCCTCTTTGTACGGGGAGATGAATACAATTTTCTCGGCCTATTCAAAACAAATCTCCACCTATTTGGCACTGACGCAAAGCGCAACGAAGATGGTGATTTGGTTGGAACCCCCTTCTTTATGTTTGGCACGGACCGCATTGGTCGCGACGTTTTCTCGCGTATTATTCACGGTGCACGAGTTTCAATGACGGTAGGTCTAGTAGGTGTGGCGTTGAGCTTTGTCTTTGGCCTGGTTCTTGGCGGTATTTCAGGCTACTTTGGTGGAACGGTGGATGAGATCATTCAGCGTTTGATTGATTTGCTGGTCTCTTTGCCTGCCATCCCTCTTTGGATGTCTTTGGCTGCTGCGCTGCCTCAGGAATGGTCCAATTTGCAGCTCTACTTTGCCATTACGCTTATTTTGTCTATTCTCGGCTGGACGACCTTGGCTAGAGTGGTGCGCGGCAAAATTCTCAGTCTGCGCGAGGAGGATTTTGTTATGGCGGCCCGGCTGGATGGGGAGAGTGAATGGACCATTATTACCAAGTACCTCCTACCTGGCTTTGCTAGCTACATTATTGTTTCGCTGACTATCGCTATTCCCAATATGATTTTGGGGGAAACGGCACTCAGTTTCTTGGGCATCGGCCTCAAATCGCCTACCATCAGTTGGGGCGTTATGTTACAAGATGCGCAGAACATTATGTCGGTTGCTCAGCTTCCGTGGACCCTATGGCCTGTTGTCTTTGTTGTGATTGCCGTGCTCATGTTTAACTTCCTGGGTGACGGTATGAGGGATGCGGCGGATCCCTATCATTAAGTCTAAATCTGAATTAAATACTTATTTTCCGCTACCCCTAAAACGGGGTTTGGAGCTTTATGTCAACTAAAGTGCTAAACTGTCTCAGTTTCGACGTTGCAGGTGGCTTTGGTGAGACCACTTCACATATATGAGTGCCAAACCCTAGTCCCAGTAGCATTTATTTTGCCAACTAAGCCATCATGTCCAGAATTAGTCCATCTATGTCGCTAAATTCAATCTTTGCACAATGTTTGCACTAGTTTTGTTGAGTGTCGGAAAATAAGTAAATAATTAATTTGTGGATTTGTGAATTGTTGAATGATTAATGGCCTGGCCAGTGGAGTACTCTGCTTATACTGTGCAATCCCCAATGCCTAGCTTGTTTTCATTAAAAGTTCACAAATTTAGTGATTCAACAATTAATTATTTCGGACGCTTTATGTCATCCAACCCAATGAGCAACACAGAGTTCCAACCTCAGGTGCCCCATCCGCAGCGATATTGCCCGCGCTGTAAGCAAACACCCTTGGAGGAAGCTCATTACAGTGGCTGTGAAATTGATATCTGTCCTCATTGCGGTGGCCTCTGGTGCGAACCTGAAGCATGGAACAGAGAGCAGTTGGGAGCTCATCCGGATTTTGGAACGTATCAGAATGCACCATCGGTGGAGCGTGCACCCAATATCTTTACCCAAGGCCAAAGTGAGCTTGAGTGTCCTGAGTGTTCACGCACGCTTACGTCTCTGATGATGGGCACGCCGGCCATCTGCGATGTGGAGCAGTGTGATCGTTGCGGTGGTATCTGGTTTGACCACAAAGAGTGGGATCACCTGGAGGCGTTAGAGCAGTGGCGTGAAGAGCGGGAGCGCATAGAGGCCATTCCCACATGGACCAATTGGTTCTTACAGTTATTGCTCAGCTTACCGACCGAGTTTAACATCCGGCCACGGCGTGTGCCCTATATCACTATCGGATTGGTTCTCATTTCTGTCGTCGCCTTTCTGCTCCAGTTGAGTAGTACACCAGAAGTTTGGCTTCCATTGGGGGCCACTCCTTTCCACATTGAGCGAGGCACTCAGCTGTGGACCACGATTACAAGTCTCTTTCTACATGGTGGGTGGCTTCATCTCCTGTTCAATATGTACTTCCTATACATTTTGGGTGATAATATCGAAGATGTTCTGGGGCCATGGCGTTATCTTGCCTTCTATTTGGTCTGTGGCATAAGCGCGGCTTTGTTCTATGTCTTACTCAATTTGGGCAGCGAAATTCCCCTAATTGGTGCCAGTGGTGCGATAGCTGGCATTATGGCGGGGTATCTGCTTCTCTTTCGGCAAGCCCGTCTGACCTTTATGTTCTTTTTCCGTCAGTGGAAGATCCCTGTCTGGATTTGGTTAGGTATTTGGTTTGCCTTCAATGTGTTTATGACAATTGTTGCTTTAGGGGAAGGTGATAGTAGCGGTATTGCCTGGAGTGCCCATGTAGGTGGCTTTTTGGCTGGGTTAGCGCTCATCTGGCCCTTCGAGCAAAGGCTTATCCGCAATCATTCATTGCTTTATGTAATGCGAACCTACTGGCAGATATAAGGTTGTTACATCAATATAATTATTCACAGGTTCATGATTCATGGCGTTAAATGGAGAATCCTCTTCTGGGGATGTACTGTTAGAAATTAGAAATCTCAAAACCTACTTTGAGTTAGATGAGGGAACAGTTCGCGCGGTCAATGGGGTGGATATAGAGATTAAGCGCGGCCAAGTTGTCGGTGTGGTGGGAGAAAGTGGCTGTGGCAAAAGCATGACAGCCATGTCAATTATGCGCTTGGTTCCGCCGCCAGGTCAGATTGCTGAGGGAGAAATTCGCTTTCATCGCCCCCAAAGCGGTGGCGGAACCGATATAATTGATCTGGCTGACCTTGACGCTAACAGCAGTGATATACGCAATATTCGCGGCAACCAGATCTCCATGGTCTTTCAAGAGCCGATGACTGCTCTTAGCCCAGTCCGGACGGTCGGCAAGCAGATTACCGAAGCCGTCCGTCTCCATCAGAAGGTTAACAATCTCGAAGCGCGAGAGATTGCCATTGATGCGTTACAGCGGGTGAAGATGCCCAACCCAGCGCAACGAATGGACGACTATCCCTTCCAACTCAGCGGCGGGATGAGGCAAAGGGCAGTAATTGCAATGGCCTTGGCCTGTCGTCCCCAATTGCTGATTGCTGACGAACCGACAACGGCCCTAGATGTGACCACCGAGGCCCAGATTCTGGACGTTATGCGTGGGTTGCAAGAAGAGTCGGGCATGGCCATTCTATACATCACCCATAACTTGGGCGTCGTGGCCGAAATGGCTGAAGAAGTAGTTGTTATGTATCTAGGCAAGGTGGTCGAGCACACAGATGTAGAGTCGATCTTCTACAACCCCAAACATCCTTACACTAAAGGGCTGCTCAACTCGATACCACGGCTGGAAAATATTGTCCAAGGTAAAAAAGAGAAGCTTAACGCCATTGAGGGGATGATTCCCAGCCCATACAAGCGATTGCAAGGTTGTGCTTTTCACCCCCGCTGTCCAGAATTTATGGAAGGGGTTTGCGATCAGAGAGAGCCTGAACTGATTCAGTTAGAAGAAGGGCATTCTGTGCGGTGCCATTTGTATGAGTAAATCGATTCATTCACCCGAATATAGAATATCAAAACTGGGTTCATATGTCTACCGAAAACGGAACGAACGCCCAGGCCCCCCTCCTGGATATCAAAAACCTAAAAAAATATTTTCCCATTACACGAGGCTTCTTTAAGCGTACGGTTGGCTATGTCAAGGCCGTGGATGACGTGAATCTTCATGTTCATGAAGGCGAAACCTTGGGGTTAGTGGGAGAAAGTGGATGTGGCAAGACCACAACCGGTCGCATGATTCTACGGGCGATTGACCCTACTGAGGGCGATATCCTATACCGAGATCCAGAACTGGGCGATGTGAATATTTCTGCATTGGAGGATCGGGATTTGAAATTGGTGCGCCGCAATATGCGCATGATCTTCCAAGATCCTCATGCTTCGCTGAACCCCCGCATGACGTTGCTGGAGTTGGTTGGCGCGCCCTTGCGAGCCATGAACATCGCCAAGGGGGGTGAACTAGAGGATCGGGTAGCGGACATTCTGAAGCTAGTTGGCTTGGCGCCAGAATTTATGCGGCGCTATCCTCATGCCTTTAGCGGTGGGCAGCGACAGCGCATTGGCATTGCTCGGGCATTGGTTTCCAATCCGAACCTAGTTGTGGCCGACGAGCCAGTCTCGGCTTTGGATGTTTCGGTACAGGCCCAAATTCTTAACCTACTTCAAGAGCTCCAGGCCGAGATGGGATTGACCTACATCTTTGTGGCTCATGATCTGAGCGTGGTGGCTCACATCTCCGATCGGGTTGCCGTTATGTATGTGGGAAAAATCGTGGAGCTTGCACCGACCATTGAGCTATTCACAAAGCCAAAACATCCCTACACCGAAGCGCTTATGTCGGCCATTCCCAAGCCAGATCCCAAGCGCAGAGACACGTCTCGTATTGTATTGGAGGGAGAGGTGGCCAATCCTGCCAATCCCCCCTCGGGCTGTTACTTCCATCCCCGCTGTGTCTATGCCAAAGACATTTGTGCCAATGAAGAACCCTCTTGGGATGAGGTCTCTCCTGGTCATTTTGCCAAATGCCACTTTGCCCAGGAACTTGAGCTAACTGGTGCCGTTTCTTAATTGACTAATGAGAATCCCCCTATGAAACAGAATCGCCAAAGTGCCCTACAGGTTCTACTGCTCTATTTACTCTGGTTTACCTCGTGTGGTGTCTCCTTTATCAATTTTGTGGATGCCCTAAATAAGGTGCGGACGATCGCCATATTTGCAGGCGCAGATGGCTGGAATCTACCTGCCATTGACCGATCTGCGCTCTTTATATTGGGCGGCATTATGGTCATCTTTTTTTTCTGGTGCGAATCCTACTACCGGAGAGCATCCAAGATCAGCATCGCTCGGCTGTTTCGGGCGTTTGGTTGGGTAACTGGTTGCCAAGTTCTGCTATTGGGGATAGGGTACTTAATTCCCTTGGTTTTGGAGCGCATATACTGATAATGTCCATACCACAATCGCGTGAATTCTCCACCAGACAGAGAATACGTTCTAGCAAAGAGGAAGAGATAGACAGAGCAGAAGGGGGCTGCCATGTGTCGTTTCCGCAGATAGTAAGCGGAAATCCATCTCTCAACAACACGATGGATGCCCGAAGGCTGTTATCGGGCATGACAGATGGAGACTATTTCCTTCGATTTACGCCCCTTTTCACCCCGGACTTGCAGAACGAATTTTCTATCTGACCCGGAATCGTTTTATTATATTCTCGATCCTAAGCAATTCAGCGATGATACTATACAAATAAGGAAAGCCCATTATGACTCTATCACATTCCGATCTGTTAGAATCCCTCTACGCCCCGACAACTATTCCCATCGTCCCCTACAAAAATGGCCAAATTGATATGAAAGGTCATGCCAAGAATATCGAATACTTAATGACCCATAACTATCTCGATAATGGGCGCAAACGGGTTATATCCGTGGCGGGGACCAGCCTAATTCATCACATTGAGCCAATGGACCAAACTCGAATATTTGATACGATGGGGCAAGTGATGGGGGATGACGGTGTGCTGATGTCAGCGATTGTGCCTACGCCCATTGGGACTGCAGGTCGTCTGATTGAGGAACAATCCCAGCTAAAGCGCCCACCTGATGTCTATCTGATCATGCCTCTGGGCGGCATTTACAGCCCTGAAGGCATGTACGATACCTTTATGCAATTTGGTGAGGCCTATGGTTCTACCTGTGATGCTCGTCTCATCTATTACTTCCGCCAGCCCAGAGATCGGGCAGTAGCCATCCAACTGCTCAATGATTCACCCCACTTTGTCGGCGTGAAAATCGGCACAGGTATAGAGGATGTGCAACCTTTTCTTGACGGCGTAGGCGACAATGCCATGGTTATTTGGGGAATTGGGGATCGGAGTACAGATGCTGCCGAAGTGGGATCCAAGGGGCATACGTCAGGTACGGCTGTTGTCTGTGCCAAGGTTGCGGATGAGATCAACAATGCACAACGCCGCGGAGATTTCGCGGCGGCCCGAGAGATGGAGGCCCTTATTACGCCACTTGAGGAGATTCGCTTCCATGACGGACGCAAATACAACTACGCGGCGGTCGTAGAGGCTATGAACCAGAGTGGTTTTGATGATATTGTCGGTGGCGACGGTGGCCCCTTTAATCCCCGGGTGCCCGCATCTGTGGTGGCGGAAGTACAAGCAGCTGTTGAAATTGTCAAGGATTACCATTAGGCACGTATGCAGGAACTTATTCTTGATCCGATGGATGGATCCAGTACCAGTATCGATAAGACTCCTGAAAGCCCAGCTTAGTATAGAGTGCAATAGCTGGGCTATTTTTTGCAGTAACCTGGAGATATGCGTGTTTGGCACCTTCGTCTTCCCCCCAGGCCAACAGATTTTGGACGAGCTCTCTGCCAAATCCTTTCCCGCGATAGTCAGATTGAACAACGATATCAAATAGACCCAAGTAGCCCGCTTCACAGACGCCCAAACCACAGGCTATTGGATCCCCAAGACGTATGGTCATGTAGGATGTATCACCCATAATTCGGTTGAGTATCTCTTCATGGGTTGCTGCATCTTTGCGACTGGGATCCATTTCATGGTAGAGCGGAACCCACAGATCAGGCCAATGTAACTCAAACATGCGTGGCGTGTACTGATACTGCCTCGGTTCCAAGGGCATGGTCATGACAATGGTTTCATCAAATCGGGTATAGCCTTTGTCGGCTAATTGTTTATCTAGCAACGCTGCGTCGGATACAAATGATGGAACGCGAAAGATGGGCGGTAGGTGGCAGCGATGATAGAGCCTTATACAATGGTTGATCTTCTCTGTTAACGAATTGTGCCCGCGGTACAATGGCGTTACGGAATTAGCTCGCTTGGTATATCCGTTGGACATGCGCAATATCCATCCATCATACACCAACGTATTGAGCGCTGGCCAGGCATTTAAACTTGTTTCTTCCAGGTGTTGCAGATATAGTTTGCTCATTATTCCTTATTATCCTTCTATCTTATCACCTATAATCAGCTCTGTTTGAAAATCGTACTTTTGTTCTTCGTGTGGAGGTATAGAAAAGTACGGTTTTCAATTCGACTGCGGTAAAGCTCTGGCATGGCAGAACATTTTTTCGTGTTGACAAATCCTATACATTGTACTAGGATTGTTCTATCCCCGACGCATTACACGAAGTTCCATTTACAAGCAGAAGTGGCTCATCTGTGCAAAGTAGCCGGGCCGACTTCAAAGATCTTGAAAGTGCACAGTCCCACGCGTTCCGGCTGATGAGCGACAGAAGTTCGGTCTCTGTAAGAGTGCTATAGAAAAGTCACGATTGCAAATCGACTATCTTATGCTCCCTGGAAGATGTTGCTTGCTCATTTTCCAATTGTTGTCTGTTTTATCCTCTTTCAACAGCATGGCTCTCTAGCAAAATTTTGTCTTGACTTTCGTCCGGTTTCCTATGGGTACCCCAATAAGAACGGACAAATTTTGTCAGAGCTATATGTTATGTATCATAAACCATCAATTCTCAGTCACCTATAGGAGGTAACAGAAGCATGTCTCAATCCATTACTTCGCTCTCTCGTCGTGATTTTCTACGTGTTGTTGGTCTATCAACTACTGGCGCTCTTCTTGCTGCCTGCGCACCGGCTGGTACACCGGGCGGTAGCGGTGCACCAGGGGGAGACAACAGCCTCTCATTCTGGATGTGGAATACCTTTGCACCACCGGCTGATGAACTCATGCAAGAGAAGCTAAATGAATGGGCCGATGCTAATGGGGTCACGCTTGAAATTTCGCGTGATTCTGACGGTAATCAGCAAACAAAGGTTCTGCCAGCGATTGAAGGAGGAACCTTGCCGGATGCGATGTTCGCAGGTGCAAACATCGCCCTCCAAATGACAGAGGCTCAAGCGCTGGCCCCGTTGACGGATCTCTTCCCGGCTATAGGGGATGCCCACGGCGGCTGGCAACCAAGATTGAAGGAATATGCTACCCGTGACGGCGAGGTTCATTTCTTGCCCTACTCCATCGATACGCCCATGTTCTACTATCGGCAGGATATCCTAGAAGAAGCTGGTATAACCGCTCCTGAGGGTCAATGGACGTGGGACGAGGTACGAGAGATTGGTGCACAGGCCCAAGAATATTCGGCTGGGTCAGGCTCCAATATGGTTGGTTGGGGTTTTGGGGTTGTCCAACAACAGCATGATGCCTGGTGTCAAGACCTCTTCCGCAACTTTGGTGCCGATATTTGGGATGAGAGCGGTCAAAAGATCATTCTAGCTGATGAGAAGGCAGAAGAAGCCACGCGAGCGCTTAACTTCGCCAAAGAGGCGTGGGACATGGGCCTCTTCCCGGCAGATGCTGCTTCGTGGGACTGGGCGTCAAACAACAAGGCATTCCAAGAAGACCAGGCGATTATGGTCATCAATGCCGCGTCTATTTTTGTTTGGTCTGCAGAAAATCGCCCAGAGCTCAACGAGGCAACTGGACTTGCTCCTAAACCCAAGGGTATGCGTGATACCACGGATGCGGGTCTGCGTTACACCGTTGTTATGTCCAATGAATCAGACAATAAAGAGACGGCCACGGATCTGCTTAATGCCCTCTTTGACAGCGAAATTTATGCACCCTGGCTGGAGAAGGGCTTTGTAGCGAATGTTCTTGCTGAGTATAATGATCATCCCATGTGGGAAGGCAAACGTGGTGCCTTTAACCTGGCCGCTCAGATTGGCACCTATGGCGGCTATCCTGCACCCTTCGACAATGCTGCCATGTCTGAACTGAATGGACCCAACGAGCCCACTGGCTCGATGATGGTACGCGTGCTTATCGACGATTGGACCCCTGAAGAGGCCATAGCCGAGGCAGATGAGTTTGCAAAACGCCTCTTTGAGAAATATTTCTAGAATCGAGAATCTGTAGATCGCAACCATTCAATGAGCATGCCCTAACGCGGCACGGACGTGCCTACGGATCTGCGATCTACTAAGAATGATATACGTTGTGTATTCGAACGGAGAAATATCCAGATGAATGTGCAACTTATTTCATTCTTTAGTTAAAGGTTGCAGGGTTGTAGGGCGGAAAGGTTGTAGGCATATCACCCTTTGCCACTCTGTTACTTCGCTGGAGGAGCTCATGAGCCAAGAAACTTTAGCTAAGCCCATCTTATCTAGCCCACCTGTTCAGAAAAAGCGTTCACTCTTTGCAGGTGATACGCGGTTAGGCTGGTTGTTGGTTGCGCCAGCAGTCGTCGTCGTTTTGGGTATGGTTGGCTATCCTTTTCTCGAGGCAATTCGCATTAGCTTTACCAACAGGATGATCGGTCGCGGACCTGGTGAATTCGTTGGGTTTGAGAACTATCTCTATATTCTCCAATGGCCAGAATTTACGCAGATGGTCGTACGCACCATTGCCTTTACGATTGCTGCAGTTTTTTTGAAGACCGTTGTCGGGTTGATTTTGGCTACAGCACTAAATCAGGACTTTCGAGGGCGAAATATCCTAAGAGGTATTTTTATGTTGCCCTGGATTCTGCCGACTTACATCATTGTCCTCGTCTGGCGCTGGATTTTTGATGGACAAACTGGAGTTCTTAACCAGATCCTCACAAGTTGGGGATTGATTAGCTCGAATATTCCCTTTCTAGCCCAGACAGGGTCAGCCATCAGCGCCTTGATTTTTGTGCTCGTATGGAAGGGATACCCCTTCTATGCGTTGACTTTTCTCGCTGGAATGCAAACCATATCAGCCGAGCTGTATGATGCAGCTAAGGTGGATGGAGCAGGACGGTTGGCTCGCTTCCGCTATATTACACTCCCTGGATTACAACAAGTGATGGGGGTTGTGATCCTCCTATCAACCATTTGGACCATGAATACGCTCGAGATACCGCTACTGCTCACTGGAGGTGGTCCTAGCAATGATACAGAGGTTTTCCCACTGCTTACTTACCATTTGGCTCTTCAGAATTTCCGCCTAGGCGAGGGGGCCGCGCTGCCAATCATGATGTTACCTATCATCGCTTTCTTGGTGTTGGGTGTGGCTAGCTATATGGATCGAGAGGCAACCCAATGACCAATTTAATTGATCGGATCCCAGAATCAGCGTTCCGTATTATTGCTGGTGTTGTTATTGCTGTTCTCTTTGGGATGATCCTCTTTCCACTCTATTTTATGGCAATTACCGCCTTCAAAGTAGAGAGTGAAATTTATTCAGAGCTTACGTGGATTCCGCGTGAGCCTACATGGAATAACTTTTACGATGTCTTCTACAACTTTGGTATTCCCCTCTACCTGAGGAATACCTTGATCGTCGCCATCACCACAACCATCATTGTCGTGATAATCTCGATTTTGGCAGCATATGCCCTAACTCGTCTGCGCTTTCCTGGGCGAGCGGCCATGGCGAGGGGCGTTCTCTTTGTCTACCTAGTCCCTAGCTCACTCATGCTGATTCCCATGTATCTGATCATCATCAATCTGAGATTGAAGGATAGCTATTTGGGGCTAATTGTTGCTAATATGAGTTTTAGTGTCCCCTTTTGCACATGGTTATTGATGGGGTATCTACGTAGCCTTTCTGCCGAGATGGAAGAAGCATCTATGATTGATGGCTGCACCCGCCTCATGTCCCTTTGGCATATTGTGATTCCACTCTCCATCCCCGGTATTGTCACGGCGGCAATCTTTATCTTCAACAATGTCTGGAACGAGTTCATCTTCGCTCTAGTTCTGGCGCAAGATGACGCCCACAAAATGATCTCTGTAGGGTTGGCCAATTTCTATCGGGCCGACTTTTATATGGTGGGTCCCATGATGGCGGGATCCCTGATTGCCATGGCCCCCGTGGTGATTCTTTATATTTTGGCTCAACGATATGTGGTTTCTGGTTTAGCGGCTGGAGCAGTAAAGGGGTAGATATCAATGGACACAACACGCACAATTTACATCTCCGAACCCGGCAAAATTACTCTGGAGACCATTCCACTGCCCGAACTCAAGCCCAACCAAGTGCTGATCAAGACCCATCAAGCGTCGGTCTGTGGTTCAGAGCGCTACTTCTACCGGGGCATCAACGTGCGCCCTCAAGACGAAGCCCGCGGTGGTGCCGAGACGGAACTTGGCTCTTCTCACCCAGAGGGCAAACCTGCTCATGCATACCCTATGGGACCATTGGGCCATGAAGGTGGTGGCACTATTTTGGATGTTGGTGCTGGGGTTGATGAATATCTAGGCGGCGGAACGGTCCAAGTTGGCGACCGGGTTGGTAGCCTGATTTACCCTACCTATTCGGATCATTGGGTAACCAATGTGGCCAACGTCCAGCCCATTCCCCAAGGTGTATCATTTGAAGTAGGGTGTCTCTACGAGCCATTGGGCTGTGCAGTCTGGGCTGCTATTCATATGGGGGTGAAGCTGGGGGATACGGTGGCCGTCAATGGCGTGGGGTTTGCAGGCAATATCATGCTGCAAGGGGCGCTCAAAGCAGGCGCATCCATGGTCATTGGCGTTGACGTGGTGCAGAGCAAGCTGGATGTGGCCACTCAGTTGGGCGCGCATCACGTGGTCAACGCCAGCCAGGTTGATCCGACCGAAGCGGTATTGGAACTAACCAAGGGCGAAGGGGTCGATGTGGCCGTGGAAGCCATTGGCGGCACGGGCATTGGGCTGGTCCAAGCCCTAGATATGGTCGGCCATAACGGAATTCTGGCCCTTTATGGTGACAACTATGCGCCGGTCAAGGAGTTCTGCTTTCACCGCTTTCACGAAGATGGGTTGGATGTGCGCAACCTAAATGCGGTCCATTACACCAATTTGCGTTCGGTTGAGCACATGCGTGAGGCGTACCGTGCAGTAGAACGAGGCGTCTTCGATTTGGACATCATCTTTGAAAACTCTGTCAGCTATCGTCTGGATGAGCTACCTGACGTCTTTAGCCAGGAGACGCAAAATTTAGAGCAGCAAGGGTCCTTGAAGACGCTCATTATTCCCTAAGGGGAAATGAGCCGGTCCGCTGCGTTGTTCCTACGTTATGGGGATCTACGCAGTTGAATGTGGCTGAGCTTGTCGAAGTCACCCGCTCTCAACCTTTGACAAGCTCAGTGTGCGTAACGCCTAGTGATACCAAATGCCAGCTCAAGATTCATGAACTGTAGCCCGTCCTTGCAGGGTGGGTATGGTCAGAAAGCTCCAGTTCCCCGCCCAAAATGGACAGGCTACGATTACCGTCATTCACGGTGCTTGATGAGACATTTGGTATTATATGCGATTTTTCGGGAGCCTCTCTTATACTACATATAGATGGTCAGAAAAGTTCTGCCCTCCCTTCCCAAAATTTGCTAGATTGGTTTGAAGTCGAAACAAGGCTTTTCCGGCATAGTATATATGTAAGACGCTCCCTAGATGAGTGCTGGCGACTGTATTGTTACATCTCGGGGAAGGAGTAGAATAATGCAACAATGCCCCTTAACGGTGAGAACGTGCTAGAGAGTCCCTATACCTTCGACTACCCCGCCATTGTTAATATAGACACAAATTGGCGTCTGACACTTTTGCGAGTTCTTGATATCGTCTAGCCACGATTGAGCTCCTGGGCTTCCGTCTAACGGGAAGGTAAAGAGAGTTGCTTTCCCTTTCAGCTTAAAGATCACCTGTGTTCTGCCAAAGCGGGTCTGAACTCTGTACCCTTCAATTACACCCTTGCATTTGAACCGAATCAATACAACTCGTTCAGGTACTTGCGGAAACTCTACAGTCCCATCATCTTCCACCACCACAGGCTCTATTTCTGGGCCATTCAGCATTTCAGGAAGACGTTGATCTAATTCACGTTGGATCCTGTCTGCTACGTCCGATGAAATGACGTCCGACTCTAAGGTTAGCGTTGACTCTGACATGGTTATTGTCCTTTCTTTGTAGAAACTACGTAAACGTTCTTTGATTCTACACTCTAGCTATACTGCGGTCGCTTTGAAAAGTGAAGTTTTCCGCAGCCTCTACTGGAAAGACCAAACTTCGGTTTTCAAACGGAGCTGAGTATAGAAGTAGTAGCTCTACAATAACAGGTACAGGCTTCGCTTTCCAGGTCAGAAAGTGTTCAATTTCTGTCCACTTGTGTATCAACTATGGATAAAGAGAAAGGCGATGGGGTCCCCATCGCCTTTCGTATCCGTCGTCATCTTATATGCCCTGACAAACACAATCTGATTATTTCATCATATGCTTGCCCGTTCCATGAACAGAGTTTAGCATGGGCCACATCGTTTTGTGTGTGACAGTCAGATGTCATCAACTTTACGATAAGTTAAGTTTTCATTCCTTAGCTATTCTTGCTCTTAATCACCACCTGTACCTGAGTCCTTTCCCCTTACGTCAACGGATATGGATAAGATACTCCCAGCACCTTTGCTTGCGGTAGCGCAGCTAGGGATGTTTACATTATAATTGTAACAACCTGCTCCCATATAGACTAAGGTTAATCCAAAATCACTAATTACGGAGTTTCACAGCGCGGCAAAGAAGCTACAACCAAATTTCACAGAGCCGCACAGAGGAGGCACAGAGATTCGCTGAGAAACTCAGCCTCTGTGAGCCTCCATCTGGTCTCTGAGAATCTCTGCGAAATGGCTCTTCTGCCTCGATATCTTCGCGTATGGCTCAGTTTATACCGAATGGTGGCACAGTGTGGCGAAGCCGCAACCAAAGTTTTACAGAGGCCACCGAGAAGGCACAGTGGTTCACTGGGAAAATCTAGAGAGAAAATCTCTGTGAATCTCAATCTTTTCTCCGCGAATCTCTGTGTAATGGCCCTAACTTTTCAATATCTTTGCGCAAGGAGGACCAATGTCCAATCGACCCCACGTCATTTACATTCTTTCCGATGAGCATTTCGGTGGAGCCATGAGCCATATGGGCGACCCCAACGTCCAAACGCCAAACATGGATCGACTGGCCCAAGAGGGTATTAGCTTTGGCCGAGCCTATGCCAACAGCCCTATCTGCTCGACTTCTAGAGGCACAATCTTCTCTGGGCGTCATGCTCATTCTGGACCAGTACGCTACTTCTTTGATGTTTACAAGGCCACATCACCCAGCACAGCGACCAACTTACGCGAAGCGGGCTACCACACCGCCTACTTTGGCAAGTGGCACTGCGGGGTCGTGCACAATCAGGAGCCGCCTGCTGTGCGTCAGAATCCAGCTGATTACAGCAGGTGGCCTACCCGCACCCCCGAGTATCACCGGGCCGGTTTTCAAGATTGGTATGGCTTTGAGATCAACAATGCCCCCTTCAATGGCTTCTACTATCATGAGCATGAAGCCGATCCGCGTAAGATGGACAAGTATCAGACCGACTATCTAACTGACTTGACCATCGACTACTTGGACTCATATGACAAGGACGAACCGCTCTTTCTGGTCCTCAGCGTCGAGCCGCCCCACTTCCCCTTAGAAGCACCAGAGGCATTTGAACGCTTTAATCCCGGCGAGTTGCAGGTGCCCCCTAGCTTTGGTGACTCGCCAGAGATGCGCAAGCTACTGGCCACCTACTACGCAATGGTAGAGAATCTGGATTGGAATATTGGTCGCCTGCTGGAAACGTTGGAACGGCTACCCCAATTTAAAGACAACACCTTCACCATCTACTTCTCTGACCATGGTGATTATATGGGAACCCAGGGAGCCATCAACCGTAAAGAGAATCCCCACGAGAACTCAGTGCGTATTCCAGCGATCTTCCATTGGCCAAACCAAATTCCAGCCGAGGGCAGAGTTGATGGGGTGCTATTTAGCCTAGTTGACCTCTTCCCCACCACGCTGGGGCTGCTCGGCCTGGATGTACCAAGCTATAGCCAAGGAAGTGATTTCTCTGACGCCATTCTGGGAAGGGAACCTTTCAACAGTCCCGATGCTGTCCTGATCGAGATGGCTGGCAATCCACGCTGGAATCTCGATTTTCTGGATTGGCGGGGTTTAGTCACGGAAAGATGGAAGTATGCCTTTTACGAGACAGGTCACGAACTGCTCTTTGATTTGGTTAGTGATCCCCACGAGCAGCACAACCTGGCTGCCAGCGACGTAGCAACATGTGCAGAGATGCGGCAACGTCTGCTCGAGCTGCTGGCCGAAACGCGAGAACCGTACTTTGACGTTTTGATTGAACACGGCGTGCCGCTGGAAAGTCCGGTGTTGGACGTGGGAGAATTCCACGGACTGGGGTTGCTTTCGCCCATTTGGGCGGACAATGTAGTGGAAGCATATAAAGATGTATCTTAAGATGCACCCAAATATTATCTACATTGATTGCCATGACCTGGGAGACTGGCTCGGTTGTTATGACCGTTCTTACCTGAATACGCCCAATCTTGACCAACTGGCAGCCGAAGGTGCCCGCTTTGACCAGTACATCTCAACAGCCCCCATCTGTATGCCGAGCCGGGCTGGCATCTATACTGGCCAGATGCCCCATTGTGTTGGCGTTCACGGGCAGTTTTCAATGCAGGCAGGGGCAGTTTGCATGGCAGAGTGGTTTACCCGTGGAGGTTATGAATCGATTTTAGTTGGCAGTGCCAAAATGCATAATACCCCAACCGATCTTGGCTTCCAGAGCCAAGTCGACGTGCCAGACCATTCTACGCTGGCCTCAACCGCAGTTCATTGGATTCAAGATCAAGGCGCTAACCGTTCTCAACCCTTCTTTGTCTCTATATCATTCAATGACGTGCATCGCCCCTTTGGCAATCACTATGAGGCCGCACTACCTGACCAGCTGACCGTACCTCCCTATCTGCCGGACTGTGCCATAGTGCGGCGCGATCTGGCCACATTACACAGAGCGATTGAAGGCTTGGATGCCCAAGTCGGCCAAATTCTCAATGCAGTCAAGTCTGCCGGGCAAGAAGAGAACACGTTGATAGTTTTTACTACTGAACATGGCCCTGCCATCGGTCGAGCCAAACACACGCTATACGATTCGGGGCTTCGCTGTGCGCTGCTCATTAAGTATCCACGCTTCGTTGACGCCGGTCGAGTTTACGGTGAATTACTTAGCAATCTAGATCTTCTCCCCACCCTACTCGACTTGGCTGGCGTCGACATACCAGACGAGCATCGAGACAGACTACATGGACGCACATTTGCCAACCTATTGGCAGACCAGGAGTATGTGGAGCGTTCAGCCGTTTTTGCCGAACACTCTTGGGGACGACGAGCCGGACTTTATCACCATACGCCCAGTCGGGCCGTTCGGACCAAGGAATACAAATATATTCGCAACTTTACCGACACACCACCCTATATCGACACAGATTGGCTGGCCCGCTTTGGTCCTCAGCGCCAGCTTCCCCAGTCTCACTTTGGTCACCCAGCGCCAGAAGAGGAACTTTATGATCTGAGCGTTGACCCTCATGAGTTGAATAATGTAGCCATGTTACCCGAGCATAAGACAACCTGCCACCAGCTACGTCATCAGCTCACAGGCTTTCTAAACAGAACAAATGATCCCATTCTCGACGGCCCCATTCCCCATCCAAAAGGGCTGCCCGATGTGCCGCTGTGGGAAAAGCAGCCAGATGGTTCTTTCTGGTTACGGAGGTATCGTGAAGAAGAGAGTGGTGAGGGCTGGATAGACGATTAACAATTAAGGATTCACGATACCTGTAACGATTCATTGTGATAAACTTTCAGAAATTGAACGGTTGCGTTTGTTTAGATATGCAGAACATCTGTCCTGTAAATAACAAAGATGAAAAGATTAGAAAGATTAAGAATCTGCGTAATCTTCTAATCTTTGTGCGACTTTCATCTCCTGTGATGCAGGCTGTTGCATATTTAACTACTGATTATCATTCACATCTATTCGTAGGACTTGCAAAATTATACTGGCTTGAGTCGATATAGATGTCATCAATGTAAGTAAGCCCATCAGTTTGCCCCCCTTTGCGGGCAAAGAATCTTTGTAACGGATTGTTCCCACCATGACGGAAGCCAAAGGTCAACTGAGTGTCCACACTAACCTGAGTCCTGTTGGCGTACGCGCCACCTTGTACGTATCCTTCGAAGGTATTGGTTTGATTATTGATGGTTAGCCATACGCAGTACCACGTTTGATTGGCGAAGGTCTGATCGATTACCCTGAAATCATCTTGATCGCGAACGCGGAAATTGTTCGGATCTTCATTGGCCGTGCCAAATTGCACTTCAAATGCATCCCACTCCGTAGGAACACTCTCATCGGTTCCCCCTGCAAACGAATCCATTGTGCCATCCCGCATGATTCGGTAATGAATCGTCCCCACAGAGGAATCAGGTAATATGCTTGGAAATGCTTTTGAGGCATAGATATCTCTACCGTCGATTTTTATTACCTGATTTGTACTGTTGAGCGGATCCACCACTACGGTTACCCCCGTGGCTGCACGCCAACCATTCTGGCTGTTTAACGCTCCTGAACCAAGGCTTTCGAATGAGTCTACGGACTGAAAACCTGAAGGAGAAGTTGTTCCTGAACCAACCAACCTAGCCGTTCCCATTAAGCTTGGGTCTAGCCATACATCATCATTTGTGGCATGCCAATTGATTTTGTTATCACGATCTCCGCCATCATCGTCATCGACTACATGAATATCAAAGCCAAATTCCTGACTTTCAGTAGTAATACCAAGTGCTGATAGGGGTAAAGCAAGTTCCATTAAATAGCCATTACTACTATTGATAATAACGCGCTGGGTATCACTCGGCACACGAATAGAATGCGTCCCTCGATAATTCGTTGGGTCACTCCATCTAAACAAAAACTGACTATCATCAACACCATCATAAACGCTACCCTGGCTGTTGTTTCCATTAATATAGAGTTCAATCGTGTCATCCAGCCATACCTCAGTAAGTGAATCGTTTTGCAGGATATCATCCGTTACTTCTACAAGGATATACAAATAGCGACTGTCAAATAGCCCGCGGAATACTGCTGATAGATCCGAATCTGATATGAGCGGATCTCCCACAACAAGACGGTCAAGGCTATAGGTGAATGTGGTTTGCCAAACACTATCAATGGTACCATCAATAATTGGGCCATTGTCGACTGCCATAAACTCTGCGACTGTAGGCATAGCTGGCGTTGGGGTGGCAGTTGGTGGAATCGGCGTACTCGTCGGTGTTGGTACTGTCACAGTGCCAACTAACTTGCCCGTTCCCATGAAGCTTGGATTGCGCCAAGCCTCATCAACGACTCCATGCCACGCTTTTTTGTTGTCTCGATCCCCACCGTCGTCATCATCAATTACATGTACATCCAGGCCGAATTCGTAGCCATCGGTAGGAACAATGCCGAGCGATGTCAGGGGCATAGATATCTCCAGCCAGTAACCATCTACTGTATCGACCATTTCTCGCTGAATGCCTTGTGGCACAGCCGCAGAGAATCGCCCCGGATGGTTGGCTGTGTCATTCCAGCGGAAAATAAGTTGCCGATCATCCACCCCGTCATATTCAGATCCGCGGCTCTTGTTCCCATCCAAATAAATTTCTACCACATCATCTTGCCCAAACCGATCCAATGAATCATTTTGCGTGCTATCATCAGTCACTTCAATGAGTAGATAGATATTGGAACCATCAAATAGCCCTCGAAAAGTGGCAGAGAGATCGGAATCTGTTATAGGTGATTCGCCGAGAACAATGTTACTCAGCGTATAGGAATTAGCACTCTGCCAGACGTCATCGATGATACCATCGATCTGTGGACCGGTATTGGTGGCGGCAAATTCGGCAGTCGTAGGTATTGGCTGTTGGATTCCATTGACTGTGATACCAACCGTTGCTTCACTAACCCCACCTGCTCCATCATTAACTTGGAAGACAAAGTTATCGTTACCAAAAAAGTTTGTATTTGGTGTATAGGTAACCAATGCGCTATTTGCCCCGATGACACTGATGGCACTTAAGGAACCATTCTCTGGAGCCTTGCTAATTGAGAATGCCAAAGAATCTCCGTCAGCATCGTTACCTGTTAGTGAAATAGTTGCGATAGAATTCTGAGCCATTGTGATTGATTGGGCATTGGCAATAGGAATATCAGAAACAGGGTAGATGGTGATACTGACAAAGGCAGATGCCACATTTCCAGCAGCATCTTGGATAGTATAGGCAAATGTATCAGTGCCGAAAAAGTCTAATGTGGGGCTGTATAGGATCTCTTGGCCACTCTGTTGAGCCGTACCCGATGTCGGCGTGCCGATGGTTTGGATGGTTGATCCCCCGATTCCACCACTGTCATTGCTTAATACGTTGATGACTATAGGCGTATCTTCATTGGTTGCGGCGGTATCATCCACGGCTACGAGTGGCAATACAGTGGCTGGGGTTGGAAGAGCAGGTGTAAGGGTAGGTGTAAGAGTAGGTGTCGGAGGAATAGTTGGCGTTACTGTGGCCATACTATCTTGTCCTTCTTCGATAGAGATGTCATCCAGAAAGAAATTGCTCGATGCAACTTGCCCTCCAATGATTGGGCTGAAATTATCTGTGCTGATATGGAAACTGATGGGAACCACTTGATCGGCAAATTCACTTAGATCAACCGTTCCTAGTGTCCAGCCAGTGGTCTGGGTAGCGCGACAGAGATCATGACCCACCATATCAGTACCGTTAACTGTGACACTTACCCTATCTCTACCACATTCATCCTGAGCATTAATTTGATAATGATAGCTTAAAGTGATAGGTGTCACAGAGGGCAATCTGATCGTCTGAGACAACGATGCGTCTTCACTATCTGCTCCGCCAAACCATGCCGCATATTGGCCGGATCGTGGCGTAACGATACTTTGGAAATCTGCTATTTTGATGATAAGTGTCCCTTCCCCGCTTCCAAAGCTTGTCGAAGTTTGGCTCCACGCCGAATGAGGGGCTGTTTCAAAGTCTCCATTGATCAACCCTGGTACAGGAAGAGGAGTGGGAATGGGCGTAAAAGTAGATGTGGCTGTAGGGACCGGTGACGCCGTGGGGGTAGATGTGTCTGTTGGCAAAATTGTTGGCGTTACTGTATCAGTGACCGCTGTTCCCGGCATGGATGTGGGCGATAGATTGGTTGACTCTGATGTTGGGGTGGACGTCAGAGTAGGCACCAAGGTGGTAGGAGTAGTGGTAGGGGTAATGATAGGTGTAAGAGTCGGGGTAAGAGTAAAGGTAAGAGTGGAAAGAGGCGTTGATGTGGGCATAACGGTTGGCCTTAACTGAGCCGGAACAAATTCGGCAACGAGATTCAGATCGGCATTGACTGTTATGGATGTAATATTCCTACTGTCCGTGATATCGCCGGACCATCTGTAAAAAGTCCAGCCATCTGCCGCTTCTGCGCTGATCGTCACGGTTTCGCCATGGCTGTATGTGACTTTGAAGGGGATAATTCTCACTTGACCTTGCCCGCTTGCACCGAGCGATATGGTGTGATCCTCATTCACGCCAGTGAGAGACTCATCCGATGCCGATGAAACAAAAGGAACAAAGATTATCTGTTGGGCCAGGACATCGGAGCCAAATGAATTCACAATATATAACGCGACCAACAGAACAATCGCGAGGACGTAGTGGAGTGTAGGAATTTTCATGTTCGCGCTCCCTTGATTATGATGAGTTGATCTCTGTCGCCAACGGTTGCAGGCGACTAAATTTCTATTGTGTACACCGGATATCCCTGGCGATTTGTGCATAGATATCGGGCAATTCCTCTGTGCTAGGTGCAAAGCGATAATCTGCCGGATCGCTAGCAATCTGGCGCAGCGTGTCCTCATCTGCGTCAGTCCCCAAGCCAATGGTAAAGATGCGGATTCCAGCATCCTTACTGATTTGAGCGGCGGCAATTGGATCTTGCCCAGCGCTATTTCGGCCATCGCTAAAGAGAATAATCACAGGTGTATGGTTGGGATCATGCCGACTGCTCTGTAGCTCTTCCGTTGCAGCGACAATGCCTTCGCCGATAGCCGTTCCCCTGCCCGTAGCAATATTGGCTAGCGTCGCATCTAAGGCAACCTTATCTTGATTCAACGGCTGAACAACCTCGGCTACGGCCGAAAATGTGGCGATCCCAGCCTGATCCTGAGACAAATTCATCTGCTCCAAAAAGTCGCTGGCCGCACGTGTGGCAGCAATCAGCTTCCCACCATTTTGCATACTCCCCGAGCTATCCAAGACCAACATCACATCCACCGTTTGAAGATCATCTGCTGAACAGTAGAACGGCAGTTCAACGATGGGCAAAAATAGGCCCCTCTGTAAACCAAAGAGGGTGGCATCCCCTTCTAGCGGTGTTCTTGGATCGTTAGAATCAATGGTAATTCTTCCTTGATTCGGGCCGCCGTCGTAAGAGCATTGAGCCTGATTGTTGATCACCTGGGTAGATACATCATCCTTCACCCGCGCCTGAAATCCGATCGTGACCGTTGTGCCGGCTGGGAGGATGGCAATATCCGCCTGAATCGTTGACCCTTGTGCTGTGACCGATCCCAATGTCGTTTGTAGCGTCCCTTCAATTAGCTGGAGTTCGGGGGGGAGAATATCACGAAGCTGGACATTGGAGGCTGGTACCCGATCCCCGTTGACAATGTTGAGCAGGTAAAGAAGTGTGTCACCAGCCGATCCACCATCGATGCCCGAGTCGTTTATCAACATGACAGATTTGGACAAAGTCAAGTTGGGTGGTGCGCTGACTTCTCCTGTGGCATCGCCTGGGTTGCTAATGTAGATGCCATTGTCCGGAACGGTGATCGACCCCAATTCTGTACTCTGCACGGTACAGCTATTTTGCAGAACTGTGTTCAACGCGGCGGTTTCGGCAATTGTACTCTCAAAGCTGATCATTACGCGCCCACCAGGAGAAAGTGTGCCTATGTTGACACCCACAACCGTATCATTGATGCTATTTCCACCAATAACGATTCCTTGGTTTGTTCGGACTGTCCCAGGAACAACAGTTATTCCCTCATTGAGTTCATCTAGCATCAGCAGATTTGTTGCTGGGCGATTGCCGCGATTCTCGATCTCAATCTGATAAAGGAGCACATCACCAGGTGTTACGCTCTCACTTTGATCGACATCCTTAAAAAGCGAAACGCTCTTTTGGTTCTCTAAGAGAGGTGCAAAACGCAGCTGAATATCGGTGCTTTGGCACCTATCGCCAAGACCAATACGCCCAACACAGACCGGCGGATTATTGGGATAGATGCAAGCAGCCAAATTCGAGATGGCATTAATCGTTCTACTGAAATTTGTCGGAATGTACACCTGAAAACCGACAGTTACCTCTGCACCTGGTGGCATGGGCCCCATGGCAATATCGACAACCGAATCATTGGCACCATTCCCTGATACAACGGTCCCGGCCGTAGTCTCTACTGAGCCAGCAATTAACGCTGTGTTGGGATCTAATGAGTCGATAAAGTTAGATGCCTGGGCCGTTTGGTTGCCAAGATTCTTCATGACGGCTCTATACTGAAGGGTGTCTCCTGGACCCGCAATGCCATTCCGGTCGAGATCAACTAAGAGCGACGCCTGCTTTTCGGTCTGAATAATAGGGCGGCGACCAATGATGATTTCTGCTGGTTCTGAACGATTAATAGGTGAGATAGTGGGATGAGACACACAATCAAGGTAGCTGGGTATCCGGTAACCGGGGAACTGATCTACGTCGGCACCCAACAGAATATCGTATCGGACGGTTGCCGAGCCGTTGACGGCCAGATTCCCCAGATTCACCAGCACATTTTTATCTGTGTCGCCGTTCCCTTCCAGAATCATGCCCTGAGAGGCCTGCACCGAGCCATTGACCAGAGCCGCGTATTCATCTAATACAGTCTGATAGCGTGCGGACATGGCCAGACCATCCCCGCTGTTGGTAATAGTGACAGTACAACGTACGATATCCCCGCTGTTGTTCAGCCCGTCGTTATTCGCATCGTTGACGAGCGTGCAACTGGTGCTGGCACCCAACTGTGGAGAGCCACGAAGAACGCGGATAATTAGCGGCGCATCTACAGTTCCAACCGTCGTAGCCACATTTAGATCATCGATGGCCCGGATGTAATATTCGATATCCTCATCTACTTCGCTGGGCGGTAGCTCAACCTGATAGGTGTCACCACCTACTGCTGACATGGCGAGTTCCCGATAGATTAGCTGGCCTTGACGACGCCACTGCAAAACCACGCTCACTACTCGATTGGTTGTGTCAATGACATCAGCTTCAAAAGAGATAGCGGTATTGACCTCCACCATAGAGATCGGTGCATGATTGATGGTGGGTGCTTGATTGGGCAGTACGCTGATGTGAAAGAGGTTGTCCGCCACGTCTTCAGAGGGCAATTGGGACGAGACCTGACCATCTGTTGCCCGCACATAGTACTCAACGCCTGGTGGTGCAAGAGTAGGAATCGTTGCCCGATAGAGATTGCCGCTGGATTGGGACATGGACACCGAGATAAAGGGATCCTCCGAGCCGCTGCTGCGATAGAAAAGGGTTACCGATTGAACGAAAGGTTCGGCGGCATCGGTCACCTGTACCTGAATGCTTGGTGACGTTCCTTCTGCTTGGGCCGTGCGGTTCAAGATCAACGTCTCCTGTGTTAACTGGATCCGTGGTGCAGCACCTGGAATATAGGTGCAGTTGAAGCTCTCTTGAAAACCAGGCGCATTGATATCACATCGGATATTACGCAACGTTGCATCCTGAACTGGGTTGCTGCTGAAATAGCGCAATACGTATGTTCCTGCCGTGTCAGAAACAATGGTGTCCAGGATCGTGTTGTAGGGACCAACGACATTAAACTGAAGCCCACCTGTGACGCCTCGGATACTGGATTCATCACAGTAATCGCTGTTGGAAAAATCTACACCACAATTGACGGCAGTGTGGACTGTTATATCATTTGCCAGGAGTAGATTGATGACAGCCTGCTTTTCTAGGTTGGCTATATGGTCAGTGCCAGAGTTGCTGTCGCTATCTTCGTCGGTAATCATAATGAAGATCTTCTGCGCACCGGTGCGGAAGTCGAACTGTTCAATCGCATATCGCACAGCCAGATATCCTGGTTCAAGGCCGCCACCGGCACCAAGCGTACCAATCCAGCTTTGGAAGGTAGCAATATCATCGTTGTCCAGTAGAATCCCATTGTTAAAGACAAATGGATTGGCTGAGTCAATGACTGTATTGTTCCCAAATCGGACCAGACCTAGGCGGAAATCCACGTTGCTATTCAGCAGCGCCTGGGCGAATGCATTGACATTGTCGCGCACATCATTAATTTCCTCGGCCATACTGCCACTACTATCAATGAGGAAGACAATATCAGCCAGTCGCACTCCTCCATCGGTCTCAGGTGGCGTCACCACAAATGATTCCATCTGCGGAACGTTGTTTTCAAAGCAGGCAAAGTTGCTATCGGTTAGGTTACCAACCGGTATGCCATTATCGCTGACTGCAACATTGAGGTAAATATAGGGGAAGTTTTGACTGCTGCAATCGCGTAGAATCGTATCGGCGGGGCCTTGGGGTGCAGTATCAGCAGAAGACGAGGACTCGGCGGATGGGGATGCAGCGGCTTGGGCGTTGGTTAAATTGTTGCTTACCTCAATTGCAAACGCGGCAGCACTTTCTGGATTCACTTCTTCTGGCGTGAGACCAGCCTGTAGCATGGCTGCCACCAACTCCGCATCTAGGTTGTGCTCCTGGGTTAGCTGGCTGATCAACAGCCCCAATTCATGGAGAGTCGTTACCTCAATGTCTTGGGCCTTGGCCTGTTTGGTGACGCTGCTGATAATCCCATTGAAGACTTCATAATGGGTAGAGGACAAAAAAGCTGAAGAGGCCACAAGGCCAATGACAAGAACCAACGAGTAGACAATAGGGTAGACCCTTAGTCGGGGAAAATCAGAAATCACGGCTAACTCCTTTTGGGTAGAAGAGAAATATGGGTATTGATCATCTAACCATAAAAAGCATATAGTTGATCTATTGAATTCCTATTGAGATTCTATTAGAGTTGTTCCGATTGAAGAGTCCGCCCAGGTTTAAAAACGCTGGGCTACAGAACAGACGTCCCATTAATGGGACTGGGTAGAATGGAGGGCCGCGGATCACAGGGATTTTTGAGTCTCGAAACTGCCAATGCTCAAAGGGCTTGGAAAAACTCGGTTGCTGAGTGGCCGAAACGATGACTATAGCCGATTATCTTATCTGATCCTCAACCATTCTTGCTCCTGGTGATATGGGGCGGTTGATTAGATAGATACCGCTGCCAACGAGTAACATGCCGATCAGCATCCCCAAGGTAACAATTTCTCCAAGGAAAAGGACGCCAAATGTAGTGGCAACAATGGGAATCAGATAGGTCGTTAATGAAAAGAGTGTTGCACCAAAACGTCGGATGATGATAAATGCCATAAATTGTCCTGCTAAAGCTCCTATCACCCCCGCGTATACAATAGAAAAGATGCTAGCCGGTGTAAAGCTTGTCCACGACACATTGCCGGCTAAGAAGAATGCGCCGATACTTGTGATCACAGCGCCAACCAAAAGGCGAATTCCCGTAACGACAAATGGATCCATCTCTGTCATACGGCGGCGGACAAAGATAGTATTGATTACCTCAGAACAAAGTGCAATTAAGACAAATGTAAAGCCTACTGCACTCGCTCCTTGCCCTCCCACTAGCCCGCTATCTGCCAGCCCATTTTCACCCCGCAGGACCAGCAAGAGCGAACCAACCAACGCCAAGGCAACCCCGAGCACCTTGTTCAAGCTCATCTTCTCATCGGGTAGGAAGAAGTGTGCAGCAATCACCATTAAAGCTGGCCCGATGGTAACAAAAATACTGGCGACTCCACTCGACTGATATTGCAGGGACAAAATAAATAGGGACATGGGGATAGCTACCCCAATCACGCCACTCACTCCCGCATGACGCCACAAATTCCAATCTTTTGGCCAAACCTGTGCTCTTCTATAGAGCTGATACAAAAAGAGCAGACAAAAAAAGAATGTCGCCACCGAAAGCCGTAGGGCGATAAAGAGATACGGGTCAACCTCGCCAACCCCAAATCGGCTGACGACAATGTTGGTTCCCCAAAAGAGGCTAAGTAGGCCGATATAGGGTAAGGCTTTGGTATGCATATAATTTGTTATGAATCGATTATAGTAGCAAGCAACCCAATACACAATCTGCAAAAAATGAGACTGAAGGGTAATGTTCTTCCATCCTATGGATGGACTTTGTCAGCACTGTGTCGGCATTGTGTCATACATTCCTCATGTGCTGACAATACATAGACATTCGCTTCAATTTTTCGTCGCATAGCTCATACATCTTATCGCGTAAAGAGATTCCGTTTAACATACTTTGCATCGTCTGATGCCAAAAAAGCCAGTACATTGGCAACGCCACCAGGATCCCCCAACTTTTGAATGGCTTCCTCTCGATCAAAGCCCTTACCCTGATACTCGGCCGCGCTGCGCATCTGTTCAAGCTTTAGTTCACTCACAATACTACCCGGGCAGACCACATTAACCCGGACACCACGAGAACTTAGATGCCCTTCCAGTACCATGCCCATGCCGTTGACTGCCCCCTTGCTTGTTCCGTAAGCAATGGACGAACTTCCCCCGGTGACACCCGCTCCTGAGGCGATAAGAATGATGGAACCTTGTGCATCGACCAGTAGCGGTGTAGCATACTTTGTGCATAAGAATGAGCCTTTGACATTCACGTCCATGACAAAATCGAAGGTCTCTATGGGGAACTCTTCGGGCTGCAGCAACGCACCCTGCAGCACCCCTGCTGCACAGATGAGTACATCCAATCGGCCATAACGGGTGCGGACTTGGTCAAATGTTCCTTCCACAGCCTCGGCATCACGTACGTCCAAAGGATAGAAGGCTGCCTTTCCACCGCCCTCTCTGATGGTCGCGGCTAACGGCTCTCCCAAATCTTCCCGGAGATCAGCAATGATTACATCCGCGCCTCGTTCCGCACAGAGTTGGGCCGTAGCGCCACCAATGCCCTGAGCACCACCTGTAATCAGAATGACCTTGTTCTTTAAACTATCCATTCGTTCCCCCTTTGAAATTTGAATATGCCACAGTTCTCGAAAATTTATGTACAATAGGTAGTAGTTGAAACCCCTGTTTCTTTTGACCCTGATGAATTCTCACCTAAAACGAGATGTTGGTCTGCACCGAGGTATAAATTGAGATGTCGTCATCAAAGCGTAAGCACTTGCTCAACCGCCTCTAAGGTCGGGTCGATGGGTTTAACCCCACCCGTCGCCTCGATGGCCGCAGTAACGTCCTTCAACCCATTGCCTGTATTGATGATGACAACGACTTCATCTGGTTTGACAAACTGATTGGCCACTGCATTCTGCAATCCGGCTAGTGCTGCAGCCCCTGCGGGTTCCCCGAAGACACCGCCCTGCCTAGCCATCGGGAGCATGGCAGAACGGATGGCCTTATCCGAGACGGTAATAAAGGCCCCCTCACTCTGGCGTACCGCATTTAACGCCTTAATTGGATCACGCGGAGCATCCACGCTGATGCTATCGGCGCAAGTAGTCGCTTGAACTGGGGCTGGGAATGCATTACCAGCCTGCCAAGCATTGGCCAGCGCTGCGCTCTCCTCCGACTGTACCCCATATAGCCTAGGCATCTTGTCAATCCAGCCAAGGGCCAGAAGATCTTTAAAGCCTTTATGGACACCGCCAATAATACAACCGTCACCAACCGAGACGAAGACGACGTCTGGTGCTACAAAGGGCAATGATGAGTGTGACGTATGTAGAGGATCAGAGGCAACCTCTCGCTGTGCTTGTTGTGCTTGTTGTGCTTGTTGTGCTTGTTGTGCTTGTTGTGCTTGTTGTTGCGCCAACTGGAGCGCAATTTCGTAAGAGACGGTCTTTTTCCCCTCGGTCATATATGGATTAAGACCTGTATTACGATTAAACCAGCCAAATTGCTGACAAGCTCGGGAGCATAGATCAAACGCCTGGTCATAGCTACCGTTGAGCGTCAAGACGGTGCTACCATAGATCAACAGTTGGGCAATCTTGGCGGGCGGCGCACTTTTGGGAACAAAGATGACACTTTTCTGCCCAGCCGCGGCACATTGCCCAGCCAAAGCGGCTGCGGCATTTCCGGTGCTGGCGGTAGCGACAATAGGATACTGATTCTCTTGGGCCATAGCCACAGCAATAGCTGATGCCCGGTCTTTTAAGGAACCACTGGGCTGTCTGCCGTCGTCCTTAATATAAAGATGATTCAGCCTTAGCGTTTGGGCAAGCGTCGACGCTTCCAAAAGAGGTGTGCCACCAACGGGAACAGGAGGCAATGATGCCCGATTACAAAGAGGCAGCAGGTGATGAAAACGTCCTATGGAACTGTCTGAATCGGTGGCGATCTGCTGTGCGTTTGTGTCGCGTAAAATGGCTTGATAATCGTAACGAGCATCTAAGGTACCCACATCGCTACCCTGATTTGGACGACAAGTGCATTGATAATGAATGCGCCCATCTGAAAACGTATCTGGGGAGTAGTTCTTCCCACAACGAAGGCAAACCAATTCTGATAGATAAGGCGAAAGCTTCATGAATAACCCTTTTATGTCAACGATAATGAAAGCTATTTGTTATGTTGAATCCAATATTTGTCATGTACAATGAAACCAGCTCAATGTCTTAGAGGCTGAATATTCAAACAGCCTCGGGTCGTCGTTAGTCGAGTAAACGGGCAAGGTATATCTTGCCTCCACCAGAGGTAGAATATTCAAATGCCCTCTTAGAATAACCAAGCCCCGACATTCGCTTCAAACCTTTCTCTGATTCTAGGTTAAACGGAAGTAATATGACAAAATCATTCCAAAGAAATTCGGTCGAAAAGTCCTACATCAACCTGGACGTTTTGCCGAAGAACACCCAAAACGCCAATTACAGCAATATGATTGCTGATACCCTAATGTCCTCGCCCGTACCACTCTCTGCTCACGAAATAGATGCTGCCTTG
This sequence comes from Chloroflexota bacterium, assembly GCA_039028975.1. GTDB lineage: Bacteria > Chloroflexota > Anaerolineae > Caldilineales > Caldilineaceae > JAHBNG01. Next base: position 43,189 of record JBCCHB010000053.1, read on the forward strand.
GGCCATAGTTTGCCCAAAGGCACAGATATTCACCGACTCATAGAGCAGACTGCTGATACAATCTTCCAGGTTGTGCAGTGCGCGCCCGACCAATATGGTTGGCTCTCGAACCTAATAAAGGGTTCCATTATTCGTCATCCACTCACAGCAGATGAGGCCGAACAAGGTTTCCTGTTATTGGATGAGCTAGAACATGCTGTGCTATTTCCTGAATTCTTCCAAACTCATCGCTCAGAGGCACGCATCCTCTACATTGAGCTATTCGGTGGGCCAACGATTCCTGCCGAAGCATATATCGAGCAGAAGACTTGGTCACTACGTCTTGGACCACAGTTCGTTGCCTGGGTGGATGAACAGGGTGGAGAGGGCCGCGATGACATTTTGATTACAGCTAACGATGTCAACAATGGACAATACATGTTGCGCCTTCATCCTAGGGAAGCACGTGATGATAGCCTGATCCAAAGTCGCAATGTCCAATTAACGCTTAAGGCAGAAGAGATCGTTCGCAAAATCCAAAAGAGCAAAGGATCTATAACTTCCTGGGATTTGGCCGCTCAGTTGCTGGCAGACGAGGTCTATCGAGATGCTATTCCACCGGACGATCTACACTGTGTACTCCACCAATATAGCTTGCTTCATTTTGATAGCAATGTGGGATATGTCTTGAAAGAAGATGTGCCAGGAAACATCGATGCATTTAGTAATCATCATCTTTTTACGAGTGATCAGTCAGAAGAGCCAATGACTGAACCTAAATACGATTTTTCAACGTTAGATTCCGGTATACCCAATCTGAGTGATCTTGCTACGCCCAATGGTGAGTATGATCAATACCTGGATAAGCTATTTCGTTCCGGCATTATGGATTCGCCCTTCACGGAGGACGAGTATTGTATTCTGCGGGCTGAACTTGAGTCTCTGGTCACTATAGAACGACAATTCGGTTATCTACTTGCAGAACAACGAAATCGCCAGAATGATCTGCTTGCTTGCTTGCTGGTTGATGTCGATAGTTTAAATGGTACCAATATGGACTACCCGAATCAAAATGATTACGACGAGCCGCCCTACCTAGAGCGGTAACAGCATCTGGAGAGGTAGTGATTGTTGATAATCAGACCCTGTTTGAAAGCGATTCCGTCCTAAGAGCTAAACTTGGCGTCAATGTCAGCCAAAAGATTTCGGATAATTCAATAAGTCCCGTATAATAAAGGTCGCCTATATAATAGGCGACCTTTATCTATGTATTTAGTTTACATTCCCTCAATAAACATATGCCTAATCCTGTCAATTGCCGCTACTTTTATGGTGATTATCATCGTGGCAGAAATGTCGAAGAGTGCCGACTCATTGAAGGTAGCCCAAATAAGACGCGGCCCTGGAAACGCAAATTATGTGATAGTTGCCCTGTCCCTGAGTTGATCATCGTCAGTAATTCGCGCGATCTAATTTTGGAGGCAGAAGTCCAGCGGAGTTTTCTGCGAGAAAATGTTGTTGTGACATTTGCCGTCTGTGGGAAACATATGGTGGAGCTGGAAGACGGTAAGAACTGTCCTGTCTGCGCAACCGAAAACAGCTGATAGATTCAATGGAACATCAAAGAACCCGTCCTAGGCGCAGTCTAATTTTTATGCCTGGTAACAAACCAGAGATGTTTGCCAAAGCTTTGACAGCCGGTGCTGATATCGTCTGCATTGATCTGGAAGATGCCATTGCACCTCACGACAAAGTTGAGGCCAGGGCAAAAACGCTGGACCTTTTCAAAAATGGTGATCCGTCTGCCAACTCAGAAGAAGTATCCCCTGAGTGTATCGTGCGGATCAACTGCTTGCGGACACCTGATGGCCTCGCTGACCTCCTGGCATTAACGCAAGCTGAGCAGGGGCCGCTTGCCATTATGCTACCCAAGGTCAAGTCCCCTGACGAGATCCAAGTCCATGACGAGTTGCTCGACGGTGCTCATGCCGATATTCGATTCCACGTAATTATTGAGACCAATGAAGGGCTAGAGGCAGCCTACGACATTGCCCGTTGCAGCAGTCGCATCGATTCGCTCCTCTTTGGCGGCGTGGATATGGCGGCAGAATTGCGAGTAGAGCCAACCTGGAATGAGCTTTTGTATGCACGCTCCAAAGTTGTCCACGCTGCGGCTTCAGCGAGCCTGGATCTAATCGATGTGCCCTTCATGGATTTGGGTGATATGGATGGGCTAGAAGCAGAAGCTACCGCGGTCCAGCAGCTTGGCTTCACGGGGAAAGCAGCCATTCATCCTCGGCAGATTCCCACATTAAATCGTTGTTTTAGCCCAACAGAGGAACAGATTCTCATGGCCCGCCGGGTCATCGACGAATTTGAGAAACAAGGTACAGGATTGGTTGTCATCGACAACAAGCTTGTCGAAAAGCCGGTCTTACGCAGCATGTATCGCATTCTTGCCATCGCTGAGCGGCTATAGATGTGATACTCAGTCGACGGTGCTTCATGTCTGTAACCAAGTGCAACGATAACTCAGCGCACGACGCTGGCGTAGACTCGACTGCGATCTACTGATACTCAGTTTTCTCAAATTTTACCAAAAAGCCAAATGACGATTTCAAGGGGGGCTGAGTCTAAAATGGAAGCATATCAATCGGGGCGTCATTTTCTCCAAATCCCCGGTCCCAGTAACCTCCCTGAGCGTATTGCTCGTGCCATCTCCCGTTCGACAATTGACCATCGCGGTCCTGAATTTGTTCAGCTCACCCACAGCCTTTTGGAACGGTTAGGGACAATCTTTGCCACAGAAAACCCAATTATCGTCTACCCTTCATCGGCACGGGGGGCATGGGAAGCAGCCCTTGTGAATACCCTTTCGGCCGGGGAACACGTCCTCTTCTGCGATAGCGGTCACTTTGCTACGCTTTGGAGCAACGTAGCCAATAACCTGGGTTTAGAGGTTGAGAGACTCACTGGTGATTGGCGTCTGGGCGTCGATCCTTCTGCTGTAGAAGCGAGACTGTCTGAGGATAGAGAGGGCAGAATCAAAGCCGTGGCCCTAGTTCACAATGAAACATCAACCGGTGTGGTCAACGAAATTGCTGCTATACGGCAGGCCATTGATAATGCCAAGCACGGTGCACTCTTTATGGTAGATGTTGTATCCTCAGTGGGGTCCATGCCCTATCTACATGATGAGTGGCAAGTGGATGTGACTGTTGCGGGCTCGCAAAAGGGGCTGATGTTGCCCCCAGGTCTTGGCTTTACTGCCATTAGCTCCAAAGCCTTGGCCGCTACCCAAACCGCTCAACTGCCCCGCTCTTACTGGGATTGGAATGCGGTCCTCTCTTTTAACGAGCGAGGGCTATTTCCCTATACGCCAGCCACCAACCTGCTCTTTGGTTTGGATGAGGCGTTAACCATGCTATTTGAAGAGGGGTTAGAGAGCGTATTTTCTCGTCATAAGCGGCTGGCCAGCGCTGCCAGAGCAGCCGTTCGAGGATGGGATTTGACCCTCTACTGTCTCAATCAAGCTGCTTATTCCCCCACATTAACGGGTGTTCTTATGCCTGATGGTCATGATGCCGACGCGTTTCGGCGTACTGTGCTAGACCGATTCAATATGTCTCTGGGAACCGGTTTAGGCCAGGTCAAAGGGCAACTGTTCCGCATTGGCCACCTGGGTGATTTGAATGAGCTAATGTTGGCTGGCACCCTCAGTGGGGTAGAGATGGGTCTTCAACTTTGTGATATCCCTCACCGACCTGGCGGTATAACCAAGGCCTTGGATTACTTAGTCCGCCACTGATCGTTTCCGCTACTGAATCTTTTGCGCCACTGAACGATAAAATACATCGTTTTTACACCGTTGTTTTATACATTGTTTCCGCACTATGTCCGAACCATTGACAGCTACTGAAAGACCCATTGCACCTGCAAACCTCACCGCTTTCAAGGATGAGCTGACCCAACGATTGCCCCAGCAAACTTCCTTTGACCGCTTCAGCCGGGCTATGCACGCAACCGATGCCAGCGTCTACCAGATTTTGCCGATAGGCGTGGTCACGCCAGAGTCGATTGAAGATATTTGTATGGTTGTCCACCTCTGTCAGAAATATGGCATCTCCATCACAGCCAGAGGGGGCGGTACCTCCCAAGCAGGTCAAGCCATCGGTCACGGCATTTCTCTCGATTTTTCCAAACGAATGAACCGATTGCTCGAATTCAATCCGGAAGAGCGTTTGGTTTGGGTGGAGCCAGGTATGGTTTTAGATGAACTCAATGCCACCCTCAAGCCCCACGGTTTACAACTACCGCTGGATCTCTCTACCTCGAGCCGGGCAACTATTGGCGGTATGATCGCCAACAACTCGGCGGGAACGCGCTCCATCATCTACGGTAAAACCCTCGACTATGTAGAAGCTTTGAAGGTGGTTCTCTCTAATGGTGAAGTGATACAGATTGAGCCGCTGGATAAGGAATCGCTAGCCAGCAAAGTCTCCCAGGAGAACCGGGAAGGGACCATCTATCGGACGGTCAAAGAGCTTGGGGAGATGCATCAAGCTGAAATTGAGGCTCGTTATCCCAACATCCTGCGTAGGGTTGGGGGATATAATTTGGATGCATTTGTGCCTGGGAGTAATGTACCCGAGAGCAATATACCCGGGACAAATGTACCTGAGGATGATACCCAACCCAATCAATTTAATCTCGCTCACATGCTTGTCGGTTCAGAAGGCACCTTGGGGTTGACCGTTGCAGCCAAATTGCGGGTGGTTCCGCTCCCCACTCACCGAATTCTCTGCGTTGTTCAGTTTGAAGACCTGCTAGAGGCCATGACGGCCACGCCGGTTATCCTGATGCATAATCCGTCAGCAGTGGAGTTGATGGACCGGTTTATGCTGGGTATGACCCAAGGGAAGCTCGAATTTGAGCCGCTGCGAGACTTTATTGTGGGTGACCCTGGCTCTGTACTGCTGGTTGAGTTCTTTGGCCATGAGAAAGATGCTTTGCCGGAACGAATTGATCAGCTAGAGGCTGATTTGCAAGCGCGTGAGATGGGGCATCACATCCATCGTGCCATTGGGGCAGAAGCCCAGGCAAAAATCTGGACCTTGCGCAAGGCTGCCCTCGGGTTGACCATGGCCGAGACAGGGGATGCCAAAGCCATCTCGTTTGTTGAGGATACGGCTGTCGCCCCAGAGAAGCTCCATGACTACATCGAGAGTTTTCAGCAAATTTTGGCCAAATATGAGACAAGTGCCGGATTCTATGCCCATGCCTCGGTAGGCTTGCTCCATATTCGTCCCGTGGTTGACATGAAGACGGCCCTAGGTGTGGAGCGGTTTGAAGCCATCGCCAATGAAGTTTCGGACTTGGTCCTCGAATATGGTGGTGCCCTCTCTGGTGAACATGGAGATGGCTTGGTTCGGGCACCATTTCAAGAAAAGATCTTTGGTCCAGAGCTGTATCAAGCCTTCTGCCAGATCAAGGCTGCCTTTGATCCCCAGAATCTCTTCAATCCAGGCAAAATTGTTCACGCCCCTGCACTAACCAGCAACCTTCGTTTTGGGCCAGAATATGAGACACCCGAGGTTCCGACGGCCTTTGACTTTTCCGACTTTGGCGGGGTTCTGCGGGCAGCCGAACAGTGCAGTGGGGTTGGGGCCTGCCGCAAAACGTTAACTGGCACCATGTGTCCCTCTTACATGGCTACCCACAATGAGAAAGATTCGACTCGTGGTAGGGCCAATGCTTTGCGCCTAGCCCTAACAGGCCAACTCGAGGCAGCGGGGTTGGCCGACGAAGAGTTACGCCCTGTCATGGAACTCTGTCTAGAGTGCAAAGCATGCAAAAGCGAATGTCCTACAGGCGTGGACATGGCTAGGCTCAAAAGTGAATTCCTGCATCAATATCGGCAAGCCCATGGCACCACATTCAAAGATCGACTCATGTCGCGTATGGATTGGATTAGCAAGGGGGGTAGCTGGCTGGCACCTCTCTCTAATTGGATGTTGAGTACGCCAGTCGCTTCCTGGTTAAATGAAAAAGGGTTGGGGTTTGATCGGCGGCGTTCATTGCCTGCTTTTGCTCGTCGTTCTTTTCTGAGCCAGTGGAAGCAATACCAGGTGACCAACGAGTCATTAGCCAATGAACCATCTCCCAAACAGGTATCAGGCAACCAAACAGAAGTCGCTCTCTTTGCCGACACATTTAACAACTACTATGAACCAGAGCACCTGATGTCAGCGGCGTCGCTCATTGAGATCTTAGGTGGCCAAGTGAGTGTGGCACCTCAAGTCTGCTGCGGACGGCCCCTGATCTCCAAGGGCTTTTTGGAAGAGGCCGCGTCCCAGGCAGCGGAGACAGCCCAGGCACTGTTGCCTTTAGCCAAAAAAGGGATCCCGATTCTCTTCTGTGAACCCAGCTGTTATTCAGCCGTTGTGGATGATCACCCCAAACTTCTGCGCGGGCAGCAACAGGTAGATGCCCAGACAGTGGCTTCTGCGTGCCATTTGGTTGAGGAGTGGGCAGTTCAACAGCCTGTTCAACAATCCGCTGTGGCCATACGCCCTGGCCCGAAAAAGCTTTTGGTACATGGCCACTGCCATCAGAAAGCCCTGGTCGGGGTAGACGCCATGGTTCAACTTCTTTCCGCTATTCCTGATTGTGAAGTGACTGTGTTGGATTCAGGGTGCTGTGGTATGGCTGGCTCTTTTGGCTATGAATACTATGAGATCTCCCAAAAGATCGGCGAGCGGCGGCTCCTACCAGCAGTCCGTGAAATGGGTGAAGAGGAAGTAGTGGTCGCGCCTGGTTTTTCATGTCGCCAGCAGATTAAACACTTTACCGGCACGGATGCAGAATCGATAACGAGTTTGTTAGCCAAGCTATTTATGTAAAAAAGGAGAAACCGATGACTGAAATCGGACAACCGTACTCTTCGCTCGACACCCCCTTTCTCTGGACTGATCTCGATATAGTAGAATCCAATATTGCCATTATGGCCCGCCTCTTTGAGGAGACCAAGGTCAATTGGCGCCCACATACCAAAGGCATCAAGATTCCAGCCATAGCCCACAAGGCCATTGCTGCCGGTGCGATTGGCGTCACCTGCGCCAAATTAGGCGAGGCCGAAATTATGGCCGCAGCCGGCATCAAGGATATCCTGATTGCCAATCAAATTGTCGGCCCCCACAAACTTGCGCGTCTGGTCCACCTGCAACACCAAGCCGATGTCAAAGTGGCGGTGGATGACGCCGGGGTGGCAAGTCAGCTTAGTGCTGCCGCTCAAGCGGCGGGTGTGGAAGTAGGTGTGTTGGTCGAGGTGAATACCGGGATGAATCGAGCCGGTACAGCACCTGGCCAAGCGGCGGTTGCTCTTTCCCAGAAAATTTTGGAGATGCCTGGGCTTCGCTATGATGGCCTCATGGCGTGGGAAGGTCATGCGTTGGCGAATCCGGATCCAGATGGACGCAAAGCAGCCATTGAAGAGTCGTTAGGATTATTCCAAAAGACGATTGAGGCTTGTCAATCTGCCAATCTGCCACTGGCCATAATCAGCGGTGGTGGCAGCGGTAGCACAGGCGTAACGCCGTTCCTTGGTGTGGTCACTGAGATGCAGTCAGGCGGTGCCCTATTTTCTGATACCAGATATCACGCTTGGTGGGATGGTACAACACCATCTATCTTTGTCCGAGCTATGGTTACCAGCCGCCCTACCCCTGAGCGTATTCTCTTTGATGCTGGTTTCAAAACGCTACCCCGTTGGGCTGGAGAGCCAGAGGTTCTCGGCATCGACCATGTCAAGAGCTTTAGTACGTCCGCAGAACACGGCGTGATGACGCTGACACAACCCAACGAGACGATTCAGATTGGAGATAGTTTCGATTTTATTATCGGTTATGGTGACTCAACAGTCTTCCTCCACGATCATCTCTATGGCGTGCGGAAAGGCATGGTTGAAGCTGTGTGGCCCGTTTCTGGCCGGGGTAAGCTACGATAAGCGAAAGACTCATGATGAGCCAAGGGAAATTCAAATGAATAATCTGCCATTTGATAAGTCGGGTCGTTTCTGGCGCGGCAATCTCCACTGTCATTCTACCAATTCTGATGGGCTGAAAACCCCCGAAGAGGTCTGCCAGCTTTATCGGGAAGCCGGCTACCATTTTATCTCTTTAACGGACCATTTTTTAGCGCAGTATAACTTTCCGTTAACTGACACCCGCGTTTTTCGGCAAGACGATTTTACGACCTTACTCGGCGCCGAACTACATACGGATAAAACTGAATTTGGCTCTGTTTGGCATATTTTGGCAAATGGTCTTCCATTGGACTTTGCGCCGACGTCACCGGAGGAGTCAGCGTCTCACCTAGCAGCGAGGGCGTTGGATGCAGGTGCTTATGTTTCAGTTGCTCACCCTCACTGGTATGCCTTGACTGAGCGGGATATTGAATCTCTTGGCAAGGTTGATGCCATTGAGATCTTCAATGGCGTGGCTGTTGATGCCAATGACCGAGCTGATAGTTGGCACATAGCGGATGTCATGCTGGGACGAGGCCATCGTTACACAACTTGTGCAACAGATGATTATCATGGTCAAGTCTTTCGCAACGACTTTGCTCGGGGCTGGGTTTGGGTGAAGAGCGAATCACTGACGCCGGAGTCGCTTTTGAGTGGGTTGAAGAGCGGCCACTACTATTCATCAACTGGCCCTCAGATTCATGATATCCAGATCGAGCCAGGAAAAAGGGCCATGATCCGCTGCTCACCAGTAGATCGCATACTGATTACAGGGAAGGGGGCAACTGCCGCTCATGCCTATGGACACGGTCTCTTGGAAGCTGAAATCGATCTGAGCCGATTCAAAAGCCCCTACTGTCGCGTAACAGTACGGGATGCCTATGGTGAGCGGGCTTGGTCTAACCCGATTTGGTTGGACTGATCATGAGCCGAATCGCTTTGCTCAATGGTCGAATTGTCCTGCCCCACCGTATTCTGGAGCATGGGGCGCTTCTAATTGAAGATGGGCGGATCACCGCAGTCTTGCCAAAAGGTGACTTGCCGGATCTGGAACTGGGAAATCGTTGGTCTAGGGTGGATGCTGGCGGCCGACTGATTTCGCCTGGGCTTGTGGATATTCATATTCATGGCGCTGTTGGACACGCCTTCAATACACCTACGGTTGAGGGGTATCAAGCCATTGTTCAAGAGAATGCTCGCCGAGGCATCACTTCTTTGTTAGCCACAACTGTGACGGCTGGTATCCCCGATTTAGTTGAGTGTTTGGCCTTTGTTCAAGAGTGGATGAGTACGGAACATTCCGGTGCCGAAATATTGGGCTGTCATGTAGAGGGACCCTATTTTTCATTAGCGCAGGCCGGTGCCCAGGATCCAGCGCATATTCGCAATCCCGATGACGGGACGCCAGAACAGTTGCTCTCTTACGGCGACTGTATCAGACTCTTCTCCTTTGCGCCCGAACTGCCTGGGAGTATAGCACTATTAAGCACTCTACAAAGGCTCAATATCGTGGCAGCAGCAGGCCACAGCAACGCCACAGAAGATGAGCTACAACGTGCTATTGATGGTGGCCTCCGTCACATGATCCACATCTGGAGTGGACAGTCGAGTACCGTTCGGGTGGGACCTTGGCGAAAGCCTGGCTTGCTAGAGGTAACGCTAACATACGATGTGCTGACAGCAGAGATGATTGCCGACAATCGGCATCTGCCACCGACGCTCATGAAGTTGGCCTATAAATGCCTGGGGCCGGATCGACTCTGCGTTATTTCGGATGCTACGAGTGGGGCAGGGCTTCCAGATGGCGCTCGATTCCAAATGGGTGGGTTAGAGTATGACGTTCACAATGGCGTTGGAATGTTGCCCGATCGCAGCTCCTTTGCGGGCAGCACAACCTTGCTCAACCAGATGGTTGGAATCCTTGTCCAGGAAGTTGGTATTCCATTAATCGAAGCCATACGAATGGCGAGCCTTACCCCAGCACGCATCATTGGTATGGATAGCCGAAAAGGCAGTCTGCAACCCGGCAAGGATGCCGATGTGGTCATTTTCGACGATGAATTTAACGCTTGCGGCGTCTTAACCAGAGGCCGTTGGGCGCTAGAGATGGAAGAAATCACCTAAGGCCTAGGTCGTAAACAACTTGCGCGCTTCAATCGGGTTTAGCTCTACCAAATGGCTGAGTTATTTCATTCCCGTTCCCAAAAAAGGAATACTTGTGCTATGACAGAACCAATACGAACGCTCCAAATTGAGCAGCTTCCTATCGAGATCTATCCCAATAATGAGCTCATGGGACAAGCGGCGGCGCTCTCTGCCCAAGCCACCATTCAGGCGGCCATCGGGGCTAGGGGAGAGGCCAATCTAATCTTGGCAACTGGCAATTCTCAGCTGACCTTCCTTCATGCTCTGCGCAAGCTAGAAGGCATAGACTGGTCGGTGATTACCATCTTTCATATGGATGAATACCTGGGCATCGATCCCGCTCATCCAGCTAGCTTTCCCAACTTTTTGAAGGAGCACATTATTGACCATGTGCAACCAAATGCTTTTCATCCCGTTCCTGGCAATCCCGCTGATGTGGATAAAGCGTGTGCTGAATATGAAGCCTTGCTGCGCCAACATCCGGCCGATCTAGTTGCGCTAGGCTATGGTGAAAATGGACATTTAGCCTTTAACGATCCACCTTATGCAAAGTTTGATGACCCTGTTTGGGTTAAGGTAATTCAGCTAGATGAGATGAGCCGTCGCCAGCAAGTTGGGGAGGGTCACTTTGGCTCCCTGGATGATGTCCCCAAAGAAGCCATTACCTTGACCATTCCGGCGCTATTGGCTCCTTCCCGCATTTTGGCTATTGTGCCTGAATCGCGCAAAGCAAATGCGGTCCATGATTGTTTAACTCTGGCCATCAGTGAAGATAGGCCAGGATCGATCTTGCGACAAGTCTCCCATGCAACCCTCTACTTGGAGCAAGAATCAGCTAGCAAAATTTCGGAATTGGGCTAATCATCTCTAGAACAGTAACAAAGGAGAAATCAATGAGTTCATCATCAGAATTTGATGTTAATGGAAAAGTTGCCATACTAACCGGTAGCACTGGTGTTTTAGGGGGTGCAATGGCCCGTGGACTTGCTGCATCCGGTGCCAAAGTCGGTATCTTAGGGCGTCGCCGAGAACGGGCTGTGCAGGTAGCAGACGAAATCAAAGATGCTGGTGGTCAAGCCATGGCCCTCCCTTGCGATGTCCTGGAGAAAGAGCAGTTAGAAGGAGTACGAGATCAGGTATTGGAACGTTGGGGGCGCATCGACGTTTTGGTCAACGCGGCAGGCGGAAATGTCTCGGCGGCCACAATTATGCCAGAGCAATCTGTCTTTGCCATGCCTGGTGACGCGTTTGATCAGGTTGTAAATCTCAATCTGAGCGGAAGTGTGCTTCCTTCTCTGACCTTTGGTCAAGTAATGGCGGAGCAGAAGAACGGCTCGATTATCAATATCTCTTCAATGGCAGCACAAAGAATCCTAACCCGGGTTGTGGGATATTCTGCGGCAAAGGCGGCGATTGACAACTTTACCCGCTGGATGGCAGTGGAGCTGGCACAAAAGTATGGTAGCGGATTGCGGGTCAACGCCATTGCCCCCGGCTTTTTTGTAGGGGACCAAAATCGTCGGCTACTGCTTAATGAAGACAATACACTCACCACCCGTGGGCAGCAGATCATTGATCACACTCCCATGGCACGTTTTGGTGAACCGGAGGAGCTAGTGGGTACCCTCATCTGGCTCTGTAGCGATGCCTCCAGGTTCATTACTGGCATCGTCGTTCCGGTGGATGGTGGGTTTTCGGCATTTAGTGGGGTATAAGGGACCCGGTTGGCCAGAAGTGGGTGGCAAGTAATTACGATCTGTGGAGAGCAATCTACGCTCACGGTAATTTTAGCTTTTGGCCAACTGTGAGAATTGACTCGTCACTCAAGTTGTTTAGCCGCAAAAGTGCCTGCCAATTTACATTATACTTACTAGCAATTTGAATGATGGTTTCACCTGTTTGGACGACGTGTGTAGCTGGCGTCGCCGGACTGTTATCAGTATCGTCCGGTAGCGCTCTCTCCTGTTCTGCTTGCTTCTCAAACTGAGCGGGAACCCGAATAATCTGCCCTACACTCAATACGGTTCCTTCGTCAAAGTTATTGATCAAGGCGAGAGCCTGCCATGTAGTGTCATAGAGTTCAGCGACACCTGCTAACGTATTTCCAGGCTGAATGGTGTAACCGCCATAATGCCCAACAGGCAGAGGATCGCTTGATTCAGGGCCACCAACCGAACCTGATATGCGAATCTGCTGACCAACACGCAAAATCGAATGCTCATTTAAGGAGTTGATAGAAGCTAGGGTCTGCCATGTAACATTAAAGCGGGTTGCAATGATGCTTAATGTATCACCTGAACGGACGGTGTATCGTCCATCCGTTGTTGTAGGTGTTGCCTGAAGTGTCTTGATTTGGGGTGATTGGGATTGAGCGGCAACATGCGGAGCAACTGACTCAGTGCCAACAGGCCGAGAGGCAAAAACAACAACAAAGTAGTAAAGCTTGTTGTAAGGGTGGACCCTCATACCAACCCCAAAGTCTTGCCATTTGCGATTCAAGATATTGGCTCGATGAGGATAACTATTCATCCACCATCTAATGGCAAGGTGAGGTGAACGAACTGACACCCAATTCTCACTAGCCGGATTTCCCGAACCATACCCTGAACGCACCACCCGCATCCGTACTGTACTGCCATCACTACCAATATGGCTATAGTTGCCATTGGTGACCATATCATCTACATGGCCCTGAGCAACTTGGTTTAGGATAGGGTTTAAGGAAAGGGGGGCAAGGTTGCTGCTTCCCCGAGCCTGATTGATCGCTTCTGCTACTTGCTGTGCCTCGGCGGATATCTGCTCCGACTGCAGTGTATCTGCGGCGAGTAGAGGTAATGGATAGAGTACAAAGTACGCGTATGTAAAAAATAGTAAGGAAACAGAAAGCACAATCCAACGGCGAAAAAGTGATAGATGAGTAGAATTATGCGCGTAGGTAGGTTGGGTGGATGCGCAAAAAAATGGATAGTACATAGGTAATTGGGTGATTATGTTACTACAACTACAACACTGTAACGTCGTTCATCTGCGCCCATCTCTTCAAGCAAGATGCTAAAAGATGGCTCAAGTACTATACCGGATTGACTCCCGGAAAGAATCTATTGGTTACACAACTGCATTATAATATTCTTTTTTTGTGAAACAACGTCAAATAAATCGTCAGCGTCGAATGATGGTACCAAAAACCTGTGAAAAGACCAAATTCTGGTTGATAGAAGTGATTAATATCCACATTAATACCCAATTTGTCAAATAAAAAGAATTAAGGTGTCTTGACGCTCTTGGATTAGCCTGATATAATGAACTTATCTTTTTCTTAAAGTTGGAATTAATTGTACATGTTCCCTGTCGGATCTTATAAACTGATGAAGAGTGTTCTTGAGTATTTTGCCCCAGTAAAACTTAAGGCTAAGCACTTTTCTCCTTTGGAGTGATTTTTGATAATGTTAGCCAATTCGGAAAATGAGAGTGGTGTACACGAGCATGCAAGTACGCTAGTGGACAGCAATAGTGAAGAGCAAAACAATCTGTTGGAACAGGCTCCTGGCGAAAGTGATATGGAGCTGTTTACCCGATATTTAGATGATACTAGCGGTTTTGATGTCCCTCGCCGCGGTGACCTTCGGGAAGGAACAATTGTTGAGCGTAAGTCTAATGAACTCTTGGTGAATATCGGCGTGAAGCGGGATGGGGTTGTCCCCCAATCTGATTTGAGTCGTATAGACAGTGAGTTTGTTAAGGAGCTAGGTGTTGGTGATACGGTAATGGTTACTGTATCAAAAGTCAACGACAATGATGGCTCTTTTATTTTGAGTATGGCCGAGGCTCTCCAGCAGCAGGATTGGGTAGAGGCAGAGCGATTACTCAATAGCGGTGAGCATACAAGTCACCCCGTTATTGGCTTTAACAAAGGTGGAATCACCGTTGAATTCCACCATTTACGAGGCTTTGTTCCTGCATCCCACTTAATGGATATGCCGCGGAATATGTCCGAAGATCAGCGCCGGGTGGAATTAGAGAAGCGCATCGGTCAGGACCTACGCCTTAAGGTTATTGAAGTTGAGCGAGGCCGCCGTCGCTTGGTGATGTCTGAGATGTTGGCTGAACGAGAACATCGTTCCCAGATGAAAGAGCAGATTTTTGAGCGACTTAAAGTTGGGGACGTCGTCGAGGGCGAAGTGCGAGGCCTGAGACCCTTTGGTGCCTTTGTAGACATTGGCGGTGCTGATGGTCTCTTGCATGTCAGCGAGATTGACTGGGGTCCAGTCGCTCACCCGCAGAACATTTTGCAGCGGGGTGATAAACTGGAAGTTCAGGTCATTCGACTTGATCCAGATAAACAACAGATAGCATTAAGTAGAAAGCGTTTGATCACCAATCCGTGGGATGGCGTTGAAAGCCGGTACCAAATTGGTGACATGGTCAGCGCCAAGGTAACACGCATTGTTGACTTTGGTGCATTTGCCCAATTAGAACCCGGCGTGGAGGGGTTGATCCACATTAGCGAACTAGCCGACATATCTATTGCTGAGCCTTTAAAGACCGTCCAAGTTGGGGCAGAGTTGGATGTGAAAATTTTACGGGTGGATGCTCGTCGCCAACGGATTGGTCTGAGTCATCGCCAGGCCATCGGTGTTATGCCCATCGATAAAGAAGATAGTGACGAGATGGAGACGGCTGCCGAACTGATCTCTAATGTAGATGGTTTAGCTGGAGATAGTAATCAAAACGAAGGCTCTGAGAGTGCAGACGAAATTAATATGGAATTTGTGGATGAGATCGATGGTGGTGAAGTGAGCGCTGACGGGTAAGGAAGGTAGAGTCTATAAATTCTAACGAAAGATCTCTCGGCGGATGTCCTTTGGGCGTGTGAGGATAGGCATAAAGCCTCTCCTATATGGGGGACGCCTAGACAGTTGCTTTATTTTGTTAATTATCCTTACATGGGAATATAATAGACGTACTTATTAGAGTAAAATGCTATTCTCCTCTAAGTGCCATATAGGTAGTTGCTTTAAAAAGACACAAGAAAAGTAGAGATAGCTGTGCAAATCCTCTAAAGGAGGTGATAGAATGAGTGTTGAATTAAATCCAGGCGAATCTCAGGATAGTATTCTCAAGCGGTTTCGCAAAGCTGTAGCCGAATCAAGGGTTCTCCCTAATGTTCGCCAAAAGCGTTGGTTTACATCAAAGAGTGAGGTTCGCCGCATCAAAAAGCAGAAGGCTATCCGCAAGGCGCGGCGGATGACTCAATTTACCCGCGAATAGCCGCTTGCGAATAAGGAATGAAAGGAGCCTATGGCAGAGGAAACAGTCGAATTTGTAGGAACCGTCACAGAATCATTGCCGAATACCATGTTCCGCGTAGAATTGGAAAACGGGCATAATGTTCTTGCCTATCTTTCTGGGAAGATGCGGAAGAACTATATCCGTATTTATCTTGGCGATAAGGTCAGGGTAGAGATGAGTTCATACGATTTAGAACGTGGGCGGATTACATACCGTTTGCGTTCATAACGAACCCAAAATTGCGCTATTTAGATATGAAGCCTGAGTAGCCACTTGATTCGAAAATAAAAAGAGAAGCCTATCATAGGCTTCTCTTTTTATTTAACAGCCCGAAATTAAATAACATGTGCATAACGCTCTCAATCCAAGAGGTTTTTCGTCTATTTTGTGAGCAAGATGACATGCCCAACTTATTTGCGGCTCATGCCCTAATCATTCGCCAGCTTCTGTAACTCATAAAGACGATTCAGTGCATCCAGCGGAGTCAATCCATTTACGTCCAACTTGCGTAATGCTTCTACTGTTGGGTGAATATCCGCAAAAAGCGTCGTTTGGCGGGCAGCAGGGGCACTGCGTCGTTTCGTCTTCGGCTCATCAAGTAGACGACTAGGGCCTGCCGCACCACTCTGCTCCAAGTCGATCAAAATTTCCTCTGCTCGATAGATCACTGCGTTGGGCAGCCCAGCCATGCGGGCCACGTGAACGCCATATGAGCGATTTGCCCTTCCTGGAATAATGCGGTGGAGAAAGACCACATCGACGCCTTCCCCATCTGCCCCCGAATGCTCCGAACTTTCGTCGACTGCTACATTATAGTTCACCACATGGGGTAAGCGATCGGCCAGGTCAGTTAATTCATGATAGTGAGTAGCAAAGAGGGTCTTTGCCCGCAACCCTGGATGATTGTGGATATACTCTACAATCGACCAGGCTATGGCCAACCCATCGTAGGTACTTGTTCCTCGCCCAATCTCGTCTAGAATCAGTAGACTGCGATTAGACGCATGGTGCAGAATATTCGCCGTCTCCACCATCTCGACCATAAAGGTAGATTGGCCCCGATGAATCTCATCACTAGCCCCAATGCGGGTAAAGATGCGATCCACCACGCCGATTTGAGCGGACTCAGCTGGGACAAATGAACCAATTTGGGCCATGAGCGTAATCAGAGCCGTCTGCCGCAAGAAGGTGCTCTTTCCTGCCATATTGGGGCCGGTAAGAATATGAATGGCCATTTCTGGCGTAAGGTGGGTATCATTCGGGACGAACGGTTCATCGGTTAAGGTCAATTCGACCACTGGGTGGCGACCACCCTGAATTTCAAGGGCCGGACTATCATCGACTATTGGGCGAATATAGCGTCGGTTCAGCGCAACCTCTGCAAGGGCTGCGCCCACATCTAGCTCTGCCAAGGACCAAGCGAGTTGCAGCAGTTCGGGCAATTTTAATGCTACCTGACCACAAAGAGCTTTAAAGAGTTGCTGTTCGATCTCTAATCTGCGTTCGTCTGCGTTCAAAACGAGTGATTCATACTCTTTGAGATCGGGCGTAATATAGCGTTCGGCATTGGTCAACGTCTGCTTGCGAATATAGCTCTCTGGGACTTTATCCGTGTGGGTATGAGTCACCTCAATATAGTAACCAAAGACTTTGTTGTAGCCTACCTTCAGACTCTTGATGTCGAGCCGCTCTCGTTCGGTGGCCTGTAGATTCGCAATCCAATCCTTGGCCCCTCGGCTACGCTCTACCAGCTGATCTAGCTCTTCATTGTAGCCAGTGCGAATGACGCCTGGGGTATTGAGAGTGGCGGGTGGCTCCTCGGCAATGGCGGTCTCTAGCAGTGTCAGGATCGCGGAGCAATCGGGAACTTTGGGGAGCAACTGCTCTGGGTCCGATCCATTCATCAACCCATTGCTATTGATCGGATGACCTTGCAGTTGGAGTAGGGCCTCGATCTCTGGCACCTTGCGCAACACTTCGCGGATGCCCATCACATCCCGGGGAATACCCGTCCCCTGAGCAATCCGGTTCGTCCAGCGCTCAATATCACCCAAACCACGCACCTGTTCCCGCAACTCCAAGCGCAGGGTTGTCTCGTTATAGAAGAGTTGGACCACGTCAAGACGGCGCTGAATCGTTGGCACATCCAGTAGGGGTTGATTGAGGCGACGACGTAGCAAACGCCCACCCATAGGTGTAAGCGTTTCATCCATGACTTCCAACAGACTTCCTTTCGTATCGTTGCCGCGGATTGTGCTTGTCAACTCCAAATTGCGTCGGGTAGACTCATCCAAGGTCATAAATTCGCCAGTGGCATAGGCATGAAGTTGTTTTAGCTGGGGCAGAGCTGCAGGCTGCATTTCTCGCAGGTAAGCCAAGACCGCCGCCGCGGCTCGAATCGCTTCGGGCTTCTGCTGGACACCAAAGCCATCCAAAGTGGTCACGTTAAAGTGGCGCTTGAGCGCGTCAGAGGCGGTACTCAATTCGACCTGCCATGCTTCTACGGTCGACGGGATGATGCCCAATACATTGATGAGGCCGCCCAAGGCTGACGCTTCAATATCCCACTCGGTATGAATCAGTTCGCTAGGATGGAGACGGCTTAGCTCTTCGCCCACCTTCTGTTCGGCCGCGTCACTACTTTTGTCCTCAAGCTGGGTGGCGGCAAACTCACCTGTGGTGATGTCACAGTAGGCAATCCCAGCCTCTCGCCCGCTGTTGCTAAAGGTAACAGCCAGCAGATAGTTGTTGCGCTTATCGTCCAGAAGATTTGGCTCAACTACCGTCCCCTTGGTAACGACCCGTCGTACCTCCCGATCGACCAGCCCCTTGCCCGGCTCGCTGACCTGCTCGGCAATGGCCACCTTGTAGCCCGATTCGATCAGCCGAGCTACATATCCGTCGACGGCATGATAAGGGACACCGGCCAGTGGTACCCGCTGATCATTGCCTACCGGTCGGCTCGTCAACACTACATCACAGACTCGGGCTACGGTCTTGGCATCATCATCAAAGGTCTCGTAAAAGTCACCTAGGCGAAAGAAGAGAACGCAGTCGGGATGTTGGCCTTTGAGGGACAGATACTGTCGCCGCATGGGTGTGGTCATGATGGGCAATTCTCGCTATTGGATTCTGCAAATGGACGTTTACTATATCGCGGTCGTTTCCAAACGGAGCTGAGTATAATTAGTGATTGGGTGTAGGTTAAAGGATAGCAGAAGAGGGTAAATGGGACAATTTTTGCCTATTTGGAACTTAAAACGTACCGAATGACTAAACCGACATAATCACTTCTTTTGGACGGGCGAACATTTGTGCTAGAATGTCCTATATAAGATGAGTTATCCACGTCGAAATGAATGACAACAGGACAGATTTCCGCATGTCACAACCCGCTATCTATCTCGACAATCTATCCAAAACGTATTTGGTTCCTGAACGCGACCCTGGTGTGATGGCCGCTATGAAGAGCCTGGTACAGCGACGGCACCGCGAGGTGAAAGCTGTTGATCAGGTTAGCTTTTCTGTAGAGCCAGGTGAGGTTGTCGGTTTTTTGGGACCAAATGGCGCAGGCAAGACCACTACGTTGAAGATGCTCTCTGGCCTGCTTCACCCAACGGGTGGTGTGGGTACCGTGTTGGGCCATGAGCCTTGGCAGCGCAAGCGCGATTTTCTTAAGGAGATTACGCTCGTCATGGGGCAACGGAATCAGCTAAACTGGGATATTCCAGCCAGTGACTCATTTGAGTTGAACCGAGTCATCTATCGGGTTCCGCTAAATGAATATCGCCAGACCTTGGATGAGCTAACCAACTTGCTTGACCTTGGGCCGTTGATCTCCAAGCCGGTGCGCAATCTCTCTCTAGGTGAACGAATGAAATGCGAGATTGCGGCAGCACTGCTTCACCGACCCCAGGTCCTCTTTCTGGATGAGCCGACCATTGGGCTGGACGTAACTGCCCAACGCCGCATTCGTGAGTTTATTCAAGAGTATAACCATCGTCATAATGCAACCATCCTACTGACCAGCCACTATATGGCGGATGTGGAGGCGCTCTGTGAACGAGTGGTCGTGATTCATCACGGCAACATTCTATTCGATGGGCCGTTGACTGAGTTGATCGAGCGCTTCTCACCCCATAAGACGATTGCTGTGGAGTTGGAGCAACAGATCGATGCATCTACCTATGCGGGGTTTGGTGAGATCGTAACCCAAAATGAATCACAGATTACGGTACGGGTACCGAAAATGGATACGGCTAAAGTGGCCGGCCGCCTTTTGGCAGAATTGCCCGTTAGCGATCTGACGATTGAGGATCCGCCTATCGAAGAAGTGATCGAGCAAGTCTTTGCCCAGGAGGTGGCATGATGAGGGCTATGGAACTGAGTGGACTAACAGCCATCTATTTCACGCAGTTGAAGACATCGTTAGCGGTTCAATTTCAATACCGATTCTCTATGGGTATCTGGATGATCAGTCGGGTGCTGGAGCCACTTATCTACCTAGTGGTGTGGACAACCATTACCAAAGCTCAGGGAGGGGAGGTTAGCGGGTATGCAGCCGGAGATTTTTCGGCCTATTTTATTGTCCTTATGGTTGTCAATCAGGCAACCTTTACTTGGATTATGTTTGTCTATGATTTTAAGATCCGCAGTGGAGAATTCAACTTCACTCTTTTGCGACCCTTACATCCAATTCACGCCGATATCGCTGACAATGTGGCATATAAAATTCTGACGCTGGTGATTCTCATCCCAGCTATTTTTTTCTTGGCTTGGCTCTTTCCGCCGACGTTCAACCCTGAGCCTTGGTATCTACTTGCGGGGATCTTGGCTACCATTGTGGCTTTTGTTGGACGCTTTATCATGGAGTGGACGTTGGCTATGGCCGCCCTGTGGACGACGCGTACCAACGCCATAAACCAGACCTATTACGTATTTCTCTTCTTCATGTCAGGTCAGATTGCTCCCTTAGATGTTATGCCTAACTTTATCCAGGTTCTCTCATTCTTCTTCCCGTTCCGCTGGCATATTGCCTTTCCAGTTCAGTTGATACTAGGGCGGCTAACACCTCAGGAAGTGCTACTGGGCTTTGCGATGCAGATAGGTTGGCTCATCGCTGCCCTATTCATTCTCTCGGTTGTCTGGCGAGCGGGTATAAAACAGTATTCGGCTGTGGGATCATAAAGGGGATACCATGAACCAATTGCGAGTGTTGTGGACCTTTTTTCGGCTGGGTGCCATGAATGAATTAGCCTACCGGGTCAACTTCTTTACCCAGGTGATACAAGTGGCCGTATCACTTGTGCTCTCCCTGGGGGCATTGGCGGTTGTCTTTAATCAAACCGAGACGCTGGGTGGATGGTATCCTGCTGAAATGATTGCGTTAGTGGGTATCTATATTCTGGTGGGTGGCTTAATTAATCTGGTCATTCAGCCTAGCATGAGTCGCTTTATGGAAGACATCCGCATGGGGACATTGGATTTTATGATCCTTAAACCCGAAGATGCCCAGTTTTTGGTAAGTGTTCGCCAAATTGCCATCTGGAAGATGGTGGACGTTTTGGTTGGAATTGGGGTAATTATTGTAGCTTTAATTCGGCTTGGGACTCAATTTGGGGTCGTTCAAGCCATTAGCTTTGGGATTGCGCTGGTGGCTGGTGGGGCGATTGTCTACAGCTTCTGGATGATGCTGGCAACTTGCGCATTCTGGTTTATTAAAACAGAGAACATTCTGGTCATCTTTGAGTCCATGTATCAGGCTGCGCGTTGGCCAGTCACTATCTATCCGCTTTGGTTGCAAACAATCTTGACTTTTCTGGTTCCGGTGGCCTTTGCGGTGACGGTCCCTGCCCAAGCGCTGACGGATCGCCTTAGTGTGCAGACATTATTGCTGGCTATTTTGGTAGCCGTAGCCCTGCTGGCTGTTGCCCGCTGGTTTTGGAATTTTGGGATTCGCTTCTATGCTGGAGCATCTGCATAATGAATAACGAACTACATCCTCTTGAAATAGAGCGCAAGTTTCTTGTGGCTTCTGACAATCTTCCTGTTAACCTAACGGCTTATCCGCAAAAGCGTATACATCAGGGATATATCGTGGCCAATGAAGAGATTGGGGTACGGCTCAGGCTCAAGGGGGAGCTGTGTTATATTACCGTTAAGTCCGGCCAAGGTATAACTCGCTCAGAAAGAGAGGGTCTGATTTCGCGAGATACCTTCGATGAACTTTGGCCAACGACGAATGGCCAGCGGGTGGAAAAGGTTCGCTACGAATTACCAGGCCCCAATGGGTTGACTTTTGAGTTAGACATTTATGAAGGTCATCTCCACGGACTCATCACTGTAGAGGCTGAGTTTGACAGCATCGGCGATGCTGAGAGATTTCAGCCACCTGACTGGTTTGGTCTTGACGTGACTGATGACCTTCGGTATACCAACAGCTGCTTGGCCAAAGAGGGCATTCCTGCTCGGTGAGTGGTTGCTAGTGATTGCTTGCTGGTGGTGTTATCCCTCAAACTACTTGACAACCAGCTACCAATTACCAGCCACTAGCAACCAACTACTGTTGAACCAGAGGCAGGTAGATACCACTATCTGCGCACAGGAACTTAATGGGTACAGTTCGGTCATTGAAGGGGGCCATTACCACATCTTTGTCAGCCAGAACCAGCAATTTTGCTCTCCCCGAGGTTGCGCCACTCTCGAAGAGCTCTTGAGGCTCGAAGATCAGCTCAATCGAACCGGGGGTGGTGGTTGAATTGGCGTTGGCAGAGATCCAGGGGACAGCAGAACGAGGCGGATCGGTTCCTTCTGCAGCCTCGGGGCTCTCGGCACCCAATTGAGCCGAGATCACTTCTTCAGACAAGGTCACCTGGCTGCTATTGCCGTATGCATCATAAAGGGATAAACTATTGCCGCTTCGACTGATGTCCACGATGGGTCCATTTAAGGCCAACTGGGCAGCTGAGAGCACATCTTCCTCCAAGACCAGAAAATTATAGGCAACATTCTCTGAGGATGTGACAGAAATAAAAGAGCGGACAATTCCGAAGGGAGGCTCACAGGGGAAGTAGACCCCGTTGACTGCATCTGGGCTGACGCTGAAGCTGCTGGTGACTACATTCAGTTCTACCTCGATATCATATTGCTCTTGCTGCACAAATGGTTCAGAGGTGGTAATCCGAACCACTGTCGTAAACCGTCCCGTATTTAGTCCTGTGCTATCCACCGTTAAGATAACCTCTGCCGGTGATTGCCCTGATAGGGGGGATAACGATTGTACCCAAACGGGCGGTGAGACGAGACTGGCAGTAAAGTCAATCGTGTTATCACTATCGATAATGATACGGATTTCGCCAGTCGAATCCACCTCCAAGCCATTCTCTAAACGAGTGGCAGTAACGTCAAATCGTAGGGGAACCTGAGCGCCATTGGCATCGAGGTTTGCCCCAATAATATGGGTACCATTGGTGCTGAGCGTAAAGTCGTCCGCTTGGAGCGTTCCATCATCCTCTGGTGTATCCGGTTCCGTATAGATACGTATCTTGGTATCACGTATGAGAACCAGTTCATCTTTCCCGTCACTATCCACATCTGCACCCGTTCCGCCTTGCCATCCATTGTCGCTATCAAGTGCCAAGTCGAAGACATTGGTATTGAGCGTTGTGTCATTCCCTTGGTTGCGAGCAAAGAAACGTGGTGCATCTGTATTTCCTGCTGGTACAGAGCGTAAGAAAAAGAGTTCCTCATCCCGCTGATTGTTCACAATACCCGTTATATCCGCTAGAAATGTGACCAATGGACTAGGGTTCACAAAGTCCCGATCATTCCCATCCGCATAATCCATAATGCCACCGCTTGGGCTAGGTGTGTAATTAAAGATATGGATGTTGTCGTTAGCATTGTTCACTGCCTCGCCAATGACAACTACCTCCTGTGATCCCAGGTTTTTCACTTCACCTACGGCCGCAGAACGCCATCGAATGCTGGTTCGATCTTGTTGAGCAAAAGGCACCTTTCCTTCTAAACTAGACGTGTTGACCCGATAGAAGTGAAGTAAACTTGTGTTGACATCACTAATCGTCTGGCTGCCCATGAGCACAACCTCGTCAGTCGATTCTCCATCAATGTTACCGACGGTCACTTCATCCCAACGCCAGGCGAAATCGGAGGCAATATGTGGCTCATCATTGCGCCAGCCCGTACCATCTGGCGATTGAGAGTCTGCTGTGATCACTCGGATGCCGCTCTCGTCATCCTCTAATTCAATTCCATATAGGATCTCGTCGCCAGGAAAAAACGTATCCAATTCACCAACTGCTAGTAGGGTTAACGTATTATTTGTTTGAATATCGGCCAGCGTGCGCCAGGGTACATCCCCAAACCATCCATCGGGGGTGCTCTCAGAGTCACTGATAACCGGATCGTAGATGACAATGCGGCCCCGATTGGTACTATTCTTAATTCCGACTATCTCATAGTCGCCATCGATATTGAAATCCCCTGCTGCGACGTCAACAAAACCATCTTCTGGGCTGCTCCATGTTAGTTCACCGTGGTTGCCCGGTGAAGTATCCAGCACACGGATGGTTCCTTCATCATCAAGATAAACCAATTCCTCATCCACATTATCAACAGCGCCGAAGCTCGTCAGGTTATCCAATGCATCAACCTCGTTACTTGTATTTTGTTCAAATTGCTCGATGGGTTTAGCCCATAAGGAACGGGCCAAAAGGGGCTGAGGCGAGACAACACCTAACACACTACTCATCAGGGTACTAACCACAACGCACAACAGGACTACAGGTGAACCAGCCAGCAGACTGATTTTCTTAGACAATCCAGTCATCGGGGAAGCTCCTTTTTTGCGCAAGCGTATAGTGTAGCCGAAACAGAACGACAGATTACATCTTACTTATATGAGCGACTGCGGTATGAAATTTGCTAAATCAATGAGATGGCGATGGAGGGGTGCAATGGGTTAATATGGGTATTGATAGGGTAGAATCATATACGATATCGGCTTTTACTGGAAATAATCACCTCATTAGGAATACGATTCTCTTCGAAAATAAGTTTCGGTTAATTTACTAGGGTCTATGCGAAAATGACCAACTTGTCCATATATGAGATTCAAAGGGACACAATGATTAAAGCGGTTTGAAGAGCCATCCAAGATATTACATGCCACAGAATGAGTATGGTATAATCTTATGGATGTGGTACGCTAATGCTGTGCAAAGTGATCCATTCATCGACGATTTAGGTAGAAAGATAGCGTTCTTACATGAGATTCTGCCTTCAAATAGAACAAATGTCCATTTCGATTATAGGCAATTTGAGACGAGAGATTGCCGAAATATTCGACAGGTGTTTCCAGGATCGATTACCAAGTTGACAAGATTCTCAGAGTCAGTCGAATTCGATCCATGGGTCTCCTTTAGAGCCAATCAAAAACGAAGAGATTGAGAAGGATAGAGCAGAGATATGAAAAGGCTAAATTTAGTTGTCTTAGGTATTGGAGGCGTTGGGCGTTCTCTACTACAACAAATTGTAGTGAATCGCTCGCTCCATACAAAGCAGTATCAACTCAATCTTTCCGTTCAGGCTGTTTGCGACCGAAGTGGCGCTATTTCGGCAGAAGATCGTTCTGCTGGCTTGGGTGATGATACCCTTGGTCAAGTTGTCGAATTTAAGGCTTCGGGTAAAGGGCTTGTTGAACATTCTCAAGGAATAGCTCAAGACGATCCCACCAAGATTGTTAAGCAAGCTATTGCTGACCAAGCCGCTAATCAGGAGACGGTCGTCGTTGATTGCACAGCCACCGAAGCAACCGTGTCTGCCCTGACACTAGCCATAGATATGGGCCAAAAGGTCGCATTGGCTAATAAAATTCCGCTCACAGTGCAACAGGAGGTTTACAGCCGGCTGACCACAGCCGGTGCCACCGAACGCGATCTGGGGCGCAGCC
Organism: Chloroflexota bacterium; assembly: GCA_039028975.1. Lineage (GTDB taxonomy): Bacteria > Chloroflexota > Anaerolineae > Caldilineales > Caldilineaceae > JAHBNG01. Next base: position 68,595 of record JBCCHB010000053.1, read on the forward strand.
GATGGGAGACCACCGTCGGTGCCGGGCTGCCCGTTATTGCTACCTTGGGTCGCTTAATCGCAAGTGGCGACGCGATTCAGCGCATTGCTGGAACCTTTAGCGGTACGTTAGGGTATGTAATGACGGGGCTACAAGAAGGCAAGTTGCTTAGCGAGATTGTGCGCGAGGCGTATGATCTGGGCTATACCGAGCCAGATCCGCGTGATGATTTGGGTGGAATTGATGTGGCCCGCAAAGCGTTGATCTTGGCCCGGGGCATTGGGTGGGCGTTGGAGATGGATGATGTGCAAGTAGAAGGACTCTATCCATCCTCCATGGATGCCCTCTCGATCTCCGAATTTATGGATGCGTTGCCGGAACTCGATAGTTCATTCCAACAACGGATCCAAGATGCCGCTGCCCAGGGCAAAGTTCTACGTTATGCCGCTACGGTTGAAGATGGGCAATGTCGTGTTATGCCCACAGTGGTGCATGCCGATAGCCCTTTGGGGCGGCTAACAGGGACCGATAACCTGGCAGAATTCCATACAACTTGGTATAGCCCCAATCCCCTTGTTGTTCAGGGCCGTGGTGCTGGTGTAGAGGCTACTGCCGCGGGCGTGCTAAGCGACATCGTTGAACTTGCCTATACATGAAATAGAATTTCAGAGTTGTATATTCAGTCGATCGCAATGGGAGTGCGACTGATATACAATCGTAAATTACATAGGAAACTTAGACAATGTCTCCAGAGAAGATAGCTGTTGGTGTACTAGGTGCAACGGGTGCAGTTGGTCAACGGTTTATTCAGATGCTTCAGGGGCATCCCTGGTTTGAGCTAACAACGCTCTGCTCATCTAGCCGCACAGCAGGACGTGCTTATGGTGAAGCGTGTAATTGGATTATTGGTGGGGAAATCCCAGCCCACTTACGTGAGGTCATTCTACAACCATGTGTGCCGGGTCCAGAATGCGATCTAGTCTTTAGTGCATTGCCAGCCGAAAGTGCGACGGAAATCGAAGCAAGCTTTGCGGCTGCAGGTTACATAGTCTGTAGCAACGCTCGCTCATACCGCTATGAGCCAGACGTGCCGTTGTTGATTCCTGAAGTAAATCCGGAACATATAGAGCTTGTGAAGCTTCAGCAACGCAACCGAGGTTGGGATGGCTTTATCATCACAAACCCCAACTGTAGTACAACTCATCTTGTGAGTGCGCTACATCCGCTGCATCAGCGATTCACAGTCCGTAAGGTCATTGTTGCAACAATGCAGGCCATTAGTGGCGGAGGATATCCAGGTTTACCTAGTTTCGATATTCTGGATAATGTGGTACCGTACATAGGTGGCGAAGAGGAGAAGATGGAGCAGAAGGAGCCACAAAAGCTGTTAGGGTATTTTGATGGTGAGAGAATTGACTATGCGGATATGGTCATCAGCGCCCACTGCAACCGGGTACCCGTACTTGATGGACACTTGGAAGCAGTCAGTATAGAATTTGCCGATAAGCCAAGCATGGAGCAGATGGTTCGCACTTGGATTGATTATGAGCCGCTACCGCAGCAATTGAACCTCCCCAGTGCACCAAAGCCTGCGCTCTTCTACAGCGAAGCAGCGGATAGGCCACAGCCTCGTTTGGATCGAATGGCAGGCAGCGTTCCTGGTATGGCGACAACCATCGGGCGGTTGCGTCCCGATCCAATTTTGGATTATAAATTTGTACTGTTGGGCCATAATACTATCCGTGGTGCAGCAGGGGGCAGTATGTTGAATGCGGAATTGCTTGTTGCCCAAGGATATTTAGGGGTTGAAGCTGCAGCATTGGCGAATTCACTTGTACTGGCTTAAGCGTTATGAAAATATGGGTGAGTCTTAAGGAATAGGTCGCAAATAACTTGTACGTTTCGCTCGGGTTCGCCCCATCAAGTGCCCAATTTATTCTCGTTTCTAAAAGGCTTATACATATCATGTGCTAGGTGAATTTTATCCCGACTTTTGCTCGATGCATCCTGAAGAATTCTAAGAGGAGAGGACATGCCCATGAAGACGGGAATAATCTTCCCGTCTTCATGGAGAAAAGAGTTGTATATCTAGTCATCTAAATCACACGTGAGGCTTAGTTCAGTCTCTTGGCATTACCGTAGTCGTTGTCGCTGTAGAGTCGTAAGGGGAAACATCAATGAATCATCTGTCGGCAGTCGTTAGCACAGAGTTCGAGGCAACTGGAGATACATCTCATATGGTTTCATCGGGCAAGCTCTCTTTATCCGATATTTATGGTGAATGGATAATCTACCGCAACCTAGAGCCATTGCCGAAAAAGTTGCGTGGAATGCGTAGAGCTGCGGGTAAGATGGGAATTGATGGTAATCGAATTCCACGTAAACATGAGGTAGATTACGCCCGAGCATCCATGTGGTTTCTAAACGAAGGTCAGAAGCTACGCCGCAAGACGGGGCCACTAAAAGAGTTACTTTTTATTGGCGACTCCCTATTTACTGATGGGACTGCCTTTACAAATCTAGCTAACCTCAGCGAATGGCGAGGAAGCTGCTTTATTGGCAATGAAAAGCTGAGTGAAAAACCGAGTAGCGATATCCGTCATGAGGAGGGTTTCTACTTGGCCAATCGGTGGTCAAGCTTGGCATCCTGGCTCTCATGGGGGCTTGAGCAAGGCTTTTCCATGGACGACTCAACGGCTGTCATAGTTGACATTGATAAGACTGTTTTGGGTGCTAAAGGTCGCAATGATCATGTGATTGATCAAGCGCGTTTGGATGGAATCTATCGCACTATGGATTCTGTGCTGGGTGACGATTTTGATCGAGCAGCATTTGAGCGCCAGTATGCCGAGTTAAACAAGTCAACCTATCATGTGATTACTGCTGATAATCAGGATTATCTAGCTTATATTTGTTTGGTCCTGAATGCAAAATTACTTCAACTAGACGAGTTGGTAGGAGAAGTAGAAGAAAATCGCATCGACAATTTTGATCAGCTAACACGTTGGGTAAATACTCGCCTTATGATGAAGCCAACCGGTGGTGAACGTTTCCGCCAGGTTCACGAAGCCGTTATGATGGCCATGCACCAAGGCGATCCCACGCCGTTTAAACGTTTCCGTCAGCAAGAATTTATGACGACGATAGAGAGAATGGGTAGCGTCCCTGATAGCGCGACAGTAGAAGATATGCTAAGCGACGAGATTACCATTACCCGCGAAGTAGTTGATGCCTCGAAGTGGTTAGCAGAGCGAGGATGCATTTTGCTCTGCATGAGTGATAAACCTGATGAAGCGGTCTTCCCGAAGCGACACCTTGAGCCTGAATTCTTACCCGTTCATCAAATTGCAACACATTGTGTGGGGTACGACATTCATGAGCAACTACGTGCATTATAGTTGCGTATAGGAAATTATATTCAGGCTTCGCATAATTATACTCAGCTCCGTTTGAAAACAGGTGTTTGGTCTTTCTGGTAGTGCTTTGGAAAACACCTGTTTTCAAGACGACCGCAATATAACATTTTTTGTCTTGCGTGGCAGGATTAATTTATCACGACCACCAGCATAAATACTCAGCTTCGTTTGTAAATAAACGAAGGCCCGGGAGTTTAATAACGTAATGGAAGATCTCTCGGGTTTTCGAGATGACAAGACTGAACTTTTGGGTTTTATTTATCTTGATTCCTAAGTTTGTTCGCTCTTATTGGACTGTAGAAAGCTACGGTTTGCAAATCGACCACAGTGTAGATAGGCTTGAACTATTATATATTATTGTATACTGACCGCTAGATAAATTTTGTCTGAGCTTGTGTCTATTTTAGCCATGAGTATACTGAAGACAAATTTATCTGGTCATCTAGATAAAGCAGGAAGTGTATGTCGAATCAAAATTCACCTTCACCCAATAGGCCTGAGGGTTCTGGCGAACCAACAGGCCCAAATAATTTTTGGAGTCGTAGCTGGTTTTGGATTGCCCTAACAATTTTGGTGCTCCTTCTGTCTCGCTACTTTTTTGATTTCTCAGCCGAGAGAGCCAATACCATTGGACTAAATGAAGTTGTCCAGGAAATTAACAAAAATAACGTCGATCGACTCGTTGTGCAAGGCGACATCATAACAATTGAGACACGTGATGGGACTCCGCCATTGCGTAGCCGCAAAGAGCCAAACGAAAGCCTGCTCAAAACCCTTAGAGCCCTTGGATTAGAGAGTGAGAGGTTGGGGGAGTTGACGATTGAAGTTGAAAATGCTCCCAATAGCACTGCTATCTTTAATTGGCTGATCATGTTATTGCCCATGGTCTTGATCTTTGGCTTTTTCATCTTTATTATGCGCCAATCTGGTGCTGGTGGGCAGAATCGGGCCATGCAATTTGGCCGTAGCAAAGCCCGCAAGCTAGATTCTGGTGATAGGCCAACAGTAACCTTTGAAGATGTTGCAGGGTCGGATGAAGCTAAACAAGAGCTGGAAGAGGTTGTAGAATTCTTGAAGGAGCCTCAAAAGTTTGCGGCATTGGGTGCTCGCATCCCAACTGGTGTCTTGATGGTCGGTTCGCCAGGGACGGGTAAGACGCTTCTCGCTAAGGCGGTCGCTGGTGAAGCTGGCGTGCCGTTTTTTAGTAGCTCTGGCTCAGAGTTTGTGGAGATGTTTGTTGGCGTGGGGGCAAGCCGGGTACGCGACCTCTTTGAACAGGCCAAAAAGAACGCTCCATGCATCATTTTCATCGACGAAATCGATGCGGTAGGACGTCATCGTGGGGCTGGGCTTGGTGGCGGTAACGATGAACGTGAACAGACTCTGAATCAAATTTTGGTTGAAATGGATGGTTTTGATACAGAGACCAACATTGTGATTATTGCGGCCACAAATCGCCCCGATATTCTGGATCCGGCCCTCTTGCGACCTGGTCGGTTCGATCGTAAGGTGATTGTGGATAGACCAGATCGACGCGGACGCGAAGAGATTTTGAAAGTTCATGTACGAGGCAAGCCTATCGATGCGACGGTTGACTTAGACAGGATTGCAGCCCAGACGCCCGGTATGGTCGGTGCCGATCTGGAAAACCTAATTAATGAGGCGGCCATTTTAGCTGCCCGCCGTAACAAACGCTCTATCGGGATGGACGAGATCGTAGAGTCCATCGAGCGTGTGATGGCTGGACCTGCCCGTCGCAGCCGTATTCTTAGTGATGAGGATCGACGGACCATTGCTTACCATGAAGCTGGACATGCAATTGTTATGGAATCATTGGAGCACACAGATCGGGTTGGTAAAATTACCATCATTAGTCGTGGCCAAGCTCTTGGGTATGTCCTTCCTCTGCCAGATGAAGATCAGACGTTACGCAGCCAAGCTGAATATGAAGAGGAATTGGTAGGCCTTCTCGGTGGTAGAGCTGCTGAGGATATTGTCTTTAATGAGCCGTCTACTGGTGCGGCCAACGATTTGGAGCGAGTAACGAAGATGGCGAAAGCCATGGTAACCCGCTACGGAATGAGTGATGAGATTGGTCCTCTTCAACTGCAACAGGGAGAGAGCAATCCTTTTATGGGCATGGACTTTGGCGAGCAGCGTTCTTATAGCGAAGAGATGGCTCGTAAAATTGATCAGGAAATCCGTCGATTGATCGAATCGGCCTATGCTCACGCGAAAGAGATTCTAAGCAACAACCGGGACCAACTCAAATTGGTGGCGGAGACGCTTTTGGAAAAAGAGGTCTTAACGAGGGAAGAATTTCTGAATATTTTTGAATCACCCCATCCCGTTCCAGAAGGGGCTGCGGACTAAGGGGTGGCCGTAAATAACTTAAGAGTTTCGTTCGGGCTAGTCCTACAAAGTGACAAGGTTATTTAATCCTCGTCATAAAGAATTCTTCTTGCCTTTATCAAGATGCCAGGGAAACGGCAATATCTGCCGCAACCCTGGCATTGTTCTTTAGTAGGGCTAGGTTGGCAACTAGGCTACGCTTTCCGGTTAGTTCTGCAATGCGAGTAAGCAGAAAAGGCGTTACCTGGGCCGAACGGAGTCCTTGCTCTTCGGCTTCGGCAATGGCCTGTTCGATCGATGGCTCGATCTCTGCATCTGGGATTTCATCCTTTTCCGGAATGGGTACGGTTACCAACAAACCTCCAGGTAGTCCTAATGAACGTTTAGCACGCCAGATAGAAGCCACCTCCTCTGCCGTATCACATCGTACGTCCACCCGTAGATCTAAAGAAGTTGTGCGACTATAAAATGCCGGAAACTGTTCCGTTCCCATCCCCACAACAGTGACGCCAAAGGTCTCCAGATACTCCAATGTGGCGGGAAGGTTGAGAATAGCCTTGGCACCGGCACAAACGACAATGACGGGTGTCTGGGCCAATTCCTGCAGGTCGGCGCTAATATCGGTTCCATCACCTCGATGAACACCACCGATACCCCCGGTTGCGAAGACTTGAATTTTGTTCTGATGGGCAATCCACATGGTCGTAGCAACGGTGGTCGCACCGTGCCAGCCTCGTGCAACAGCAATGGGTAGATCCCGTCGACTTATCTTATGAACGTCCAAAGCAAGTTCTTGTTGTTCCTGCTTGTAAGCGGACTTGGCAAAGAGTTTCAGCGACTCTTCATTTAAGCCAGCAATGAGTTCGCCGGCTACAATGCCAATTGTCCGCGGAATAGCGCCTTGTCCTTGAACAATGGTTTCCATCTCTCTAGCCATCTCTAAATTGTCCGGATAGGGCAGGCCGTGGGCAATTACAGTTGATTCTAACGCCACAAATGGTTTAATTTGATTTGATGTTTCTCGTTCCACTATTATACTCAGCTCCGTTTGAAATTCGTAGTTCGGTCTTTCTTATTGATCTATGGAAACTACGGTTTCAAAACGACCGCAGTATACTCTTCTTTATTCTTCGACAGCACCCAACTGGCGCAAGTTGTCAATTTGACCTTGAGTTAGGCCAGAGATGTGGGATATGTTCATGCGTTGATAGGGGCGCTCCGCTTGCACAGCAAAGATGCATTCTCCTGATTGCCAATCCCATAGGCGTACAAATTCGTCGCTACCGCCACTGAATACCATCCCATCATGGCTAAATTGGACACTGCGAACGCTGCCCTTGTGGGCCTCGATGATTTGAAGACAAGTTCCTTCTTGTTGATCCCAAACACGTACGCTCCGATCATCACTACCGCTGGCAATATATCGGCCGCAAGGGCTGCAAGCAACACTTAGAACCAAATCCTCATGCCCTTCCAATATACGGACGCAATCACCGGTTTCTGTTTCCCAAATCCGTATGGTCTGGTCGTCTCCGCCACTAACAATGTACTTTCCATCGACGCTGAACTTGACGGACCAAACTCGCCCCTCATGTCCCGCCATGTTCTGAATACAGTATCCTTTTTTTACATCCCAAAGGCGGATAACATGCTCGTCACTTGCGCTAACCAGCGACTGATTGTCCGGGCTGAAAGCAACCGACCAAATACGTTCATTGGCTTGTATAATGCGGTAGCAACGTCCACTTGGAATGCGCCATAAGCGGATCGTACCATCTTCGCTACCGCTGGCCACTGTACGCCCATCTGTGCTAAATGCAACTGACCAAACGCGGTTGGCATGCCCTGATAAAACCTGAGAATTTTGCCGATCGGTCAAATTCCATAGCCGAATGAGATGATCATCACCACCTGAAAGCAACAAGTTTTCTTCATGGCAAAACGCAATCGAGCGAACTCGGTCCGTATGGCCAAGGAGCATAATCGGTTCAGGATTTCTGATACCCTCTTCCGACACACTCCATAGATAGATACGTTTATCATCCCCTGCACTAGCAAGAAGCTGTTGACGTTTGCAATAGTCGACGGACCAGATCTGGTTGGAGTAGCCCTCTAAAATTTGCGTTGCGCGGCCTGTTGCCACATCCCAAAAGCTTAGTGTCTGGTCATCGCTACCACTTACTAGCGTTCGGCTATCCGGGCTAAACTCCACAGTCCAAACCCGGTTTAGCTTGCTTCGTAGAATACGCAACGGCTTACGGGTATCTAATCGCCAAAGGCGGATGCTCTGGTCATCACTACCGCTGGCGAGAATTTGACTATCCGGACTGAAGGCAATGGACCAAATCTGGTTTTCGTGGCCTGTAAGCCGATATACGTCTTTTTGCTGAATATTGTTCTTCGAGATAGATTCTCCCGAAATAGTATCACTTGGATCATTAAGTCCAGACCAAGCTCTCAGTTGAACAGTTTGGTCAAAGCCAGCGGTAGCTAGCCATTGCCCATCTGGGCTTACTTGAACGTCTCGCACGGGTCCATTATGGTCATTGAAGCTCTGAGTACATTGACTTTTTTGCCACTCCCAAACTTTAACTAAGCCATCATGACCCGCCGATACAATGAAGCGATCATCGAGATGAAAATCAATAGACCAAACCCAGTGTTCATGGGCCAAAAAGGTTGAGATGCACTCAGACGTCTCTGTATCCCAAATGCGTACGGTGCCATCATTGCCGCAACTTGCCAATAGGGAACCGTCGTGGTTGAAGGTAACATCTTTCACCCAACCCGTGTGCCCTTGTAACACCTCAAGAGAGTCTCCGGTAAAGACGTCCCAAAGGCGAATAGTTTGATCTTCACTACAAGAGGCTACAATGGTTCCACTAGGGTGGAAGGCAACAGCCCAAACCAGATCGTTATGACCCATTAAGGTACTCAATTGGCGGCGGGTGGCTACGTCCCAAATTCTTACGGCACCACCTACTTCACCTAGCGCCAGTAGATTCCCATCTGGGCTGAATTGAGCCGTAGAGATGCTGCTGAAGGTATGAGTAAAGACGGAGTTTGTACAGTCTGCGCCGGATAAATTGACATCATGAAGAGTGATGCCTCGTAAGTCACCATGTTGAATCGAGAGTCCAGAGAGATCGATCCCGTGAAGATTGAAATTCTCAAGCCGAGTACCCAAATGGATAAGCAAATTGAGTAGATTGCCGGCTGCATACGTAGGTGATCCTGCGTCATCTAATTCTTCTTTACTTGCCTCAATCTGCTGGCTCTGAAGCATATGCAACATGCTCCGCAGCGCTTGATTCAACTGCTGAGGTCCCATTCTGCGATAGAGTATGGTAATGATAGGTTGAAGGATAAGTTGTATCTGACTTCTGCGAATGTACTCTTTAGCCCTAGCCTTCATCAAGGCGAAGCTGGCCAACAACATAGGGAATTCGGCCTCGATTTCATCTGCAACCAAAGCCACAAAACGCTCAGTCATATACTCCATGACCACATGCTGTAGAATCAGGCCAGCCGAATTCTGTTCAATAAGCGAACGCCGTCTGAGTCCACGGAGGGCCTCCAACAGTTCAGCTTCTCTAGTACTACCAGCCAGGTCGTCCAAAAGTGTATCCGGTGTTGTGGCTTCCCGTCCAATCGCTAGCCAATATAGAATAGACCGTTCAAGTAGTGTCAATCGGCTAAACTGGGTATCCAACAGTTCACGCAGACCTGTAAAGATGGGAACACTCCCATTGAGAAAAGCTCCGATGTCACCACCATAGATCTCACTGATTGGTTCAGATGCGAGCTTCAGCGCCAAAGGGTTCCCAGAATATCCCGAAATGAACTGTTCCCAGATAGTATCATCCCCATAAAGTCCCTTATCATGCAAGGTGAGTCGAGCGGCATCCATGCTCATGCCAGATAAGGTAAGTGAACGGACCGGCGAAGAAGCATCCTCTCGCAAGCCAAACTCACTCGGCTTCTCTCGGCTAGTCAAAATGAGACAGCTATTGTGATTCGCATCGCCTAATCGCCTAAATAAATCCTGATAGGCTTCATATCCAGCTAGGTAATCGCCCGCTTCATTTCCTTCTTCAAAGATGGCTTCTGCTCCATCAAAAATTACGAGACAGCGGTATAGTCGTAGGTGACGCAAAAGAATCGAGATCCGTTTTGTTAGAGGCGTCGTACTATCTATCTCCACTTCACTAGACAAAAAATGGAGACATTCATCAACAACTTCAACAAGCGCCGGCGCATTTCTTAATGTTCGCCAGTATAAAAAATCAAAGTGGGGCTGAACCTCCTCTGCGACCTTTTTGGCCAGTGTTGTCTTTCCCATACCGCCCATCCCAAATAGTGCAACAATCCGACAAGAGTCCTCTTGAATCCATCGAATCAGACGTTCCATTTCCGCCTGACGACCGTAAAAGCTCGTCACATCTGGTGATTCTTCCCACTCTTCTGTAGCGAGTGAGTCGATATCTACCGTGGCAGGTGATGGTCCATTTCTTCCGTGATTCGCGGTGGGATGATAGGAGGCAGTGGTTATAGAATCAGTAACTTGATCTTCAGTTGTTTTTCCAGTAGAGCCAAATTGAAGAAGAAAATTTTTCCCAAAGAGGGGCGCAACAAACTGTTCGAAGGCCTCGAGGAACTCATCAGGAGGAAAAAGCTGCTGGATATCCTGAAACTGATCAATCGGCAACCGGGTGAGATTGGCTAACTCAAGCGCTTCACTTGCCGTACAGCGTTCAGCATCTGTTAACCGCTCTGTGAACGCACGAACTAAAGCCAGAAAACAGTCGGGAGGAATGTTGGGCTTTTGCTGGACTCGGGTTGTAAAACGGTTTTCAAAGGTGTTCCGAGAAATATCATATCCATTGCTCTGCATTCGGGCGAGAACTTGCTCAATGGTTAAGCCCGATCTGATTAGCCACTGATTGACAAAATAGATGATCCGCTCTTTCGCAGGATTTACCGGATGCATGACAATTCTTTATTGATTACCAGAATCGCTCGCCAAGTGGGTGTGCGCAAACTCATCGCTTTTCACACCATTCATATGCACTGTGCAAATGTGCTGTGCAAATACACGTTGTATTTACACCGATTGCTTAAAAGTAAGACTACTGTACCAAACTCACAATAAGCAGCCCCGTTGATTGAATCAGATAGTTCCGTAGCAAATGACGGATGCATATGGTTGAACTATTTTATCATTACGACGTGTCACACGCACAGTTTCGACGCATGTAAGGAACGATAGGAAGAGTAGCACGTGTTTGTATAACAAAAATCCGAAGTATGTCGTAACCACTTTGCTGTTTATACGTCGTGATCTAAGGTTTGTGGCATCAAGACTGAATGAATAGGGAGAATAAATCGTGAGCTTATTTTTAACGCTCTTACTAAGTCATCTGGTTGCTGATTTTCCACTTCAGTGGAATGCGCTTGTCCGTATGAAGCAAAATGGTCAGGCCGGGCTGATTATACATTCATCAATGCATGTGATTGTTGCTTCACTACTTCTTCAAGAGCCTCTAAAGCAGTGGCCCTTGTTGCTGGTATTGGGCACCATACACTGGTTAATTGATTGGACCAAAGTTTCGCTGCCCAATTCAAATACTGTATGGGGATTTCTATTGGATCAGGTGGCTCACTTAGTAAGCATTTTACTGATTGTCAGCATATATGGTCTCTTCTTTCAGACCAGCCCAGCGGCAATCTTACCAGATAATATCCTAACGGCTGCTGTCGTATACGGCATCGTAATAGGCATAATGGTCTTCGTGTGGGTCTGGGCCAATTCCCAAAGCGAAGAAGTGATTCAGAGTGTGCCTATTATCCAATGGACACAGGCACAGATGTTACAGTTCAGCCAACAGTTGGGCATGGCTTTGATCGGTGCCCTTTTGTATGGACTATATCACTTTAGCTTTGTTAACCAATTCCCCTGCTGCTAAGCGGGAGCGATTTCACAATCTGTGCAAAGACCATTCAGTGGGGTCTGCATGCCATGGTTGATTCCCTCGAAATCAGCGGTCTGTCATCTCATTGTTTACCTCATAAGAAAAGACCTGCTCCATGTAGAGCAGGTCTTTTCTTATCCGCATACCTGTGCGCGAACCCGCGCCAAGGCAAATTTGAGCATTGGGGCAGCATTGGTGCTAGATGTGCCACCACCTTGGGCAAAATCGGCTCTACCGCCGCCACCACCGCCAAACTCAGCCAACGTCTCCTTTAGTAGATTACCCATGTGAAGTGATATCTCTTCGCTACCTGCAAAAATGAGTGTACACTTCTCACCCGAAGGGAGCGCCAAAAGGGCTATGGTCCCCTCATATTTCTGTAACATACTGGCCAATTGCTTGGCATCCTCTACTGAATAATCGGTTACTATCTGGGAGACAACTTTCCAATCGCCCATCTGTTCAGCTTGTTGCTGAATCTCCGCTGCGTGAAAGCTAAGAAGCTGCTGGTTTAATTGACCTATCCGTTTGCTGTATGTTCTATTCTGCTCCAGTAGAGAGGTGAGGAGTTCTGGGGTCTGATCAAGCTCATTGCTCAGAATTCCTGCAATTTGGTGACCAATACGATGCTTCCGCTGATAATCTAACAAAGCCCTTTTTCCAGCCAAAAAAGTAAGCCGTACATGGCCTTTCTGCTTCTCTTGTTTAACAATCTTTATAGGACCCAATTCTCCACTTTGTTTGCAATGAGTGCCACCACAGGCGGAGTAGTCAAGTCTGTCGACCTCGACAATGCGAATCATACCACTAACCTTTGGCGGGCGGCGCACAGGCAATTGCGCAAGTTGAGCGTCGTCCACAAAATAAGCTTGGATGGGAATATTGCGGTAGACCACGTCATTGGCGTAGGCTTCTGCATCGGCCAACTGCTCAGCTGTCAGATTCTGTTTTTGAGCAGCCGCGCTTTCTAAGTCAATCGTCGATTCTGTAGCACCAAAATGCACCGAAATCGTCTCATATCCAAAGCATGTCAAAAATGTATGAGAGAGAAGATGTTGAGCCGAGTGCTGCTGCATGTGATCGTAGCGGCGTGACCACTCTATCTCGCCCTTTATCTGGCTACCGACCGCCAAACCACTATCTGCCAACGACTGGTTATGGAAATGAGAAACAGCTTCTCCTGAATTGCCTGCCACATCTATAATTGGAATAGAGATGCCATTATAAGTGAGAACCCCCAAATCATGAGGCTGCCCTCCCGAAGTAGGATAAAAACAGCTTTTGTCTAGCAGGATTGCCTGCCGCTCTCCAATTGAGGTGATCTCAAGAACAGTTGCGTCGAAGGAGTACTGATACGAATCAGCATAATAAAGTCGTTCTGTCACGGATAGAGCCCCTATAGTTCCTCAACCCGTGATCCAGAGCTGGCTTGAGTTGTATAAACTTCCGGCCAAATTTGGGTTACTTTGGGGTATCCGTCGTAGATGGCATCGGCCACAGCTTGTTCTGTACCGGGTTTAACCAGGGCAATAGCGCAGCCACCAAAGCCAGCCCCAGTTAACCTAGCCCCATAACATCCCGGAATGCTAGACATTAGCTCAACCATAATATCGAGTGCATTGCTACTTACTTGATAGTCGTCTCTTAGACTGGCATGGCTCTGGTTCATGAGCTGGCCTACTTGGTTAAGATCGCCTTCTTCCAATGCATCAACAGCATAGAGCACCCGCTCATTTTCGGTGACCACGTGATGACAGCGCTGATAGATAACGGGGGAGGGCAGCAGAGACTGATGTTCTTCCAATTCTGCGGCACTTACATCTCGTAGGGCTTGTATATGAGGCAATACCGTCTGCAGGATTGCAACCCCTTCTTCACACTGACTCCGTCGTTCGTTGTAGGCACTGTCAGCCAGAGAACGACTGGCTTTGGTATTACCAATCACAATTGAGACATCTGTTGGCATAGAGACTAGGCGATAGTCCAGTGAGCGACAATCGATAAGTAGGGCTTGATCAACTGCACCTAGTACACTGATAAATTGGTCCATAATGCCACAGTTTACACCTACGTACTTGTTCTCGGCTCGCTGGGCTATCTGCGCCAGTCGTGGGCCATTTATCGAATGACTCAATCCCGAAGCGGATAAAAGTGCCTGCCCACAGGCTACCTCCAATGCGGCAGAACTACTTAAGCCGCTGCCTCGGGGAACGTTTCCACTGATAACCCCATCAAACCCTTGTAAGATAAGCCCCTCTTCCTGAAGAGACCAAGCCACCCCTTTTATATAGTTGCCCCAGTGTAGGTTTTCGGATGGCTTGAATTGATCCAAAGAAAACTCGATGGTTGAGTCGTATTCAAGAGAGAACAGGCGGATGGTTCGATCCTCGCGGGGGGCCATCACAATACGAACGTCTCGCTGTAGCGCGATGGGTAAGACAAAGCCATCATTATAATCGGTATGTTCACCAATCAAGTTTACCCTTCCAGGCGCTATGGCCACTTGGCTTGGTGTCGAATGAAAACGCTTCTGGAACTCTTCAATTAAGGTATTGGTTCGATTATCAGCAGACATAGTTTCTTTATCTTTATCTATCGGGTTCTAACAGAACGTACAGACTCAAATTTCCTTCACGCCCATCGGAGCGAAATGAATCGACCACAACCCACCCAGAATCGCTTGCCAGTTGGCCAAACTCACCCTGATCAACTTGATGAACATATCGTATCATGTATTGACCATGTTGCCAGGGTAGAAGAGCATCTCCAGGCTCTGCGTCTTCGTCCAAAAGCCCAATCTCTGTCCAAGGAATGCACTTCTTTACAAAACGCTCACTGGTCAGAAACTGCCAGGAGGACAGGGCCAATCTGGAGCGAGTGAGGGTAGAGAGCTGGTTTACCAGATTTTGCCGCAGAGGATAGCTCGGTAGATGGTGAAGGACTGCGGTGCAGAGCACAAAATCAAAGCGAGCATACTCATCAACCAGTTGCTTAGACCATTCAGAATCTGTAAAGTCTTTCTGGATAAAGCGAGCCTGTCCATTCTGAAGACGCTGGGTATTCTCCTCTGCTAGGGCCAATAACTGAGCTGAACCATCAACTCCAACGTAAAGAAAAGGGATATCAAGTTTGTCCAGTATAAGAGCAAAGCGACCATTTCCGCAACCTGCATCGAAGATACTTACTCGATCCTGAGACTCGGATCGGGGCAGAAATTCGAGCAATCTATCTAATCCAGGGGGCGTTCCTTGTCGTTTTTGGTCAAACTCTGTGGCCATTTGGGCATAAAATACCTGATTCAATTCTAGCAGTCTTTTTCGCACAGCTTCTTTCATTATTCTTCTCTTATGATATACTATACTTATGAAACGAATTATCCCGCATGAGGAAATCCCAAATGACGTTCTTGCCCACTCGGAGGCATGGAAGAAAAAGCGTAGCGACTTTGACCCGGCGGCCTATAGTGCTGAGGTTTATGCAATCTTCCAGGCCATACTTCAGGTTCCTGATAGCGAGTGGAATGGGCAGAATAGCCTCAACCGAATTCTAGTCCGTTTTCCCAGAGATGGCAAAGGACTCTATTCAAAGGCTCAACTCATCGCTGGGTATCGCCATCTTGTGGCCGAAGGGGATATGGACCCCGATCCACAGATTATGCGCCGAATCCGCATGAAGCCTATGCGTACGGCGAGCGGTGTTGCCCCCGTTACTGTGCTCACTGCCCCTGCGGGATGCCCTGGAAAGTGTATCTTCTGTCCAGATGATTGGCGGATGCCCAAAAGTTATATCTATGACGAACCGGGCTGCCAGCGAGCGGAACGGGATGGGTTTGATCCGTTCCGTCAAACTTTGGGACGTATTCGGTCATTTGAAAGTATTGGCCATGATGCCAGCAAAGTGGAGCTTCTCATTTTAGGCGGCACATGGAGCGCCTATAGCAAAGATTACCGGGAATGGTTTGTGCGTCGCTGCTTGGATGCCATGAATGGAGCGAATGGCCAAGACTATACACCGGTTGAGTCGTTATCTGCAACCCAGCATCATAACAGCAGATCTAGCCATCGCAATGTAGGCCTCGTCATCGAAACTCGTCCAGACTGGATTACACCAGATGAGGTCATTCACCTGCGCCAACTGGGCGTTACCAAGATACAGATCGGCGTACAGAGTTTGGATGATCAGATTCTGGACTTGAATAAGCGGGGGCATAACGTAGAATCTGTGCGACAGGCATTGGGTCTTTTGCGGACGGCTGGCTTTAAGCTTCAACTCCACTGGATGCCCAACCTGTTTGGGGCAACCCTTGACAGTGATCATCGAGATTTTGCCCGGTTTTACGAAGATCCAGCTATTCGTCCTGATGAACTGAAGATTTACCCTTGCTCTCTCATCAAAGATACAGAACTCTATACTCACTGGGAGAATGGTGAATATCAGCCATATACTGAGGATGAGCTTGTGGAACTTCTGGTGAACGTAAAGCCTACCATTCCACCATACACTCGGGTCAACCGCCTCTTTAGAGACATTCCAGCTCACCATATTGAAGCAGGCGTCCGTATCAGTAACTTAAGAGAGGTGGTTCATGCTGAGTTGCTCAAAAAGGGGCAACGGTGCGGCTGTATTCGATGCCGCGAGGTAAAGCGTCGCCAGGTAAGCACTGAAGAATTGACGCTTCAGGTTCATGCCTATGAGACCGATCTGACTCAAGAATATTTCCTGGAATTTGTCACAAATGAGAAGAGTCCTCATCCGGGATTGATAGCTGGTTTCCTACGTCTCAGTTTGCCATTGCGCCCAGGCGTGGGTAGCCGTGCGTTTATCGATGAGATTGCCGAGAGCGCCATGATTCGCGAAGTACATGTCTATGGACCTGCCCTCTCACTAGGACTGACGAGCAACGGCCAGGCTCAACATGCTGGATTGGGAACGCAACTGATCGAGGCTGCGCGAAAAATTAGTCGTGAAGCTGGTTTTGAACAGATTAGTGTGATTGCGGCTATTGGTACTCGGGAATATTATATGGCCCGTGGTTTTGAACCGGGCACTCTCTATATGACTGGGCGTTTGTAAAGCAGATGGACAACCAGTTTGCTTCGATGCCTCGTCTATGGATATATGCGTTATTGCTATGTTCTCTCTTTCCTCTGACTGGATGTACGAATCTGAGTAATCGATTTTTCCGTCCTGCCCCTCAACTTCAGCTTGATCTCAACACCGTATTGCCAACCGATTGGTCCTCCATTGGCGCATTGCGAAACGTCAATTTAGATGGCGATGATGACAATGAATTTCTGCTCTTGTACAGCTATGATCAAGTGGCCGGTAGCGGACCCATTGGCGCTCTGATCTTTGACTTGCAGCTCGATTCCGCCTTTGTAACTGGAGATACGTCTGCAGAATTGATCCCGATCCCTAATCAGCCGACCGGATTCTACGTACCCTATCGTATTTTACCCAATTATTGGGAGGTGGCAATCGGCATATCCACTTATACGTCGGCAGATCCTTACGCTCCCGTGGATCAATATGTTGCGCCTCCAGGGACCTTGGATAGCGATATCATTGTTCAACCGATTCAGCGGACAGGTGATGAGACAGGTGGAGAGGGTTCAGATCAAATCAGTGCAATCCGCACCAATGCAAACGGTGTGCTTGAAGGTACCATAGATGAATTACTCATCTACGGGGGATCAACCCATCTGACGGTGATTTGGTGGAAAAATGCCTTTGACGGATATGGCGTAGTTCAGCTTCACGCCCCCAATGGATTTGAGGATTTTGACTGGGGAGAAGGTGGCACGCCCAATGAGACGCCATTGCGTTCGGTTGTTGGCTCATTTCCCCTCAATGATCGCAGCCGACTCTGTCGCAAAGTTCGCTATACCAGGGTACTTAGCCCCAAAGATAACGGACGAGATGGCTCTAAAGCAGCGATTACATACGTAAGTACACCCTTAGGCATCCGCTTTTGCGATCCCATGCCCACCCATCCATTTTACCCTGAGGGGGTTGTATTGGCATATATGATGGATCCGTCAGGCCATGCCAATCTGGTTCAGGCATCAACCAACGCCCCCGAGGATACAGCTCAAATACGCGAGATGATCAATGCATACTTGACCGTTTTGCAATTTGAGACTGGAGAAGATCGGGTTGAGACCTTGCAAACCCGAGCCGCAATTCCCCACCCTCCCAGACTCCCTGGTGGAACCCAGATTCCTTTAACTACCAATGTCTGTGTGGAAATTCAGTCGTTAGCAGAAGCAGCACCATTTCGCCAGCTTCGTTTTATCTTGCATTACAGGCCAGCAAACTTGGCCGCTAGGACAACTGACCAGTGGCTCATTGTCGATGCGCAGCAACAAAACTTGGCCCTTGATCAGATGACCTGTCGCACATTTATTCAGATGCGCCCGCCTGGTTCATAAGCCTCTATGAACAAAAATGAAATAACTTGCTTGTTTGATGGAGCTACGCCCGAGCGAAACGCGCAAGTTATTTGTGACTCAACCCATTACAAACTAGACGATCTCCGGCCCGACTCCCCACGGCGCCCTTCGCCGTCAATCCAGCTATGAAGCATTTCCACTACTTCTGCATCGTCAGAGGTAATGGCGATCTGCCCACCGTCGTCCAGGTCGCTGTACTCAATCTCCACCCGATCAATGAACTCGCTTAGCCGGGAAAGGCCACGACCGCCAAAGCCATCCTCACGAAAGCCGTTCCCCCTATGACCACGTCTGGACATCCGTTCTTCCATCTTACCAGCCATCTCTTTGGCCATCTCTTCCATATTCGTCATCTGCTCAACCTGCTCAGCAAGTCGCTCTTGAATTTCAGTGATGGTATCGGTATCTTCAGCATCATTGGCCATCACTTGGAACAGAACACCATTCTCACTCTTCTCCCATGCCTGGCTCACTGCACGCATCTCGTCCCCATGACCGTCTCCGCGCATCCCGCCATGACCGAAAGGCATCATCTGTTCGCCAAAACGTCGCATCTCACCCATTCGCCCTCTATGCATCTCCTCAAAATGGTGCATCATCCGGTGCATCATCGGTCCACAACCAGTGAGAAGCAAGAGAGAAACGGCCAAAAAAGCGAACGTAACAACTTTCCTACTCTTTAATCGATTCATGATTTAACCCCCAAATCAAACAAATATTGTACTTGATATATACTATATCATATACGTGGAGCGGCTTTATAGGTTGCATATTCCAATCAAGTTGATTTCCCTATATAATGTAATGGGTTCTCGCAACCTGGGACATTCAAATTCGTACTATATAATGGATCCTATCAGGAAATAGTATAAGCAAACATCTACTCGGAGCATACGATTCAGTTTATTAAGGAAACAATCATGAACTTACAGAAAGAAACAACCATTCAATTAACGTTTAAAGGCTGGCACTTTTTCGTCATGGGGATGCTGGTTACCCTCATCATGTTTGGTGGCGTCAGCGCCTGTTATCAAGGGCGCGATATCTCTCGCTGGACTGGACGTGCCCAACGCGTCGAGCTGCCTGACGATTTGACAAGCTATGATAAAATTATCACCGTCTCATTCCACAAAAATGAAAGCGGCGAGACCCTGAAAGACGTGACATACATCGGGGCTGATGGATTGATGCGTAGCAAAGAATACAAGGATTGGGGGCTGCTCGAAGGAGAGATTATTTGGGAGCTAACGGCAGAGCCAAGGTAAAGATCCTTCCCCGGTGGGTCACTCTTAAAGAATGGCCCACTCTTTCCAGTACTCCTTTCGTCTCTCCTCACTTTCTTCCCTTGGGTGCGTTTTAGTTTGGGGGTACAAGAGTGCGTCGCACTGTTCAATTGCGGATGGGCGCTTGGATCTTTCTCTGAACAGTGCGACGCACTCGACTGGCTAACATTCTCGCCCCGAAACCCAAAGGTACCCCTTCCCTTGTTATCATTGCAACCAAGCACCAAGAATGATAAACTAGAATCAAGAATTCTCAGCGTAATAGGCGCGTCCTGTACTATATTATTGTATCCTCAACCTATACTCAAAGACTCCTGTGATTCACGTGGATGACAACCAGAACACTCCGGAACAGATAGGTTTCTACACGATTCGTGGCATAGTCGGACGTGGCGGCATGGCCACAGTCTACCGTGCGTTCGACACCCGGGTCAATCAGGAAGTTGCCCTAAAAGTTCTCCCTCCCCATCAAGCCACCGATCCTGCTTATCTGCGCCGCTTTCTAGATGAAGGCCAAAAGCCAGCCGCATTAGATCATCCCAACATTGTCACCATCTATGAGGCGGGAGAAGCCGATGGCTACTACTATATTGCCATGGAGTTTATCGCTGGCGGGACTTTGATTGCCTATCTGCAGGAACGCCAGACGCTTCTCTCCTACGAACAGACCATTGGTGTGATTAAGCAGCTCGCGTCTGGATTGGATTATGCACACACTCAAGGTTTTTTGCATCGGGACATTAAGCCAAGTAATATCCTGATCACTGGCGACCTGCTCGACCCAGGCAATCGGGTTTTGATTGCAGATTTCGGCGTGGCTCGCCATACCATGGATGTGCAGCAGACCATGCTCACCCAAGCTGGGCATACGGTTGGAACGCCGGCGTTCATGTCTCCGGAACAGGCCAAGGGATCTCGGGAAATTGATCAACGTTCGGACATTTATAGCCTCGGGGTGATCGCCTATGCCCTTTTCACTGAAAAGCTCCCCTATAGCGGGGATACTAGCTTGGTGGTGATGCACAAGATAGTCTATGAGGATCCAATTCCGCCAGAGAACCATAAACCCGATTTACCTCCAGGTATCGTCTATGCCCTCAAGCGTGTGCTATTAAAAGATCCGCCAGCTCGCTATCGGACAGCAGGTGACTTTGCAGCAGCATTAGAAGAAGGGATGACGTGGGTCCCAGGAAGCAGCACGATTGCGACATTGGCTCAGCCTGCCACTCCACTTCAACAGGCAAAAGTTACCACCCAAAAGAGTGGTTTTTCCTGGATGTGGCTTATTACCATTGTGGCGGCACTGCTTCTATTCTTTATTGGCCTGCTCTTTTTGGATACACCATTAAGCAGATGGGTTGGATTGGGCAATGAACCTGAATCTATCCCCGGTGGTCAGACGCTACTCCTGAGAACGTACCAGGATCCCCAAAATCGATTTGTCATAGATGCACCGGATGAGTGGATAGAGAATAATTCTGAGGACGGCATTATCCTTGAGTCGCCTGATATTTCGGCGCGCATATTCGTTCGTCAACTTGGCGCAGAAAATGACGCGGCAGTTGATACGGAAAGTAACAACCTAAGGAGTAGTAACCCAGAGCAGGTAATTGAGCGTTATTTACAACAGACCAATTTACCACTCCGTGATCTGCAACCACTAGGGAAGATCGAAACCGAGCCGGCCCAACTGGAAATTTATCGATATAGCGGGCGCTGGCAAGGCACAGATGTGTCAATTCAGCTATCTACCATGCTTGGTGCCCCAGACCAGGTACCCTATATCGTCGGGACAGTTGTAGATGATGCGTACACAGCAGCTTATTCGCCAATATTTCTCCGCATTTTCGAGAGCGTGCGTTTGGTGGAATCATCAGCCACGCCCGTATCGATTGCACTCGCGACGCCAACCACTCTTACACCAACAATTCCAACACAAACAGTTGGGATACAAATATCCCCGACAGTAGCCGTTGGTTTACCAGAAACAGTCGTCATAACTGACATTGGCACAGTCGCCCCTGCAACCTCCACAATGTTGGCATCCGTTTCTACCGTAACGCCTCGGCCAACAAATACGTCAGCAGCAACCCAAACAGAGACAAGCGCGCCAACCAATACGGCGGCTGATACGCCAACAAAAGCGCCATCCCATACATCAACAAATACTAGGGTTCCTCCAAGTCCCACAGCTACACCGTCAGATACACCAACAATAGATCCCGCTGTGGTGGCAGCCACGTTGAAAATGGCAGCCGACGAGACCGCAACGGCACTGGCATCATCGCGTCCTTCTACAACGATTCCCTCAACAACACCATTGCCAGCTCGTACTGCAGCGACAACACCAACAGCAAGTGAAACAGAGAACCTAACATCGACACTGACCGATCTACCAACGGCCACTCCTACAGAAACCGAAACTGCGACACCCAAGCCAACATCTACGTCCACCGACCTACCAACGGCCACTCCTACAGATACTGCAACCGACACCCATACACCAACGTCTACGTCTACAGATCTGCCAACAGCCACTCCCACAAAAACTGAAACTGCGACACCCAAGCCAACATCTACGTCCACCGATTTGCCAACGGCCACTCCTACAGATACTGCAACTGCGACACCCAAGCCAACTTCGACATCTACAGATCTGCCAACGGCTACGTCCACAGAGACCGAGACTGCGACACCCAAGCCAACTTCGACGTCTACAGATCTGCCAACGGCTACGTCCACAGAGATCGAGACTGCGACACCTAAACCAACATCTACGCCCACCGAGCTACCGACAGCCATTCTTACAGAGACCGCAACGGTTGAACTGACTGGGATTCCATCTATAACGACAACAGAGCCTCAACGTTCAACGCCAACCCAAAGGCTAGCACCAACCCAAAGCCCGACACAATCATCCGGTGATTCTCGTGAGAGCACTATGGATCCAGATGAAAGCCTGCTTCCCATATCTGGAGATCCAGCCTCTACGGAAAATGCCTCACTTCGCGGAGCCATTTCACGAGCGGGTGCCCGGGTTCGTGAAAACCCAGTACCAACATTGGAACCAACGCGTATTGCAAGGAATGCAAGCTCAGAAGCGGGGCCATCCGAACCGCCCAATGTCCCTCCAGCAGTCGATTCAACAGCTATGCCAGAGGCTACACCCAAGCCAACTGCAACTGCTGCGCCAACACAAAGTAGAGGGGCGACGCCAACCAGTCGTGCAACGGCTATCATCGCCACTACATCTACCCGCACAGCACGCCCAACCAATTCTGCTACAAATACGCCCAGAGCGACCGAAACCTTTACTTTGTCGCCAACAAAGAGACCAACAGCATCATCGACAAGCACCGCGACCGACACAGTAACTAGCACAGCCACTAGCGCAGCCACAAGCACTGCGACCGACACCGCAACTAGCACTGCCACAAGCACCGCGACCAACACCGTAACCAACACATCCACTTGGGAGCCGACTAGCACATCGACTCGGACAGGGACAGCGACCAGCACAGCAACCACGACACCCAATCGTACGCAGACTGTTGAAGCTGCTATGGCAACAGCCGTTGCCGAAACGGTCGAGGCCTATACGCTAGTGAAGACAGCCGTTGCAGCAACACTAACAGCGATTGCCCAACAGACACCACCCACGGCAACACCGACGAATACGTCCATAGCAACCAACACAAGCACACCAACAAGTACATTTACAAGATTCCCGACCAGGATCCCGACAAGTACGCACACGAGGACAGCTACTCCTGTGCCGACAGCTACCCAAACACCAACTGTTCCCACAGCCACATCTACTGCCACATCTACTGCAACGGCAACGCAGACGACCACGGCAACCATTCCCCCTACGGCTGTGCCCACTGTCCCTCTCGAGACAGTAACACCTTTGCCACCGACTGTGCCCCCCAATGCCTCAGTAACTTTGCTGGGGCCATTCGATCCTATATTGCGGGAACGGGTCGTATTTAGCTGGCAGTCCAACATTACGCTGCAAGGGAATCAGTACTATGAGCTTGTATTTTGGGAGCCAGGACAAGACGTCATGGCTCACAGTTTTGGACCGGTAGGGGCCAAAACCGAAACCACCGTCTCCGTCAATTTGGACGCCGCATCAGATGCCATCCCCCAATTTGCTTCAGGACGGGATTATCAATGGGGAGTACTCCTGGTTGAATTGAACCCTTATCGTCGTATTTCCCATTTGGGGGGGAGCCAGCTATTTCGCTACGAACGCAGTGGTGGCAATGGCGGTGGCGGTCCACGACCAACCAACACCCCACGAGGATAGTTCGGGTGTTTTGCCACGGGGTTTTGCATACCTACAAACCCATTTATACTCATCTCTGTCATATGCTTTGCCAGAAAAGTCTTGTTCCGACTCTAAAGCAATCTACTCTGGGGAAGTCCGAGGAGAGGGGACAGAACTTTTCTGGCCATCTATAGATGACCAACTGCAGTAGACACTGAGCCGCGCTTGAAAGCCGAAATCCGCTCTTATTGCGGCGGGCGATATCAACTCGGGTTTTCAAAACGACTGCAATAGCAAGGAGATATTACGATGGCGCACTGGAAACCGTACCATGTTCTACTGGTGATACTCATTAGTATACAGGTTGCACCTGGCTACCGACTTGCCAAAGCAAATGCGCCGCTGGCTATACCCATGCAATCCTCTGGAAATGTAGCAGAAATCGTTAGTACGCTTACCTCACCGACCATTGACGGTGCAATCGATGAGATATGGCAATCTGCCAATCGGTATGACCTAACGAATCAACTCCTGGGAGACTCGCCCCTCGCTTCTTCTAATCTATCAGCCTCGTTTCGCAGCCTGTATGATGCAAACAAGCTATACTTCCTAATTGAGGTGGTAGATGACGTGAAGATCAATGACTCAGAGGAGAATCCGAATTTTGATGATACCGTCGAAATATATTTGGATGGAAACTTTAGCCGCGGACTAGCGTATGATAATTTGGATGACCGGGTGACCCTTTTTCGCTGGGATGATTCAGAGCCACATGCCAGCTCGCTCTCTCCACCTTTGCCGAATGGATTAGAGAGTGCTATCGTGGATACCAGCACTGGTTATCGAGTAGAAGTTGCCTTTCCATTTAGCCAAATTCGGATCAAACCCATGCCGGGCTATCAATTTGGACTTGATGTTCATGCTCTGGATGACGATGATGGGGGCGATAAAGACAACAAACTTGCTTGGAACGGTACGGAGGATGACGTTTGGCAGAATCCAAGTCTTATGGGTATCGGTCGCTTGGGTCCTCCACCTGAGCCGCCCTTAATCGCTGAAATTTCTGGTACTTTAGATACACCAACCATTGATGGCACAATCGACAGCACATGGCTATCGGCAGCAACCTACCCGATCCAGAAGCTCGTCGTGGGCACCGAATCTGTAGCTGCACCAGATTTGGCAGGCTCCTTCCGGGCCTTGCATGATAGTATAAACCTCTATCTCTTGGTGGAGGTCATCGATGATAGCTTAAACAATGACTCTACCACCATATTCCACGACGACGTAGTTGACATTTATCTAGATGGTAACAAAAGCCGAGGGGACGCCTACGATGGGGTTGATGACCGACAGATTTGGTTTCGCTGGAACGATTCTACCCCCCACGCTGGCGCGGAATCGGCTCCAGTACCATTAGGAATAGAGCACCTATCTGTTCTGACTGGTAATGGCTACCGAACTGAGATTTCGATTCCCCTCAATCAAGCGGGAATTGCGTACGCAGAAGGTGTTGAGTTTGGTTTCGATGTCCACATTCACGATGATGATCAGGGAGGGAACCGGGACCATAAGATCGCCTGGAATGCCTGGACAGACTACGCTTGGACAAAGCCCACTCTTATGGGGTTAGGGCGCCTCGGTGCCATGCCCATTCCCAATAGACGACCTGTTGCCAATGATGATTTAGCCAGTACAGCCAACACGCAAGTGCTCCAGGGCAGCAACCTACTAGCCAACGATAGCGATCCCGACGGGGACTCATTGACCATCAGCACTACACCCGTCTCCGCACCTAGCCACGGCACTTTGGTGATCAATCCCGATGGCACCTTCCGCTACACGCCCGATACCAACTTTGTAGGCGACGACAGCTTCACCTACCAGATATCTGATGGTCGTGGAGGGAGTGACACGGCTGAGGTAATCATC